>JAFSVL010000090.1 GCA_017445015.1 Bacteroidales bacterium | reverse complement strand
TCCTGAGCGCCGACGCCTTCGGTGTCCTGCCTCCGGTCAGCATCCTCGATCCCGAGCAGACGAAGTACTACTTCCTGAGCGGGTTCACCGCAAAACTCGCCGGTACGGAGCGCGGCATCACCGAGCCTACCCCGACCTTCTCCGCCTGCTTCGGTCAGGCCTTCCTCGAACTGCATCCCACCAAGTATGCCGAGGAACTGGTGAAAAAGATGGAAAAGAGCGGCGCAAAGGCCTATCTGGTGAACACCGGCTGGAACGGCACCGGAAAGCGCATCTCCATCCGTGATACCCGCGGCATCATCGACGCCATCCTGAACGGGTCCATCGACAAGGCCCCTACCAAGAAGATTCCCTTCTTCAACTTCGATGTTCCCACCGTCCTTGAAGGTGTGGATACCGGTATCCTCGATCCGCGCGACACCTATAAGGACGCCGCCGAGTGGGAGGCCAAGGCGAAAGACCTCGCCGGCCGCTTCATCAAGAACTTCGCCAAGTACGAAGGCAACGACGCCGGAAAGGCCCTTGTGAAGGCCGGTCCGAAACTGGACTAAGACCTGAATCCCCTATCGCTGCGGGAGACGCGCCATACAGTGTGACGTCTCCCGCATTTTTTCATTGTTTCTAAAATGAAAAGGTATCTGATACTTCTCCTGGCGACGGCGCTGGGACTCACGAATGGAATTTATGCGCAGCGGCAGGTGCTGGTGCGGGTGCCGGAGCGGAACCCTGAGGGGAAGCGCATCACGCAGGAGGCGGTGGTGGACGGGAGTTTGTATCCGCACTGGCCGGACAGCGGCATTCCCACCCTCGTTCCCCGCTATTTCAGCCGGGACGGAAGCGTTTACCAAAGGACGGACGAGGGGAACGAAGTCTGCATCGCCCGCAGCGAAGAAGACGGTATCGTGTACGGAGAGGCCGTTTCCCGCAATGAATTCGGTATCGACGGAGGGATTTTTCCCTCGCCGACGGGGAGGAAAGTCGCCTTCTACCGCAAGGACGAGCGTGCGGTAAGCCGCTATCCCATCCTGGACATCCGCACCAGGACGGGAGAAGCCCGGTTCGTCCGTTATCCGATGAACGGCATGGCGTCGGAGCGGCTGAGCCTGATGGTTTACGACAGCGTGAGCGGCGGGACCGTCTGCATCACACCTACGGACTTCGACGATGAACGTTACCTGACGGGGGTCAGCTGGTCCCCGGACGAACGTACCCTTTATATACAGGTCCTGTCCCGCAGCCAGCACGACCTTCACCTGAATGCCTACAGCAGCGCCGACGGCTCCCTGAGGCGCACCGTCCTGAGCGAGCACAACGATGCATGGGTGGAACCCCTCGACCCCATCTGGTTCTGGGAAGGCCGCAGCGACCGGTTCATCTATCGTACGGACAACCGGGACGGCTGGCGCAATCTTTATCTCTGCGATACCCTGGGGCGGCAGCTTACCCGCCTGACCTGCTGCAACGCGGATGTGAGTTACCTCTGCAACCGGGGCGGCTACCTTTATTATACCAGCGCCGAAGTTTCACCGGTGGAAAACCACCTCTTCCGCCTTCCCGTCAGCATCTCCCGGAACGGGAAGGTACGCACGGGAAAACCGCAGCGGCTGACTTCCGGCCCCGCCTGGCATGAAATCAGGGTGCTTCCGGACGGAAATGGCTTCCAGGACCGATGGAGCAGCCCTTCCACCCCCGGGGTTTCCGCCGTGCTCGACCTGCGGGGAGCCGTGACGGACGGTCTGCTGCGGGCGGACGACCCGCTTGGGGACTATGCCGTCTGTGAAGTAGAGCTCGGCACCGTCAAGTCTGCGGACGGCGTCACGGACAATTACTACCGGCTCATCAAGCCGCTGGGCTGGACGCCCGAAGGCAAGTATCCCGTCATCCATTATGTTTACGGCGGGCCGCATTCGCAGATGGTCACGCACGCATGGCTCGGGAATATCCGGATGTGGGAAATGCTGATGGCCCAGCGCGGCTATGTGGTCTATGTACAGGACAACCGGGGCACGCAGAACCGGGGGGCCGCATTTGAAAAAGCCATCAACCGCCGCTGCGGACAGGTTGAAATGGAAGACCAGGTGGCGGGGCTGACGGCGCTGCTCCGTGAGCCCTGGGCGGATGAAGCGCGCGTAGGTGTCTATGGCTGGAGCTACGGAGGCTTTATGGCCATCTCCCTGTTGACCCACTATCCCCAAATCTACAAAGCCGGGGTGGCGGGCGGTCCCGTCATCGACTGGAAATGGTATGAGGTGATGTACGGAGAGCGCTATATGGACACGCCCGAAACCAACCCGGAGGGCTTTGCGCAGACCAGTCTCATTCCCCAGGCCCAAAACCTGCAGGGCCGCCTGCTGCTGATGCAGGGGCAACTGGACGACACGGTGGTGAATCTCCATTCACTGAGTTTCGTGCAGGCCTGCGTGGAAGCCGGGAAATGCCCCGACTACTTCCCCTATCCCCTTTCCGCCCACAATGTGCGCGGTCCCTGGCGGGCGCAGATGAATTCCAAGATTACCGACTTCTTCGAACGGAACCTCCACTGATACTATAGCTGTGGAGCGGTGTCTTCCGGCAGCGGGTGTCCTGTCCGGAAATAGGGCCAGCCCTTGTCGTCCCAGAAAAGGCGCTGCAGAAAGAGCGTGCGCGTTTCCTCCATGCCGGGCGAGGAACGGTAGTGGCAATGATAGAACATATAGTCCTGGCCGGTACTGTCGGTAAAGATCTCTCCGTTATGTCCGGGTCCGAAAACGAGTTTGTTGCCGGGTTCGCTAGATAACAGTGCCGGGGCCTTCCCCTTCCTCATATCCACGCCGTTACGGTCTTTGTAGGGGCCTGTAATGACCTTGCTGCGGCCACAGACGAGTTTATAGCTATGATTGGCGTAATAGCCGCCGCTGGCAAAAAGATACCACCAGCCGTCGCGATAGTAAAGGTATGCGCCTTCGTACACGCCCGAGCGGCTACGGTCCTCCTCATCCGTCAGTCCTGCAATGTGCCGGCACACAGCGGAAGGAGCCGGAGCGGTACCGTCCGCTGTCAGTTCCAGAATATACATTCCGCCGGTACTGCCGAACACCATCCAGACCTTTCCGTCCGCCTCCAGCACGAAGGGATCGATGGTGTCCTTGATGCCGCTGTCCTCACAGGCGGTAACGACGGACTCGAATTCATAGGGGCCACGTATGTTGTCCGACCCCAGCGCCACGATGCGCGTATCGCGTCCCCCCGTCCCGGTTCGCACGACCGAAACGTACAGCCTGTGCCTCCCGCCCACATAAGCGTAAGCGGGAGCCCAGCGGTGCGGGGCATAACTGGCCATCAGGGTGTAGGCGGAAGGCGCTATCAGGCGGCGGCCGCCGTCCTGCCAGGTAACAAGGTCCTTGCTCACCAGATAGTTCCTGCGCCCGGAACCCTCCGTTGAAAATGAGAGCCAGTTGCAGGTCCCCGCATCATAGAATACCGTCGGATCCGGCCAGTTCTCCGGCCAGACCGGATTGTTGAAAAACGGTCCTTGCGCACCCGCCGTCTCCATCCGGGAACAGCACACGAGCCAAAACGACGCCAGTATGAGTATAACCCGCTTCACGCTAATCAACTATCGAAAACCGGACCCGGCTGTAATTCGTACTCCAGAAACAGAGGGTGGAGTAGTAGGCTCCGTTCTGGACATGGGGTTCATCTCGCTGCACGGGATTGCCGCTCTCTGCCTGGATGGTACCGTCGGCACAACGCACGCGGAAGCGCAGATAGCCCTCGGGGACGGCATTCGCAAAGGTCATCTTCACATTGAGGGAATTCAATTTATAATTGAGCGCTACCGTACAGTCGCGGGTATAAGGGCTGTCGCCATACGAGGTCTTTTCGGAATGGTCGCACTTCCAGACGCCGCCGTCCAGGTAATCCACATACCAGAATACGGGAGCATGGTCCACATACATCGGGATATAGAGGTTCACGGTGGTTCCGGCAGCAAAGTTCCGCACCGGAATCACGAACTCCATGTAGTCCCCGGTCCAGACGCCCTGCACCTTGGGAGAGGAGAGGTTGTTGCTCTCGGTCCCCTGAGTAGTCGTCCGGCTGTACACGATATCCTGACGCGGCCGCGATACGGAAATCCACTTGGCGAAGCACTGGGACTGGGCCCCGACCCAGACCCCGTGGCTGAGCCAATAGGGCTGGGGGCCGGTTCCGGCCTGTGCCACCCCGCCGATGAAGCCCATATTGAAGTCCACCGGCCAGGTCGCGGGTTCGAAGTCCACCCCGGTCAGGTCCATCGTCGTGGCGCCGGGATCATCCGCATACTCCGTATCGACCGGGATTCCGGAAAGGTCGGTAATCTCCATCGGATGCGCATAGGCCGCCTCCACGGCCGCATGAAGCACGGCGATATTCCCGTCGGTGACCGGCGTGGTATAGGCCGAGGCGGAAGGATAGAATTCCCGGTAACGGAAAGGCACGTCGCGATAGTCGATACCCGTGTATTCCTCGAGCAAGGTCTTCCACAACAGGCAGGACCCGGCATAGCGGACGGCGCCGTAATCCATGTGCAGCGCGTCACCGCGGAAGAGGTCCTTGCCGTTATCGATGTTCAGGGCACTGGTGCGGAGGTTCTGCATCAGCGCCGCCGTAGAAATCATGTGTTCAAAACCGAAACCTTCCTCCGGGTCCATCATGTGCCGCGCATTGCCCTCGATACAGGTATTGAACTGGAGAACGTTGTCGTCATTGAAATTCTTTATGAGCGAACTGTTTCCCGTTCCGAAAGTATGCGAAAGATAGTAATAGAGTTTGACATCGGGGCTGAACGCCTTGATTTTGGAGATGAGCCCCTGCACCGCGGCACGTTCGGCGAAATTATCCTTCGACCAGTCCCAGCAATAACTGCTGCCGGCGTACTCCTGCAGCACGACGATATCGTAGGGACCGGCCTCGACCGCCTCCTTGAGGGAATGGTCATTGGTCAGGACACCGCGCATGCGCATCTGCCCGGATTTCCACGTCATGATGGAGCAGATGTCGGGCTGGGCATAATTCGTGTTGTATCCCACCAGATAGTATCCGCCGTGATAGGTACGGGTGATTTCCACATTCCGCACGCCGGCGCTGTTCAGCATGAAGGGCAGAAGGTCCGTGGCATCGACAGTGTGGCTGTTGCCGATAAAGAGGATTTTCAAAGGGAGGCCGCTCGGGAGTTCTCCGCCATCTTCGCCCGCTTCGGTTGCACCTTCGACGAGCGTGCCCGTCGGCGCGAAGGTCACGGAAGTGTTATATACCGTCCCCGCCACTGCGGAAAAGGTCTTCGTAGAACGGATATCCTGAAAGTGGTTCTCCATATCGACAAGGCGCACACGGATGCCCGATGCGTAGGTTTGAGGCGCGATGGCGGCCATCACCGGAGCACCGGCCGGAATCCCCTCTTCCGCACGCACGGTCACTCCGCCGGTATGCGTATCGGGACTGAGTTCCAGCACCGGACCGGACTTCAGCACCAGCGTACCGCTCATATCTTCATCGCCGAGCGAAGATATTTCGATGCGCTTGAGCGCAGGATAGCCCCCGCCGGAGACGGTAAAGCGGATAAACGCCGCGCCGAGGTGGAAATTGACATCGGGCGTATCGGCGGAAGTGCCGTACATCACCGCGGCGGAAGGGTCGAAACTCCCCTCCGTCCAGGCCTGTTCCCGCGGAAGCGTTATGCTTCCGTAGGAGCCGGCTGCGGGGATATAGGAGTCCGCAATAAAGCGGGACGAGGGGTACAAGGCATAGTAGGGACTGCCGAGCGTTCCGCTGAAACTGAACTCCGCATTCCGCCCGCCGTCCCTGACCGTCGTCGAGGATGACAGCGCCCCGTTCACCACAATTCCGTCTGCCGCAGTCCACAGGACCTTCGTCCCGTCCAATACCGTACGCGATCCCTCGATGGTGGCCCCGATCACCGTCCCTTCCGTTTCCGCCATCTCAAGGGCCCTGCAACCCATTGACAGGAACAGGGCGGCGGATAACAAATAAACAGATACTCTTTTAGCCATTATTTCTTCAAATACTCTTCCGTTTTGAAAACATCGAAGCGCATCTCATCGGGCTTGAGGGTCACGCCGCACACTTGCGCGGCGGTCCTTTCCGCCGCATTATAAAGCACCCGCAAAAGGGTCCGGCCATCCGCGCTGTACCATTCGGAACGCTTGACGTAATAGGGCAATTCCGAGGTATCGATGACCGTAAATTTGCCATAATAAAAATATTCGCCCCATTCGTCGAGTTTGGAGGCGCACCACCCCATCGGCTCCGCATACGCGGGATCAGCGGCCATGCCTTTGCGGCAGACCCAGAGCTGAGAATCATAACGCTCACCCATTACCAGCGCACACTTGACCTGCCTGCGGTAATCGCCCTTCGAGGAAAGGAAACCGCGTTCGGTCGTCACCGGCTCCGGGAAGGTATAGCGGAAGAGTTGCGGGAACTGGTTGCCCTTTACCTTGTAATCCGCCTGGATATTGCCGTGCAGCAACTGGCAATAGGCTCCGGCGATATCGGTCACCCCCTCGGTGCCGAGCACCTTGTCCCTGCTGTAGGAAAAGTCCATCGCATCCTGGAAAATCATGCGATGATACTTCCAGGCCTCATCGACACGGGGACCGTGGTCGTGGGTATCGTTAAAACAGGGCTGATAAGGGCAGAAACCGTAGCAGTCCATGAAGAGGCAGTCCGCACCGAAAGATTCGAGCAGGCGCACCTGATCCGCGAGTTGCCTGCGCCAGCGCGGCGAACCCTCACAGGCCAGCGGAAACTGCACACTGCCGAAACGCTGCCGCAACTCTCCCCGGCCCGCATACACGAAGGCGGGATGATACTCGTTGCCATTGATATCCAGCAAACGGCATTCGGCTCCATATTGCCTATAAAAATCGCTCTTCGGGTCCATGAAGTGACAATTGCACTCCAGAATCACCCGGCCGCCCATTTCCTGCACCTTCCGGATGTTGTCCGCAAGGTCCTTGAACGCGCCGGGATAGGCTTCCTCATATTTGGGATAGGCACGGTCCATCCCCTCTTTCCACCAGGCAAAGAGGAACAGGGTCTTGATGCCGTATTTCGCCCCTTCCTCATAGAGTGCGGGCAGATCGGCGGGCGTATAATAGTCCTCCCCGTACTGGGAACGCATGATCACGCGCTGGAAACCGGTCATCGTCCGCATCCAGTCGTGCATCTGCAGGGGCTTGTAAAATGTCTTATCCGCCCAAGCGCGATAGCGGTCCGCCCCGGCACGCCAGTCGCCGTCCAGCAACCCCACGACCGTCGGAGGAAGCGTCATCTTTTCGCCGCAGCGCGTCATCGGCCAATGGTCGATGCTGCAACTGAGATTGTCCCCGCCGATACGGTGCCGCAGGCTCAAGAAACAGAGGCGCATCTCCGGATCCTGACGGCTGATGTAGAAGAATTTGTCCGCGGACTGGATGCCGTACCAGCACATCGAGGCGCGGGGATATATGAGGTTTACGTGCGTTTCATATTCGTCGTGCTGGTAATAGGCCGCCGTCTTGGACTCCATCCAGGCCCAGGGGTCGCGATAGCGCATGCCGGGGCCTTCCGGCCAATAAAGCGCATCGGCCTTTTTGTCGCCGCAGAACGAGGTAAAATCCGCCATGGGACAGAAGCATTCGTTGATGCGTATGCCCTCCGCACGGTTTTCCAGTTCGGGCGTAAAACGCAACAGCCCGTCCGCTTTCTCGATGCGGATGCTGACGGAAACGGGATAGACGTCCCCGTATTCCGACACCACCTGTGCATACTCCACGACAAGGGCTCCGTCTTTCTCGAAGCGGAAAGTCCCTTTCTGCCGGCTGGAAAGGACCGGAATCTCCGTGCGCTGTCCGTCATCGAGGATGAGACGCCAGAAGTCCGCATCGCGTGACGCGCTTTCCTCTCGTCCCGGAAGGACGAATATACCCCGGGACGCATCCTCGCTGAGTTCAAAGCGGAGATTGGGGACCTCCAGTACAGGCTGGGGCGCCGCTTTGCGGGCCCTGGCCTTCTTCCCGGCCGATGCCGGTATCACCGCCAGCAGCAGTGCCGCGGCTGCCATGCAAAACTTTTTCATATCAATGCCGTTTGTAGTGCAACAATTCTTCCTGCGCCAGGCGGTTATGGACGACGCCCGCGATGACGAGCGAACCTTCCGGATCGGGATGCAGCCCGTCCAGGGTACCGTAAGAGACATCCTTCAGGCTGACGACCGGCAGTCCGTAGTGGTCCGCGATGGCCTGGATCGATTCCCCGAGCAACTTGTAGTTCTTGGTCTGGTCCGCCGTATTTTCCGTGTAGAGCACGCTGTTGATCAGGCAGACAAGCTGCACGCCGGGATAATTGGCCTGCAACTGCCGGATGGTCTTGATGTAGGCGGAACGGAAAGCGCGGATGTCCAGTTCTTCCACCGGGGTATCATAATCGTAGGTACCCAGCGGCACCATCGCCCCCCGGGAGATGCCGCGGTCGTTGGTTCCGCCGTGCAGGATAATGATGTCCGGATCCTCATACATGGCGCAGCGCATGGGGAAGGTCCACGCGTCGCGGGCTCTTCCGTCGTCGAGTTTCGTCACGAAGGAACCGCTGTAGGAGAGATTCTTGTCCAGGACCGCATCCGGCATCAGGTCATAAATCAAGCGGTACCACCAGGTCTGCTCCACCTCCGTCAGGCTCTTGCCGTTGTAGGAGTGGGGGTAGTAGGCCGCGAAGGCCGAGGGAATCCAGTTTTTGAACGTGGAAATCGAATCGCCCATGATTCCCACACGCACGGTGGAACTGGTCACATAGGGGATGCTCCCTTCTCCGGAAGAGTCGGAGGTCGAACCTTCGATGAGCGTCCCCTTGGGCGTAAAGTTCACCGAAGTATTGTACACGGTGCCCGCGACGGCGCTGAACGCTGCGGAGGAACGGATGTCCTGATAATGGTTTTCCATATCCACGATGCGGACGCGCAGGCCCGAAGGGTAATTCCCGGGCGCGATGGCGGCCATGACGGAAGACCCGAGCGGGATGCCGCCCTCCGCACTGACGATGACTCCCCCGGCATGTCCGGCATCGTCAAATTCCAGCACGGGACCGGACTTCAGGATGAAGGTTCCGCTCATGTCCTCACCGCCGGGCGAAGATATCTCGATCCGTTTGATGGCATGGCCGCCGTCACCGCCCGTAAGGGTAAAACGGATGAAAGCCACGCCGAGGTGGAAGTTCACGTCGGGGGTCGATGCGCTGTAGCCGTACATCAGCGCTGCCGAAGGGTCGAAACTCCCCTCCGTCCAGGTCTGCTCCGCCGGAAGCACGATACTGCCGTAGCGGCCGCTCGACGGTACATAAGAGCCCGACACATAGCCCGATGCGGGAGACAGCGCATAGTAAGGCGCCGACAGCGTCCCCGCGAAGGTAAACTCCGCACTCCGGCCGCCTTCCTTGAGCGTCGTCGAGGTCGAGGCCGCTCCGTTCACCACGATAGCGTCCCCCTCGCTCCAAAGCACCTTCACACCGTCCAGGGCCGTACGCGACGCTTCGTCCACCGTCGCCCGGATCACCGTTCCCTCCTGTATAGCTTGCTTCTCACAACCAGTTGTCAAAACGGCAGTAACCAACAGAATAACAAATAACATAAACTGTTTTCTTGTTATCATGATTATCTATAAATTAAAAATTAAATGTGCTATGCGCGCTCATTTGCAGAAGGTTTGCTACCTGCGACCATTTACCCTGATAGAGTTGCGAAGCAACAGGGAGCAGATAGCAACCTGATGCAATACGCATAGCAAAGATTATTTGCCAATGGGATATTTCGCCTCTTTGCCCGCAACGGACTTGTCCGCCGTTTCCTGTTTGATGAACTGCACCTCGGACTCCCTCCAGGGGGTATAATCCTCCCAGAAAATACTGTGGAACCAAATGTCAGGCTCCCCCTGTTCGGGCTTATGCCCCCAGGGATAGCGGTATTTGCACTTTCCCTCCACAAGGCCCCAGTTCAGGGCACCGACCTTCTCGCGCTTGAGAACCGGCATGCAGAACTCGAAGGTGCTGCCCAGCGTGCGTCCCATATACTCCTGGCACACCATCGGTCGGCGGAAACGGGAAAGCATCTTGATGAAGGTTTCCAGTTCTTCGGGACCATAGTAGCAATGGAAGGTAATGATGTCGGACCAGCCGAGCGCCACGACGATCTCGTCGAGCTTGGTGGTCGCTCCGTGGAAACCGGGACGCTGCCAAACCGGTGAGGAAAGCGGCTGCGAGGGGCGCACTTCCCAGGCCCACTGATAAAGGGCCTTCATCCACTCCAGCGGGTCGCGGTCCTTCTTGATGTTCTCCGGCTCATTCTGGAGGCACCAGTAAAGGATGCGGTCGTCATTGCCGTAAGTCCGCAGGATATCCTGCAGATAGGCCTTGAACCGGGGCCAGAGTTCCGGATTGTTCATCATCTCGGTAGAGGGACTGCAGCACCAGCGCCCGCCGCCATGGATCCCCGGCTGGGGGGCGGGCTGGGGACCGAGTTCCTGCTCGCCGCCGCCATTGGTACAGAAGGTGAACGTCACCTTCAGGCCGTGGGAGGCGCAGCATTCGAGCACCTTGTCAATCTTCTTCTTGAAAGCGTCGGCATCCGCCCACCAGAGTTTTTCGTGCAGATAGATGCGCACAAGGTTGAATCCCAGTTCCTCGCACAGGCCGAACTCCTTGTCCAGCACAGGGAGATTGAACGTCTCGTCCTGCCACATCTCGAACTGGTTCACGGCATAGGAGGGAACAAAGCAGCAGCCTACCGGCCACTCCTTATCCGCCCACCAGGCACGCGCCTGTTCAGGGGTCCACTGCGTGCAGACAGGCCGGACCGGCGCTTCCGTCTTCTTCTTATTGGCCGCCTCGGCACCCAGGCAGAGGCCGGCGAGCGCAACAAGCATCAAAATCTTTTTCATCATCTCTCTATTCGTTACACGGATTATTCCAAGGGATATCGTGCGCCCTGCCCGGCCGTGGATTTATCAGCACAGACACTGCGGATAAAGTCCACTTCTGCAGGATTATAGGGCGTCTTCGCATCATTGTAGAAAATCCCATGCTGCCATATCGCATCGGGCTTTTCGCCAGGTGCAAAGGTATGTACCAGCCCCCAGTTGATGGCCGCTATCTTTTCCCTTTTGAGAACCGGAAGGTAGAAATCGAAATGGGAGCCAAGATTCCGCGCCATATATTCCTCGCAGACCATGGGCCGGCGCAGCTGCGAAAGCGTAGCGATAAATTTCTCCAACTGCAGGGGCGGACGATAGCAGTGGAACACGCAAATGTCCGAATAACAATGCGCGAAGGCTTCCACGTCATAACGCGAACGCAGGCTCCCGTCAGGGTTGAAGGGGAACCAGGGCGAACTGGAAAGCGGCTGCGAAGGCCGCACCTCCCAGGCCCATTCGTACATCCGGGCCATCAGTTTCATCACGTCACGGCGGCGCTGGGCCGAGCGCAGGTTTTCCGGTTCGTTCCAAAGGAGCCAGTAGAAGATGCGCTCATCCTTCCCGAAAGTCCGGAGGATATCCTGCATATAGGCCTTGAACTGCGGCCAGCGAGACTCGTCAAAGAAGATATCGTCTTTGGGACTCTGCACCCAGCCTGCATGAGGGGGCTGTACCCCGTCGGGACTGGGGCGGCTGGAGCCTCCGTTGGTACAGAAAGTGAAGGTAATCCGGATGCCCCGCGCGGCAGCGATGGAGAGCACCTCGTCGATACGCGCCTTGAAGCCTTCCGCATCCTGGAACCACATATCTTCATGCAGATAGAGGCGCACCACATTGAACCCGAGGTTCTTGCAGACATTGAATTCCCGTGTGAGCACCGCCGGGTCAAAGGTCTCCGCCTGCCACACGCCATACTGGTTCCGGCTACCCAGGGGTGTCATCATACAGCCCACCGGCCACTCCTGCCTGGCCCACCAGTCCCGGGCCTGCTGTGCCGTCCACTGCCTGACGCTGGCAGGGTCCGGGGCGCTGATGCCCCAGCCGGTCTCCCGGAAAGCCGCATTTGCGCCGGCGATATCCTTTTTGAGAGCGAGGCGCCGGAACATATCGGGTTCAGCCACGCTGAAAGGGGTTTCCCCCTCCTTCCAGATGGCGCTCAAAGGACAGAACGCCCCCACTTTCTCTTTTTTAAGCAGCGGAAGGCAGCGGTCCAGGGTCGATTCTCCTTCACGGTCGAGATAATCCAGACAGAGCAGGGGCCTGCGGAAAACGCTGAACCTGCCGATGCAGTCCTGCAACTCCTTCACCGGGCCCTTGCAGCGGAAGGCGAAGATGTCGCCCTGCATGGCCATCGCCGAAAAAATGTCAATGCGGCCGAAGGGCCTGTCGCTGTACGGATAAGGGCAGTCCACCGTCGCACAGAGCGGCTGCCGCACATTTTTGGCACGGACGGCCGAAAAAATCCCGGAAATGACGGGTATCACTTCCTTTACGCCGTCCAGGGCCGATTCCGCATCGGGCAGCAGATTCCATGCGAGGATACGTTTGTCGGCGGCAAACTTCGCGCAGAGCGGTGCCGGGTCCAGCGTATTCGCCGTTGCCACGACGGCCTGCATCCCGGCCCCGTTTACCGCTTCCAGGGCCAGGCGCAGCCGGTCGCCTGCAGGGCTGGAGCAGTCCAGCATCAACTGCACCGCATTGCAGCCCAGGTCCCTGCACAACTGAAGTTCATCCTGAAACGCTTTGGGAAGTCCCTCTCCTGCGGGAACTTGCAGGGTCATTCCCACGGTCCATTCCGTCCCGTCCCACCAGGTCTGGGCCTGTTCCGCAGTCCACTGGGACCTTGCCGGCAGGGAGGGTATGCTGCAGAGCAGGACAGCCCAAAGCATCCACATTTTTTTCATAGTCCACACCAGTTAAGGAAATCCGTTTTGGAGCATACGGCTATGCCTATTTGCGAATGCCCGCCGATTTTATCAAGGAAATAGGCCTCGTCACGGTTCGGTACCGCGCCCTCGATGCCCCAACCCTCATAGTACATATACAGATTCCCCTGCCATTCAAAGACGCTGGGCGCCCAGATGGCCCCCTGATCCCAGGCTCCGCGCGGCCCCCGGGTAAACAGCGGGCGGGGATTGCCCACCTTGGTCCAATGCAACATATCCGACGACCAGGCCACATGGAAGCGGCCCGGAAAATCCGGGTTGCGGGTCCCCGCCTGATAGAACAGGAACCAGCGGCCGTCCATATAGAACAGTTTGCCGCCGTTGATGGAGTACCAGTCGCAGTTGTCCGGCCCTCCTCCGGGCAGAAGGATGTCCTTGTGCTCAACGGCACCCTCCCCGCTCATCAGGTCTGTAAATTCATAGATGCGCCGCGCTACATAGAGCCAGTACTTTCCATTCCACTGCACTACATCCGCCACACCGATTCCGGACTTCCACGGCGTCATGACCGGGGTGAATGTCTGCCCGTCCGTGGATGTCGCCAGCAGGACGGTGCTCGTCATCGCCCCGTCCTTCCAGCCGTTTCCTTTGTAATAAAGGTAAAAGACACCGTCCACGACAAATCCGCAGGGGTCGATGGCCTGGAAGGAATCTACTTCCTCGCCGTGAATGTTCACGTCAATGATGGGATTGCCCGGATGGTACTGCCAAGGCCCGAGCGGGTGAAAGGACGCTGCGTCCTGCGTATAATACCCCAGACGGCCTTTGTATTTGTCGCCGCCGCGGGTCAGCAGCCACCACTTTCCGTCCAGCGTCCGCTCCGGCGTGAGGATATGCGGATTGGCGATGGAATTGCTCATCCAAAATTTCGAGGGGTCCGGCAGCATCGGCGGGGCGGCACGCTTAAAGAGCGAAAAGGCGGAAATATCGTCGTCCGGAACATATAGATCGTCAATATACCAGACGGAGGAAAGCTTTACACCGTAATCCGGATAGACATAGATACGACGGTAGAAATTCGAATATCGGACATAGGGCGAAAGGTCGAAACTGATTTCCTGCCACTCCCCTGCGGGTCCCAGCGTGCAACTGAGCAGCGTTTCGGGACAGGTTGCCGTATTGACGGGCGACAGTTTGATGGCAAAGGGCGCATTCGCCCGCGGAGGCAGCACCTTCATCCGGATTTCCGCGGTCCGCAGCCCGTAGTCCAGCGAAAAGGGGGAATACAGCGCGGCACAGTCGTAGGTCCGGCCGGCGGTGGTAATCTGCAGGCAGGAATCCGAAGGGTTGATCCCTTCCTTCAAGGGATTTGCGCAGGTCGCAAAATCCACCGTCGCGGCTACACGCTCACAGTAGCGGGTCTCAAAATCCGTCAGCAGGTAAAGGTCCGGGGCCTCTCCGGAAAGGTAGTCCGGGACGCTCCCGTCGATGAGGGTCCCGTTCGCCGCATAACTCAGGGCCGGGGCATTGAGTAGCACGCCGGAGCGGATCCGCACCGGGTCCGTCGTCCGCACCCGCATAAAATCCGACCGGCTGCCATAGACGGTCAGGGTAAAACCCTGCGGGAGGTCCACCGGCGGCAGGGCCACGATGTATTCACCGGAAGCGGAAAGCGCGCTGAGCACGACTTCCTCCGCCGGGGCGATGCAGGGACCGAGTTCCGGAGCACCGTCCGCATCGAACCCCAGCGAAAAATCGCCCGCCAGCGGAGCCCCGCCATTGCCGCGCAGCGAGAGTTTCTTCAGCGTGCCGGAATAATCGCCCTTGTCGATGCGGAAACGGATGTAACCGCTGACGGCCTGCAGCGCAATCCCTTCCTCCAACTGCTGTGAACGGCCGGCCAGGACGCTGCTGTTATAGGCACAGGAGGCATCCTTGTGCGTCTGTACCGAAGGGAAGCGCAGCCGTGTTCCGTCCAGATAGGCACTTTCGGGATGAACGGCAAGAAAAGGTGCCGCCAGCGTTCCGGAAAAGGTAAAATGCGCCTCGCGCGTACCGGTTTCAGCGATATCCACCGGAGAGGAGGTGCGTCCGTTCACGCAGATACGGTCTCCCGGAGACCAAAGCAGCGGATAGGTCTCCCCTGCCTTCGCGCCCATGTGTACCCGGGTCTCCGCATCGGAGGGAAGCCGGACGGCAAAACGCGTCACCTCCCCATCGCGCAACGGGGAGCAGGAAAACGCGAAAAGGCAGCCAAGCAGGAAGACAGCGCGATTTTTCATAGGCCGCACCATTTGAGGAAATCATCCTTGGAGCAGGCGGCAATCCCGATTTGGGAATGGCCGCCGTCACCGTCACGGAAATACTGGCGGTCGCGGTTGGTGACGGCACCTTCCACACCCCAGCCTTCGTAATACATGTAGAGCGTTCCTCCGTATTCAAAGACGCTCGGCGCCCAGACGGCGCCCTGGTCCCACGCCCCGCGAGGTCCGCGGGTAAAGAGCGGCTGAGGGTTCTGTACCTTCGTAAAATGCAGCAGGTCATCGGACCAGGCGACATGGATACGTCCCGGAAAATCGGGATTGCAGACCCCCGCCTGGTAGAAAAGGAACCATTTCCCGTCCATATACAGCATTTTTCCTCCGTTGATAGAGTACCAGTCACAGTTGTCCGGTCCCCCGCCGGGTTCAAGGATATCGCAGCAGACGGCGCCTTCCGAGGATTCCGGATGCTCATAGAAATAGATCCGGCGCGCCACATAGAGCCAGTACTTCCCGTTCCATTTCCCCACGTCGGCCACGCCGCAATCGGACTTCCATATCGGAAGCACCTTCTCAAACCGCTTCCCGTCCGTGGTCCGGGCGACCAGCACGCTATTGACTCCGCCTTTGGCAATACCCTTATAATAATAGTAGAACGTCCCGTCCACGGTAAATCCGCAGGGGTCGATGGCGGTGGATGCGTCCTCTTCGCCCCACCAGCCCGCAGGCATCGTCGGGTTCGCGTCGTGGTCCTGCCATCCTCCCAGCGGGTTGAAGCCTTCCGCCTCCTGGGTAAAGTAGCCGTTATGCCCTTGTCTTCCGTCACCGCCGCGCACCATCAGCCACCAGCGCCCGTCCAGGGTCTGTTCCGGCCGGAGAATGCCCGGATTGGCGATGGAATTGCTCATCCAGGATTTGGACTTGTCCGCCTTGAGGGGCGGTGCCGCCCGCCGGAAGAGGCTCAGGGACGAAAGGTCGTCGTCGGGAATCAGCACATCGTCAAAATACCAGACACGACGGATACGTTCCCCTCCGTCAGGCATCAGATAAAATTTCTGGAAGTAATTGGAATACGCAGCGTACTGCGAGAGGTCCACCACGACCTCCTGCCATCCGCCTGATGCCTTGAGGGGAATTTCCACTTTCACGGGCTCGCAGCATTTGCTGCGGAAGGGCGTAAGCTTGACGCTCAGGGAAGCCCCGTCCGCGGGCGGAAGCACCTTGAAACGGATTTCCGTCTTCCCGCCACCAAAGTCCAGCGGAGAGCTCGGATTAAGGGAAATACAGTCCCAGGTTCCGCCTTGCAGTTCGATGCGTCCCACCAGCGCGGAGGCATTCACGGCATCCGGAGCCGGGTTGGGCACCACCGAAAAACGGGTATTGGCCTCGCCAACCGCACAGCAGCGCGCATCAAAATCGCAGAGCGTGTACATTCCGTCGTTATCCAGCGGAGCGCCTGCATAGGCTTGCTCTCCCCCAAGGCGACAGACGGCATCCGCCTTCTCCGGGCTCCAGCCATAGACCATCTGCAACACCTTGGAGGCATAACGGTGCCCGAGCAGCGTCACGCCCTGACGGCTGAAACTCTTCTGGTTTTTGTTCACCAGACAGCCTTCCGCAGGCACATAATCACAGCGGGACAGCATCTTCGGAAGCCCCTGGATTTCCGGATTGATGAAAGTACTCCGTTCAAAGGCCTCATTGGTCTCCCCGGCGATAAAAGGGACGGGACCGCACTTGAGGTCGGAACGCAGGGAAGAGGCGATTTCCTCCACCTTTCCGGCCCAGAGCGGGGCATATTGCTCATAGGCATCCCGCTCGCCCTGGTGCCAGAGGATGGCCTTGAGTTTCCCGTAACGGAGCGCCTCGCGGGTACGGCGGACGGCCTCGTCGTAGAGCGAAGGGAGGGTCTCTCCCTCGTTGAACAAATCATCGGAAGAAGCCTTGGCGACGATGCCTTCCGCGCCGGGCAGCCACTGGCGGGCGGAAGTCTCGCCGCGGGCATTCACCACCAGCAGGATCCTGCGGCCCGTCGCCCGGTGCACATCTTCGGCAAAGGCGCCGCCCAGGCAGGTCGCCTGCCACTTGAGCAGGCAACGCACGGAGGAATAACGGTTCAGCGGCTGTGTCGCAGGTACGACTTCCCCGCGGTCATTGAGAAGAAAGACGCCGTCCAAGGCAAACTTGTCCCTCGGGTCCAGAAAGCCCCGGCCCGCCATATTGGCCTCGCCGATCAGCAGATAGACGTCAAAACCGTCCTCCGCCCCGGCCGTTTTTTTCCTGCCCGCCGCTTCAGAGAGCAGCGGGAACAGGACAGATGCCAGAAGGACAAGCGCCAGCCGTTTCATCCCTTGCGACTTATTCGTTATTCAGATAATAGATGGCCCAAAGGTTATCGTTGCGCTCGGCAAGCGCCTTGCGGAACAGTTTGCGCGCCTTCCCCTTCCGGCCCAGCGCCTTGTATCCGACGGCCTGCGTATAGTAGGCGTCGGTATTGATATCCTGCTCGAAGGGACCGCGGTCGAAACTCTCGAAGAAGCGGTTGAAGGATTCGGTGTACTGCGCCCGGCCGCAGGCCACGATATGCTTGTAGAGCGGCCTGACTTCCGCCTTGCGGCCCAGTTTCTCCAGCGCCAGTCCTTTCTCGTAAAGGTATTTCGCATCTTTGTCCTTCACTTCTGTCCGGGCGGCCTTCTCATACCACTCCCCGGCCGCTTCCTTTTGACCGAGTTTCTCGTAGGCAAGGCCGATATTGTAATACACCTGCGCATCGCGGGCATAATACTCCAGATGGGCATATCCCATGGGCTCGGGATATTCGTTGGAGGCGAGCTGGTACTCCAGCGCCTTCGCATCGTCGCCTTCCTTCCAGGCCTTGAGGGCAAGCAGCTGGCAAAGATCGACGTAAGCATCGTGAAGGTCGTCGATATGCTCGCGGCGGCTGTACTCACGGGAGGTCAGGGATGCATAGGCGGGCTCATATTCCCCGGCAAGCACCATCTGGCGCAGGGCGCGCACTTCGCTGTCGTAGCGCTGCTCATAGACCGCTTTCTTCCCTGCGAAGAGCGCATGGCGCTGTTCGAGCGGGGCATTGATGTGTTCCATGATTTCATCGCACTCGGTGAGGAATACCGCAGAAGCGGGATCGGCGGCAATCGCCTGCAAATAATAGGCGACGGCCTTGTCGTAATCTGCGGCATCCTTGGTGTGATACTCATCCTTGAAGCGCCAGTACCAGCCGAGGTTGCGCAGCGCCATCGCAAAGTCCGAACGGCATTCCACGGCCTTTTCCCAGGCTTCCAGAGCCTTCTCCGGCTGTTTCTGATACCAGAGGTTTCCCAGGTAATACCAGGTATTCGCGGCGGAAGGATGGTATTCCAGCGCCTTGGCATACACGCGGACGGTCTCCAGGCGGAAGGGATAGACATAGTCGAAGGAGGCGTTTTCAGCCTTCGTAAACCAGGCTTCCGCAGCCGCCTTGTCCCCTTTCGCATCAGCCAGGTACCCCAGGTAATATTCCGTCGTCGGATACGGCCGGATGGCTTCGGATTCGGCCAGTACCGCTTCTCCGTCCTCGGGGAATCCGTTATTGAAATAATAGAGCGCCAGTTCCAGATAACTCTCGGGGACGCCGCGCAACAACTTCACGAACTCCGCTTTGGGCGCGGCACCCATTTCCGCCAGTTCGCGGGCGGCATAGTAGTTCAGGGGGTCGAAGGTCTGCACGTCCTTTGCAAGCGCGATGGCCTCGGCCTTCCTGCCCGCTTTGCGGAGCAGCGTGGTGCGGAGGTTCTTCGCATCGATGTTCATGCCGTTGTAATTCACGGCCATGCCGGACTCCTGCAGCGCCTGCACTGCCTTCCCGGTCAGCGAGGAAATCTGTGCCAGCTGATAGTAAGCCGCCGAAGCATATTCGTAATCCCAGGCCGCGCGGTAGAGGGTATCGACGGCGTCGCGCCAGTTCCCCTCGCCCTTGAGTACGAGGCCCAGGTTATACATCGCCTCGCCGTCTGCGACGCGGGTATAATTCGCACACTGGCGGACCAGCGCGGCACGCAGGTGCTTCTTCGCGTTCTCATTGTCCCCGTTCCTGCGGAAGAAAATGCCGAGCTGAGTGTTCGCGCGGACATCGCCGGGATCGCGGCGCAGCACCTCGTAGAAGTAGTCATTGGGATCGACGTGCGCCTGATGGAACTGCAGGTTGCGCATACCCACATAGTAGCACTCCTCGGTATTCTCGATGCTCTTCGGATCCGGGTTCACGGGCTTCAGGTCCTCGGGAAGCGGGGAGTTGATATCATGTTTGACGGGGTGATAGTCGATGAGCAGTTCGCCCTCCGCGCTGTAAAGGCTCAGCAGCACCTGCGTGGGATCGGCCACCTCTTCCGGGGATACGGTAAAATCATCCGCAAAAGGCTTGTCGGGAGCCATGAGCGCAGTCTTGCTGTAGAGCACCTTTCCGCCCCGGGTAACCTCGATACGGGCTCCCTTGCGGATGCGCGTCACATTGGCGGCCACATGGATGGCCCCGGAGGGATCGATATCCATATTGACGGTAGCCTTCTCGTTCCCCCGGTTCACATGCCGGAGGTTGCGGATACCGTACCAGTAAGCGGTGAATTCCTTGGTCTCATACGGATTGAGCCAGCAATAATCGGGCTGGTTGTCGGAATAGGCGGAAGTCATCAGTTCCACGTAGGCGCCGTCGGAATCGGTCAGGGTGACGCAGTCCCAGGCATGGCCATACGCCTTGTGGCCCCAGGTCCAGAACTTGCCGCCCTTGTTGATATGATGGTTGCCGGCCAGCATGGTTCCGGCGTCCTTGCCATGATCGTATCCGCCCACATAGTCGTCCTGCAGGTCCTGGATAAACACGGAGTCGCCGGTCAGCGACGGGAGGTTCTTCCAGTAACTCACGTCCACGCCGACAAAATCGGGATTGCCCTTGTAGGGCTCGTTCGCCACCGGCCAGTGGATATGGCTGAGTTTATGATGGAACATGCCGAACTGCGTGCTCTCGGGAAAGATAATCTGGTAGTTCTCATTGGCATGGGTGGCCACATTGTTCCAGTGCAGCATGGAGTTGCGGTCCGGGCTGTCATTGAAGAAACGGCCGGTCACCTCGATATAACTGGTCTCCGGACGCAGCGTCATGCCGATGGCCCAGCTCATGCGGTGACGATTTTCGATTTCGCCCACCCAGATGGTCTTGGAGCCGTCCCCGTTGTCCACGAGTTTCGAGTCGATGGGGAACTGGCTGGTGGCACGGTGGTGATGGAAGACGTTCCACTCAACACCTCCGGAAATCCAGGCGCCGAGCATGCCCACATTCGCAGGTTTGATGACGGTCTGCCGATAAAAAATCTCATATCCGTTGGTCTTGTCCGTCGCGTAGAACAAGCGCCCTCCGATATCGGGCAGTACGCATACCTTTATATAATCGTTCTCCAGATACAATGCACGGTGCGTAGAATCCACCTTCACCCGGGTGGGGTTGTCATTCATCGCATAGGGATAGACCCAGCGCTTGGCCCGCTGATAGGCGAAGTCACGTGCAAAAAGCGGCGCCTTCTCCGGAGCGGCCACACGGTAGGTCGGCAGGTCTATGGTTCCCTCCCACATTTTTACGGGTCCGTTCTGGGCAGCGGCCCCCTGAAGGGCAAACGCCAACCCCATCGCAAATAGAATCAATCGCTTCATAAAAGGTACTGTATTAATGATTTTCCTCATTATTCCGACGGGCGTACTCCGCCGGAAGCACGCCGTACTTCTCCTTGAAACACTTGGCAAAATACGACGGACTGTTGAAGCCCACATTGTAGCAGACTTCACTGATCAGGTTCCCTCCCCGCCGGAGCATCCGCGCGGCCAGTTCCAGCCGCAGATTCCGGATATACTCGTTGGGGGTGGTTCCGTAAATTTCCTTCATCTTCCGGTTCAGCGACGAGTGGCTGACAAAAAGCGCCTCTTCGATACGCTTGTTTCCCAGGGTCGGATCCTGGATATTTTCCCGGATGAACTTGTCGATGCGCTGCATGAATTCCTCATCGCGGTCCGGGAGGTCTATGCTCACCGCTTCCCCGCCGCCGCGATAGACATTTTTCGCCGCCTTGCGCTTTTCCAGAACCGACTTGATGCAGGTCATCAGGTAGTCCAGGCTGAAGGGCTTTTCAATATACATCGAGGCGCCGTTCTCCATGCATTTGATCTTGGTGCGCACGGACGATATCGCCGACAGCACGATAATCGGGATATGCGCCAGCGAGGGGGTGGAATTCATCTTTGCGCAAAGGTCGATGCCGCTCATCGAATGCAGGCCGAGGTCCGTGAGCAGCAGGTCCACCTTGTAAGCGGATAGTTTTTCGAGCGCCTTTTCCGCGGAATTCACCGCAATCACCTTGTATTCCGGGGACAATTTGCGCCGCAGATATCCCAGCAGGTCCGGATTGTCTTCTACAATGAGCAGCAACGGCATATTGGCGACCGGTACACCGATATCGGCGGAATCCGCATCATTCCCCTCCTTTTCCCCGGCGGAAGCATCCGCGTGCCGGAGCGGCAGCGTCAGCAGGAATTCCGTCAGGTCCTCGCGTTCCGTCAGGACCAGCGACCCCCGGTGAAGTTCGGCCAGCCGCCGCGCCAGCGGCAGTCCGATACCGAAACTCTGGCCCTCCTGCCCCGCCGCAAAATGGACGAAAGGGGTAAAGATCGCCTGCCGGCGCTCCTGCGGGATCTGCGGTCCGTCATTGCGGAAATAAAGTTGGATCCGGTCATCCTCCCTGCGCAGTTCCAGTTCAATAAACGATTCTGCATACTTGAGCGCATTCCCCATCAGGTTGTTGACAATCTTGGAGAATGCCTTGGTATCCACGGCACAGACGATTTCATCCTCGTCGTGCAGGAAACTGAGGCGCAGGTTCCGGCTCCGTACGGATTCGGCGTATGTGGAGCACACAAAGCCCATGCGGTCCACAAAATTCACATCCGAGAGTTCAAGCACATAACCGTGCTCCTCCACGCTGATGAATTCGAGCAGTTCCCGCACCAGTTTTTCCAGATAATCCGTGGAATTTCCGATGAGTTCCAGGTCCTCCTTCCGGTCGGCAGACAGCTCATCGTCCATCATCAGGTTCTGGAGCGGCGTACGGATCAGCGTGAGAGGGGTCTTGATTTCGTGAATCACATTCGCGAAGAAGTCCATTTTCTCGTGGTAGAGATGAGCGGACTGGGATGACATGGCCCTCCGGTAGAAGAAAGTCATCAGGGCGGCCACAAGACCGGTGGCCAGCAGGATAATCAGAAGGATGCCATAGACGGATTCAAAGAAACGCGGGGGCACCACGATTTTCAGGGATTTGTGCGCGGGCTGCACCCGCCCGTCGGCCATCATGAGGCCGATCCGCATCACATAGCGGCCTTTGGGCAGGTTGTAATATTCGACGCTGCGGCCGGAGGAAACATTTCGCCAGCCGGCGTCATACCCTTCGAGGCAGCAGAAAATATTGTGCAGGGCCCGGTCCGGATCTCCCGGGATGGAAAAATCCATCGCCAGGTTTCGTTCACCGGAACGCAGTCTGAGTTCGGAGACGGTATCCGGATTGCCGGAATCCGGGTTCTGCCGGCGCTTCCCTCCGACACGCAGGCCGGTGATAGCCACCTGTACGGAAGACGAAGCACCGTTTTTGATCTGGGAGGGGTCAAAAAGCAGCAGTCCGTAACGATAGGAAAATACCAGCCGGCCGTCCGGCAGTTTGATGCCCCCCTTGAGGAAACGGTTGCATTGCAGGCCGTCGTAGGTCGTGAATTTATTCACACACGAGGTCTTGGTATCATAGTCCAGCAGCCCGCTGTCAGAACTGATCCAAAGGTGTCCGGCATCATCCGGGAGGGCCGTGTAATAGAGGCTGGAGGAAAGGCGTCCGGGAACAAAGCGGTCAGAAAGCCGGAAATCGCCATCCTTGAAATAATACATTCCGGACGAAAAGCCCGTCACCCAAAGGACACCGGAAGCATCTACACAGACCGAAGAGGTCATGGCCCGGACCGGGGAGTCGCCCCGCTGGGAACAGTAACGCTTCACCTCCCTGCTGAGGGGATCATAACGGAATACGCCCATGGAATAGGAGGCCATCCAGACCAGGCCTCCGGCGGACTGGACCATATCTTCGACCGTCACATCCTCCAGGCCGTGGATGGGCCTGAGAGCTTCGAGCGAAGGGTCATAGACAAAAACGCCCACGTTGGATCCCACGTACAGGTCGCCTTCCGCCGAGCGGAAGAGACTGACGATGCGCAGATCCGCTGCCTGCCTGACGCTGCCCCCGGACGCCATGTAGTACAGGCCCCGCTGCGTTCCTATCCAAAGTGCGGCACCATCCGCGCAGAGCGCAGATACGCCGGAAGGCAGGTTCCCGGGCACGCCCCTGCGGGTCAGGGTCGTCGTGGAAGGGTCCAGCAGCAGAATGCCCGAATTGGCCGTACCCACCCATACCTTACCGTCCGGACGGGAGGCGAAGGAGGTGATGGCCGCCCCTTCCAGATGTTCGCCGGTATCGGTGGTCACCAGTTTGATGAAACGGTCTTCATTGGCGTTGCGCCAGTTGACCCCGTTGTCCGGCGTAGCCACCCAAAGGCTTCCCGCCGCATCCGTCATGGCATAGGTTACGGAACGTTCGGAAAGGGAAGAAATATCCGCCGGATCATGGGTGAAGAACTTCACCCCTCCTGACGCGGGATGATAGCGGAACAAGCCTGCAGAAGTACTGAACCACACATAACGGCCGTCGCAGGTCACATTGGTCGGACGCGCCCCTTCGGGCAACGCACATACCGTAGCGGCAAACCCGCTGACCCTGTTCAGCCGGCACAGCCCATACCGCTGCGAGGCGATCCAGAGCACCCCCTGGGCATCTGCGCAGAGACCTTCGATATTGTCATCCTTGAAAAAGTCTCCCAGCACGGGAACGGCCAGGGTGTCGCAGATTTCATAGAGATTATTGCTGTAGTCGGCGACAAAGAGCCTGTCTTCCCCGGTACAGGCCATGCGGTAAACGGAGAGCAGGGACTCCCCTTCCGGCGTCCTGACCGGGAATGGCCGGAAGTCCTTTTCCCCGGAAGGCAGCACAAACAGCCCCCGGGAACGTACGCTGGCCAGAAAATCACCGCCGGGTCTTTGTAGGAAGGAGAATACCCTGTCGGGCGGAAGCCGTGTGGTATCGATGCGCTCGAAGCGGTCCTCCGCATAACGGTAAACGACCGCCCCGTCATCGGTACCGATCCAGACATCGCCGGAAGCGCTCTCCGAAAGGGAACTGATATACTCCGTCCCATAGGTCAGGAAACGGGTACCGTCGTAACGGCTCACTCCCTTATAGGTCCCCAGCCAGACATAGCCCCGGCTGTCCTGCAGCATCACACGGACGCCGTCGCAGGGCAGGCTGGAATTGGTTTTGTCAAAGCGCAGGAAACTGTAACCCGCCTGTTCCGCCCCTGCAAGCGTGCAGAGGCAGAACAGGAAGGTCACAATCAGCGTGCGCCGCAACCCCATAGGACTATTCCCAAGTATTGTTGCTACAGGTCAGCCAGCCATTGGTGGCATTGTCGGCCGCATCCGCAGCGCTGATGAGATAGTCCCCGAAGTTGGATTCCGTGATGGTCTGGGTCGTATTATTGACCTTGACGGTCCCGGGAAGAATCCGGTTGCCGGATATTTCGCAGCCCATGAGGTTGGTGTAACCCCGTGTTCTGCTCCGGGGAGTAACCACACCCGCCACAAGGCCCCAGTTGGAATAATCCTTGTTGTTCATATAGCCTATCCGCATGTGGATGTCGCAGTCGGTTACGCTGAATTTTTCGAGCGCGGCGCCGAATACGCCGCCCGCCGCAAAGACATACCGGCTCTCGGAACCGACTCCGTAGGTATCAGTCCGGCTGGAGTTGATCGTGCATCCTGAGACGTCGACAAATGCCGCGGATCCTGCGATTCCGCCCACGCAGTTGGTCAGAGACTGTTTTTGCGTCGCCGTACCGGAACCAGTCGTACCCATGAGGATGTAGGTGGCGGAAGTACAATCCTTGACCACGGCATGGGAAGTGGAATGACCGTAAAGGACGCCCGCAATTCCGCCGCAGGGCCGCAGCGCCCGCTCGGTAGGGGAATCCGGAGTGCTGGAGTATGATGCCATATTGGAAATCCGTGCATAACTCCTGCAGCCCTCGATCCATACCTTGAAGCCCTGGTCTCCCAAGGATTGCGCCCAGTCCGGAAGGTAAGGAAGCAGTCCGTTGTTCCCAGACGTATTATAATGAGCGCTCCACCCGATGATTCCGCCGAGTGAAGGTCCGATATAAGCGGAAGCACCCGCCTGCTCAAAGTCTATCATGCCTTTGGTCCTGGTCGCCGCGACGCCGGTGCCGTTGGTACAGTTAAGCACCTTCAGGAAATAATCATCCGTGCTCTTGGCCCAGTTCCAGCCCACGATGCCGCCGATGGCCACATTGCGGAGGAACACCGATGAATTTGCGGGTTTTGAGATGATCTTCAACTGGCCGGTATTGGTGCAGTTCTGGATGGTCAGGACGGCATCCAGCACATTGTCGGTGAAACTGTAGGCCGGGCCGTAGCGCCCATCATTTTTCTGGGGGAAAATCAACTTTCCGGAGGTATTGGCGAAAGTGGTTTTACTGACGATGCCCACGATACCGCCGACGGAGGCGATTTCCCCGGCGGAGGCCGGCGCGACATCGACGGTAATGTCTCCGCTGTTGTCGCAACCGTCGATGGTTCCGCCGACCATATTGAAACATACCCCCGCAGGAAGCGAGCCGTTTCCTGTTACGGTGATGGTCCCGCTGTTGTCGCAGTTGGTCATGGAGGACCGGTTGAGGGCAACGACTCCGGCCATGTTGCAATTTTCCTTGTCGCATGAAATGCTGCCGCTGTTGGAGCAGCCGGTCATGGTGCCGGAATTGTCATAGACAACGCCGGCGAGCCGCCCGTAGTCAACGCCGAAACTGATGTTTCCGCTGTTGGAACATCCGTCAAGCGTGCCTGAGTTCAGGCAGGTAACCCCGGCATAGTAAGTGGTCTTCAACACATGATCTGCGGTATTGCGGCAGTTGGTGAGCGTCGCGCCGCTTTTCACCTCGCGGCATACACCGCCCAGCCGGGTCTCAAGCTGACCGTCCGCACAACTGAGCATCCCGTTGTTCACGCAATTGGTCATGCTGCCGTAGGCGATGCACATGACACCTCCGGCCTGGGAGCAGCCACCGGCATAAATGCTTGCATTGTTGGTACAGTCGCTCATGGTATAACCTGCACCGAGAAATGCGGTAACGCCTCCCATCTGGGAAGTCGCGGAATTATCGTCTTCCGCCGTAATGGGACAGTAATTATGAAGTTGCGACAGGCCGCTGCTGCGCGCCCCCCCGACGACGCCGCCCAGATAGTAAGCCGTTCCGGCCTCCAGTTCCGCAGCGCGGTTGTAGCAGTAGTTGATGGTTCCCCAACTGCCGCTTCCATAATTGACATAACCGCAGACACCGCCGACATAGAAATTGGTCAGCACTTTGCCGTCCCTGTCAAGGAGACTGGTCGTGACGGGGCCGTAGTTGGTACAGCGGGTCACCAGTCCGCCTGTATTGATGGCGCTGACGACACCTCCTACATAAGCGATGGTATTCGTTCCGGGAACAAGGGTTCCCCCCGCAGTGACGGCGCCATGATTTTCACAGTCCTGCACCGTACCAAAGACATAAGCGGCCACGCCGCCAAGACGCAGCGCGGTATAATTCGTGTTTGTGGCTGAAATGACGGTATTGTAAGTAACGTCCGCATAATTCTGCACATTGGAAACCACGCCCCCCGCCTGGACGACGTTCACGAGCGGAGCGCCCAGCGTCGCGGCATGTGATGCCGTCATGTTGCCCGCCAGTTTAAGATTCCTGATGGTTCCGTACAGATTGATGAAGAGGGGCGTCTTCCATGACGTACCGTCTGCAATGGTGATGGTATGGCCCTCGCCGTCAAGGATGCCGTCAAAGTTCGAAACCGCATTTTTGCGGCTGGCCGCCGAACCGGACCAGTCGATGGTCGAAGAAAGGGTGATGTCCGCCTTGATATGGACCGCCCCGTCCTCGCCGACATAATCGGAATAATCCCCGAAAAGGGCCTCCGAGATGTCTTTCGACGAAGTGTAGTTGGAACAGGCAACCTTTCCGTCCGCGGCGGCGAGGAAGGCGACGAGGTCTTCCTCGGTCCAGATGCCCTTCGCAGAGCCCTTTTCCTCAAAGGCAAAGGAAGTCTTGTAGATTCTGCCGGCCACGGGCGCGAAGGATGCGGAAGAAGTCATGGTACAGAACTTCTTGTCCGTGGTCCGGACGGTTACGGACAGGCCTGAGGCAAGCGTGCGTGCCGGGATGGGGATAATGAGTTCCGTCCCGAGCGATACGCCCGCCGCTCCGCAGTCCAGGGTGACGGCGTTGCCGCCGGTCCCGCCCGTCAGGGAAGGGGCTGCCCCGAAAACCGGGGTGAAGGTGCCGCTGAGGTCTTCACCGCCCCGGGCGGAAACGCTCACGAACTGAATCTTCTCACTGCCGCTTCCGGTGACCGTAATCTTCAGATAGGACATCACATGCCGGAAGGAGAGGCTGCCGCTGCCGCTGGCGAGCATGATGCCCGCCGCCGGATCATACTGCCCCGGAACATAGGTCTGACCGGAAGGCACGCAAATCGAATAGACGCCCTGGGCATAGGATTTTACCGCGGAAAGCGGATATACGCCCTGGAAGGGTGCGTCGAGCAGGGCATTAAAGTTAAATGCCGCGGAAACTCCGCCTCCGGAAGCCAGGGGTGCGCTTGCAACTCCGTTCACGCTGATGCAATCTCCCTCCGACCAGAGGACAGGGTACGTGTTTCCGTCCTTGTCGCCGAACGCCGTCCGGGAATCCGGGACAAGGTCTCCGGCCGTCGAGGCCTCCAAAACAGTTACCGCAGGATTTTCAGCGGCGCCTTCGGGGAAAGCAGGTTCCAGTTCCGCCGTATTGCAGGCGGCAAGGAGCGAAAAGGATGCTCCGAAAAGAATAAGGGTTCTTGTTTTCATAATTCAGACGCGCTGTTATTCCCAGTCAAAATCATAATCCTCCTCCGTGGCGGGGTTGGTCTCCGCCAGGTTGCTGACACAAAGGGCCTGTTTACGCACAAGGGCGTTGGTACGGCAATATGGGGGGATATACTCCCCCCGGGCCGCAGAATCCAAATATTCAGATAACTTCATGGTCTTTAAGCATTTAGTCTCCAAAGGTATTGCCACTCATCGTAAGCCAGCCATTGGTGGCATTGTTGGCCGCATCCGCCGCGCAGATGATGTAATTCCGGAAGTTGGCCGCATCGATTTCCACCGCATGGGAAGCAATGACATCATCGTTTCCATTGAGCACCCATTCATTCACCGTCCCGGGCTTGAATACATTATTGGAAATGACGGAACCGGAAAGGGTGGCATAGCCCTGGTTGCGGGCCGCAGCCGTCGGGAAGGCGACGATGCCGCCCACGGCAAGGCCCCAGTGCTGACGCTGCTGGTTGTTGCAATAGCCCATCGGCATCTCCAGGCTGCAATTGGTAATGCTGAAGCGTTCGATACAGGTACCGAAGATGCCGCCAGCCGCCAGGATGAAGCGGGTGGTGGAGCCAACCTGCCCCTTGACGGTACAATTGTCAACATCCACATAGGCGGCGCAACCGGCGATGCCGCCCACACAGTTGCTCTTGGAAGAAGGCGTGAAGCCATTCTTCCCCTTGATCGGTCCCATGAACACGTAAGCATTGCTGGTGCAGTTCCTGACAATCACGCTCTGTCCCTCGTCCTTGGAACCGTAAAGGAGTCCGCCGATACCGCCGCTGCCGCGGATGGCACGCGTGGTAAATCCGGCGCCTCCGGACCAGGAATCACCGTTGGCGACGACACCATAGGACTTGCACCCGTCAATGACGAGTTTCATTCCGTCACGCCAGCTGCTCGTGGCATAGCCTTCCGTATAGGGAGAAATGGTGACACCGCCGGAACCGGCGTTGTACGGGGCGGACTGGCCGATGATGCCGCCCAGCGCGGGCGCCAGGTAGGAGGGCGGATTCACGCTCTGCTGGAACTGGACGTAATAATAGTCCGTATCCGTCGTGGCCTGGGGATCGCCGTTGGTGCAGTCTTTAATCTCCAGATAAGCGTCATCCGTGGTGGCGCCCCAGTTCCAGCCGACGATGCCGCCGATGGCCACATTGCGCAGGAAGGCGGAAGAAGATGCGGGCGCCGCCTTGATCTTGATATGGCCGGTGTTGGTGCAATTCTCAATCAGCAGCTTCGACTCGTGGATATTCTGTTTGTAGGTCGATACCGGGGAATAGGAACCCGTGGCATTGGAGAAAATATTGGCGACATCGGTCACAGAGAGGTCCTGACGGGAAACGATACCCACCACGCCGGATGCGAATTCCACGACACCGGCACTGACGGGAACCAGGTCGATGGTCACGTCCGCCGTGTTGTCACAGTCCTTGATGGTACCGCCGACCATATTGAAGCAGATACCTGCTGCACGGCTGTTTTCACCGGTAACGGTAATGGTGCCGTTGTTGTCGCAATTGGTCAGGGTCGCGTAGGTATTGACACTGTCGGAGGTGGTATAGGAGTTCCGGCAGATAATACCGCCGATATTGCAGAAGGTCTGGTCGCAGTCGATGGAACCGTTGTTGACACAGTCCGTCATGATGGCCTTGTTGTCATAGGCGATACCCGCCGCACGGCATTTGGTCGCGCCGAAACTGATATTCCCGTTGTTGGTGCAACCGGTGACCGTACCCTGGTTCTTGGCGACGACACCTGCAAGGTAGGCGCTCATCACGAGGAAATCGGCCGCATTGGTACAGTTTTCCAGCACGCCGGCGGATTCGACGGTACGGGCTACGCCGCCGACGACCGTCGAGCGGTTGCTGGCATAAATCGTCCCGTTGTTGGTGCAGTTCCTGGCGGAACCGTAAACCGTGAGGATGACGCCGCCGATTTCCTTCGCCTTGCCAGCCGTGAGGGCCGCATTGTTGGTGGAATTGCTGAGGGTGTAACCCGCACCGATCCAGTTGATGACGCCGCCTACGGTCGTAGAGTCATTGTCGTCCCCCTGGACGATGGGAGCATAGTTGTGCAGGCCGGAGAGATCCGTCCGTGCGCTGGCGATGACACCGCCCACCTGCTTTGCCTTTCCGGTATTGAATACGGCGGCCCGGTTGTAACAGTTCGTCACGCTGGCATTGTGCGCGGCATAACCGACAACACCTCCCACTTCCGCAATGCGGTTGCCTTCAAAACTGTAAGTGGAGCCAATGATTTCCCCGTAATTGGTACAGCCGGTAATGACGGTCTCGTAATCGGCATAAACGGCGACACCGCCGACGCGGGCGAGGTTCTGAGCCTTTCCTGTGACATTGAGGGTGCCGTAATTGGTACAGCCCGTCACGGTCGCTTTGCTGGTCAGAGCCACCAGTCCTGCCACAAATACGTTTTTCCAGTTTTCCTGGTCCACCGTGTCATAAGTGATGTCGGCGCGGTTGGTACAGTTGTCCAGGACACCGCCTTCCTGCAGGGCATGGACCAGGGCGGAACCGAGTTCGGGCGCGTGGTCGTTACGCATCTCACCCGCGATGGTCAGGTTGGCGATGGTACCCCAGACATTGATGAACAGCGGGGTACGCCAGGTGGTACCGGAAGCGATGGTGATGGTATGGCCCTCTCCGTCAAAGTAGCCGTCGAAGTTGGTCACCGAATTCTTGCGGTTTTCCACCGATTTGGACCAGTCCACGGGCTGCGAAAGGGTGATATCCGCCTTGAGATGGACCTTTCCGTCGGTATCCACCCACTGGGAATAGTCACCGAAGGAAGCCGTGGTCTTGTCCAGCTGACTCGTGTTGTAGGTGCCGTCCACCCCGCCGTCCGCGGCGGCCAGGAAAGCGATGAGGTCTTCCTCGGTCCAGATGCCGGAACTGTAGTCGCCGCCTTCCGCATAAGCGAAGGAGGTGCTGTAGAGTTTGCCCGCTTCCGCGGTGAAACTGGCGGAAGACGCCACCTGCTGGTATTTGTTCGCGGTAGTGATGACCGTGATGACAAAGCCCTGGGCATAGGTGCGTGCAGGAATCGCAAGGATTAGTTCCTCCCCGAGCGCGACGCCGTCGCCGCAGTCAAGGGTGACACCGGAACCGGAGCCGGTGGCCGTGATGGAACAGGTCTCGCCGAAAACGGCGGAGAAAGTGCCGCTCAGGGCCTCGCCGTTCCCCGCAGCGAGTTTCATGGACTTGATCGTGGCCGCATCGCTCCCCTCGGTCACCTTGACCTTGAGGTAGGCCAGGGCGTTCTGGAACGAAAGCGACGAACTTCCGGAGGCCAGCATGACGGCCGCGGCGGGATCAAAACTCCCCGCAGTGTAGTGCTGCACCTGGGGCAGGGTGACCTTATAGGCGCCGTCTGTGTAGGAAGCGACGGCGGAAAGCGGATAAACACCGGTAAACGGGGCGCTCACCAGCCCCTCGATCTCAAAGGTCGCATTTTTGCCGTTGTTGCTGATGGACGCTTCGGTCAGCGCCGTCGAGGGGCAGCCGTTGACACTGATGCAGTCACCGGCAGTCCAGATGATGGGATACGAAGTTCCCGTTTTCTCCCCGATGGCTGTCCTGGCTTCGACCGGGTCGTCCGCCATTGTGGCGCTGATGACGGTAGTACCGCCTTCAACGGGTTCCTGGATTACATTTTTGGCACAGCCGGCGGCAATGGCTGCCAGCGCGCAAAGGGCAAACAGATTTTTTTTCATAGCCTCTGAGATGTTTTACTCCCAATTGAAATTACCGTCCTCCTCGACAATGTCAGGAGTCGTAAAACTGCCGCAGAGTACGCCGCATGGCGTATTCTGGAATACGAAGCAAGAAGGAACCTCGTAATGGAGCAATGTAATTAAAACTTTTTTCATATTTGGACTGATTGATTTTAGTATTTCGTGTTATGACGCAAATTTGGAAAAGTTTCCCTGCAAGGATGAGGAGAAAAATACCAACGGATGCAACGATTTTCCATCACTTTCCTGTCAGGGAGATATACTGCCAATTTTGTATCGTCCCCGACGATGCGCGGCTCAGGGGCCAGGCGGTCCCGTTTACCGTGATATCCATGTAGCACCGCAGTTCCGAACCCGGCTGTGCACCCAGAACGGAGAGCGGCAGCGACATCTCGCAGACATAGCCCTTGCAACCATCTGAAGTTATGCCTTTGCGGATTATCGCCGACAGATTCTGACTGCCGGTAACGCCATTCGGCGTCAATGTGAGCGCTGTCTTCTGCGCCCCGCCCCAGGCAAGCCGCAGATTCAATTGCGTGTTTTCGGACAGGGCGGGATCGATACATTCCACGGCCAGGTAGAGTCTTGCGTCATCGTGACAGGCGCGAAGGGTTGCCTGTTCCCCGGAAGGGGTGCAGACATAAAGGGCACCGCCGGGTGTCCAGTCGGAAAGGTCCCCGTCAGGTTCGATGGTTTGCATCCGGGCAAAAAGGCGGTGATTGAGGAACATCTGACCGATCTGGATGCCCAGCGTATCGCAGGTCCCGACCATCTCCGCCATGCAGCCCATCGCCAGGAAATGCGCCCCCCAGGCTTCGATACCCGCCCAGAGGCCGTTGTCGGAGAAAGGGGTATATACCCCGCTGTCGGTACTGGCCCATCCGTCACCGGCAAATGCGGAGAGCGAGGCGTTGCCGAGCCGCAGCCGGAGTTTGATTCCCTCGGAACGGGAGCGGTGACCGCCCGTCCAGGACGCCGCCACTTCGCCGGAAGGGAAGGTTTCCAGGCTGGGCGCATAAGCCAGGCGGGATATCAGTTTCGTCCTGTCCGCCGGACCCTCCCTGACGACATCGTAGGAGGTAAGGTCCGTCCAGGTCAGCGAAGGATTGCGCAGCAGGGAAAGGGAACAGTAGGAATCATAGGTACTGTCGTCGTCACAGTCTGCGGGACGCGGATTTTCCTGCCGGCCTTCCACCAGTCCCGCGATGGTATGGCCATCGTTGAGTACCCGGAAACCGGGCATCTGGTCCGTATAGATTTTCTGGCCGTTGTACTGGATTTTCTCCGCGTGCGTGGTATAATAGTCGTATTTATATTGCTGGCAGCAGCGGATCTTGGGAGACCAGGTCCTGCCGCCGTCCGTGGACGTAATCAGCCCCATGCCGGAATTGCGGGTAGCGGCGATGGCATCCGTAAAGTAGCAGTGGAGCGTACCGTCGGGCAGGAGGGTCAGGCAGGGCTCCCAGATATGGGTGCCTACACGCACCTCATAGGGTTCGCCCCAGGTCAGTCCGCCGTCGGTGCTGCGCCGGAAGGAAAGGCTGCTGCGGTCGTCCGTTTCGCTCAGACCGGGCGTACGGTAAGCCACCACCAGCAGCAGTTCCCCGTCCGGGAGGACCACCGCGTCGGGATTCACGAAACGGCGGGTCCCCTTAGCCCCGCTCTCACCGGTAACGGAATAAGGCTTATAGAGCATGACCGGCTCGGACCAGGTCTTGAAATCCGGACTTCTCACCGCCCAGATGCGGGAACCATAATGCCCTCCCATATAAAACATAATGAAAGTGCCGTCGGGCAGACGCCGGATGCGGGGGTACATCGCCGCCCGCTGGTCCCGGTATACATCGATATCGATGTCCTTGAGCAGCCAGAGGTTGTCCAGCATCTGATAATAGTCGTACATGGGCTGAAGCACGCTCTCCAGTTCGTATCCCGCATGGGAGTTGAGGGCGGAGGGCTCTTCCAGGTCAAGTTCCGTCACACGGCGCACGCGGCAGAGGACTTGTGCCCCGTCCTCGCCGACGCCCTCCGGCGTCTCGCCGTCCAGCAGGGTCCCGTTCGGCGCATAGGACACCTCCGGCGCATTCAGGATCACCCCGGGACGCAGCGTCACCGGAGACGTCGTCCGCAGGCGCATATAGCGGGACTCGCTGTCGTAGATGCGCACCG
>JAFSVL010000006.1 GCA_017445015.1 Bacteroidales bacterium | reverse complement strand
GTTCGTGGCGCTCTGCGCAGCCGCCCTGGCGGTGGCCCTTGCGCTGCGCCGCACATCGGCCCGTCATCCGGAACTCCGGCTGGACGAGCCCAACCACGCGTAAGCCGGGCCGCGGACGCCGTTATTTCCACCCCGACGGGATGTCAGCGCTGCAGCGGCCGGATGCTCCGGCCAAGACTGCGGGCCGTAGCGTCTGTGAAAGCCCACTGGGAATCGAAGTCCCACCCCTGCCCGCCGTAGCCGTCGGTACGGATGGCATCGCACCAGTAAAAGCCCTGGCTTCCCTGTGAGCCGATGGTCCCCGCAGCTTCGCTTCGGACACCGGCAGCGGGGAAAAACACGGTTCCTGTCCGGGCGCTGTCATAGAAATACCACCCCTGGCTGAATGAACCGGAGGCATAGTTGTCCGGCCAGCCGTTGAAAGCCAGCGTGATGGCGGCCAGCGTCGGAACCGCATAGCCCGCCGGGCAGGGATCATAAATCGTCTTCGCCGTCGAACGCCACAGGTTGCCGGGACTGGATATGTTTGACCAACAACTGGAGGCGCCCGTTGCAATAAAACGGTGAGGATTCTTGATGGCACTGCCCAAGGTCTGTTGGGTCGTGAGCGTTAACAAAGTAGGGTATCTGCCATAACAGGTCAGATTGGGAAGCATGGGATCCTTCCTGCCAAACTGCCAGTAAGGTCCTGTCCCGCCGGAAGGGAAGGCGGTATAGGCCGTATGACCCGCCTGACTCACCGCCATGACGGCACTGGCTCCTCCCTCCTGTTCCAGAAGCAGGTACACGGTGCGGGGTGCATAGACCTGGGCTGTAGCGCTGCCGCTGGGCAGCCATCCCAGATTCATGGGCATGAGCGTATAATTCCCGCTGTCATAGTCCGACTTCACGGTCACATCGGCGGAGGCGTAAGCCGGATCCTTCCGCGGGACATAATTGGTCACCCAAATGTGCCAGCTCCACATCACGTTACCCGAGGCGTCTGCCACTGCAATGACCGCATTCCCCTGCTGCGCCTTGTCAACTTCGAAGGAAAGCCACCACAGATCCCGTTCACTGTCATAGGAGAAGGCTTCGGAAAGGCTGTACCCGGTTCCGGCCTTGATCAGCCCGTCCACGGTTTCCCAAACCACAAAAGCCTCGGAGGGAGTTCCCGCTCCCGAGCTGCTCTTGTGCAGGAAAGGATGCGTTACATTCTGACCCGTATAATCCTGGAACAAGACGGAAGAAGAGCCGCTCGCACCCTGGTAACTTGCTCCGGAGGGATTCACGACATTGTTCACGATGCCATTCCCCATGACAAGCGGAATACGGTAGCAGCCGCAAGCGTTCACGATATAACAGTTGGCCGTTTCCTGAACGTCGGAAGTGTAAGGCGCCTGCGGATTGGACAGGTTGTAAGGACGTTCGGATGAACCCCGGACCCCGTTTGCCGCAATCTGTTCACTGATCAGCGTGGCAATACTCTGGGTTCGCGTACTTGAGGGCGAAGCGGCCGTCTGAATGTTCACGGTTTCCGCGGTTTCGGAAAGCGATCCGACTCCGCTTTCCGTAACGGAGGTAAGCCAGGCGGGACGGTTCCCCGCATGGGAGCCGTCATAAGGAACCGAGCAGGAAGGATCACTGTAATAGCCCGCGACAGACCAGGGGACACGTTCCTCTTCGCCGGTCTCGTCATTGGTGCGATAGCTGCTGACGCTTGCGGACGAAGAGCTGTTCCCGGCATAGGTCAAATCAGAAGGAGGAGTGGCCGTGATGGAATAAGTGTATGACGCTGAAGGAATTGATATCTGAGCATTCTCGGCAATGGTGTAGGTAATGATTTTACCGGGCTCCCAGATTTCTCCGGCCATCAGCGCCGTGATGGTCTTGCTGCCCACAGCGTTCTTCGCTTCCGCAACGATACGGGCGCCGGCAGGGAGGGTTTGAGGCAGGAGCAGCAGCGTATATACGTCGTCAACCACTTGGAAACCGGCTCTGGAAGGATCGTCTTTCAAGCTGGGAGAATCCAGCGTGTACGTTCCGGAAGATGATTCGTCAGGGATCCAGTTGTGTCCGCCGGCGGCCAGGTTCAACGATGCCTTGTCATACACTCCCTCGATGGAGATGCTGCTGATGGCAAGACCGTTTTCCACCCGGAAACGGATGCCGGTCAGCACATGGTTGAAGGTCATGGGAATGTCAATCTCCGTCACAGGCGGTTTCCCGTCATACTGGCGCGTGGAGGCTTCATCGGCCACCAGAAGATCGACCTGTTTGCTATAGTCGGCATTTACCGTAAAATTCAGCTGCGGTGCCGTGCCGTCCGAGGCTGTCACCGAAAGTCCCTCCGCCCCGAAAGGCGCATAGGCGAAAAAGCGTACATAACCCGATCCGGGCCACAGGACGCGCGTGGTTGGAACCCATTTTTCCGATGCTTCGCCACGGCTACCGTCATGGACGGCCTCTACGACAGAGGGAGACGTGTGCATTGTCCAGGTCGAAGGCTGGGCATGTGAATCCGTATAGCTGCAGGCCATCAGTCCCATGGATATCTCCCGGGGAAATGCCGTTCCCTCATAAGGTGCGGCCTTTGTAAGCGCTTCTCCCGACACGGAAGGGATGAAGGACAAGGCCGCCGGCGTTGTCGGAAGGTCGTTTTCCCGTTCGCAGGAGACCAGAACCAAGGCCAGGATGGCGATATAAACGCTTCTCTTTTTCATATACAATCTATTCTTCACGACAAGGACGGACGGAATGTTCGCCAGCTTTGGAGAAGTATCCGGCGGAATTATTTTGAGGATGGTTCACCGCACCAGATTCAAAAGTCAGGCGACGGGCCGTGTTCCCTCCCTGCGGAACTGCCGTCCAATACCGGCCGAAGGAAGCCTCGGACGTACCGATGGCCGCAGACGTAGCGCCTCCGTTGCGGTGTCCCTGCGCAGGGAAATAGACATGCCCGCTGCCGGACGCCCGATATCCCGTATTGAAACTGTATCCCAGGTTGGTTCCGTCCCAGAGGGATATTTCCGGAAGCGTGTTGTTGGGGTCGTTCTGCACCACGGGTTCACAGGAAAAGCCGTTGAAGGCGTTGTGACGGGGCACCGTATAACCCGCAGGGCAGGGATCATAGACCGTTTTGACGGTGGCGACGTCCTGTCCCGCCGCAGTGGCCGATGCACTCCACCAGTTGGTGGCGACGAGTTTTCCGCCGTCGTTGCAATAGGGATAATACGACACGGTGAAATGATGACCGGGATATTGAATCAGGTCCTCCGGTTTTTTGGTGCCGGCAGAACGGTAGTTCCATCCCGTTGCCGTGGGCGGCATGGCATCTTTGCGTCCCCACTGGAAAAGAGGACCGTGTCCCTCGTGCGGAAGCTCTCCCGAGAATCCTCCCGCGCGGCGGATACGGATGATTTCGTACACTTCAGGATTGGCTTCCACTTCCACCCGAACGAATGCCACTTCTGCAGGCATGACGCCGGGAAGGGCCGTATCTACGGACCAGCCCAGGTTACGGGACAGGAAGGACAGTTGATTCCCTTCCGAAGAATAGGTGCATGTCACGTCCCCCATCCCGAGTTCCAGGTCCGTAGCCCAAAGCAGCCAGCTCCACATGACGGTGCCGCCGGCGTCCATGACGGATACCACGGTGCAGCCCTGCGCAATCTTGGAAGCCGGAATATGGAACTGCAGCCAATACACGCGGTCATTCCCTTCTCCGCTGCTCACTACGGACAGGTTCTCCACCATGCCGGGCGTTTCCGTCCATACGACGGCGCCGGAAGTGGGCGTACCGACCTGGGCGCTGGATTTGTGCAGGTAGGGATTTTGAATGGACTGACCCTTGTAGTCCACAAAATTGGACGGGTAGGCGGCGGGGTTGGGGGTGTTGTTTTTGACCCCGTTCCCGATTACCAGCGGAATCCGGTAATAGCCCGGAGCGTTGACCAGATAGGTATTGGCGCTTTCCACGATGGCATCTCCCCCGTTCAGGCGGTTCGCCAGATTCCAGGGATGGGAGGATGTCCCCCATTCGGGAGCCTCTTCCAGAAGGGTGGTAACCGTCTTGGAAACCGGCGTGGCCGCGGGGGCACCCACAGACAGGGTGTTCCCGTCCACCGACGTCGTCCAGCTTCCGTCCAGATCCGGCGTTCCACCGGACTCCGCGAGCTCGCGGGTAGAATAGGCGCCCTTCACCCGGAAGGGGGCCGAAACAGCGTCACCGCCGCCTTCCGGCACGGCATAGCTGTTGAGGGTGGCGACGGGTTTCGGTGTTCCGTCCGCAGACAGTTCCCCTGTTACTTCCGTCTCTATGTGATACACCATCGGCTTACCCGTCACCCGGTATGAAACCAGTTCCCCTTTCAGCCACTTATGACCCGAAAGGTCTGCCTCTACGGTGCGGTTCTCCACTTCCATGGTTAATTTGGCGCCCTTGGGGAGCCACTGGGGGATCATCATGAGGACTGCGGAAGTCTCCGAAGAAAAGTCGAAGGAGAAAGACCCGGAAACGCGGGACAGGGAGCCCCACTCTCCGGAGAGCATGTTCAGGGTTCCGCTGTCGTACACCCCGCTCAGGGTGGCCGAAGAAATGACGACACCGGGATCGGCCTCCAGTCGGACGCCCGTAAGCACATGGGAGAAGGACAGCGGAATCTCCGACTTGTCGTTCACGCTTCGGGGTGCGGTATAAGCCACCATCAGGTCCGGCTGAGAAGCGGCCGAAGACGGTACGGTATAAGAGAAGGTCGGGTCCGTGCCGGAGATATCTCCCAGCGTAACCCCGTTTCCGATGGCTGTCCGGGGCGCGAGCGAAAACCAGCGCAGATTCCCGGAGGTGGTTGCGAGCGTAATGTCCGATGTGGGCTTCCACTTTCCGGAAGCGGCGTCATAGGCGGCCGCAACGGGCGATGCCATGCCGCTTGACCACACGGCGATGGGAGCCCCTTCCAGGGGAACGGCATCGTCACTCCCATAGACAGCGGCCGCTTTGGTAGGGGCAGCACCCACCGGCCCGGAAGGATAGAATGACGTGCCGGAAAAACCGTAGTCACTGACCATCTCACGCGAATTCTCCGCCACCGAAAAAGCCACATCCCGCGACAGGGATGCATCCTGTTCGTGCTCACAGGAGAGCAGCGACGCAGCCAGAAAAGTGATGAGGAGATATCTGTACTTGTTCATATCTGTCGTCTATTATTCGCCAAACCAAGAGTTCCAGTCGGCATCGCCGATGACAATGTTCCCGTATTCGTACCTCCACGAACCGCCGGCTCTGTTCTGAGTGCCCCAACAGGTATTATAATAACCCACACAGGTATTGGCGGTTCCCCTATTGGAATTGCCGGTACCGATGGAATAATTTTCATTGCCGATCGAAGTATTGCTGTATCCGACGGATACATTCCCCACGCCTTCGGACTGGTTGTCATATCCCATGATATAATTGCCCGAACCCAGAATCGTGTTGCCAGAACCGCACACACTGTTGTCGAAGCCGAATATCAGGTTGGTTTTCCATTCGGCGGCACCTCCCGTTGTTCCCTGGCTGATGTACAGGATGGAAACATTGCCGGTGGTGTCCTGGACGAGCTTCACCATCACAAAACGACTGGTTTCGCTGCCGAGCGGCGCCACGGTGAAGTCAAACTGCACATCCTCGTCGGCGACGGGGCGTCCGGACAGCCGGGAGAGCGACAGCCATGACGGCGAAGTCGTGGTCCAGGTGGCACGGTCCGTCGAATACCCGGCCACATGCCAGGCCAGACCCGGCGCACAGGACTGATAATAACCATCCGTCTCCGTATAGTCCGACGAACAGATTTGTATGGACGAGGTTCCTCCCGCCGCCGGGAAACGATCCTGAAGGATGCTCACGGCAAAGCAGCCATCCTCAGATGTTCCCACTCCCGCCGCAGGTTCGCATATCGGACGGACAGCGTAGCCCAGACCGCTGTATTGATTCTGGGTGTTGCTCACGGCCGAGGGCGTCCGGGACAGATAATAATTGCCGGCATAGGTAGGAGTGGACGACCAGTAAAAGGCTGATTCCCGGACATTCTGGTAGATTTCGCTACCGGAATGGTCGATTCTTCCCATCGCCGGGAAGAAGATGGAAGCTCCGTCTTTGGTATAGGTAAAGCCATACCCGGGGCTGGAAGAAGAACCGGTCGGGGCGAAGTTTGCAGCATTGAACCCGTCCCAGGCAGTGACGGGAGGCACCATGTAGCCGACAGGAGACGGATCGTAAATGGTTTTTATCAATGGCGCATCCGTCTGGCTGTGTGCGCTGAGGGCGCTGTTCCACAGGTTGAAATGCCGCGTCAATTCCCAGTCCGGCGTGGAGAAGTGGTTGTAGGGTTCCCGGATGGAACGGCCGATACTCACCTTTTGACCGATCTGATACTGCGGGGCATAAGCGGGACTTGCCGCGTTGTATAATTTGCGCTGGTGGGCCAAACCGCCCGGACGGCTGGTCCCCACCCGGGGGAACGGGTCCTTGCGACCCCACTGATAATACGGACTGCTGCCCGGATAGTCGTACGTGACATCCTGCTCCAACTGCCTGACCACCACGACGTCGGAGACAAGGTCGGACACAGGCTGCCTTACCCGCAGGCTGCAACTCCTGGCCCTGAACGTCTCCGTCACACCGTCGCACCATCCCAGGTTTGCAGGTGAGAACACAAAGCCGTTTGCTCCCGTAAGCTGGCTTTCCCTGCCGTTGACCGTCAGATCCTGATCCGTCACCCAGATATGCCAGCTCCATGCCAGTTCCCCATCCACCAGGACTCCCAGGATGGCGTTGCCCTGGGCTATGGTCGCTGAACGGACGCGGAAATTCAAGTACGCACCGTTCCCGATGCCCACTACGGTAGGGTCGGTTATCAGTCCCGGCACATCCGACCAGACAATCACCGGCTCAAGCTCCTTTCCCATGTATTGTACGCCGATAAAAGGCGATGTGATATTCTGATCGAGATGGTCCTTGTATTCCGTCAGGAAACCGGTGCTGTTCACCGATCCCTGTGAATAGGCTTCAGGGTTGGGGTCTCCGTTCTTGAGGGCATTTCCGTAAACAAGCGGGAAGCGGAATTCCCCATAACCTCTGATTACGTAGCAATTGGCGGTCGTGCGTTCCACCGTCTCTCCCGTAGCCACATTATACAAAGACAGATCGCGGGGAACATTCCCTGAGTCCTTCGTTCTCTGCAGCGCCTGGCGATGGCTGTCCGCTGTCTCCGGGAGCTGTTCGCTCATCGTCAATTCCAGCGTCTCACCCAAATAGCTGCCTCCCCATGCAGAAGCCGGAGCGGGTATGCCGAGCCAGGGATAGGCCGAGGAAATCCAGGGCTTCCACAAGGCGGCCGTCTCGTCATAATACTCCAACTGATAGGGAACAGGATCGTTGCCGACATTGTCACGATAACTTCTTACCGTGGCAAATGACGGATTGAATCCGCCGCTTTCATCCCAGGTGACCGATTCCCAGTCCACCTCCAGTTTATAGGCGCGGTCCCCGAGTTCTCCGCCCTCCTGATTTTCGAACGATGTCATCTGCACAGGGGAGACCACCACGTCGGGGAGTCTTTCCTCCCAGTCCTCCGCGGTGACGCTGAAGGTCCAGGGGGACACCTGCTCGGGCAGCGTGATGCCCTTGATGTTGATTTTCCTGCCGGCGGGGAACTGAACCCAGTTGTTTTTGTCCTTGTCCATCAGCTTGAGTTCGCGCGTCGTCCCGCCCGACACGCAGCGAAGCGACAGTCCGTCCAGATAGTCCGGATGGGCATGCGTGCCGCGAGGATACGTGAACAAGGTGAAGGTCAACTCCTTCGTGCTGCTCACGACCGTCCCCTCGGGCAGCGTGAACCAGACCGCGTCGTTCTCCCCGGCAACCCGGTTGTCCAGACCGCCCGAATACGAAACCGTCATCCGGTCAAGGTGCGTGCGGTCCACAACGCCGGACGCCTGAACGCGCGCCACGAACGGACCCTGAAGGCCGCAGTGCTGAGACACCAGCTCGAATCGCGTCAACGGAACCTCCGTCACGTCCACGCCACGCACCGAAATCTGGAAGGCCGTCACCATCGGGGAAAAAAACAGCTGCACCGGCTTGTCGCTCTCGGGAGCATACTGCGCACTGTACATCCAGGCATTCCGCATGTCGGGATAGACGTGCGTGCCGGTGACTCCGCCCGACGTGCTCACCGCAGGAGCCACCCCGGACGCCGGACGCTGATCCTTCGGGATGCTCACCGTAATGTCGGCCGCCGCACCGTTCAGATTCGTGGTGAAACCCACGAACGACGACGGATACACTCCGTAGAAACGGTGCTCGCCGCTGCCCCAGTGAAGGCTCCCCCCGGAGCCCGTCCCCACAATCCCCGCACTCGAATACCGACCGTTGGCCGTCACCGTGCCCGATATGCTGTACTCCGCACGGGAAAAGGGAGGATTGGTGGATGTGGGCGCAGGGACCCAGGGAGTCGAACTCTGGTCGTAGAGCATCGCCTCCGGGCTCAGGATGGCAATCTTGTCTCCCACCGTCCAGTTGATTCGCTCATAATCCCCGTCGGACGTATCCTCGCCGCTGTACTGCGTCTTGGTAAGGAGGGATGGGAAACCCGCCGTGGCGGAAAAAGAAATGGCACGACCTTCCGCGCCGGACTCGTTGAAACGGTCCTTACAGGAAGAAAAGGCAACGGCACAAAGGCACAATACCGGAAAGAAAGAAATTCTTTTCATCAGTCTAGCAGAATTCGCGGCTACTCCCAACTATGATTAAACGGCGTATCGGACCAGTCGATATTCTTCACCTCGTGACCGGTTGTCTCAACCGTCACGCTCTCATGTATCGAGGCCGTCAGGATGGCAGTCTCAAACTCTACTTCCTCCCGCCGCAATATGGAAGGAGGTTGATAAAAGCCCAAGCGTTCATTTTTACACATGGCCAAATAATTTACCTATTAATAAGTTACTTGCTATCCGGTGCAAAGATGAGCAATATTTTTAATAATTCAAAATTCAAAATTCTAATCGAAAATTTTCTCTTCTATCGGATACCGGTTGCGCTCGGGGGCGTTTCGGGAAACCATCTCTCCCAGGAAACCGGCCAGAAAAAGCATCACGCCCAATACGACGGCAACAAGGGCCAGGTAGAAAAGCGGCTGGTCCGTGATGGCGCGGAACTTGATGTCCTGCGCCTGATGGACCAGTTTGGCGACGATAATCCATACCGTCATCACGAAGCCCGTCAGGATCATCAGAATACCGCTGGCCCCGAAAAAATGCATCGGCTTTCCGCCAAAACGGCTCAGGAACCACAGGCTCATCAGGTCCAGCAGGCCGTTTACAAAACGTTCCATGCCGAATTTGGACTTCCCGTATTTGCGTTTCTGATGATGGACGCGCTTTTCTCCGATTCGGGAGAAGCCGGCGTTCTTGGCCAGGTAGGGAATGTAGCGGTGCATCTCCCCATACACTTCGATGTTCTTCACCACCTCCTTCCGGTAGGCCTTGATGCCGCAGTTCATGTCATGCAACTTGATGCCGGTAACCTTGCGGGCCGCCCAGTTGTACAGTCTGGAGGGAATGTTCTTGGTGAGGGCGTTGTCCTTGCGGTGCTGCTTCCAGCCACTCACCAGGTCGTACCCCTGCTCGCGAATCATGTGCACCATTTCAGGAATCTCCTCCGGGGAGTCCTGGAGGTCGGCATCCAGGGTGACGACGATGTCGCCCGCAGCGGCGGCGAACCCTTCATACAGGGCGGCCGACTTGCCACAGTTCCGCCGGAATCGGATGCCGTGCACCGATTCTGAACACAGCAGCCGGATCACTTCCCAGGAGCCGTCGATGGAACCATCGTCCACAAAAATGATTTCGTAGGTGAACCCCTGCAGGGAACGCTCGATCCAGGCCTTCAGTTCCGGGAGGGACTGGGCTTCGTTGTATAGGGGAATGATGATAGAAAGGTCCATAAATACTATTGCTGGTCAGGCGTTTGGGAGTTGTCCGGCGGATTGCCGCCCCCCAGGAGATTTTGCACAAAGATGTAACGGGACAGGATGCCGGAGAGCACCGTTCCGTAGAGGAAACAGTACAGCCACTGGAAGAGGAAGGTAAGGATAGGCAGCCTGTCCATCATTCCGCTCATCTCCTCCTGCTGCGAGGCCGACATCTTCATGGATTCCGAAACG
>JAFSVL010000005.1 GCA_017445015.1 Bacteroidales bacterium | reverse complement strand
GTCACGCCCGGGGCAAGGCCTTCGTCAAAGGCGAGCCCGGCTCTCCTTACGCCATTACGGACTACTATGATGTCAATCCCTATCTGGCCGATGACGAAAACGCCCGGATGGAGGAATTCGAGTCGCTGTTGGAGCGCACCCACAAAGCCGGGCTGAAGGTCATCATCGATTTCGTGCCCAACCACGTGGCGCGGGACTATCATTCCTACTGCGCCCCCGAAGGCACCGAAGACCTCGGCGCCGGGGATGACACCAGCGTGCATTGGCGCAAGGAAAACGACTTTTTCTACTACCCCGGCATCCCCTTCAAACTGCCCTCGGGCATCGGAGAAGGAAGGCGAAAAGGGGTTCCCCATTATACTGAGAACCCGGCAAAGGCCAGCGGCAACTGCTTTACGCCCCATCCGGGCAAGGATGACTGGTACGAAACCGTCAAACTCAACTACTGTCCTTTCCACACGGGCACCTGGGACAAAATGTACCGGATTGTCCGTTTCTGGGCTGCCAAAGGCGTGGACGGATTCCGCTGCGATATGGTGGAACTGGTTCCCCCGCCCTTCTTCAAATGGATGATTGCCCGCATCAAGGAAGAGTTTCCCGATGTCATTTTTATTGCCGAAGTCTATGACAGGGACGGCTACCGCACCTATCTGGAAGATGTGGGCTTCGACCTGCTGTATCACAAGACGGGATTTTACGATACGCTCCGTTCCGTGACGGAGAGCCACCTGGGCAAGGGGGCGCGCCCCGACGACGGGACTTTCCCGCCCGGTCGGCCGACCAGCGCCTCCGTCCTCACTTCGGACTGGCAGCACGTCGGAGCCCTGCAGGACAACTTGCTCAATTTTCTTGAAAATCACGACGAGCAGCGTATCGCTTCCGATTTTTATGCCGGCAACGGCCGCAACGCCCTGGCGGCGCTGGGATTCAGCCTGCTTTTCAACCGGGCTCCCTTTATGCTCTATTTCGGACAGGAAATCGGCGAACGCGGGATGGATGCCGAAGGGTTCAGCGGACGAGACGGACGCACCAGCATCTTTGATTTCTGGCAGATAGACAGCATCCAACGCTTGCAGGAAGTGATTCACAGACGGGCCTGGGAGAACGGGAGCATCGGCGAATTGACGGATGCCGGACTCTCGGTGCGCGAGGCGGAGTTGCTGCTGCGCTATCAGCAGGTCCTGCGGATGAGCGTAGAGGAAGCCGCCTTCCGGGATGGCGACGACTATGACTTGAACTGGTGCCAGGATTACAACCGCGATGAGATTTTCGCCTTCCTCCGCTGCGACAGAAAGGGCGCCAAGCCGGCTGCCGCAGGCACGCCCGCTCCCGCCGTTTGGCTGGTGCTCTGCAATTTCAGCGACCGCAAGCAGAAAATCGCCGTCCGCCTGCCCGATGACGCCCGCGCCTATTGCCGACGTCCCGATTTGCCGGCCGCCGTATCCGCTACCGTTCCGGCGTTTGATTATGTCACCCTACCTATATAGTTGATGTAAAAAAATATTACCTTTGCGGGTAGAAACCAAAAGGCTTTACTAAAGTTCTGTTGCGATATGAAAACCATCACCGTTACCCGGACCTACGCAGCCCCTCGTTCGTCCGTCGTAGAACTCCGTCAGGGGCACTCTTTTCTGCAAGCGAGTGTCTCGCTGTCGGATTTGACTGAAAACAAAGTTTATGACGAAGAGTTTTAGGAGGAGTTGCCGTATGAAAAAGATTGTTAAAATTTCTTTCGCGGCCTTTGCCGCCGCTTCCCTTTTCTTCGCTTGTTCCAAAGCGGAGGTTGCCCCCTCGGAAAGCACCCTTTCCGGCGAACAGGTCGATCCTGCCGTCCCGGAAGTGATGACCATCAGCGCCACGCTGGAAGACCTGACCACCCGAGTCGGTTTCCTGCCCGTCTATGATGCGGACGGGAAGACGACCCGGCTGACCACAACCTGGTCCGAAGGCGACAAAATCCGCGTGTACAACCACGCCGACAGGACACAGTACGAAGACTTCACCCTGCTTCCGGAATGCGCCGGACAGCAGAGCGGCACCTTTACCGGTACCGCCGTGGCGGGAAGTTCTTTTGACCTCGAAATCGTCAACGGAGACATCTCCTACGCGACACAGCCCCAGCCGGCGGACGGCGTGACGACGGACCTCAAGTACCTGGCCAGTATGAGCGATGTGGCGGATTATACCCATGTCTCATTCGAGGAATTCTCCAGCGTGCTGGCCATTACCTGCAAGTTGCCTTCCACGGAAGCGGCGGCGGGCGTCAAATCCATCGATTTCACGGCGAGCGAAGACATTTTCAACAGCGGGAAGTCCCTCACCATCACTTTGACCGAGACCGGCGATGCCGATGGAGACGGCATCCTGCACCTCTTCGCCACCCTCCCGAAAGGCACGACAAATGTTCCGGCCGGGACCGAACTGATGGTGCGTTTCAACGCCCCGGAGACCGAGCATACGGTCTATTCCCGTTTCCTCACGATGGGCGCCACCACTTTCGCCCCCAATAAGGCCAATACCCTCAACATCAATGCCGAGCAGAGCGACCAACACGCCGGTATCAGCAAAGGCGAGGGAGCCTGCGACGGCAGCACCGCCGCCAAAGCCTATCTCATTGCGGATGGTTATCAGCTCGCAGCGGTTTATGACCTGGCCACGCCCGG
>JAFSVL010000089.1 GCA_017445015.1 Bacteroidales bacterium | reverse complement strand
GTTGTAAAACTACATCGCCGTCATCAGCCATCGCACTTGATATCCCAACGAGTGCTTTCTTTCGGTTTGTCTAAGATGCAAAAATGAATGTTAAACGCCTGTTTACAGGCACTTTATAGAGTATATATTTACGTATGAAAACAACACTCGTTATCTTTTCCCTTCTGGGCAGTCTGCTTCTTCACGCGGAAACCTTCCCTTATCCCGCTGTCCCCGGTCTGCGCAGCAGTGAAGTCTATCGTGTATCGGTGTCCGGGAAACCGCTTTGGGTCGAAACCGTCGGGAGTGGGGGGATGGAAGATCTTCACGTTGCCCGCTGGGCGGCTGACGGTCTGCAGGAGGTCAGCATTTCCGTGGACAGTCCGGTGACTTCCTGGACAGTGCAGCCCAAAAGTGCCGGCATTCGTGCCCGGGCTGAGGGGAATGTCCTCCATTTTAACTTTGACGGCCCAGGAAAATACTATGTTCAGGTCAACGGCCGGCCGTTCCTGGCGCTGTTCGCAGATGCTCCCGTCCGAAAGGCTCCGTCTCCGAAGGATAAGTCTGTGGATTATTACGGTCCGGGCGTGCACCGTCTCGGAGAAGTGCATTTGCATGACAACCAGACCATCTTTCTGGCTCCGGGTGCACACCTTGTCGCCGATTTCGTCGGTTCCGCCCGGAACGTGCATATTTTCGGACCGGGAAGCGTGGATGGCCGCATCCGTGTGGAACGCTGCAACGGTCTCCGTGTCGAGGATATTTTCATCCGCGATACCCGTCACTGGGTCAATCGCGTCATCGGTTCAGAACATACGGTTTTCCGTAACGTCAAGGTTTTTTCCCATACGGCTGTCTGGGGACTTGACGGCATCGACCCCGTTTCCTGTCGTGATTTCCTGATCGAGGACTGTTTTATCCGGACCCGAGACGATTGCATTTCCATCAAATCCAAGGTCCTTGAAGGCTATGACGATCCTTCGAGCCGCGATATTACCGTCCGCGGCTGCCTCCTGGTCGGATGGGACCACGCCGACGGCGTCACGCTCGGATTCGAACTGAATGGCGGGGCGGTGGAAAATATCCTCGTTGAGGATTGCGATATCCTCCGTGCGCGAGGATCCGGACGTACCGGCGGTCATTCCGCCTTCAGTATTGTCTGTGACGGTGCTTCTGCGGTGCGGAATATCTGCTTCGAGAATATCCGCGTCGAATCCGACATCGAATACAAAAATCTGGAAATCATCCTCACCGAAGCTCAGCGATACGGCAACGGAGAGATGGGGTCCATCAAGGGCGTGCTGCTGAAGGACATCAGCTGGGAGAACCCTGACCGTCCGTTCCTGCTTATCGGCCATCCCAAGGGCGGCAGCGTGGAAGATGTGACTTTTGTCAACTGTTATGTTGCCGGAAAGCTGCTGACAGGGCCGCAGGATGCCGATTTTAAAATGGAATTCACCCGGGGTGTCCGCTTTGTCCCTGGCGGTGAAGTCCGTTACGAGCGCTATCCGGAGCAGTGGTCGCATTCTGTTGATAATTGATTGTTTTGGGTTAGCGCTTCTGTTGGGGAACAGGTACCTTTGCTTGACCTGATAATATCTTAACAATAACCATAACCACCATGTTTAAACAAAAAACCAAGTATGAAAAACCCGATACCAGGAGACAATGGGTCAGGGTTGAAAATGTCTTCACCGCATCTCAGGTACCGTTCGATTCCAGTAGTGTTTCTGCTGAGTCTTTCACTCAAGACGACGACCTGATTAGTTTTTAATACGCGAGAACTATGAAAAATACATTCAGATTTTTCGCATTGGCCGCTGTTGTTGCCGCCTTTGCTTCCTGCGACAAAATTCAGGACGAAGTCCCTGCCGTAAAAGAGGGTAGGACCATTTCACTTACTGTCGGAACCGAGACCAAAACGATTCTTAAGACCAGCGGAGCTATATGGTGGCTTTCCACGGACCGTCTGTGCGTGTTTGACAATACGGCCACGCCATTCCAGTTTACGTTTACCGGAGAGTCGAACACTTCTGCTAAGGCAACATTTGTGAATGATAACTATACGGGTTCCACGCCGGTATATGCCGTACATTTTGACCGTAATACCATCGAACAAGCTAGTTATGACGGGACAAAGCTTATCACCGGACAAGTGAAAGCTTCCCAGAATATTATGAACAAGAAGTCTTTCTCCAAGGATGCTTCATTCTCCATCGGCAAAATTGTTCAAAACGGTGATAACTACAGTGTTGAGACGATGAAGAACTGTTTTTCACTGATTAAATTTCAATTGAATGCTTCGGATATTGATACTATTTTCGTAAAGGGACTCGGTAATGAGATTCTTGCGGGATGGGTCGATGTGGATTGTGATAAACTTGCCGCCGAAGAAACTGGTTTCTGGACAGCCAATGCAACGAAGGGCGCTGCTACGGAAATCAAGTTGTTTACGTCCGGGTCCGGCTCGACCAATGACCATTTTGCTGCGAGTACGGAATACTGTATAGCCGTATTGCCTCAGACCCTTTCCGGCCTTGAAATCACGCTGAAAAAGAGTAATGGAAGCGTTGCAACACGAACGATCAATAGTCCCATTGTGCTTAATCGATCAAAGATTAAGGCATTCGAAAGTCCGTTGGATAAGGATCTTACATTTGAGACTACGCACGAGCCCATCATTCTTGACTGTACAGATGCCTCCAAATTTACATGGGCATCTTCAGATCCTTTCCCGACACGTACTGCCAAAGCTTCGGCTGCGTTCGATTTCTGGTTAAATGGCCATACGGAATATGTGTTCAACGGGAATGTCTATCTCTGGTCGAATCATATGGCTTTCGCGAGCGGATCATTGGTCCAACTGCCTAATATCGCGGGATATACCCTGACATCAATGACGATTACCTCGCAGTATAGTTCGAAAACTCCCGCTTATAGGTTGTCGGACGGAACGGACAATCTAGTCTCCTGGTCAATGGATAAGACTCAACTTCCTCATACGCTGGATATCAGCGCAAATCCCCAGACGAGTGCTTCTCCGAACCGGTATCTTACGGCCTCAGGAGAAGGAAACATCCAGTTCACCCTTCGCTACGATTACGTTTCTGAATAATGAAAAGAACCCTTTTATCCCTGTCGTTGCTCTGCCTGCTCGGCGCCTGTTCGGCGGACAAGGTCGACCTTGCCCGGACGGCCGCTGCCGTAGCGCAGCGGGCAGAGAAATACACGGATCCGCGGCATTATGCCGGCACCGTGTACACGCAGGCTATGGCAGAACTGTACAAGACCACAGGCGACGCCTTCTGGCGGGACCAGACCTGCGCGATTCTGGATAAGTTCGCCTCCGGGGAGTGGCAGGGATATGGATCGTTCATCAGTTATAAGGTCGGGGGCACCGCAGCCCCCGAGATGGTCCGGTACGGATTTGAAGCGTACCGGGCCATGGCCTTGGCCGCGGCGGACAGCATGTTTACCCACCAGCCGCGCAATGCGGACGGAATCATGCTGCCGCCCTGGCCGGCAGCCATCGAAAAGAACGGAATCTTCATGGACCCGGTTTTTGCCGTGACGCCCTATCTGCTCTATGCCGGTCTGGTGACGGACAACGAGGAATGGGTCGATTACGCCGCCTGGATGACGCTCCGGACCTTCAGCGACCTTGCCGATACCTCTTCTGGTCTGGTCCATCAGGCCCGGGGCATCAACAGCATGGCGAAAGGGCAGCTGACCGGCGACTGTTGGAGCCGGGGCAATGGCTGGGGCGCAATGGCCTTGGGCGTGCTGATGCGCGACCTGCCGCGGGACAACCGTTATTACGGGGAGGTCTGCGACCTCTCGCGCCGGTATTTCGAGGCGGTGCTGAAGTATCAGGACGAAGAGGGCCTCTGGCACCAGGAAATGACATGGCCGGAGAGCTTTACGGAGATTTCCGGCTCGGCCCTGCTGCTCTATGGCCTGGGCTCCGGCATTGAATCCGGCGTCCTCCCGGCCGCCTGGCGCGGGGCTTTCGTGAAAGGTATCGCGGGGCTTCTGCAGTATATCGACGAACGGGGTAATGTGGCCAACACCTGTTCCGGTTGTCTGGCCTACAAAGACGGCAGCAAGGAAGCGTACGCTTCTCACGCGTACTTCTGCAATGAGCAGCACGCCTTCGGCCCTGCGCTGCTTTCCCTTGGGCAGGCCCTCCGGCTCGGCGTCCGGAAAGTGAAAGCGCCGCTCGGCGCTGCGATGAAGGAGACGACGCCCCGCTGCGTGGTCTTCTGCGCCGAGGGCCGGAAGGCGGACATCGCCTGGGAAAATGACCGTGCGGCCTACCGCATCTATTCCCGGCAGGTCAGGCATAAGGTGAGCAGCGGAGTGGATTATTGGGCCAAGCGGGTGGATTATCCCATTCTTGCCAAGTGGTATGCGAAGGAAGCGGCGGGCGGCAGTTACCATGTGGACGATGGCGAGGGTTGTGATTTTTACGTCGTGGGAAAGAACCGCGGCGTCGGCGGCATCGGCATTTGGGAGCAGGACACTCTTTGGGTGCCCGAACCGTACGAATCGTATCGCATTGACTACTGTACACCGGATTCCCTGCAATTCAGCGTGGTGTATCCGGCCATCGTGACGCCGCAGGACAGTATCGTCCTCGCCCAGACCATCAGTATGAAACAAGGGTCTTACTATTACAAGGCTTCCGTGAGCGCGCGTACGGCCTCCGGCAAGGGCGTCACGCTCGCTGCCGGACTGACCACCTTCGGAGGGGAGCGGATCAGCAGGGATGAAGCGCACGGAAGCCTGAATGTCATTGAACGGATCGGGGAAATCGGCGAGAGCGTGGGGGCTTCACTGGTCGCGGACAAGGCCTGCTTCAAGGGATTCGCCCGTTTCGCTCAGGACGAACTGGTGCTGATGGACCTTCCCGAAGGCGCCTGTGCGGAGTTTTTCGCCGGTGCCGCCTGGAGCCGGGATTCGCGCTTTGACCCCTTCTCACGGAGGTGGCCCCGCATCACCGCAGAAGCTACGTTTGAAAGCATACTTGGACAATGAAGAAAATCTTGAAGCCGGCGGCGATTTTGGCGCTACTTTTCGCTGCCTGTTCACTGTCGCAGGGGCAGACGGTCCCCACAACCGCGCAGAACGGATTCCCCATCTACAACGATGTCTCCATTCCGCGCCCGGACAAGCCCACGGCGGTCACGGAAGCGGATTTCCGCCTGACGGACAAATACCTGGACCTGTACCCCGAAGGCATTCCCGAGGCGGATTCCGAGACTTTGAAGAAGCTCTATAAATTCTTCAAGAACGACCCCGACGGGCAGGAAGAGTGGAAGCGGATCCAGCGGAAGGCGGTCAAGGCCGTATCGGCCTGGGACATGCGCCAAATATCAAACCGCAGATATGTGTACACCTTGGGAGACGGGCTCAAGCAACTTTCCAAGGTATATGTATTCACAGGAAACGAGTTGCTCTCCGATTTTATCCGGGGCCATCTGGCCAAGGCTGCGGGTATGCCCATCGATTTCTGGGTCCACTCGGAACTGCGCAACCTGATTCCGGAAAAGCCGCAGGGCTATATCGAGACCGCGTACATCAACCAGTCGCTCGGAACGGCCATCACCGCCGTCCGTCGCAATATGGGCGAAGAGGAAATCGCTGCCATCGAGAAGGCCTGGTACGAGAAGGGCTATATCCCGGCACTGAACTGGCTGGATGCCAATACGGAGTTTTCCGGAAACTTCCAGGCGGTGATTTCGGTGGGCGTCCTGTATGCTTCCAAATATTTCAAGGATTCCGTCGGCTGGGAGAAAGGTTTCCGGGGATTAAAATACTATATAGATAACGCGATTCTTCCGGACGGTTCCAATTATGAGGGATACGGCTATTTCAATTACCCCGTCACCATGATTCTCCAGGGGACCTCCGTCATGGACGCCGGACAGATCAACGCGCTGCTTGCGGATTCCGGACTGGGGAAATCCCAGCAGTGGCGTGTAGCCGGGCTGCTGCTGGGGAAGGATGCCAAGGGCCGCCCCGGGAATTTCCGTCTCACTTATGGCGACAACCCCAGTGCGGGCAAGATGTGGGGCGTCACGGATGAGCCGGTGCTGCTGGCCCTGGCCGTTTGTCGGGATCCTCTCTCTGCCTGGGTGCACGAGACATGGCAGCAGGCGAACACCCAGTACGCCTTTCTTCTCCAACAGAAATTCCCCGGCAGGCCGGTGAAGCCGCTTCCGCCCGATGAGGCCGGTGTCCCCTTGATGACGACATTCCAGAGCGGGGACTGTTACCTGCGCAGCGGTTGGGGAGAGGAGGATGTCGTCCTGTCCCTGAAGGCGATGAACGGAAATTACGAAAAGCAGATTTATCTCCATAGCCGTCCTGAAATCAACTCCGTCAACCTCGGGGCATTCGGAGAGTACCTGATCTGCAACGCTGCGTCTGCTTCCTACCGCAGTCCCATCCGTTTCGAGCACGACCTCCGTACCTGGCGGGCGAACGTGGTGACGGTGGACGGTAAGGACCAGTTGTACCCGGCTTCGTTCCTCAAGGAACTGGGCTGCTACGGCTACCCGCACGCGGAGATTGTCCGAAAGGAGACGCTCCGTGACGGCAGCTTTATCCTGAGCAACGAGGCGGCGGGTGCCTATGCCACACCGATGAAGCAGGCTACGCGTACCGTCCGCTATGTCCCCAGGGGAAAATTCTTCATTATCAAGGACGAACTGGTCCCCGAGGATGGCGCTGAGCACCATTTTGACCATCGTTTCTTTATTTTCAACCACGATTTCAATACCAAAATCGAGAAGAAAGGGGACCTTATCAGTATCTATCGCCCGAAGGCGGAACTCTACATTGCCGTAAGTGCCTCCGCTCCGCTGGACTTTGCGTACCGCGACGCTTATATCCACGGACTGGACGGACGGGACTATGATCCCGACGGCCCCAAGCAGGGGAAACCGGGCAGCGCCAAGGGCCTCCAGTGGAGTTGTGACGCCACTGCGCTGACGGTCATCTCCGTCCTTTGCCCCAAGGTGCCGGGAAGTGCCCGTCCCAAGATTTCTTTCGAAAAGAACGTCGTCAAGGTAAACGGTGTCAAGGTTGAAATCTAAACAAAGCATAGCGATATGAAATTTCGAATTGTTCCACTGGTGGTGGCTGCGCTTTGCGCTATCCCGTCCTGTCTGGTAGAGGAGATGCGCGCACCGCAGTTTGTGTTCGAAGTCTCGGATGTGACAGTGCCGGCTGACACGGTGGCCCATTTTGGCATGGGGGTCCGGACCGTAACGGCGCTGGTTCCGGTAAGATGTACTGAAAACTGGTCCGCTGTCATCGTGAATCCGGATGCGGCTCCCTGGTTGTCCATCGCCGCCCAGCAGGGCTCCAATCCTATCGGCGCCGACGTAACGGGCCATCTTACGCTTACCTGTGCTTTCAACGAGGATTATGTCCGGCGTAGCGCAACCTTGCGCCTGGTGACCGCCAGCGGACAGAAGCGGGAGGTGACCGTCACGCAGGAAGCCAAGTCCGACCGAGTCGCGATAGACGGCGAAACTGCGTTCACGCTCTCCGCCGAGTCGGAAGCGGATATCAAAGTCAAACTCCTGAGCAACCGGGGCTGGACGGCCGAGGTGGCGGAAGAACAGGCAACGGTCACCCCTGCCGAGGGAACCGGAGATGCCATCGTGACCATCAAGGCCAAGCCGAATTACAGTTGCGAGGAAGGCTCCGTCGCGACGGTGACTTTCCGCGCCGGGGACAAGAGCGTTGCGGTGACAATAACGCGTCCGGCGGATGTTCCCTTCATTTCCGCCAATGCGGTGGATATCCGCAGGAATTACCTGCCTTCCGCTACCGAGGGTGTTTTACGCGTCAACAGCAACCAGCCCTGGAAAGCGGAGGTTCTGAGCAACAATATCCGGGATTTCGCGCTACAGACGATGGAAGGCGAAGGCGGAATGGGAACGGAGATTCCCTTTACGATGTCGCCCAACGAGTCGCAGGAAAGTCTCTCGGCACAGGTCAGGCTGTCCTTGGCGTCCGACCCCGGGAAGAATGTCGTGATGACCGTGAACCAGTGGACAGGTTTTACCGTTTCTGTGGATTTCCACGGAGTGACGAGCGAGGAGGCCTGCCCCCTGCAGCCGTTGGATGCATCCGTGCCGCAAATTCCCTTCACTTCCGGCTTCTTGAACAGCGGAAATGCGCAGTATGATTATGTGCTGACGGGGACGCCTTATGTCTTTGGTCTCAAGGGAGACTATCTCGTTGTGCGGAACGGTGATATTCGCTTTAACGCCAGCAACGCGGCCTATGTCAAGTTCCCTGCCGTCGAGGGATATCGCCTTGCCTATGTGGAAATTACGACGGCTGCGACCAACAAGAACTTCTCCGTGGCGCAGAATCCGGACGGTTCGATCCTCGTCGGTGCCAGGAAAACCCTCGCCAAGGATGCCAAAGGCAGCTGGGAATTCAATGAGACCGAGTTTAACACCGCTTATTATTTAATCATCAGTTCCGGCAGCTCCAGATTGAGCGAATGGGTGCTCCTGTATGTGAAATAAAGTTATGAAACGACACATGATATTCCTGCTGTTCCTGCTGACAGCATCGACATCCGCATTTGCAGAGGCGTCGAAGGTCGTGCCCGATACGCTGGGCGCGAAACAGGCCTCCGCCCATACCTTGGCGGAACTGCTGGAAGGGGACGTGGCCGGAGTCCGCGTAAGCCGCACCGGGACCTCCCCGCTCTCTCCCGTCAGTGTGGATATCCGGGGAATCAGTACCCTCCGGGGAGACAACCAGCCCCTCTGGGTGGTGGATGGTGCTGTCATAGAGAGTGCTTCCGGCCTAAACCTGAATCCATTCTGGAATTATTCTGACCTGGGCCGGATTTCAGCCGTCAATACGTTTTTCCACTTGTCGCCGGAGGATGTAGAGAGCATCGAGGTGCTCAAGGACGCCAGCGCCACCGCCCTATACGGTTCGCGCGGCGCGGCCGGTGTGATTGTCGTCCAGACGAAACTCGCGCCGGGGCGCGGCCGTGAGAAAGGCCTGGACTTGAAATCCAACATGGGCTACGCACAGAATAGCGGATTCTTCCATAACCACTATCTGAATGTCGGGATGTCCAAGCGCGGAACCTCCTTCAATTCTTCTGTATCCTACCGGAATTTCGTCCGCGGGGCTGACGGTGTCGGATCAAACGACTTGACCTTCCGATCCTCCCTTGAGTCGCGTGCGGCCAAAGTGATGTGGTTCGGCGTCAATGTTATGGGCGGTATGGGCCGTTTTGACAATAGCGGCACCTCCTTGGCGGATTACCAGGACGACGGCAGGCGCTTCGGGGCAACGGCTTCCGCCTGGTTGCGTTTCAACCTGTTCCGCGGCCTTGACTGGACCACCATGGCCGGCGGAGATTATCGGAGCGCCAACCGTTTCATCTGGTATGGGACGCAGAACCCGGTGGGCGCCGCTTACAACGGGCTGTCCGGCATCACGAACAATACCGCATTGTCCTACAATGTGAACAGCGCGCTGAATTTCAAACGTTATTTTGCGGTCAGGCACAGGTTGGAGGCGCAGGCGGGCGTGGATTTCTACGGGGAACACAACCTGTACAATTCGCTCGCGGCGAACGACTATCTGGCGGAAGAACTCAAGTCGCGCGGCATCTCCATTTCCAACGGTACGCGCCCGACCTGGCTCTACACCGAGGCCCTTGGGCATTATGCGCTCTTCGCCCGCTTCGGATACAGTTTCGACGATATCTTCGGCCTGAATGCCTCCTACAGGGCAGACAAGACTTTCTCAGCGTATGACGGCCGTTTTGATCAGTATCCCGCCGGCGACGTCTGGTTGGATTTGAGAAGCCTTTTCTTTAAAACCTCCCAAGCTGTTTCCCAACTCAGTCTGGAAGGCGGTTTCGGTATCAGCGGCAAAGAGAAGAATCTGCTCTACCCTTTCCTGGACACCGCGTTGGATACCCGGACTGTCCCGGAGGTGGAGAAGGCGCGCCGGACCTATATCAACGCCCGTTCCCTGCAACGGTTGCAGGAATGGAATGTCGGTCTCAAGGCCGGCTTCCTTTCGCAACGTATCGTCCTGGAAGGCAAATATTTCAACCGAGTCATCAACGACAGTCTCGACCTCTTTGATTCCGCTGTGATGGATACCGACGGAAAGTGGCAGAAGGGAACACCGACGCTTATGTCAGCGCGCAGTTCCTCCTTTACGGCACGTGGGTTCGAGTTGAGCCTCTCGGCCGCCGTCATCCGGACCCGCCAAGTCGATTGGACGCTGCGAGGCAATTTCACCGAGGCCAGGACCCAGGTCGTCCGTGTGGACGGAGAAGATACCTGGTTTAATCCCGGCTATGTCGGCGGCGGTTACTTTGCGGCCCATGTACCCGGTGCGCCGGTCGGGGCCATTATGGGCTATGAAGTGGGCTCCGACGGGTATTACAAAGACAATGTCCCGGACGGAGTCATCAACGAATCGGACTGCGTAATGCTCGGGAATCTGCTGCCGGAAATGTACGGCGGATTCGGGAGCACGCTGCGTCTCTACGGTTTCACGCTGGAGTTGGCCGCTGATTATGCGGCTGCGTTCCACGTGATAAACGGGGCGTCGATGCGGGCAGAGAACCGCACGATGCTGACCGCCCGTTATGTTTCCAGAGGCGATTATCTGCGTTTGAGCCGTGTGGCGCTCACGTACGACATTCCGCTTCCCGAAGGTGCTGTGAAGGGGCTTTCTGTAACTCTTTCTGGTCATAACCTTTTGACGCTCAGTCGCTTTGAGGGTGCCTATCCGGACGCTTCCCCCTTCGGGCTCCAGCCGCTGGCCAGGGGTGACGACTGGGAGGGCCGGCGCCTCTATCCTTCCGTCATCCTCGGTGTGGGTATTAAATTTTAGGAGGACAGCAGCATGAAACAGGTTTTTCATCTTATACTTATAGCAGCAGGTATTCTGATGGGGGCGGGGTTTACTGCCTTTGCCGCGGGGGATGGTCTTACGGTATCCGGTGTCGTCCTGGATGGCAAGAAAGAGCCGGTGATCGGAGCGATGGTCATGTTGCAGGGCAGCACGACCGTGTACGCCATTACCGATGCGGGCGGTAAATACAGTATCAAACTACCCGACGGGAAGGCAGTACTGGAGTTCTCCTGTCTGAACTACAAGAGCGTTTCGGTCCCGGTGGACGGCCGCAGTAAGATAGATATTACCCTGGAAGAGGACGCCCAGCTTCTGGACGAAATCGTGGTCGTGGGTTACGGGGCGATGCGGCGTTCGGACCTCACCGGATCGGTGGCTTCCGTCAAGGTGGATGAGGATGACGCTGCCCGCAGCACCTCCATCGACCAGTTGCTCTCCGGCCGCGTTTCCGGTGTACAGGTCCTGAGCAACGGCGCTTCGCCGGACGGCGGCGTTAGTATCCGTGTCCGCGGTCTGAGTTCCTTCAACGGCAGCACCGAGCCGCTGTATGTCGTGGACGGCATCATTATCAATGGCGCTTCCGATGCGATGGGCGGCTTTACCCAGGGCGGGGTCGACGCCGGAACGGCCGAGGAAACCAATGGCCTGAACGGTATCAATCCGCAGGATATCGCATCGATGGAAATTCTCAAGGATGCCTCTGCTACGGCCATTTACGGCTCCCAGGGCGCCAACGGTGTCGTGCTGATTACCACCAAGTCCGCCAGGCAGGAGAAGATGACCGTCAAATTCAATTCGGGCGTCACTCTGTCCAAGGTCAACAAGCGGATTGACATGCTGCAGTTCGATGAGTATGTGCAATACCTGAATGACAACAACTGCGTGACGGCGCTCGGGAAAATCTTTGACGCATCGACGGGTAACCTGAAGGTGACGCCGGTGGACTGGCAGGACTATTCTTTCCGGACGGCCGTGGGCCAGCGTTACTACTTCTCCGTCGCGGGACGTCCCGAAAGCGTGCAGTATATGTTCTCGCTCGGTTACAACAATACCCAGGGTGCGGTCAAGAAAACCGGATTCGAACAGTACACGATGCGCCTGAGTCTTGACAAGAAACTCTTCCGCACCATCACCGTCGGTACCAAGGTCAATATCGGCTATTCCATTTCCGACCTTTCACAGGGCGCCAACTCGTCCAAAGTGACCGCCCAGGGAAGTTGGATGCGGAGTATCCTGACCTTCCATCCTTATTCGGACTACGATGTGTTCGAGGTTGATGACGATGATGAGAATATCGCTGCAGGTCCTGACCGATGGCTCAAGTATTTTACCAGCACCAAGAAGGAACTGCGGGTGAACCCCAGCATGTATTTCCAGTGGGACATCGCGCCCTGGATTTCCTTCAAGTCTACGGTCGGCGGCGACTGGCGCAATTCCCGGATGGAACGCTACAAGGGCAATCAGATCAGCCGCCTGGTGGGAACCCTGGCGAACAGTACCGGAATGGATTACCTGAACTGGAACTGGGATAACTTGTTCCTCGTGAAGAAACATTTCAGCGGCGGTCACAATGTCTCCGGAACGCTGGGCATGACGATGTCCGGCAACTCCCGCCATATGGTCTATAACGAGGGATGGTGGCTGGACCAGGATGGTGCCGGAACCGCTTCCATCAGCAATGCGCAGCCGCTGTACAGTACTTTTAGATATACCGAGACGGCCTTCCAGCTCCTGTCGTTATATGCCAGGGCCGTTTACAGCTGGAAAGACCGCCATGTCCTGACGACGACGGTACGCGCCGACGGCTCCAGCCATTTCCAGGGAAAGAACAAATGGGGCGTCTTCCCTTCCTTTGCCTATGCCTGGCGCATCAATGAGGAAAGGTGGTTCGACGTCCCCGCGATTTCGCAGTTGAAATTACGGGTGGGCTGGGGACTCGTCGGTAATCAGGCGATGTCTTCTTATGCTACGATTCCTACTTTCGGCAGTGTCCGCGTGGCGGATCACAGCGTGGGCAGTGAATCCCATTCGCAGGTGGGCGTTTTCCTGGACGGAATTGCCAATTCGGATCTCCGCTGGGAGACGACGGACCAGACCAATGCCGGTGTGGACATGGGCTTGTTCAAGGGCCGCGTGTCATTCAGCCTGGACTTTTACAATAAGTTGACCAGGGACCTGCTGCAGCAGAAGCAGATTGCCCGCTCCAGCGGCTTCTCGACGATGTGGGTCAACCAGGGTACCATCCGCAACCGCGGCTTTGAGTTCTCGTTCAATACGGTCCCTGTCAAGACCCGTGAGTTTGAATGGGCGCTCGGTGGTAACATTTCAGTGAATCGCAACCGGATTGTCGCCATCGGAAAGGACCTCCAGCGGGGCGACATCTACCTTACGCCGGACAACAGGCAGGAAGTGAACTATTTCTGGGGAGGTACCCTGCGCGCCTCCACTTCCAGCATCGCGATCCTGAACATCTTCATCGAAGGACAGCCCCTCGGCCAGTTCTACGGCCTCAAGTCTGACGGCATCGTGCAGCAGGGCGAAGACTGGCCCGGATTCGGCGACGGGAACAAGGCGGCTCCCGGAGATATCAAGTATCTGGATATCAACGGGAATGGATGTATTGACGACGATGACCGAACCCTCATCGGCGACCCCAATCCGGATTTTACCTTCGGCTTCAATACCTCCCTGACATGGAAGGGCTTCACCTTGACCGCCGACTTCAACGGGACCATCGGAAACGACATCTACAACAACAACCTCAGCGCCGACCTGGCCACCAATGTCGCCTCGTCGTCCACCCTGGTGAACAACATACGTGCAGACGCTTACCGAAATGCATGGTCTCCGCTCAACCCGTCTGGAACGGCCCCCAGACTGGGATATTCCGCCGACCTGAATTATATCACGGACCGTTATGTGGAAGATGGTTCCTATCTGCGGCTTGCCAACCTGTCTCTCTCGTACAAGATTCCGATGAAGAAGAAAACGAACTTCTTCCTGAAGGGCATTTCCGCAGGCCTTTCCTGCGGGAATGTCTTCGTGGTCACCGCCTACAGCGGATGGGATCCGGAGGTTAACAGTTTCGGCGCGGATATCCGGAGAATGGGCGTGGATGTCGGTTCCTATCCCAATACACGTTCCTTCACCGCGGACCTCAAGTTCACCTTCTAAATCCGTAAGGCAATGAAAAAAATCATCATATCCCTGATTTCGGCGCTTACGCTTGCTGCCTGCTCGTTCCTGGATGAGCATTCGACGACCTCCCTTTCTTCCGCCTATTCGACGGAAGCAGCGCTGGAGGCCAATATCCGCGGCATTCAGGCGGGCTTGGGTTTCTTTACCCGGGATTATCTGGAGAATCTTGAGTCCTGTTCCGGTCTGGTGCATTTCGGCAGCGCCCTCGCGCGCGTTGAGGACAACCGCTGGAAGTGTATCCTTACCAATATGACCTATACGTCTATGAGCCTGAACATCGAGCTCTATGGGAATATCTATTCCGCCATCAACAACTGCAACGTGCTGCTGAGCCATCTTCCGGACAGCCCGGTGGAGGCATCCTACAAGCGCGAGATCGAGGCGGAGTGCAAGATGTACCGTGCGCTGCTGTACCTGACTGCCGTGCGCCTGTACGGCGATGTCCCCCTGGCTCTCTCTGCGTATGAGAATTCCTTCGAAGCAGTCCCGCGTACCCCTTATTATGAGGTATATGACCAGATTGTGGCAGATTTGAAGGACGCCTTCGACGGCATGCGTACGCCCGAGCGCGTGGCGCAGCTGACGCCCACCCAGGGGCGCTCCAACAAATGGGCGGCCAAGGCCCTGCTCTCCGCCGCTTATCTGCAGATGGCTTCTCTGCTGAGTGTCCATGCGAATTCTCCCGATGACAACTTCTACGATGCCGCCAAGCCGGGGCGCAGCCCGGTGTTCGAAGCCGACGGAATCGGCACCGATCCCGCCAAAGCCTGGAAACTGTGTTACGATACGGCTGTCGATGTGATTGAAAACGGTCCGTATGCCCTGGCGCACAAATACGCCGACCTTTACACCTGGGACGTGGACTTCCGCGATGTGCGGGGCAGGGACAGCTGGAATCTGGACGAGCGCATCATCACCGTCCAGTCCGAGGTCTTCAATTCGAACAATTATTCGGCGACGCGCACCCTTCCCACCTTCCCGCCCAAGCCGGAGGGAAGCGGTGTGGAAATCAACTGGACCTATGTCTCCCGTGCGGGAAACATCCGTCCCAGCCGTTTCTTCTACAACGAATGGTGCCGCCGCTATGCGCTGGATAAAGCCGGCAATCTGGTAATTGACGGAAGAACCGATTCCCTGTACAAGGTCAGCCAGGATCCCCGCATTGACGTGGCACTCATCCATACCTCCTACATCCCCTGCAATGCCGACAAGGCGACGACGATTTATCCGTCTTCTTTCAGGGGAACTTCCGCTTCCAACTATATGCCCTATTTTCGTAAGTACAATACCCCCACCTATCAGGGCAAGCCGGATGTGGCTGATTTCTACTATATGCGTCTGGCCGAGGTCTATTACATTGCCGCAGAAGCGGCGATGCATACGGCGGCAGGCGAAGGGGTGGCCCGGGACCTGGTGAACGAGGTGCACAAGCGTGCCGGTACGCCCAAGTGGGAGACGCCCATCACCGTGGATGACATCGTATGGGACAAACTCTTTGAACTCTGCGGCGAGGGGCATGCCTACTATGAGGTGCGCCGTCTGGGGGCCCGCTGGTTCAACGACAACATCCTCAAGGCCCGCAATGTCTTCTTTGATACGATGGGCGAGGAGGGGGAGAGTTATATGAGCGTCTATTTCGGACGCAGTGACTTCCGCTATGATTTCGAGGGGGATATGACCAAGGTCCGCGGTGCGCTGCTCTGCGAATTTCCCAAGGAAGAACTGACGGCCAACTCGGCGATGAGCACGGCTGACAAGAATGATTTTTCGAGAGAATAATCCTATGAAGAGATTGCTTACCCTTGCGCTTTTCGCGGCCTGTATGCTGACGGTTTCCTGTACCAAGGACCGTCCGAAGGACAGCGCCCTCAAGGCTAAAAGTTATCATTATTTCGAGGCGGTGGCTTCCACCACCGAACTGTCTGCAGACGCCGGTACGGTGCTCCTGACGGTGACAGCCAACGTGCCGTGGACGCTTACGGCGGATGCAGGGCTCACCCCATCCGTCACCGAGGGCTCCGGCGATGCCGTCGTGGAACTCGCCGTGCCGGAGAACAGCTCCTTCTCCTCCCGCAGTTTCTCCTGGTCCATATCCACCGATGCGGAATTGGACGTCGATGATCCGGAGCGATGGACCGTCTTCGGGCGCAAGCTGGATTTCAGCCTTGCGCAGGCGGGAGCGCTGCCGAAATTCCTTGCGGATCCGGTGGAACAGACCGTGCCTTCCACCGCCGTATCGGCCAAGGTGGATTTCAATGCCAATATCGGCTATCAGGTTACATGCCTGACGGAAGGGCTGACTTATGACATCGAGGACGATCTGCAGGTTCCGTCTCTTCACCATCTCGTCTTCCACTTCCCGGCCAATACGAGCGAAAATGCCGTGGAGTACAAGGCGGAATTCCGTCCGGAATCCACTTATGCTTCGATGGTAAGTCCTATTACTGTGGTCATCCGTCAGAGTGCGCTGAAGGTGTTCCGTCTGGATTGTACGGACGCCTCCCTCTTCCGCTACAGTTCCAACGACGCCGCGCTTGTGGCTCGTTCATCGACTGTCTACAACACCGTGACTGCCCCCTTCGACTTCTATATCGAGCAGGGCGGAGTGAAGTATCCGTTCTATGGTCAGGTCACCTGCTGGTCGATTTCCGGGAGCACCGCCTGCCTGAGCAACAAGTCCTCTACGACGGTGAAACTGCCGTCCATCAAAGGATATATTCTGCAGGAAGTTGAGGTGACTTATTCGCACTCCACGACTGAAATTACCTATTCCGTGACGGACGATGCCGCTGGCAAGAACATCCTGGCCAGCTGCAACCGCGTCCGCTCTACTACTGGGAAGACGATTATTGATCTCTCGGGCGTGGAATCCTCTTCGGACGATCGTTACCTGAAGGCCTCCCGGGAAATGTGTGTGAAATTCATCTTAACTTATATCGGTGTTGAATAAAAAATGGATTTTGCTGTTGGCGGCAGCCTGTCTGCTGCTTTCTGCCTGCAATCGTGAGGAGCCCTCCGAGTGCCGGAAGATCAGCCTGTCCATCTGTGAGACGGCGGTGAAGACTGCTCTGAATCCTGCCCGGACGGCCCTGCAGTGGAGCGAGGG
>JAFSVL010000088.1 GCA_017445015.1 Bacteroidales bacterium | reverse complement strand
TCACGTTTGAGTTCTGTTTTTCTTTTTCAGCAAGGATAGTGATCATAAGAGCGATATCCCTTCTGGACTTTTTGATTTTGGAAGTGTCTTCCAGCGGAGAAATCGCGTGATTGATCTTCATCGTGTCGAGGTTGCTCTTTTCGACCTCAATCCGGTCGCGCAGGTCCTGAATGGACATTTCGCGTGCTTCTGATGCTTTCATTGTTCCTTTCTCCTTTAATTATTCTACATAATCCCTGCGGACCACGAACTTGGTGGCGACGGGGAGCTTGTTGGCGCCGAGACGCATGGCCTCCTTGGCGATTTCCAGAGACACGCCTTCCGCCTCGAAGAGGATGCGGCCGGGAGTGATGGGAGCGACGAATCCGTAGGGATCGCCCTTACCTTTACCCATACGGGTATCGAGCGGCTTCTTGGTCACGGGCTTCACAGGGAAGACGCGAATCCAGATCTGGCCCTCACGGTTCATGTAACGGGAGATCGCCTGACGGGCGGCCTCAATCTGCTGTGCGGTAAGCCAACAATTTTCAAGGGTCTTGATGCCGAAGGAGCCGAACGCAAGCTGGTTGCCGCGCTGGGCCATGCCCTTCATGCGGTTCTTCTGTTCCCTTCTGAATTTGGTTCTCTTGGGTTGTAACATCGCAGTATTACTTTAAAAACATTAAATTCAATCCAAATCAGTGATACTCAAGCCATTATGCTGGAATACCCCAATTTTTGGGACTGCAAATTTAGTAAAAAATCTGCAAATGCAAAGCTTTTTTTGAAAAAAATCAGCAATTTTCGACCTGTAAACTGAACATTCAATCCTTTACTTTTCAGCATATTACGGATTGTGTTAAAAAAAACTTTCGTCACTTTTGGACAGATGCGCAGAATGAAAAAGATTCTTATCTTTGTCCCGCGATGAAAAAAGCGTTCCTCCTCCTCTGCCTCCTGCTTCCGGCAGCCTTCTCCGCCTTCGCCCAATGGCCGTTCAAAGGCGGATACCTGATGTACTATCAGGTCGAGGAAAACGGGGACACGGTCTTCAGGGACGTCATCGACCCGGTCTGGGTCTTCCCCAAAAACCGCCGCCGGCGCAACAAGGGAAAAGACTGGCGCAAGGAATACCGGCTCGTCTATAATTTCAACCGCGTCTATCCCTATGCGCTCGCGGGACGGAAGATGACCCGGCAGGTGGACAGCACCATCGCCGCGGATGTCAGCAAGCGTGCCCAGCGCAGCCGCTACATCGACGATGTGGAAAAAGAACTTTTCCGCCTCTTTGAGAAGGATATCCGCTCAATGACCATCAGCCAGGGCGCCCTGCTGATGCGCCTTATCGACCGGGAGTGCGGGAAAAGCCCGTATGACCTGATCAAGACCTACGAAAGCGGCTTCGTAGCCTCATTCTGGCAACTCGTCGCCAAGCTCTTCTCACAGGACCTCAAAGCGCGCTACGACCCCAATGGCCGGGACGCGAACATCGAGCAACTGGTCCAAATATGGGAGGCAGGGCACTGGGATGCCTTTTATTACTCCATCTTCATGGAGAAGCCCACCCGCTATACCCTTGAAAGGGACCGCCTTGAGAGCGAGGTCAGACCGCTGAAGAAGAAAGGCTGAGCGTTTCGCCGTCGAAAAGCGCGTAAGGGGAACCTCCGCCGATCCAGTCCCCTACGATCAACAGCCGTTCTCCGCCGGAGAGCCGCGTATCGAGCCGGTGGTGATAATGCCCGAAAATCAACGCATCGACGGGATGTTCCTTCGCATAGGCCTCAGCAAAACCACGGAGCGGGATTTTCTGCGGGTCAAAGACATAGTTCCCGTGCGTCTGGCGGTTGCGCGAGGACCAGGCGATGCCGAGGCGGTATGCCAGCCAGGGATGAAGGGTGCTGAACAGGGCCTGAAGCACCTTGTTGTGAAAAATCCAGCCGATGAACCGGTCGCCGAAAGGCACGTCGCCCAAACCGTCGCCGTGACCGAGGCAAAAGCGTTTCCCGCCGATTTCCACCAGCGCCGGCTGCTCCAGACGCCGCATCCCGAGCGATTCGAAGAAGGAATAGGTCCAGACATCATGATTCCCTGGGACGAAAACCACCTTGACGCCCGCATCCATCAGCCGTACCAGCGCACAGACGACCCGGGCCGCCTCGCGGGGAACCACGTCATGGTACTCGTACCAGAAATCCCAGATATCGCCGAGCAGGTAGAGACCTTCCGTCCGCTCCGCGGGAATTGCAGCGAGAAAATCCAGGAAACGACGCTCGCGGCCCTCCCGGTCTGCATTCCGCAGGCCCAGATGCACATCGGCGACAAAATAATTAAGCGTGCGCGCCCCGTCCATCTCAGGCAAGTGCAAAGATCAGGACGGCCACAATCGTGCAGTAGAGGGAGAACCACCACAATCTGGAACGCTTCACCAGCGCCACCATGGCGGAACAGGCAAAAAGACCGGAGAGGAAAGCGGCGACAAAACCGCAGATCAGGGCCGCCGCCCCCACGCCGCCTGCGGGTGCACCGGCGGAAAAGCCTTTCAGCAAGTCCAGCATCTGCTCGCCGATAATGGGAACCAGCACCATCAGGAAAGAGAACTGTGCCATGCCCTCACGCTTTACGCCGCTCAGCAGGCCGGTCGCGATGGTGGTTCCGGAACGCGAGAGTCCGGGCGCCACGGCACAGGCCTGTCCGACGCCCACCAGCAGGGCCTGCCACCAGGAAATACCGTTGCGGTAATTCCCTCGCACCGGGAGTTTCCCGCCGAAAAAATCCGAAAAGGCCAGCAGGACCGCCGTTACCAGCAGACACACGGCAACGGTCCTAAGACCTTCGCCAAAAAGGGCCTCCACCTCGTCCTTGAAGAAAAAGCCCACCACCGCAACGGGAATCATCGACAGGCAGAGTTTGAAGATATAGTCGGTCCCGTCGTTCAGCTTAAAGCGGAAAAGGTCCTTCAACAAGGCCAGGATGGGCTTCCGGAACACGACGATGGTACTGAGCACCGTCGCGAAATGCACCATGACCGTAAAATCCAGGAATCCTTCCGCCTCCACGCCGAAAAGTTCACGCGCAATCATCAGATGCCCGCTGCTGCTCACCGGGAGGAATTCGGTCAATCCCTGTACGATCCCGAGCAGCAATGCCTGCCACCAATCCATCGTCTAGCCTTTTTTCATAATGGCGACCACCTCTGTCACGATGCCCGCCAGGATCACTACGGGCGCAGCGACGAGTCGCCGGAAATCAAACATCGCAGTATTGAACACCTGCGGGTCCTTGCTGCCTCCGCCGGTCATCAGGACGAAACCCGCCACCATCACCAGCAGACCCGCCAGGAGGAGGCGCAAGCCTTTGGGCCCCATCGCCATCTTCTCGTTCTCCATATCAATAGTATAAATCGTCTTTATGCAGAGCTATCAAACGGTTGACCACAAACCAGGTGCTTGTGACACAGATAAAGATCCCCCCGGCCACCACGATCGCGGCGACGACGGGCAGGGAATCTCCCACGACGACATCCACCAGATCGGGGAAGGAACGCCGGAGCAGTGTGACGGCCAGCAGGATACCCCCAAAGGCGATTACGCCGGCTATCAGTCCCTGAAGCACCCCGGCACCGATGAACGGACGGCGGATAAAGGCGCGGGTCGCCCCGACCAGTTTCATCGCATGTACGGTAAAGCGGCGCGCGAACACATTCAGCCGCACGGTATTGCCGATCAGTACATAGGAAATGAACAGCAGCAATGCCACCAGCACGGCCAGCAGCAGCGACAACTTGCCCAGACCGCGGTTCAGCGTCTCCACCAGCGACTGCCGGCATTCCACATCCTCCACCAGCGGCGACGCCGCAAGCGACGCCCGGACGACTTCCAGGCTGTCGGGATTCACATATTCCGCCCAAAGGTTCACATCCAGCGACACCGGTACGGGGGAAGAGGAAAATACGTCCAGGAAATCCTCGCCAAGCATGTTCCGGAGCTCCTCCTCGCCTTCAGCGCGGGAGACGACACGGGCGCTGCGGACAAAGGGCCGCGCGGAAACCTCGTCGCAAAACCCGGCCGCCTGCGCATTGGAGACTCCCTCACGCATCAGCACCATCACCTGGAGATTTTCCTTGAAGTAATCCGCCATCCGGCGCGCATTGACGACAAACAGCGAGGACAGCCCCACCAGCATCAGCACGAGACTGATGCTGACAATACTGGAGGCATAGGCATTAAAGAGCCTCCGGCGCATCATTTTCCTTTCCTTCCTGTCCATCCGCTTTCGTTTCAGCGGTCAAAGATAATCATTTAAGGAGAATTCAAAAAAAATTCTTACCTTTGTGCGAATATGGGTGAAATCAAACATAGAATTCTCTTCGTCAATTCGGAAATTTTCCCTTATCTTCCGGAAAGTCCGATGTCGCTCATTGGCAGGCAATTGCCGCAGGGCATCCAGGAGAGACACAAGGAAACGCGCTCCTTCATGCCCCGTTTCGGCTGCATCAACGAGCGCAAGAACCAGCTGCATGAGGTCATCCGCCTCTCCGGAATGAACATCATCATCAGCGACGTGGACCGTCCCCTCATCATCAAGGTGGCGTCGATTCCCAGTGCGCGGATGCAGGTGTATTTTATCGACAACGAAGACTATTTCAAGCGCAAGCAGATTTACAGCGACGCCGACGGAAAATTTTTTGAAGACAACGACGAGCGGGCCATTTTCTATGCCCGCGGCGTATTGGAGACGGTGAAGAAACTGCGCTGGGCTCCGGATATCATCCACTGCAACGGCTGGATTTCCCACCTTGTCCCCGTCTTCTTGAAACGGGCCTACAAGGACGACCCCATCTTCTCTTCCTGCAAAGTGGTGCTTTCCCTCTATAACGACGGGCAGGACATGGTTTTCCATCCCGATTTCCGCTCCAAGGTATCGCTCGGCGCCCTGAAGGATACCGACCTTCCCTTCCTGGAAAAGGCGGACATGACCGGCCTGGCGAAAACCGCCATCCAGTATGCCGACGGCGTCATCCTGGGAAGCGGCGGCATCGATGAATCCCTGGTGCGGATGTGCCGCGCCGCACAGATCCCCGTCATGGAATTTGACGCCAGGGCGATGGAGAACGGCGAATACATAGACAGGTACAATGCTTTTTACGACAGTCTATAGCATGAAATTCCGTCTGACGAAAGTCGCACTGCTCGCCACGCTCTGCATTTCCTGCGTAGATATCGACTACCGGCTCGGGGAGAACCTGGTGCCCGGGAATCAGATGTTTACGGTCCATACCGCGGACATCCCCCTGGATGAGTTTTCCCTGCAACTGCCGGACAGCCTGAACGGCTATTCCTCACGCCGCATCACGATCGGGGCCGTCCGTGACGAGACCTTCGCCCTCAGCACCCGTTCCTGTGCGCTCACCCTCGTCCCGATGGACCCGAAAATGGACTTCGGCGAAGATCCTCAATTCGTCAGTTTCCATTTTTCCGCGGAACTGGACACCCTTTCCTACGCAGACCCTTCCCAGGAATGCATCCTGCAGAACGTGCGGGTCTATGAACTGTCCCGCCCGATCCGCATCGGTGCCGACCACGGCGGACTCGAGGACATTCCCCACGGAAATGCATCCATCGTCAGGGGAACGCCTGTCATCAACGGCAGCGACTCTCTCTCCTTCGATTTCACGGAGGAGTTCGGGAAACGCTTCCTCACCCTGACCGATGCGGAAAGGAAAGACTACACGGAGTACACCCGGCGCTTCCCCGGCATCTACATCACGGTGGACCCGCCTGCAGGGAACGGCGGCCGGATCAATATCTTCAAACTCCAGTTCAACTACGACAGCACGAACGGCTATTACCTCGGCAACTATGCGCTGCTTCAGACCCGCGGACGCTACAACGGCGTGGTGAGGGACACGCTCTTCAGCTTTTTCCTCGGTGCCGACGGTTTCTATGACGCCGACTCCCTGCTCAGGAACAGCGCCACCGGGGTGTTCCCCGAATATGCGCTGAACATCCAGACATGCAGTTCACAGGAATCCGCCCTGGTGGAAGGGGATATCCTGGTCGAGGGGGGCTGCGCTCCCAAACCGGTCATCAGCGCCGCATACCTGCGCAGTAAGGTCCGGGACATCATCATCGAAAAGGGAGGCAATCCCGACAATGCCGTCGTCAACAAGGCGACGCTGATACTGCCCTATGAAGTCCCTGACGATTTCGGGCACTTTGCGGAGGTCCTCTCCCCTACCGTGCGTTTCTCCACGGAGGAATCCGCGGTATTCATGAATATCACCGACGCCGCTTCGAGCGAGGAGAACCAGGGGGATATCGACCTGGGGACGAAAAGCTATCGTCCGGACATCACCTACCACCTCCAGGCCATCCTGGACCAGAAGGAGGAGAAACTCGATAACGGGAACTACGATATCTGGCTGCTGATCAAGAAATATGAGACGCTGACGACCAACGCCTCCACCCAGAGCATCAACGATTACTACCAGCAGCTCGCCTACCAGAACTATTATAACCAGATGTACGGCTATGGCGGATACGGCGGATACGGAGGGTACGGGTACAACGACTACTATTCCAATTATTACTACTGGTCGTCCATGAACAGCAGCGCCTCCACCAGTTCCACCAGCACGCAGTTGCTGCTGGACCAGGACCGCTACTACCGTACCGTGCTCAACGGTACCCGGCGGGAACGGCGCCCCATGCTGGAACTGACCTACTCCCTGCCGATAGAATAAAAAAAAGCCACCCCGGACGGGCGGCTTTTTTATTCGTCAATATATGACTTTTAAGCGATCTTCTCAGCCACTTTCTCGATAGCGTCCTTGACGGTAGCGATAGTGCTGGCTTCCTCATCGGGAATCTGGATGCCGAATACCTTTTCGAACTCCATGAGCAGTTCGACGGTATCAAGGGAATCAGCGCCCAGGTCATTGGTAAAGTTGGCCTCTTCGGTCACCTCGGAGGGTTCTGCACCGAGCCTGTCCACGATGATGTCGGTCACTTTCTTTTTGATTTCTGCGTAATCCATAATTGGTTGATTATTTTAAGGTTTTTTAACTATTTCACTCCAAATTGGCCTGCAAAGGTAATGAAATAAATTTACTTATCCAAACCCCGGTCGGAAGCGCTCAACGACAGCCATATCCTCAGGCCGTTCAGTGAGTTGAGCAGATAGAAGGCATACTTGATCAGGTAGATGAGCGCATAGGAAGAATCCGGGGAGTCCTTCAGTGTCCCCCCCCACATCGCAATGGAAAAGATATTGACGCCTATCCAGAAAATCCACTGTTCCATATAAGCCGTGGACATCAGGACCTGCCCGATGATATTGCACACCAGCGGCAGCACGTCGAGCAGGACCGTCCAGCGCCAGAAGCCCTGTACGCCGGACCGGTCAAAATGCAGCAATACCAGGTAGGCCACGGTTCCCGCCGCAAGAAACACCACGCCGGCCAGCAGACGGCTCCGCGCCGTAAGCCTGCGCGCACGGACCGCGCCCTGCTCCGACCGTCCGCGCCTCCGCCACTGGAAAAAGCCGACGAACTGCATCGGTACAAAATACACGAAATGCAGCAGGGCGTTCCCCAGTCCTGCGCCCCCGCTCCTCCAGTTCAGCAGGCAGATAAGGCCGTAAAGCGAAACATCCAGCAACCCGAACAAAAAGGTAATGATGAGGCCGTTGGCCGAACAAACGGCGCTGAGGATGCCCATCAGGGAACTGAAGGCGGAAACCAGCAGCAACACCTTTCCGTCCTGGGCGGAAGGGAAACGGGCAATGGTAGTGAACAGGACCGCGCAGGCCATACCTGCCAGCAGGAAAACGCTGAGAGCCTTGTTAAAGTTCTTTTCAGTCATGGTTTAATGCTTCATGGATACGGACGGCGAGCACCGGTCCCGTCAGGGCGGCGATTTCATCCACGGGCGCAGCCGCGATGCGTGCCACGCTGCCAAAGTGCATCAGCAGGCTTTCCGCAGTCTTCGGCCCGACACCTTTGATGGTATCCAACGCCCCCTGCAACGCAGACTTGCTCCGCAATGAACGGTGGAAGGTAATACCGAAGCGGTGCGCTTCGTCACGAATATGCGTAATCACCTTGAAAGCGCGGGAATTGCGGTCCAGGAACAGTGGATACGGATCACCCACACGGATAATCTCTTCCATCCGTTCTGCCAGCCCCACTACGGTCAGGCGGTCCTGGATGCCCAGTTCGCAGAGCGCCTGCCAGGCAAAATTCAACTGTCCCTTTCCTCCGTCGATGACCACCAGTTGCGGAAGGTCCTCCGGCGCCTCCTGCAACATCCTCGCATAGCGCCGGTTCACGATTTCCTTCATCGAGGCATAGTCGTTCGCCCCCACCACAGTCTTGATCTTGAATTTCCGGTAATCGCGCTTGGAGGGCTCCGCATCGCGGAAAACCACGCAGGCCGCCACGGGATTCGTTCCGAGGATATTGGAATTGTCAAAGCACTCCATGTGCCGGGGCAGTTCCCTCATGCCCAGCGCCACACGCAATTCCTCCAGCACCCCTTCGCGATATTCCTGGGGATTGGTGCGCTCTTTGGATTTCAGCGCATTAAAGCGGAATTCCTTCGCATTCTTTGTACTGAGTTCCAGCAGCGCGAGTTTATCCCCGCGCAGCGGCACCCGAAGCCCGTCGAAGGCCACATCCGGCAGAAAGGGCACGATCAGTTCCCTGGAGAGCGCGCCGAATTTTGCGCGGATCTCGGCGATGAATTCGCTCAGCACCGCCTCCCGTTCCTCTTCGATATTCAGTTTGAAGCCCAGGTTGAGGGACTGGATGATGGCCCCGCCACGCACGCGCAGGAAGTTCCCAAAGGCGTCGGAACCGTCAAAAACCAGAGAGAAGACATCCGCTTCCGTATCCCCGGAAGTCGTGATGACGGATTTGGCATAATGGCGCTGCAGCGCGTCCATACGGTCCTTGAGAGCCTGGGCCCGTTCAAAATCCAGCTGGTCCGCCGCCTCTTTCATCGCCGTCCTGTAGCCCCGGACAATATCGTTGACCCCGCCGGAAAGCAGATGTACGATTTCCTCTACCATCGCCCCGTATTCCGATGTGGAAATGCCGCCGTTGCAGCATCCCCTGCAGCGCCCGATCTGAATATCCAGGCAGGGACGGATACGCCGGCGCAGAACGTCTTCAGCATCAATCTTATGCTTGCAGCTGCGCAGCGGATAGTTCGTCCGGAAGAAGTCCATCAGCACCCTCGCGTGCATGACGGAACTGTAGGGCCCGAAGTAGCGGGAACCGTCCTTCACGACACGGCGCGTCAGGAAAACCCGGGGAAAGGGCTCCGCCGTAACACAAATCCAGGGGTAGGTCTTTGAGTCCTTGAGCAGGATATTGTAACGCGGTTTGTACTGTTTGATGAGGTTGTTTTCCAGCAGAAGGGCATCCGCCTCACTGTCCACGACCGCATACTGGATATCGGCGATTTTTGCAACCAGGTGCCGCGTCTTGAGCGTCAGCCGGGCCGGATCGACAAAATACTGCGATACCCGTTTGAAAAGGTCCTTCGCCTTCCCTACATAGATGACCGTCCCCGCCGCATCATAATAACGGTAAACCCCGGGGGCGTGCGGGAGAAGGGCGATTTTGTCTTTAAGCGTCTCCACCGGTATAACGAAGGATTTTAGGCAGGTCGCGCCAGCGCAGATTCCGTTTGAGCAAGGTTCCGTCGGGGCCGAACAGCATCAGGGCAGGCAGCGTTGTGATCCCCAGCATGCCCGCGGGAGCGGACTCCTCGCTTACGGCCAGCGGAATGGAAGGGGCATACAGCGCCGCCCCAGCCGCCGCATCGGCAGGATTGTCGCACAAGGACAGCGACAGGGCCGTCACCCTTCCGGAAGGAAGGCCGGCCGCCACGCTTTCCAGCCGGGAAAGCCGGGCTACGGAAGGTGCGGACCACGAGGCCCAGCCATATACCAGGACATAGGTGCCCCGGCCGACATAATCGGAAAAGCGCTTCCCTCCGGCAAGTGGGAAATCCACGAACATATCCCCCTCCTGCAAACCTTTCCGGGGTGTTCCTGCAGAATGGCAGGCCGCAGCGGGGAGCAGGAGCAGCAACAGGATATAAAGGATACGTCGAAACATAAAAAAGCCGGTCTCGGAATATCCGGAACCGGCTATAAAGATAGTAATTTTTTGCAAACTACTTCTGATCGCCATCCCTGCGGGAACCGCGACGGTCCCCACGGCGGCCACGGCCGTCACGACCGCCCGTACGGGGCTGGCCGGAAGCCTGCGCATTTGCGGCGGCGATGGCGGCGGGGGTCAGGTCCTGACGGCCATAACGCTCGCCGTTGCAGATCCACACCTTGATGCCCAGGGCACCGACCTTCGTCTTGGCAACGGCCAGGGCGTAGTCGATGTCGGCACGGAAAGTATGGAGCGGGGTACGTCCTTCCTTGAACATCTCGGAACGGGCCATTTCGGCACCGCCGACGCGGCCGCTGATCTGAATCTTGATGCCCTCGGCGCCCATACGCATGGTATTGGCGACAGCCATCTTGATGGAACGACGGTAGGAGACACGGCCCTCGATCTGACGGGCGATGCTGTCCGCGACGATGTGGGCGTCCACTTCGGGGCGCTTCACTTCGTAGATATTGATCTGGATATCCTTCCCGGTGACCTTCTTCAGCTCGTTCTTGAGGTTCTCCACCTCCTGGCCGCCCTTTCCGATCACGAAGCCCGGACGGGCCGCGTAGATGGTGACGGTAACAAGTTTGAGGGTCCGCTCGATGATGATCTTGCTCAGGCTGGCCTTGGCAAGACGGGCACCCAGATATTTACGGATTTCGTAGTCCTCCGCGATTTTCTCCGCGTAGTTTCCTCCACACCAGTTAGAGTCCCAACCACGGGTAATGCCGATTCTGTTGCTGATAGGATTAGTTTTCTGTCCCATATTACTTGTTCTCTACCGGTTGTTTAACATCAAGGATAACGGTCACATGGTTGGAACGCTTGCGGATGCGGCCGGCCCGGCCCTGAGGGCAGGGACGGATACGCTTCAGCGTACGTCCTTCACCGACCATGATGGTCTTGACATAGACATTCCCGTTCTCCAGTTCCTTGGAACTGTCGGGGTTCTTGGCCTCCCAGTTCGCGATGGCGCTGCGAAGCAGCTTCTCCAGACGGATGGAAGCCTCCCGCTTCGAGAACCGGAGCAGGTCGAGTGCACGGTTCACCTCGACACCCCTGACGGTATCCGCGACAAGACGCATCTTGCGGGGAGAGGTAGGGACATCATTCAACTTGGCAACCGACGTAACCTTCTTCGCCTCCTTGAGGCGCTCGGCCATTTCTCTTTTACGCTTTCCCATAGTCTTTACTTCTTATTGTTACCTGCATGGCCCCTGAAGGTACGGGTCGGGGCGAATTCGCCGAGTTTGTGGCCGACCATCTGCTCCGTTACATACACCGGAATAAACTTGTTTCCGTTATGGACGGCAATGGTGTGGCCGATGAAGTCAGGAGAGATCATGCTGGCACGGGACCAGGTCTTGACCACCTCCTTGGCCTTGCTACCTTCATTCATAGCAAGAACCTTCTTCTCCAGGGCTTCCTGGATATACGGACCTTTTCTTAATGAACGACTCATAATCTATTTCGTTTTATTCCGGATTACTTCTTTCTCCTCTCAATGATGAACTTGTTGGACGCCGCCTTCGGATTGCGGGTCTTGTAACCCTTCGCGGGCAGACCCTTGCGCGAACGCGGATGTCCGCCGGAAGCGCGGCCTTCACCACCACCCATCGGGTGATCGACAGGGTTCATCACGACACCACGGTTGTGCGGACGCTTGCCGAGATGGCGACGGCGGCCGGCCTTTCCGTGGGACTCCAGGTTGTGGTCCGGATTGGAGACCGTACCTACCGTGGCGCGGCAGGAAACGAGCACCATGCGGGTCTCACCCGAAGGCAGGCGCAGGACGGCATGGTTTCCTTCACGGGCGGCGAGCTGGGCCGACGCACCGGCGCTGCGGGCCATGGCGGCACCCTGTCCGGGACGGAGTTCGATGTTGTGAACGAGCGTACCGACGGGGATCTCGCTCAGGGGAAGGGCATTGCCCACTTCGGGAGCGACACCGCTGCCGGAGGCGATGACCTGGCCGGGCTTCAGTCCGTCAGGAGCAATGATATAGCGCTTCTCACCATCCTCATACTGTACGAGGGCGATACGTGCGCTGCGGTTGGGATCGTACTCGATGGTAAGCACGGTAGCGGTGCAGTTGTCCTTGTTACGACGGAAGTCGATGATACGGTACATCCGCTTGTGGCCGCCGCCCAGATAACGCACGGTCATCTGGCCGGTGTTGTTGCGGCCGCCGGTGCTCTTGAGAGGCTCGAGCAATGACTTCTGGGGCTTCTTCGCGGTGATTTCCTCAAAGGTGCTGATGACCTTGTTCCGCTGGCCGGGAGTTACCGGCTTGAATTTTCTTACTGCCATTTTCGTGTCCTCCCCTTAAATGTTGCTGTAAAAATCAATCTTGTCATCACCGGCAAGGGAGACATACGCCTTCTTGAAGTGATTCATACGGCCCCGCAGGAGTCCGCTCTTGGTAAAGCGGGACTTGCGTTTACCGTGATAATTGACAGTATTGACGGCTTCCACGGAAACTCCGTACATCTTTTCCACCGCCTCTTTGATCTGAAGCTTGTTGGCTTTCCGGTCGACGATAAAGCCGTAACGGTTCAACTTTTCGCCCTGAGCCGTCAGCTTCTCTGTTACGATTGGCTTAATGATAATTCCCATCTGAGTAATCTTTTAACGTTCGTTCCTCTGGGCAAGAATATCCTGGACACCGTCGATGAGCACCAGAGAATTGGCGTTCATGATGGCGTAGGTGTTGATCTCGTCCACGGTGATGACATTCACCTGGGGAAGGTTACGGGATGAAAGGAAAATATTGTCGGAATTCTGCGGGAGCACGAACAGCACCTTGCGGTCGCCGGCCTTGATGGCGGAAACGATCTGCAGGAATTCCTTGGTCTTGGGCGCCTCCATGGTAAAGGGCTCAAGCATGAATATCGCATTCTCCTGAGCCTTGTAGCTGAGCGCGGAGACACGGGCGAGTTTCTTGACTTTCTTGTTCAGCTTGTGGTGGTAGAAGCGGGGCACGGGGCCGAATACGCGTCCGCCGCCGACGAAGATGTTCGACTTGAGAGAGCCGTGGCGTGCTCCGCCGCCGCCCTTCTGGCGTCCGAGTTTCTTCGTGCTGTGGGCAATCTCGCTGCGGTCCTTGGTCTTGGCATTGCCATGACGCTGGTTGGCGAGATACTGCACTACGTCAAGGTAGATGGCATGGTCATTGGGGGTGACGGCAAATACGCTGTCCGCCAGTTCGACCTGCTTTCCGGAGGGAGTTCCGTCAATTTTCAAAACGTCGAGTTTCATAGTCTTAAGCCTCCAAAATTACATAAGAACCCTTGGCTCCCGGAACGGAACCCTTGACAACGATGAGATTGTTCTCAGGGATGACCTTGATCACCTGAAGGTTGAACACCTTCACGCGCTCATTTCCCATATGGCCGGCCATACGCATACCGGGAAGTACGCGGGACGGCCAGGAAGATGCACCCATGGAACCGGGGTGGCGCAGACGGTTGTGCTGGCCGTGGGTCTGTCCGCCGACACCGGCGAAACCCCAGCGATGCACGACACCCTGGAAACCCCTACCTTTGGAAGTACCGACAACGTCCACGAACGCACCGTCCTCAGCGAAAACATCGCTGACGGTGAGGACATCGCCGAGATTCAGCTCCCTCGCGAAATCCGCCGGAAATTCGACGAGCTTACGCTTGGGCGTGGTTCCTGCCTTTTTGAAATGCCCCATCAGAGGCGCGCTGGCGTGCTTTTCAGTCGTTTCGTCATAGGCAAGCTGTACAGCGGCATAACCATCTTTTTCTACTGTACGGATTTGCGTAACAACGCACGGACCAGCCTCGATAACAGTGCATGGCATGTTCTTGCCCTCGGCACTGAAAACGGAAGTCATTCCGATTTTCTTTCCAATTAATCCAGGCATTGGTTTAATTAATTAATTGAGTATAAATACTTTAAGTATATTCCCGCAATTTTGCGGGCTGCAAAAATACGAATTAATTTTCAAATTACAAACATTTGATTGATAATAACCTGCTTCAAAAGGACGCATGAAAATTTATTCTTATATTTGTACGATGATTTCGATTTTACCGGGATTCCTGCACATTTCGCCCGCAGACATCCTCGACATAGTTCTCGTTGCCCTGATTATCTATTTGGTTTTCAGGCAGATCCGCGGATCTTCGGCGATGAATATCTTCATCTCCATCCTTTTGCTGCTGATTGCCCGCATCGCCGCCGACGTACTGGGCATGCGGCTCGTGTCCTCGCTGCTCGGGACGGTGCTCGATGTGGGCGTGATTGCGCTGATCGTGCTTTTCCAGCCGGAAATCCGGCGTTTCCTGGGAAATATCGGCCGCACCGCGGGGAATTCGCTGGAAAAACGCAATCTGCTCTCCCGCATCCTCGGCTTCAAGGCGGATGAGGACCTGCATGAGACAAGCATCGCCCAACTGGCCGAAGCCTGCATGGAAATGGGGGCGGCAAAGACCGGGGCGCTCATCGTACTGCGCCAGTCCGACCGGCTCGAAGACATCCTCGCCACCGGAGACGTTGTGGATGCCTCCATCAGCAAACGTCTGATTCTCAGTCTCTTTTTCAAAAACTCCCCCATGCATGACGGGGCGATGATCATCAGCGGGAACCGCATCATGGCCGCCCGCTGCACCCTGCCCATCTCCACCCGCCTGGATATTCCCGCCAGTTACGGGATGCGGCACAAGGCCGCTCTGGGGCTTTCCGAACAGTCGGATGCCGACATCCTGGTCGTCTCGGAAGAAACCGGCCATATCAGCCTCTTCCGGAAGGGAAAGGCCATTCCAGTCTCCGGTATCAATCAGTTGAAACTGCTGCTGTCAGGGAAATGAACTTCGAAAGGATTGAAAGCAAACTGGGGTTCGACAAGATCCGCGAATGCATCTCCACCCGCTGCGCGACCGATTATGCGGCGCAAAGGGTAGCCGAAGAGGACTTCTGCACCAATCCCCGGGAAATCCGGAACCGGCTGGCCCTGACGGAAGAGATGCGGCTGATCCTGCTGTTTGAGGACAGTTTTCCCTCCGGCGGGTACATCGACGCGCTGCCTTTCCTGACGGCCCTGGAAAATCCTTCGGTGAGCCTGGACGCGCTGTCGCTGGGAAAACTGGCCACCCTGCTGGATACGGTACGGCGCCTGCGCGTGTTTTTCGGAAGCGCCGGAGACGGGGTCTATCCCCTGCTCAAGCGGAAGACGGGGAAAGTTCCGTATTTCCCGGAAGTGCTGCGGCGCATCGAGACCATCCTGGACCGCCACGGGGACATCAAAGATTCCGCTTCTCCCGCGCTCGCGCAGATACGCGCGCGATTAAGAGAAAAGGAACAGGGCCTTACGAGACGCGCCGAGGCGGTGTTGCGGCGGGCGCAGGCGGAAGGGCTCTGCGAACCCGACAGCGGCGTAACCCTGCGCGACGGCCGCCTCCTCATTCCGGTCAACTCCGCCCTGAAACGCAAAATACCCGGCTTTGTCTTCGGGGAATCCGCCTCCGGAAAGACGAGTTTTATCCAGCCCGCCTCCGTGATGGAACTCGAAAACGAAATCCGGGAACTGCATTATGACGAAGACCGTGAAATCTCCGCCATCCTGCGCGCCTTCAGCGATTTTGTTCGCCCCTATGCGGCGGATCTGCAAAAAAGCGCCGTCTATGTGGGAGAGACCGATTTCCTGATGGCCAAGGCGCAGACGGCCCTCGATTTCGTCGCCGGACTCCCGGTCCTCTCCGAAGACGGGCGGCTGGAATTGCGCAAGGCCCGCCACCCGCTGCTTGAAAAGGCACTCTCGCGTGAACAGCGCAATATCGTTCCCATCAGCGTCCATCTGAATGCGAAAGGACGCATCCTGCTCATCTCCGGTCCCAATGCCGGAGGAAAATCCGTCTGCCTCAAGACCGTCGGACTGTTGCAGTACATGTTCCAATGGGGAATGCTCATCCCTACCTCTGAAAGTTCTGAATTACCTGTATTTCAACAGATTGCAGTCAGTATCGGAGACGACCAGTCGCTTGAAAACGACCTCAGCACCTACAGTTCCTTCCTCGCCGACATGCGCGATATGCTGCGCGATGCGGGCCCCGGAACGCTGGTCCTTATCGATGAATTCGGCGCCGGAACGGAACCCGCCGCCGGCGGAGCGATCGCCGAAGCCATCCTCGCGGAACTGGACCGGCGCGGCGTGTACGGAGTGATTACTACGCACTACACAAACCTCAAACTCTTCGCATCGGCACCGGACAATGCGGTCGTCAACGGCGCGATGCGCTTCGATACCGCGCGCATCGAACCGCTGTTCCAACTCGAAACCGGACTTCCGGGCAATTCCTTCGCCTTCGAACTTGCACGCAAGATGCAACTCCCGGAGGTCATCGTCAAGGATGCCGAGCAGCGCGCCGGCGAAGGCTTCGTCGGCATGGAACGGAACCTGAGGAAAATTGCGCGGAACCGCCGGATGCTCGACGAAAAACTGCAGAAGATCAAGCATACCGACAAAGAACTGGAAGAACTGGCCGGCCGCTACCAGAATGAACTCGAAGAAATCCGCAGGCAGCGCAAGTCCATCATCGAAGAGGCGATGGGGGAAGCGGAAAACATCGTGAAAGGGGCCGGAAAACAGGTGGAAAAGACCATCCGGGACATCAAGGAGGCGGGGGCGGAAAAAGAAAAGACGAAAGAGGCCCGTGCAGAACTCCAGGGTTTTCTGGGGACCCTGCGGGAAAAGAAGGAAAAGCAGACGCTCAAAAGGGAAGCCTACCTGGAAAGGAAAATGGAGCTCCTGGGGAAACACGGGAAGGGCGGGGCCAAGGAAGAAGAGCCCCGGCAGGAAGCGCTCAAGGTGGGGGAAAAAGCCCGTATCAAGGACAGCGGGATGGTGGGCGAAGTTTCCCGCGTGTCCGCCAAGTCCGTCACCCTCATCATCGGGAACATCAGCAGCACCCTCAGCCCGGAGAGACTGGAGCGCATTTCCGCTTCGGAATTCCGGGAAGTCGCGCGCAAAACCTTTACTCCCGCCTATCAGCGGGAGGACGCCTCCATCGCCGAGCGGCGGCTGAACTTCAAACCGGAACTCGATGTCCGCGGAGAGCGGCTGCAGCAGGCGCTGGACATGACCGTCCATTTCATCGACGATGCCATCATGCTCGGCATGGGCAGCGTGCGCATCATACACGGAAAAGGAACCGGCGTACTCCGGGATGAACTGCAGAAATACCTCCGGACCGTGCGGGGCATCGCCACCGTATCCGATGAAGACATCCGCCGCGGGGGCAGCGGCGTAACCGTAATCAGCTTCGAATGATGGACAGGAAAACCGTCGGAAAGCAGGGAGAGGAGGCCGCCTGCCGTTACCTGGAATCCCGGGACCACCGGATCCTCGAGCGCAACTGGCGCTCCGGACACCTGGAAGTGGACATTATCAGTTACGACGGGGCCGGCCTCCACTTCGTGGAAGTAAAGACGCGCATCGCCCCGCTCCAGGCAGCCCCCGAAGAAAATGTCCGTCACGACAAAATGCAGCGGCTGGTACGGGCGGCCAGGGCCTACCTCAACGATGCGAAGACCCTCCACGGCGGTGACGCGGAAATCTTTTTCGATGTAATCAGTGTCATCTTCGATGCCGGCCATACCCGGATAGAATACTTTCCCCAAGCCTTTCTTCCCATTTATGTCTGAATATTGCGTAATCATGGCCGGGGGAACCGGCGCGAAATTCTGGCCCGTCAGCCGTGCGAACATGCCCAAGCAGTTCCTGGACCTGACGACGAAGGGAAAATCGTTCCTGCGCATCACGTTTGACCGGATGAAGGCACTCTTCCCCGTAAAGAACATCCTGGTCGTCACGCATCACGGCTACGCCGACATTGTCGCGCAGCAACTCCCTGAACTTAAAGCGGAAAACCTGCTCTCCGAACCCTACAGCCGGGATACGGCACCGGCCACGCTCTTTGCCGCCTGCACCCTGCTCTCCCGCGACCCGGAGGCGGTCTTCATCAGCGTTCCCGCAGACCTGACCCTGACCGACGAGACGGCCTTCCGAGAAACCTGCCGGCTGGCCCTCGGCTTTGCCGCCACCGGCAACGCGCTGATCAGCATCGGAGCCCTTCCCGGGCAGCCGGTAACGACCTGCGGATACATCCAGATGGCGTCTCCTGCACGGGGAAAGCCCGTCAAGGTCAAAACCTTCACCCAGGAGCCGGCGCCGGCGCTTGCGCGGCGCTTCGTCGAAAGCGGAGAATTCCTCCTCAACACGGGCATCCACAGCTGGAAAGCTTCCGTCTTGCTTTCGGAACTGCAAAAACATACCGCAGAAGTGACCGACCTCTGGAAAGGATGGGAGGCGGCGCTGGGAAGCGCGGACCAGGCCGCCTTCCTGGCCGGAGCCTACGCCGGCTGCACCCGGATTTCCATCGGGGAGGCCCTGCTCGAACGCAGCAACAATACCTGGGTGCTCCCCGCATCCTTCGGCTGGACCGATGTGGGCGACTGGGAAACGCTCTACCGTTTCCTGCCCTCCCGTGACCGGAGGGAAAACGCCGTTTACTCGCGCGGAAAGGTGCTCATCGAAGGCAGCCGCCGGAACATCGTGCGCGGTTCCGGACGGGACAAACTCATCGCCGTGCACGGCCTGGACGATTTTGTCATCATCGATTCCCCGGACGTCCTGATGATCTGCCCGCGCAAGGAGGCGGAACTGAGCGACTTCATCGCCCGTCTGGGACTCCCTGAATTTGAGAAATACCGATGAAGAAACGCGCCGCGGCACTTTTTGTCCTGATACTCCTGGCGCTCTCCGCCCGAAGCCAGACCATTGACAAGCGTCATTTGAACTTCAGCGCTTCCGGGCGCTTTGTACACGTCCTGGACGGCTGGGATATCTACAAAAATGTCATCGGCTCCACGAATTACGACATGTACGACTTCAAGGCCGGCGTATCCACGCGCCGGGAAGACGGGGGCTGGTTTGAACGGGCCTTCAACTATCCCGGATACGGCCTCGGACTCTCCTGGCAGCGCATGGGAAGCCTGCGTTTTAAAGGCGACACCCATCTCGGGGACATCGTGAACCTTTACGGCTGGGCCGAATTCGATTTCGTCCGCACGAAACATTTCCGCATCGGCCCCGTACTGGAACTGGGCCTTGCCGTCTGCCCGAAGGTTTACCATCCCGTCTCCAGCCCGGACAACCTGTACCTCTCCTCTCCGGTCTTTGCGCTCGTAGGCGGCGGACTCAACGCCGAATGGCTGTTCGCACCGCAGTGGAGCCTGGTGGCGGGCGCCTTTCTGACCCATCACTCCAACGGGATGCTGAGCGTGCCGAACTACGGATTCAACGAACTTTCCTTCAGTGCCGGGGTACGCTACCGCATGGCGCCTGCCGGATGGGAGACCCGCCGCGGGCCGAAGTCGGAACTGCCGGACTACGAGAAGGGCCTGCACTGGAACTTCTATGCATCGGGGGGCGCCCACGCGAGTTCCGTCGAACTGGACGCCGCCCTTGCGGCCGACCTTCCTCCGGAGCGGTGGTTTCCCATTCCTCCGCGCGCCCGGATCATCGCCGGAGCGGAAGGCGTATGGCGCTACTCTCCGGTTTTCGCCACTGGTATCGGCATCGACATCAACTATGCCGAGAACCGCTACCGGGAAACGGATCTCCTGCTGCTGGGCAAAGAAGACCCCGCCGGCTACTCTCCCCTCCATTGCGGGATTTACCTGATTCAGGAGTTCTGGTACAGAAGGGTATCCGTACACCTCAACGTCGGCCTGCACGTCTTCAAAAAGACCGGATATACGGAAAACATGGGACTGGACTATCAGCGTATCGGCATCCGCTACCATTTCCGCAAGCCGAAAGGGCTTTTTGCCGGGCTGAGCCTGCGCGTCCACAACTTTGACCGTTCCTATTGTCAGGAATGGTGTCTGGGGTATAGTTTATAGGTGATTTTTAGTATATTTGCGAGATAAACGACCAACGACTATGCAAGCAGTCATCAGCGGATACGGCCGGATGGGCCACATGGTAGAAGAAGTCCTCAGGGAAAAGGGAATTCCCTGCGCCGGGATTTCCGAAGATATCGCATCCTTCGACCCGGCGGTTGCCGCGAAGAGCGTCTGTATCGACTTCACTTTTCCCAGTTCGTTCCGGCAGAACTACCCCCTGCTGGCCCAGCGTTTCAAGGCGGTGGTCGTCGGAACCACAGGCTGGCACGATATCGCGCCGGAGGTGATCGCCTGTTTTGAAAAACACGGCACGCCGATGATTTACGCCTCAAACTTCAGCATCGGGGTAAATGTCAGCTTCGCGCTGGCTGCGCTGGCCGCGGAGAAGCTCCGGGGGCTGGGTTACAAGGCTTCGATCGTCGAAACGCACCACATCCACAAATTGGACGCACCGTCGGGTACGGCCGTCACGATGGGAAAAATCGTCGAAGAAAAACTCGGCGGGAGCGTTGCGATTGAAAGCCGCCGCATCGGTGAAGTCCCGGGCATCCACGAACTCACTTTCGAGGGGGCCTGCGACAAAATCACTGTCTGTCATGAAGCATTTTCGCGCAAAGGGCTTGCCGAAGGTGCCGTCCAGGCCGCGCTGCGCACCGAAGGGCTGCGCGGCGTACACGAATTTAAAGACCTGATTTTATGAGAAAATTACTGCTGAAGGGCTGCGGTACTGCGCTGGTTACTCCGTTCCGCGGTGGAAAGATAGACGAGGAAGCATACATACGCCTCGTCCTCAGACAGGTGGAAAGCGGTGTGGATTTCCTGGTTCCGCTGGCCACGACCGGTGAAACCCCGGCGCTGGATGCCGGGGAGAAACTGCGGCTGCTGCGTCTTGCGAGGGAACAGGCGGCCGGACTTCCCCTGCTCTGCGGCTGCGGGAGCAATTCCGTCTCCGGCACGGTCGCCAACATCCGGGCGCTGGAAGGCGAAGGCGCCGATGCCTGGCTTGTCGTCGTGCCGTTTTACAACAAACCCACCCAGCAGGGCCAATACGACTACTTCAGGGCCATTGCAGACGAAACGGACAAACCCATCGTGATTTACAATGTCCCCGGCCGTACCGGAGTAAATATGGAAGCGTCAACGGTACTGCGTCTGGCCGACGACTGCCCGCAGATCATCGGCATCAAGGAAGCCTCCGGCCGCTTTTCGCAGGCCAGCGAGATCATCCGCTGCGCTCCGGAAACTTTTTCGGTGCTCAGTGGCGACGACGACCTTACCTTCCCGATCATGGCAGCAGGCGGACAGGGCGTTATCAGCGTCGCATCCAATGCCGCGCCCGCCGAGGTGACGCAGATGACCGGCGCCTTGCTGGAAGGGGATTTCCTGAAAGCCAGAGAGTGGCACCACAGGCTTTCCCCGCTTTTCAAGGCCTGCTTCGTCGAAAGCAATCCCATCCCCGTCAAGGCGGCGATGGAATGTCTGGGACTCTGCTCCCGCGAAGTGCGCCTCCCCCTGAGCCCTGCCACCCAAGCCACCGTTGAAACGATGAAAGCCGCCCTGGAGAACGTTACCAGAGAAAATTATTGAACGGGTATCTGCCCGCGTGAATCTCGGCGACCATCTTGTAGATGTCCTCGCGCAGTTTCGGCAGGCCCTCCTTCTTTTTTGCTGAAATAAAGATACAGGGCGCTTTCTTCTCCTCAATCCACCGCTGCTTGAGTTCCGGAAGCGTCGTATTGTTTTTGTCCGGCGGCAGGATGGAGAAGGGATCGTATTCCTCGCAGGTAAAGAGGTCGGTCTTGTTAAAGACGATATAGACCGGCTTTCCGGAAGCGCCGATGTCCTCCAGGGTCTTGTTCACGACCGCCATCTGCTCCTCGAAATCCGGGGCCGATATATCCACTACATGCACCAGCACATCCGCCTCGCGCACCTCGTCCAGCGTACTTTTGAACGCCTCGATGAGTTGTGTGGGCAGTTTGCGGATAAAGCCGACCGTATCGCTCAGCAGGAAGGGACAGTTTTCGATGACGACCTTTCGCACGGTCGTATCCAGGGTCGCAAACAACTTGTTTTCCGCAAAGACATCCGATTTGGAAAGCAGGTTCATCAGCGTGCTTTTGCCGACATTGGTATACCCGACGAGCGACAGGCGGACCAGCTGCCCGCGGTTGCCGCGCTGCGTCGCCATCTGTCTGTCCACCTTTTTCAGTTGTTCCTTGAGTTTCGCGATTTTCTCCCGGACGATACGGCGGTCGATTTCTATCTGGGTCTCACCCATCCCTCCGCGCGTACCCATACCGCCACGCTGCCGCTCCAGATGGGTCCACATCCCGGCCAGACGGGGCAATATATAATTATAGTGTGCCAGTTCCACCTGCATCTTCGCATAGGAGGTCTTCGCGCGCTGGGAAAAAATCTCCAGGATCAGGCTGGTGCGGTCGATGACGGAAGAGGTCTTGATGATTTTCTCGATATTGCGCTGCTGCATCCCCGTCAGTTCATCGTCGAAAATCACATACTCGATGCAGTTCTCCTCGCAGTAGGCGGCAATCTCCTGCAACTTTCCGCTGCGGATATACGTCGCCTTGTCCGGCCGGTCCACCCGCTGGACGAATTTCCGGTCGCCCACGGCCCCGGCGGTGTCCGCCAGGAACGCCAGTTCGTCCAGGTACTCCATCACCTTCCGTTCATCGTCATCCGGACGGATGATGCCTACAAAGACAGCCTTGTTGGTATCGTACATACGTTATTATTGATTTGAGAAAGTTTTGCCTGTCTAAAAACCGTAGCCGCCCGTGGCTCGTGAACGGGAGGGGCCCGCGCCGTAGGCGTGGGAGAGACAGGACCGGAGGTCCGTAGTTTTTAGACAGATAAAACTTTCTCCCACATTATCGTTCAATTATCAAAGAAAGGCCGCCATCCGGCAGCCTTCCAACAAAAATACAATTAAGTTTTAACGAAGCTGGAAATAAACGGGGAAGGTATAAGTCACCTTCACGGCGCGGTCACGCTGCCGTCCAGGCTTCCACTTCGGGGAACTCTTCACGACGCGCACCGCTTCCCTGTCCAGTTCGGGATCGACGCCGCGGACCACCTTCACACCGGTCACGCTGCCATCCTTTTCCACTGTAAACTGCAGCATCACACGTCCCTGGACGTTGTTTTCCTTGGCCGTCTCAGGATAATTGATATGCTGCGCCACCCAGGCGGAGAAGGCGTTGGCATCGCCGCCCTGGAAGGTCGGCTTCTCTTCCACCAGCTGGAAGGGAATCGCCTCTTCCTCGACCACTTCCTCGACCACTTCCTCCTTGTAATCCTGAATCTCTACTCCCAGGTCAGAAGCATCTTCCAGATTGATGATGTTGTCATCGACCTTGATATCGTCATCGATGATGTCGATATTGTCCGAGAGTACGGGAATCTTGATCTGCTCGGGAGGGGGCGGAGGAGTTTCCTGGGTGATGGGGATGATTTCCTCCTCGATGATTTCCTGGTTACCGGCATCGAGTACGGCAGCCGACTTTTCCTTGCTGCTCCACTCGAAAGCGAACAGCACGACGGCCAGAGCGACCACGAATCCGATTTCCACGAAAAGAAGTCTCTTATTCTCAAGACTTGCTTTATCCGACTTCTTTATTTCCATATCCTTTGAACTGTTTTTGCGACATTCATCCCCAAAGATAGCAATAATTAATCGAATAATCCAATTTTTATTTTAAAAGCTGTTTTGAATTGGAAATAATATTCGGCATAGGTAAGTGTACACGGTGCTGAGAAAAAATGGAAATTTTCCATCAAAACAGTCGGAAAAAGTGGAAATTATTCTTATTATTGCAAAGAAAAAAAGGAAGAGTATTATGATAAACCGAAAGTTGGATCTCATAATTAGCGACTTTTACGAAAACCATCATAATATGGCGCTGATGTTGGATGGTGCACGTCAGGTTGGGAAAACGGTCGCTTTCAGAAGATATGCTGAGAGCCATTTTCAGAATTATGTTGAGATAAACTTTGTTAAAAATGAGGCCGCAAGGTCAATTTTTAACAATGCCGCAGGAGTGGACGATATTATGCTGCGCCTGTCTTCCTTTACGAGAACCAAATTGGTGCCGGGCAAAACATTCATTTTGCTTGATGAAGTTCAGAAATGCCCGGAATGCGTGACAATGATAAAATTCCTGGTGGAGGACGGGCGCTATACTTATGGCTTGACGGGTTCCCTGCTTGGCGTTGAATTGAAGGATATCGTCCGCTCGTTTCCGGTTGGATTTATGGATATCATTGACGTTTTCCCCCTGGATTTTGAAGAATTTGCGAACACCGTTGGCGTGGCCCCCTCTGTTCTGGAACACCTGAGAACTTGTTATGAGGAAGAAAAGCCGGTGGATTCTTTCGTACATGATCAGATGATGCGGCTTTTCCAGATATACCTGGTTGTAGGGGGGATGCCTGCTGCAGTCGATAAATACGTTCAAACAAATGACATACAGAAGGTTTCATCCGAGCATGAAGCTATACTGAGATTATACAAACGGGATATTGCTCAGTATGATCCGGACCAAAAACTATATCTGAATGAAATCTTCGACCTGATTCCTTCAGAACTGAATGCAAAGAACAAGCGGTTTATTCTCAAGAAGCTGAATGAGAACGCAAAGTATGCGAGATATGAAAACAGTTTCCTGTGGCTGAAAAACGCAGGAGTAGCTATTCCGGTATTCAATGTCGAAGAGCCGAAGGTCCCGCTGTTGCTCAGCAAACAGAGAAACCTGTTTAAACTTTTCCAAAATGACGTGGGATTGCTGGTCACACAGTTGGCAAAAGGAATCCAGTTGAAGATACTCAGCGGGGAAGTGAACATAAACTATGGTTCCATCTACGAAAATGTGGTGGCTCAGGAACTGCTGTCGCATGGTTATTCATCATTGTATTACTTTAACAGCAAAAAACAAGGTGAACTTGATTTCCTTCTTGAAACGCGAGATGGGATTGTGCTCCCTGTTGAAGTGAAATCCGGCAAGGATTATCAACTGCATGCGGCCCTCACAAACGTATTAGGGAACGAGCAATACAACACAAAAAAGGGTGTTGTCCTGTGTAATGACAACTTGTCCCGTGATGGAAACATACTGAATATCCCTATCTATATGGTTATGTTCCTGAAACAAGAAGGACGTATTGATGAATCAATGATTCTGAAGCCGGATTTATCCGGGTTGAAGTAATCACAAGTATGAACTATAGATTTGATGGAATTATTTTTTAGATATGATGAAGGAGTGTAGCAGTGGCTACATACCTACCCCAGTCTCCAGTTCTCCAGGCGATATCGAAGATTAAATCAGTCTTGTCCACATAGACGCAGCCCTCCCAAATTTACGAAATATTTTTCAATTTTCATTCTGAAAGACTGCTTAGAAGCTGTCCCACAAAGGGCCGGGAGCTGACCTGGGGATGCGGCAGTATCAGCCTGTCCGAATGGATTTCCAGGTCACCGAGGAAGAGGATGTCGATATCGATGATGCGGTTATGGTAGATCCGGCTGCCGTCCGCGGCATATTGCGGCCGGTCCGTCCGTCCCATCGCCCTTTCGATGCCCTTGCAGGCATCGAGCAGCTGGTAGGCGCCGAGCGCGCAGCGATACCGCAAAATGCAGTTCAGGAAAGGCGGTCCGTCGAATCCGACAGCCTGGGTTTCGAGGGTCTGCGAGCATGCCACCGCACGTTCTCCCAGCAGGGCGTCGAGCCGTCGCTGCGCTTGCGCGAGCGCTCCGGCCCGGTCACCGAGATTGCTCCCGAGCAGCAGGGTCGCCGTCGGGAGGTCAGAGACCGCTTTCATCACCGTCAAGGTCAGGATCGAAGCCCAGGGCGATACGGGCCTCATCGGAAAGCAGGCTCTGGTCCCAGGGCGGTTCAAAGGTCAGTTCCACGTGACAGGCGTTCACGCCGGGCGTCATTTCCACCGTATGCTTTACCTCCGCAAGCACCTCCTCCGCCATCGGACAGGTGGGCGCGGTGAAAGTCATCTTCACATACACCTCACGGGACTTGCTGATATGCAGTTCATAAATCAGCCCCAGGTCATAGATGTTCACCGGAATTTCCGGGTCATAGACCTGCTTCAACGCAATCACCACCGCCTCGTACAGCGGGGCGAGCTCTTTCACATCATCCGGTGTAAGTACTTCTTTATCAGGCATTTTGTTTTGCAATTTTACGAATCGTATCCATCATTGAGCGCAGCCCGCCCACCCTCGTCGGCGACAGATTTTCCTGCAGGCCGATTTCGCCCACAAAAGCGAAGTCGTCCCCGGCGATTTCCGCGGGCGTACGGCCGGAATACACGCTGATCAGCAGCGAAATGATGCCCTTGGTAATGATTGCGTCGCTATCCGCCGTGAACCAGAGTTTTCCGTCCTCGAGCCGCCAGTCCAGCCAGACACGCGACTGGCATCCCTTGATCAGGCGGTCCTCCGTCTTGTGCGATTCGTCGAAGGGTTCCAGTCCCCTTCCCAGTTCAATCAGATACTCATATTTGTCCAGCCACTCATCATAGAGTGAAAAATCGTCGATGACGGCCTGTTTTGCTTCTTGTAAACTCATAATGTGTCTGTTCGGTTTTCGGTGCGCCGTTCAGTTGTAGAGGGATGCCTTCTGCGACCATTTACCCGGACAGGGTCGCGCAAGCGACAGGGAGCAGAGGGCACCCCTCGGAAACAGCGCACCGAAAATCACTTTAGCATATCGATCGCCTTTTTAAGCGAGGTAACAAAATATTCCGCCTCCGCCATCGTATTGTACGGCGCAAACGAAGCGCGCAGCATGCCGGTCACGCCGAAGCGCGTCATCAGCGGCTCCGCGCACATCTGCCCGGAACGCACGGCAATCCCCATTTTATCCAGCAGCAGCGCCAGGTCTTCGTGATGCACCCCCTCGACGGTAAAGGAAAAAATCGGCACTTTGTCCGACTTCCGCTCCGGGAGTCCGAAAAGACGCAGCCCCGGAAAGGCAAGCAGCGCGTCCAGGACGAAATCCCTCACGGCGCCCGCCTGTGCGGCGATTTCCCCGGAGTTCAGCGTACGGGCCATCTCTAGCGCGGGAACCAGCGTAGGCACACCGGAAATATTCGGAGTTCCCGCTTCGAATTTATGGGGCGGAGCCGCATAGGTGCTGCTTTCCCAAGCCACATTTTCAATCATCTCCCCGCCCCCCATCAGCGGCGGCATCGCCTCCAGCCACTTGCGCTTGCCATACAGCACGCCCGTCCCGGGCGAGGCATACACCTTATGTCCGGAAAAGGTATAAAAATCGCAGTCCAGCGCCTGTACATCGACTTTTTCATGCACGATGCCCTGAGCCCCGTCAAGGAGCACCGGACAGCCCTTTTCGTGGGCAATGCGCACGATTTCGGCGACCGGATTGCGCAGTCCCAGCACATTCGAGATATCCGCGACGCAGAGCAGTTTCGTGCGGGGGGAAAGCATCTGCGGCAGCATTTCCACACACAGCCGTCCTTTTTCATCCACGGGAAGGCACTTCAGATGGGCGCCCTTTTCCCGGCAAAGCATCTGCCAGGGAACCAGATTCGAGTGATGTTCGCTCTGCGCGACGAGAATTTCATCCCCCGGACCGACGAAAGCCGCGCCGAAACAGCGGGCGACGAGATTCAGCGACGCCGTATCGCCGGAGGTGAAGACAATCTCCCGCTGGGACGCCGCGCCGATATGGGCGGCCACCGCCCTGCGCGCATCCTCGTAAAACCGGGTGGCTTCAGAAGAGAACTTGTGTACGGCACGGAACACGTTGGCATTGTGCCTCAGCGACAGATCCTCCCAAAGGCGGACGACGGACTGCGGGCGCAGGGAGGTGGCGGCATTGTCCAGATAGACCAGCGGCTTCCCGTAAACTTTCTCGGAGAGTTGCGGGAATTGCGCACGGATGTCGGAAACGGTACTCATCTTAACTGTATAATCCTGCAAAATTAACAAATTTTACATACATTTGCGGCATGTACGATTATGTCTCGGGCAGAATTGCCGAATTGACCCCGACCCGGGTCGTCATAGACAACAACGGGATCGGTTATGGAATGGAAATATCGCTGCGTACCTACTCGCAACTGGAAAACAAGCCGGAAGCGACGATTTACGTACAACAGCAGGTAAACCCCCGCGAGGGGACGGCCGTCTATTACGGATTTGCCGGGAAGGAGGAAAGGGACCTGTTCCGCATGATTACCGGCGTATCCGGAATGGGGGCTTCCACGGCGCGGATGCTGCTCTCCTCCCTGAGTGCTGAAGAATTACGCGAAGCCATTCTTTCTGAGGATGTTGCAAGAATCAAGAGCGTGAAGGGAATCGGGCTGAAAGGGGCACAGCGGCTGGTATTGGAACTCAAGGACAAAATCGTACGGGGCGACGGAGAGACCGGGACACCGGCCCTGTTCGCAGGAACGGACCGGAACCAGGCCGCGGACGAGGCGGGCACAGCACTCCAGTTGCTCGGATTCCCCAAACAGGCGGTATCCAAAGCCGTACAGGCTATCTTGAAGAAGAACCCCACGGCTTCCGTGGAGGAAATCATCAAGGCCGCCCTGCAGATGCTGTAACTCTGGATTGTTCCACGTGGAACATTTATCGGCCGAAGCGGACCAGGAGGACGGCGATATCCGCAGGGGAAACGCCGGAAATCCGGGAGGCCTGCGCCAGGGTACGGGGGCGGTAGCGTTTGAGTTTCTGGCGGCATTCGATGGTCAGTCCGCTCACGCCGTCGAAATCGAATCCTTCCGGAATCCGCAGGTCTTCGAGGCGGGATACTTTCTGCGCCAACTGGATTTCCCGGTCGATGTAGCCGCGGTATTTGAGGTTGATTTCCACGGACTCGACGACCTCCGGGCTTTCCGGTGTTCCACGTGGAACAATCCGGAGCAAATCCCCAAGACTCACCTCGGGTCGCGTCGCCAGGTCGGCGATCCTGCGCGAATCCCCTATAGGGGCGGAACCCCTGCTTTGGAGATAGGGGTTCGCCTCCGCTGCCGTCAGGTTGGTGGCTCCGCACCAGCTTTCCAGCGCGTCCGCTTCCTCATACTTGCGCTGCATGGCCGCATACCGGTCTTCTGAAGCCAGGCCGAGGGCGTGGGAAAGGCCCGTCAGACGCCGGTCGGCGTTGTCCTGCCGCAGGAGGATACGGTATTCGGCACGCGAGGTGAACATCCGGTACGGCTCATCCACCCCTTTGGTCATCAGGTCGTCGATCAAGACCCCGATATAGGCGTCGCTGCGTTTCAGGACAAACGGTTCCTTATCCTTCAGTGCCAGATGGGCGTTGATGCCTGCCATGATCCCCTGTGCGGCCGCCTCCTCGTAACCCGTGGTCCCGTTGACCTGTCCGGCCAGAAAAAGTCCTTCCAGATCACGCAGCCGCAGGGAGGCATCCAACTGCAGAGGATCGAAATAATCGTATTCGACCGCATAGGCGGGCTTGAAGATGCGGACGTTTTCCAGTCCCTTGATCCTATGCAGTGCGTCCAGCTGCACGTCCAGGGGAAGCGAGGAGGAAAAGCCCTGAAGGTAGTATTCGCTGGTGGCTGCGCCCTGGGGTTCCAGAAAAAGCTGATGGGCGTCATTGTCGGGGAATACGCGCAATTTATCCTCGATGCTCGGGCAGTAGCGCGGCCCGATCCCGCGGATCATGCCGGTAAAGAGCGGAGAATCATCAAAACCCCTGCGGAGCGCGTCATGGACGGCCGGATTGGTATGGAGGATATAGCAGTGCATCTGGGTGCCGCTGCGCTGGATGGCCGAAAGTTCGTCTCCAAAGGAGAATTTCCGCGGATCGGCATCCCCCTCCTGCACGGTAAGCGCAGCCGTATCTACGGAATGGATGTCGATGCGGGGAGGCGTCCCGGTCTTCATCCTTGCCTGGCGTACCCCCATCGCCGCCAGTTGCTCCGTAATTCCGTGGGATGCGGGCTCTCCGATGCGGCCGCCCTCAAAACTGTTGCGCCCGATGAAGAGTTTTCCGCCCAGGAAGGTTCCCGTCGTCAGGATGACGGCTTTTGCGCGGAAGACGGCGCCCGTGAGCGTACGGATACCGCAGACGCGGCGTCCTTCGAAGACCAATTCCGTCACCGTATCGGCATATAGATTCAGATTTGACTGATTTTCAAGCACTTGCCTCCAGTTTGCCGAGAACGCCTGCTTGTCGCACTGGGCACGGGGGCTCCACATCGCCGGTCCCTTGGAACGGTTGAGCATGCGGAACTGCAGCGTTGAACGGTCGGTAATGATGCCGCTCCAGCCTCCGAGCGCATCGATTTCCCGGACAATCTGGCCTTTGGCGATACCGCCGACCGCGGGGTTGCACGACATGCGCGCAAACCCCCGCAGATCCATCGAAACAAGCAGGACGGAGGAGCCCAGGGCGGCAGCGGCGCAGGCCGCTTCGCAGCCCGCGTGTCCGCCGCCGATGACGATGATATCATACTGCCTTTCCACCGCTCCGCTTGAAATATCGTGCAAAGATATCAAAAAATGGCGAGAGCGCGGTTACATCCACGGGGAGACCTCTTTTGTAATCTGTACCTGCATGCCCATGGCAGCCACGATGCGGAAAAACGAGGACGCGGTCGGTATAATCTGCCCGTTCTCGATTCGGGAGATATAACTTTTATTTGCACCTATCTTTTCTGCAACCTGTGATTGCGTCATTCCTGCTTCTTTGCGGACATCACGTAGCAGTCGCCCGGAATAAAAAGCCTCCGCTTCCGCCTCGAACTTCTCTCTTTCGGCCGTCCCGGGTGCACCATACTTTGCATCCAAAGTTACATCATAATCCCTTGTTGTTCGATCGCTTTTGCGTCTCATAATACTCTGCCATTATTCGTTTTGCCTTCTCAATTTCCTTTCTGGGTGTCTTTTGAGACTTCTTTTGGAAGCCATTGAAAAGAACAACTATATTGCCGTTGTCAAAAATGAAAAATACCCGGTAAATATCACCTTCCCATTCTATTCGTAATTCGAAAAGACCATCCTCAATATACTTGACAAATTTTGTCGGCAATCTTTCATGTGATTTCAACAGCACAAGGCCATAGTCAATCTTTCTGACAATATCTGCCCGTAAGGTTCCGAGGAATTCCTCAAAGTAACCTCCGTACGTGAGAATCTTCCTCATTCGGCGACAAAAATAAAAAATGTTTCAATACCATACAACTTTTTGGCTATTTTCGGCGACAAATATAGGCGACAACGTGCCGTTGAAAATTTTATTCAACGGCTAAATTTAGTATTTGAAAAAATTACCTGCGGCACTTTTATCGCCTGTGCCACCCTCGGTGGCTATGAGAGGGAGGGGCCCAGAACTTGTTTTGGGAGGGGTCGCCCGCAGGGCGACGTCAGGAAAAGTGCTGCAGGTAATTTTTTCATTGTCTCTTAATATCACTACCCGTAACGTGAGGGGACAGGTTCAGCGTAGCGATTCCAAGAGCGCGAGGGCGCGGTCTTCGGCGGCGCGCATGGCGGCCGTGTCGGAATCGCTGTGGTCGTCGTAACCGATGAGATGCAGCAGGCCGTGCACGATGACGCGGCTGAGTTCTTCTTCGAACGGAGCGCCGTAAAAGGCCGCGTTGTCGCGGACGGTATCGACGCTGATGAACAGATCGCCGCTGAGGACATCGCCCTCGCAATAATCGAAGGTAATGATGTCCGTATAGTAGTCGTGCCCGAGATACCGGCGGTTGATGCCGAGCAGGCAAGCATCGGAACAGAAGATGATCCCGATATCGCCGAGGCGCTTGCCGGCCTCCCCGGATACCGCTTTTAACCAGTTGGAAGTAAGTCGTTTACGCTTAAAACGAAACGGCGTATCCTGCGTATAGTAACGAATCATAGACGCTGCAAAATTAGCGTTTTTTTTAACACGTTGAATAAGAAAAATTTGCTAAATTTGCGGGCTATGACACAGGATGAACTTTTCAAGGTACTGGTTGCGCATTGCAAGGAGTACGGTTTTATTTTCCCTTCGAGTGAGATATATGACGGCCTGGCCGCGGTCTATGACTATGGCCAGATGGGGTCGGAACTCAAGAACAATATCAAGCAGTATTGGTGGAACGCGATGACCCGCCTGCACGAGAATATCGTGGGCATCGATTCCTGCATCTTCATGCACCCCCGTATCTGGGAGGCATCGGGACATGTGGGCGCGTTCAACGACCCGCTCATCGACAACAAGGACTCCAAAAAGCGCTACCGCGCCGACGTCCTCATTGAAGACTACCTCGGCAAGATCGAGGAAAAGATAGGCAAGGAGGTGGAAAAGGGCCGCAGGAAGTTCGGCGAATCCTTTGACGAGTCGCAGTTCCGCGCGACGAACCCCAATGTGCTGCGCGAGCAGGCCAAGTGGAACGAGGTGCACGACCGTTACGTCAAGGCGGAGAAGGCGAATGACTTTGCCGAATACCGGCAGATTATCATCGACTGCGGCATCGTCTGCCCCATCAGCGGCACCTGCAACTGGACGGACGTCCGTCAGTTCAACCTGATGTTCAGCACTTCGATGGGCAGCACCGCAGAGGGCGCGAATACCATTTATCTGCGTCCGGAAACGGCCCAGGGCATCTTCGTCAACTACCTGAACGTACAGAAGACCGGCAGGATGAAGATCCCCTTCGGCATCGCCCAGATCGGCAAGGCGTTCCGCAACGAGATTGTGGCGCGTCAGTTCATCTTCCGCATGCGGGAATTCGAGCAGATGGAGATGCAGTTCTTCATCAAGCCCGGCACTGAACTCGACTGGTTCGCCCGCTGGAAGGAAAACCGCATGAAGTGGCATGTAAACATGGGCATGGGCGCGGAGAACTACCGTTTCCACGACCACGAGAAACTGGCCCACTACGCCAATGCCGCCACCGACATCGAATTCAACTTCCCCTTCGGCTTCAAGGAACTGGAGGGCATCCACAGCCGTACGGACTTCGACCTGGGCAACCACCAGAAGTTCAGCGGCAAGAAAATCGAATACTTCGATCCCGAAGAAAACCGCGCCTACACGCCTTATGTCGTGGAAACGAGTATCGGCGTGGACCGCATGGTGCTTGCGGTGCTGAGCCATTCCTACAAGGAGGAGCAGCTGGAAAACGGGGAAACAAGGACCGTGCTTTCCATTCCCGCCCCGCTCGCCCCGGTCAAGGCCGCAGTGCTTCCGCTCGTCAAAAAGGACGGACTTCCCGAGTTCGCCCGCGAAGTGATGTACCTGCTGAAGTTCGACATGAACTGCCAGTACGAGGAAAAGGATTCCATCGGCAAGCGCTACCGCAGGCAGGATGCCATCGGAACCCCGTTCTGCATCACCGTCGACCATCAGTCGCTCGAAGACCGCTGCGTGACCGTCCGCGACCGCGATACGATGGCCCAGGAGCGCGTCAGCGTCGATAATCTCAAGGCAATGATCGACGCGAAGGTAAATATGAACAATCTCCTCCGGAATCTTTGATGGAGGAAAAGACATTCGCCCGGATCGGCCGGGAAGAGGCCCTGAACCTGCTTTATGAGGGGTCGGGCTATAAACGGGGCAGCGATGCGCAGGTCTTTGCCGCAGCCGGCCGGGACCAGATTGTGGGCGCCTCCCGGCTGCTGAGCGAAGGCATTGATTTCGACCTGGTCTATTTCCCGCTCAAACACCTCGGCTTCAAGACCGTCGTCGCGGTGACGGGGGCGCTCTATGCGCAGCTTGCAAGGCCGCGGACCTTGAGTGTCAGTCTCGGGATTTCCGCCAAACTGGATTTCCCGCAGATACAGGAATTCTGGAGCGGCGTCGTCAGTGCGGCGCACCAATACCACTATGAAGGGCTCGATTTGAAATTGCAGCCTTCGCGCAACGGCTTCCTTATCGCGGCCGCCGCGACCGGAACGCTGCCGGCGCTCGATGCTTCCCGCCGCCCGAAACCCCAAAGCAAGGACCTGCTGTGCGTGAGCGGCAGCCTGGGCGCCGCCTACCTGGGCCTGCAGGTACTGGAGCGCGAGAAAATGCGCTTCGAGGCGGGATCCACGCAGGGGAGCGAGGAGATGGAGCGCTATAAGATGCTGGTCGGCGCCTACCTGAAACCGGAACTGCAGGGCGAACTGCCTGCGCTGCTCGCGTCGTCGGACATTTATCCTTCCGCGGGCTGTCTGGTGGACAAAGGGCTTGCCGCGGCCATGCAGGACCTTGCTGCAGGCACCGGACTCGGGGTAAAGGTCTATGCGGACAAGATTCCCTTCGAGGGCGGCTCCTTCGAACTGGGAAAAAGCCTGGATTTCGATCCGGTCAGTGCGGCCATGAACGGGGGAGAGGACTTCCGCCTGCTGTTTACGGTGCCCATCCTGAAACTCGAAAAGTTCCGCAGGGATTTCCAGACTTTCGATATTATCGGCCATCTGGCACTACCGGAAGCCGGTTGTGTCCTGGTTGAGCCGACAGGCGCGGAACTTCCCGTTACAACGCCTTAGTCAGCACTTCGGCCGGGATGCCGGCCGCTTCCAGTTCTCCCAGGGCTTCTTCGCTTACGTTGCAGGAAAATTTCTTGGCGATGAAAGGAATCTTGTACTTCCTGCCTTTGTCGCAGAGCATCAGGAAGAGGGGCGTCTTGCCCTTGTAGCGCTTGAGGATCCCGGTGAGGGTTTTACGGAAAGCGGGGTCCAGCTGCGAGGTATCCACCGTCAACTGCAGGCCGGCCAGGAATTTGGAGGCGACGTCTCCCAGCAGTTGGACTTCCCCGATACGGAAGCCGTATTTGGGCGGGGTGCCGTCGTCTTTGCGGAAACTGTTCCTGGCCTTGATTTCCCCACTGATAAAAACCTGCGCATGCTGCTTGAGAAGGGGAACATAGGCAGCGAAATCCTTGTCCCACAAAGCCAGTTCATAGACGCCGGAGTAATCCTCCAGCGTAACGGCGCAGCCCTGCTTGCCGTTGCGGGAGGTGATCATCTTGACATCGGTGATAATGCCGGCCACCCGCACCTTTCGCGGCGCCTTCTCCTCTTCGCAGCGGGCAATGGCCTCCTCCATATCTTTCAGCCCGATATTGGTAAAGTGCCGGATTTCAAAGGAGTGGGCATCCAGCGGATGCGTGGAAAGGTACATGCCCACATATTCTTTTTCCTGCTGCAGGAACTGGAGGGAATTTTCTTCACCGATCAGTTCGGGGACTTCCGGACGCACCGGCTTGAGTTCCTCGATTTCGCCGAAGAGGGACGCCGACGAGTCCAGATTGTCATTGCGGTAGCGTTCAATGTAGCGGGAGAGTTCGTCGATGAAAAGTTCCCCGCTCCTGCCCGGAGTAAAGTAGCGTCCGCGGCTGTAGCCGAAGGAATCCAGCGCTCCGGAATAGACCAGCGCTTCGAGCGATTTGCGGCCGAGGGAAGCCGAGAGCCGCTCACAAAAGTCGTACAGGTCCCTGAACGCACCGTTTTCCTTGCGTTCACGGATAATCTGCTCGACGATATTCTGGCCGAAGCCCTTGATGCCGCCCAGTCCGAAGCGGACCTTCTCGGCGCGGCCTTTCCGCGCACCGACCGGGGCAAAGTGCTGGGCAGATTCATTGACATCCGGGCTCAGGACCTTGATACCGTGTGCTTTGGCATTGCCGATAATTTTCTTGATATCCTCAATATTGCCCGCACAACTGAGGTTGGCGGCGAAGAATTCCGCAGGATAATGGCATTTCAGCCATCCGGTCTGGTAACTGACCCAGGCATAACAGGTGGCATGGGATTTATTGAAAGCATACTGGGCGAATTTCCGCCAGTCCTCCCAGATTTTTTCGAGGATTTCGGCGGGATGGCCGTTCTTCTTTCCACCCTCCATGAACTTTCCCTTCAGTTTCTCCAGCGTATCCAGTTGCTTTTTCCCCATCGCCTTGCGGAGCGTATCCGCCTCGCCCCTGGTGAAATCCGCAAGTTTCCGGGACAGGAGCATCACCTGCTCCTGATAGACGGTAATGCCATACGTCTCGCTCAGGATATCCTCCATGCCCGGAAGGTCGTACTCAATTTTCTGCTGTCCCTGCTTGCGTGCGACAAAATCCGGAATATAGTCCATCGGCCCCGGCCTGTACAGCGCATTCATAGCGATCAGGTCCTCGAAACGCTCAGGATGGAGGCGCTGCAGCCACGAGCGCATACCGTCGGATTCAAACTGGAAGAGGCAAACGGTATCGCCCCGGCCATAGACTTCATAGGTTTCCTTGTCGTCAATGGGAATGGCTTCGATGTCGATGTCCGTACCGTGCAGTTCCTTGATGTAGTTCAGGCAGGCGTGAATGATGGACAGGGTGTTGAGCCCGAGAAAGTCCATTTTGAGCATGCCCGCTTCCTCGATATAGTGACCGTCGTACTGTGAAGTCCAGACCTCCTCCCCGGTATCCTTGTCCTTGGAAAGGCAGATGGGAATGTAGTCCGTGAGGTTGCCCGGGCCGATGATGGTGGCGCAGGCGTGCATGCCCACCTGACGGATGCTGCCTTCGAGCTGACGGGCATATTCCAGCACCTCCCGGTTGACCTGCGGACCGTTCTCCAGTTCGTTCTTGAAGGCCGGGACGTATTTATAACAGTTGTCGAGGGTGATTTTTACGTCTTTCCCTTCTTTGTCCGCCAGACGGTCCGGAACCATCTTGGACAGACGGTTCGATTCATCTATGCTGACGTGACTGATGCGGGCGACATCCTTGATGGCACTTTTTGCCGCCATCGTACCGAAGGTAATCACCCGGGAGACATGGTCCGTCCCGTAGGTCCGTTCCACGTATTCGTGCGCCACCGGCAGGCTCTCGAAATCCACGTCGATATCGGGCATGTTGATGCGGTCCGGATTGAGGAAACGCTCGAACAGCAGATTGTATTTGATCGGGTCGAGGTTGGTGATTTTCAGGCAGTACGCAACGACGGAACCGGCGGCGGAACCGCGTCCGGGGCCTACCATCGAGCCTGCGGCACGCGATGCGGCGATATAGTCCTGGACGATGAGAAAATAGTCCGGGAAGCCCATGCGGCAGATGGTCTTGAGTTCGAAATCGATGCGTTCCCGCTGTTCGTCGCTGAGGGTTTCGCCATAGCGCTCGCGGGCGCCCAGATAGGTCAGGTGGCAAAGGTAGGCAACCGACGTGCAGAACGCCTCTCCGCGCGGATTTCCGTCTTTGTCACAGCGTCCTTCGTCGATGATTTCGCGGTATTTCTCCAGGTGGGCGTCGATTTCGCCCAGGAACTGGGGGTCGATGTTGAATTTCGGGAGGACATTGCCGCGGTCGATGGAAAAACTCTCGATCTTATCGGCGATTTCCAGGGTATTGGCAAGCACCTCCGGGTGGTCCGGGAAGAGGGCGGCCATCTCCTCCGGACTCTTGATATATTCCTGCTGGGTATAGCGCAGGCGGTCCGGATCGTCAATATAGGCGTTGGTGGAGATACAGATAAGCCGGTCGTGCGCCGGGCCGTCCTCCTTGCGGATGAAGTGCGCGTCATTGGAGGCAATGACCTTGGTGCCGGTTTGAGCCGCAAGGGAAAAGATCGCCTCATTGACCTTGCACTGCTGATGATAGACTTCCCACATGCCTTCCGTGGCTCCGGGGACTTCCGTCCTGTGCAGCTGCACCTCCAGATAGTAATCGTCCCCAAACACACGTTTGTGCCATTCGATGGCCTTGCGGGCGGCGTCCAGGTCATCCGCCATGATGGCCTTGGGGATTTCCCCCGCGAGGCAGGCGGAACAGCAGATGAGTCCCTCGCTGTACTTTTCCACCAGTTCGTGGGAGACACGGGGCTTGTAGTAGAAGCCCTCGGTGTGTCCCGCGGAAACGAGTTTCATCAGGTTCCGGTAACCGGCCGCGTTCTTTGCAAGCAGGATCAGGTGATAGTATTTGCGGTGGTCGCTGTCCTTGAGATGATGGTCGTAGTGCTGCGTGACATAGACCTCGCAGCCCAGGATGGGCTTGACGCCCGGATGCTTTTTTGCACAGTTGAAGAACTCCTTGACGCCGTACATGTTCCCGTGGTCGGTGATGGCCACGGCATTCATTCCAAGTTCTTCCACCCGGTCAAAAAGTTTCTTGATGGAAGAAAAACCGTCCAGGATGGAATACTGTGTATGAACGTGGAGATGTACGAACTGTGCCATAATGCAAAGATAACAAAAACGCCCGACCTTTTTGGGGCCGGGCGCTGATTATTGAAAACTTTTTTATTTCTTCTTCGCAGCCGCTTTGCGGGTGGCATCGAACATCACAGGGGTACCGATCATGATGGAAGCGTAGGTTCCGATGCAGATACCAATGATGAGTGCGACGGCAAGACCGCGGATGCTCTCGCCGCCCCAGATGGCGATGGCGAGCATCGTCACGAGGGTGGAAACCGAAGTGTTCACCGTACGGGTGAGCGTGGCGTTCAAAGCACCGTTGACGGTATCCTTGAAATCGGCATTGGGATGCAGGCCGCTGAATTCACGGATACGGTCGAAGATAACCACGTTATCATTGATGGCATATCCGATAATCGTCAGGATAGCCGCGATGAAGGTCTGGTCCACGTCAAGGTTGAACGGAAGGATACCCGAGAACAGGGAGAAGAATCCGATGACGATAATCGCGGTATGCGCCAGGGAGACCACACCGCCCAGACCCCAGGTCCAGCCTTTGAAACGGAAGGCGATGTAGGCGAAAATCACCAGCAGGGCGATCAGTACGGCGATGACGGCATTGCGACGGATGTCGCTTGCGATGGATGCGCCCACCTTGTCGGAAGAAATGATACCGTTGGGGTTGTCCAGGGTGGAAGTGAATTCGGAAAGGCTGGGTTCCGTGTTGAAGAAGCCCTTCAGGGCCTCATAGAGCATGCCCTCGATTTCCGTATCGACACTGGAGGATTCATCCTTGTATTTATAGGAAGTCGTAATCTTCATCTGGGAATCGCCACCGAACTGCTTGACCTCGACGGAAGCGTTTTCGTCCGCTTTGTCGAAGACGGCGAGGGTCGCGGAGCGGACCTGCTCGGCGGTCACGCTCTGGTCAAAACGTACCACATAGGTGCGGCCGCCGGTGAAATCGACACCATAGGTAAAGCCCTTGGTAAAGATGGACACCAGCGAGATGAGGATCAGCGCACCGGAGACGATATATGAAATCCTGCGTCCCTTTACGAAATCGATGTGTGTATTCTTGAGGAAGTTCTTCGTCAGGCTGTTCTGGAAGGTGATGTTCCTGCCCTTCCTGAGACGGTCATCAAAGATAAGCCGGGTGATGAAGATGGAGGTAATGACGGAAGTCACGATACCGATGATCAGGGTCGTGGCAAAACCCTTGACCGGGCCGGAACCGAAGAGGAAGAGCACGAAGCCGGTGAGGAGCGTCGTCACCTGTCCGTCGATGATGGCGGAGTAGGCGTTGGAATAACCGTCCGCAATGGCCTTGCCCAGGCCCTTGCCTGCGGCCAGTTCCTCCTTGACACGTTCATAGATAATCACGTTGGCATCCACGGCCATACCCATCGTCAGCACCAGACCGGCGATACCGGGCAGGGTCAGCACCGCTCCGAAGGACGCGAGGGTACCGAAGAGCAGCAGCACGTTGGTCAGCAGGGCGATATCCGCCACCAGGCCGGCTCCCTGATAGAACAGGATCATGTAGAGGAGCACGAGGATGAAGGCGATGATGAAGGAAATCAGACCGGCGCGGATGGACTCGGCACCGAGGGAAGGTCCGACTACCTGTTCCTGCACGATGGTGGCGGGAGCGGGGAGTTTACCTGACTTGAGCACGTTCACAAGGTCCGTGGCTTCCTCCACGTCGAAATTCCCGGAGATTTCGGAGTTTCCGCCGGAAATCTCGCTGTTCACGACCGGATAGGAATACACGGTACCGTCAAGCACGATGGCAATCTGCCTGCCGATGTTCTCCTTGGTAAGGCGGGCCCAGGTGTTGGCGCCCTCCGCGTTCATCGACATGGAAACCGTAGGGTTGCCGGTACCCCGCTGCTGGGGATACGAAACGCGGGCGTCCACGACCGCACTGCCGTCGAGCGGTGCTTTTCCGTCGCGGGTCGCGGCCTTGATGGCGACGAGTTCAAAGATATTGTCGCTGCCCAGATAAGACGCCGGTTTTACGGACCACATCGGCCTGAACTCGGCCGGGAAGAGGTCCGCGACCTGCGGCATGGCGAGATAACGGTCTACCTGTGCGGTATCCACCGCGGCGGCATAACCGATGCAGGCGCTCTGGCCGGGGTTGGCGGGCTGCAGGACGGAGAAAAGGGGATTCGCCCTGCGGGCAAGTTCTTCTTCAGAGAGTTCCTCATCCTCGGCGGCATCTTCATGCTGCATCTGGGCGATCAGGCTGTTCGCCTCGCTCAGGTACTGGGAGATTTCCGTGCTGGTGAAGGTGGTCCAGAATTCCAGGGACGCGGTGCCCTGGAGCAGTTTGCGGACGCGTTCAGGCTCCTTGACTCCAGGGAGTTCCACAAGGATGCGGCCGGTATTGCCGAGTTTCTGGATGGAAGGCTGGGTTACGCCGAAACGGTCGATACGGTTCCGCAACACGTTGAAGGAGTTGGAAATGGCGCTCTCCGCCTCCGCCTTCACGACGGAAAGGACCTCGTCGTCGGTAGATTCGGGTTTGATTTTGTCGCGCATCTCGTAGGTACCGAAGACCTGGGCGAGGCGCTTGCCGCCGCTGACCTTGCTGTATTCCTCCGCGAAGAGGGTGATCAGGTCGGACTGCGAGTTTACGCTGCGCTCCTTCGCCTGCGCGAGGGCCGTGACAAATTCGGGGTCGGAGGCATTGCTGGCGAGGGCCTTCACGAGGTCTTCGAGCTGTACCTGCAACATGACATTCATCCCGCCCTTGAGGTCGAGGCCGAGGTTGATTTCCTTGGCCTGGACATCCTTGTACGTGTAACCGAAATACACTTTCTCCGAGGAAATGGAGTCGATGTAGCGGCGGTTTTCAACCTTTTTGAGGGAATCGAGCCAGTAGGCCCGGTCCTCTTCCGCGACCGCCTGGAAAGCGGCCTCCTCCTGCACTGCGGCGGCGATGGCCTCCGCGTGCTGCGCAGCCTTCTTCGCCTGCATGTTGGACACGGCCGTGAAGGAGAGCTGCCAGATACACGCCAGGGCAAGCAGAATCGCCACAAGCCGGATAGCACCTTTACTTTGCATGATTTTTATTCGTTTTTAGTTCTTGTTGTTCGGACAAATACGTAAGCAATTAGCCCGCGAAGTTAGAAAATTTTGGCGGATATAAAAAATCTTTTTCTACGGGCGCAATTTTCTTTATATTTGCAGTATGTCAACACTGCTCGTCAGCCTTCTTGTTTTGGCGGGATTCCTCCTGCTGTTCGTGGAACTTCTGCTGGTTCCCGGTATCGGTGTCCCGGGCTTCGCGGGGCTTGCGGCCCTGGTTGCCGCCTGCTACTTCGCCTTCACGCGTTTCGGCACCCTGACCGGGGTGGTCGTGACCTCCTGCGTAAGCCTGGCACTCCTGGCGCTGGTCATCTATGTACTGCGCGCCAAAACCTGGAAGCGCTTTGCGCTCAGGGATGAAATCCGCGCGACGGCACTGGCGGAAGACCCCCTCCCGGAAACAGGGACCCGGGGCGTGACCCTGACCCGGCTCGCCCCGGTGGGAACGGCCCGTTTCGACGGCCGCGACTTCGAGGTCAAATCCGATACGAACGACATGGTGGACCCCGGAACGGCCGTGACCGTCGTGCGTTCGGAAGGCAATAAGATTATCGTAAAACCCCTATAGATCATGGAACTCGCTCTCTGGATCGCGATCGTAGTCATCGCGCTGATTATCGTCCTTTGGTTTTTTCCCGTCGCCCTGTGGTTCCAGGCCATCCTGTCCGGGGTGCATGTATCCCTGATTCACCTGGTGTTGATGCGCTGGAGGGGCGTCAGTCCCCGCACGGTCGTGTTCGCCCTGATTACCGGCACCAAGGCGGGGCTCAGCCTCAAGGCCAATGAACTGGAAGCCCACTACCTGGCCAAGGGAAACGTGACCCGTGTGGTCATGGCGCTCATCTCCGCCAACAAGGCGAACATCCCCCTGGACTTCAAGATGGCCGCGGCCATCGACCTTGCCGGACGTGACGTGCTCGACGCGGTGCAGATGTCCGTCAATCCGAAAGTCATCGACACTCCGCCCGTCACGGCAGTGGCCAAGGACGGGATACAGCTTATCGCCAAGGCCCGCGTAACGGTCCGCGCCAACATCAAGCAACTGGTCGGCGGCGCCGGCGAGGAAACCGTACTCGCCCGCGTGGGCGAGGACATCGTCAGCAGCATCGGCTCTTCCGAAAGCCACAAATCCGTACTCGAAAATCCCGATTCCATTTCCAAACTCGTCCTGCACAAGGGTCTGGATGCGGGAACGGCCTTTGAAATCCTGTCCATCGACATTGCCGACATCGACGTAGGCAAGAACATCGGCGCCGTGCTGCAGATGGACCAGGCCGAAGCCGACAAAAACATTGCGCAGGCCCGCGCGGAAGAGCGCAGGGCGATGGCGGTCGCGCTCGAACAGGAACAGAAGGCCGCCGCTCAGGAGGCCCGTGCCAAGGTCATCGAGGCGGAGGCGCAGGTGCCCCTTGCGATGGCCGAAGCCTTCCGCAGCGGGAATCTGGGCATCATGGATTATTACCGGATGAAGAATATCCAGGCCGATACGGAGATGCGCGAAGGCATCGCCCGGCAGCAGTAATTCATTCTCCCGCCTTGCGGCAGGATTCCCTGAGCAAGGCGGATATCTCCGTGGAAAGTTCCGTCCAGGAAGCCAGATCTTCCACATTGACATGCAGGCGGTAGCGCCAATGGTGGTGCGGGTCGGCCGGTTGGTTGATCCGCTCCGCTTTTTCATCGGGCCTCCGGTGCACGCCGTCCAGCGACAGCCAGTCCTGCAGCGGCAGGATGGAGAGCATCGAGGAGCTGCCCAGCACATCCCGGATGATCCGCCGGCATTCCCCGGGGCTGCGGTCTCCGTCTTTTTGCATCCGCAGGGTATCCATATCGTGGCTGGAGGTGGTGCAGACGCTCAGGTACGGCCAGGGACGGCCCTTTTCCATCATCGGCATTTCCAGGGAAAGGATACGCTCCTTCCCCATGACTTCGGGGACGCAGGAGGGAATCATGCCCAGGTCTTCGCCGCAGGAGAGCATCCCCGTCACGCGCAGCAGTTCCGGCAGTTTCCTTTCGGCATTGCGCTTCCAGAAGGCCTCGTGGCGATGGTAGAAAAAATCCGTGTACAGGGCGTCGAAACGGCTTTTCCGGATAGGGGAAAGGCCTTCCGTCTGCGGCGATATGCGCGGGACCCGGCCGCCCCGGTGGCGCGGGTCGGGAAGGAACAGGCCGTCGATACCGTCCAGGTCCAGGGCCTTGAGTTCTTCCCGCGAATAGGGCAGCGAGGGGTTGAAATGTCCCATCTTCCCGCTGCTCTCCGCCTTCGGGATTTCCCAGATGCGGAAAAAGCCCAGGATATGGTCGATGCGGAAAGCGTCGAAGTACTCGGCCATTTTCAGCAGGCGCCGTTTCCACCAGGCATAATCATCGCGCGCCATTTCCTCCCAATTATAGGTGGGGAAGCCCCAGTTCTGCCCGTCGGCGGAAAAGAAATCCGGGGGGGCGCCGGCACAGCTGTCCAGGTTGAACAGTGCGGGGTGGAAGAAGGCGTCGGCGCTGTCCGCACTTACGCCTATGGGCAGATCGCCCTTAAAAAACACGCCTTTGGCACGTGCGTAGGCTACTTCTTCCGAGAATTGCCTGTCCAGATGATACTGCACCCAGCGGAAATAATCCGGCTCGCAGCCGTCCCGCCGGGCACAGAAATCTGCGTATTCGTCCAGCCAGAAAGCATTGTCCGCCGCGAACTTCCGGTAAGCCCCGCCGGCCATATCCTTCCGGCCGCGACGCAGCCAGGCCCCGTGCAAAAGGGCGGTCTTCGCCGCGAATACGGCGGGATAATCCAGTTCGGGCAGCGCATTGAGTTCCGCCTGTTTCTGCTTGAACGCGGCGGTCTCCCGGATGCCGAGGTCCTGCAGATGGATGTAAAGCGGATGCAGCGCAAAGGAAGATATCGGACTGTACGGATAGGAGTCCTCCCATCCGCCCCTGCGGGTAGTGTCGTTCACGGGAAGCAGTTGGAGGACCGTCTGTCCCGTCGATGCCGCCCAGTCCACCAGCGGCCTGAGGTCGCGGAACTCGCCGATGCCGAAGTCGTTTTCCGAACGGAGGGAGAATACCGGGATCACCGTACCCGCCCCGCGAAAGCCCGGCCGGTCAAAAACGGCCGCCGAGTGCCTGCGGTTGAAGGGATTGCCTTCCGGGGCATCAATCCAGGCATCGGTAATCGTCCTGCCGGAGGCTTCTTTGAAGCGGTGGTCGTCCCATTCGCAGCGGACGGTGATCCCGTCCCGTTCCACCAGATAGGTGTACACGCCGCCGTCCTGCAGCAGATCTTTCGGGCGGACCGATACCGTCCACACATTCCCCTCGTTCCACGTCATCGGGAATTTTTTGAAACGGGTGGCAAGAATCAGGCGCTCGCCCCACTCCGTATTATATTGAATCCTGAATTTCGACGCCGTCATCTACAATTTATAATAAGCGGACAAAATCGCGGCAAACCAGCGCGCAGGGAGCAGTTTCTTCAGCGTAACGGAAAGCCGCTGCTCGAAGGTGGAGATGACATAGTTATAGGCAGGACGCTTCTTCCGGAGGATTTTTGCGATTTTTTCCGCCAGGAATCCGGGTTTCAGCCCGGTAGTTTCATCTTTTTCAATACTCGCAAGCGACTCCCTGTAAGTGCGGTACACCTCGAAGGCCTCCGCATCGGGAACGGAGCGGCGGCTGGCGGTAAAGGAAGTGGCAAAGTCGCCGGGCTCGATCAGGATTACGTCGATGCCGAAGCCCCGGACCTCGAGGCGGAGCGCTTCGCAATACCCTTCGATGGCAAATTTCGAGGCGCTGTAAAGCCCCTGGAAAGGCAGTCCCATCAGCCCGCCGATGGAGGAAAAGCAAAGGATTTTTCCATGGCCCTGCCTGCGCATCGCCGGAACCACATAATGCAGGAAGCGCACCATCCCCATCCAGTTCGTATCCATCTGCTCCCGCGCCGCATCGAGGCTGCAGAATTCCAGCGGACCGCCGATGCCCATGCCGGCGTTGTTGATAAAGGCGTCGATGCAGCCTTCCGCATCGAGCACGGCCTGTACCGCGGCGCGGGCGTCCTCGTCATTGCGGACATCCGCCTGGAGATAGGTCACGCCGGGAAGGCGCTCCTGCACCTTGCGATAGGTTCCATAAACCTTGTGCCCTTCACGGGCAAGCCGCTCCGCCATGGCCTTGCCGAAGCCGGAGCTGATACCTGTAATGAGAATGACCATGACTTATGCGATAATGCCGTGCGTCTTGAAGATACGGGTCAGCTTCTCCACGGCTTCATCCACCTGGTCTTCCGTATGGGTGGCCATCAGGGCGAAACGGATGAGGACGTCGTTTTCGGGAACGGCAGGGGCGATGACCGGGGTGATGAATATACCCTCGTCAAGCGCCTCGTTCACAATCTGCATCGCCTTGACGGTATCCCGGACAAAGAGCGGGATGATCGGAGACTGGGTGCGCCCGATATCGAAGCCTGCCGCCCGGAAGGCATCCTGCGCATGGCGGGTGACCTTCCAGAGATTCTCCAGGCGTTCCGGCTCGGTAAGCATGATATCGATGGCCTTGCTCACCGCCGCCACATTGGCCGGAGGCATGCTGGCGCTGAAGATCAGGGAACGGGCGGTATTCTTGATGTAATCGACGATGTCGCCGTCCGAAGCGATAAAACCGCCCAGCGACCCGAAACTCTTGGAGAAAGTCCCCATGATGAGGTCCACCCGGTCCGTCAGGCCGAAGTGGTTGGCGGTACCGCGGCCCTGTGTCCCAAGGACGCCGAGTCCGTGGGCGTCGTCCACCATCAATGTGGCGTTGTACTTGTCGCAGAGATGCACCAGATCCGGCATCGGGGCAATGTCCCCCTCCATGGAATAGACGCCGTCCACGACCACGAGTTTATGCACTTTCCTGGGCACCCGGCGCAGACGGTTTTCCAGCATTTCCATGTCGTTGTGCGCGAATTTCAGCACCTTGCTGAAGGAGAGGCGCGCCCCGTCGATGATGCAGGCATGGTCCAGCGAATCGAGGAAGATGAATCCGTCGCGTACTCCCAATGTAGAAACGACGCCCAGGTTGACCTGGAAACCGGTGCTGAAGGTCACGGCATTCTTTTTCCCGACCAGTTTCGCCAGCTTGGCCTCCAGTTCTTCATGGATATCCAGCGTTCCGTTGAGGAAACGCGAGCCGGAGCAACTGGTGCCGTATTTCTGGATAGCGGCGATGGCCGCCTCCTTGAGGCGGGGGTCGTCGGAGAGTCCGAGATAGGAATTGGACCCGAACATCAGGGCCTTGCGCCCGTCCGCCATGGTAACCACGGGATCCTGTCCGGAAGCGATGGGCCGGTAATAGGTGTAAAGTCCATTTTCTTTGAGCTCCCGCGCGGCGGTAAAGTTCGCACAGATAGCATGTATGCTCTTTTTCATCGAAATGGTATATTTATGACGACAGCCTGCAAATATACAATTTTTTTCTATTTGCTCTCCAGCGTCTGACCGGCAAAGACCGCGACGGCGCGCTTCCATACTTCGTTGTAGCCACCGAACTCCAGCTGGTCGGGAATGCCTTCCGAGTACTTGGAATGCAGGAAATTGCCGTCCGCATCCTGCGCCTTTATATTCCCGTCGATGAATTTCACCAACAGCAGTTCCTCGAGCCTCTTCCAGCGCCCGAACTGGGCCTGTGCCTGGTCGCAGCTGAATGCGGTCAACGCCTTGACGGCACGCTTTGTCCCGCCTTTGCTGATCAGCGCCAGTGCCTGAGCGTCCTGCTGCGGCACGGCGCGCGCAATCATGTCATTCTCGTAGGCATCGGCCGCGGCACGTACGACCGGAGCCATGCGGTCATACATCCGGTAGCAGGCGTTGGCCACGCGGTTGCACATCCAGAACTGGGATTCCGGGCTGTAATGCAGCAAGTCGCCGTTGCCGGGAGCCAGGCACCGGGGGATGCGCTGCGTCGCCACGTAAATGGGGGTAAGATAGGAGGTGGCGGCATCGTCGCAGCCGAACCAGACCAGGGCGCCCACCGCATCCGGCAGGGAGGGACGCGACTGCGCCACGAACCAGAAGCCCGTCTGCTGCGTCGCGATGGCCCGCTCATTGACATAGACCTTGCCGTCCACTTCGAAATGCATGGGCCGCCAGCGGTAGGGGCAGGCATTGCCGCCCGCGCCGATATCGCGCGTCATATCCATCGGCGTGCCTTCATAATGGTCGCGCATCGCATCGGCGATATCCTTTACGCCGAGTTTGCGCCGCGGCTGCACGAAAAGGGGCATCTCGCCTGAAAGGTCATAGCCCATCGCATAGTCTATCCAGTCATAGGAGGGACGGCTGACGCACTTGCCGCCTTCCTCGTAGGTAAACACCTCGTCGCAAAGGCGGTTGAAGGCACTCCAGACGCGGGCCTCGCACCCGCGGGCGCCTCCGAAATCGAGGGGATTATAGGCATCGCGGTAGCTGAAAAGCTCGTCCGGACCTTCATACCATCCCTTCCGGCGGGCAAATTCTATCACATCCGGGCCGTAAAGGCAGTCCGGGCTGTCCAGGGGGAAACGGGTAATGCGCGCCTGGTTGGCATGGGCGCAGAGATAACCGTCGGGAATGCGCCGCGCCACCCAGAGCAGCCCTTTTTCATCCGGTCCCTTGCCCGCAAGGTCCATGATCCAGGCCTCGGTCTTGTCGGCGATGGAAAAGGTTTCCCCCTCGGAAGGGTAGCCGTATTCCGTAGCCAGCGCCACAATCGTCCGGATGGCTTCGCGGGCGGTGGAGGCGCGCTGCAGCGTAATATAGATCAGCGATCCGTAATCCATGATACCGCCGGGGCAGACCAGTTCTTCACGGCCGCCCCAGGTAGTCTCGGCGATAATCAACTGCTTCTCATTCATATTGCCGACGGTGCGCCAGGTCTGCGGCACCTGCGCGATGCTTCCGAGCGGCTTCTGCGTGTCCCACTCCACAATGTTGACGGTGCTGCCGGCTTTCCAGCGGCCTCCGGGATGACTGTACAGTTCCCCGTAAAGCCAATGGGAATCGGCGGCGTAGGAGACCATGGCGCTGCCGTCGAGGCTGGCACCCGGGGTGACAATGATATTGGTGCAGGCATCCGCAGGAAGAGCGGCCGGCAGTACAAGGGCGAAAGCCAGCAGAACGATGGGGACTTTTTTCATCTTAAAGGGGCGATATTTCAAAACAGTTTCGTATTTTTGCAAGTTGTGACCCGCAAATTTACAATATTTTTCGCATTGCTGTCGCTTCTGCTCCCCGGCTCCGCGCTTTACGCGCAGGACAAAAGCCGGGAAGAGGCGGACAAACAGTTTTACGAAGCGCTGGAAGCGCAGGTGGAACGCTATACCGAACAACTGAACCTGGAAGACTGGCAGGTGTTCTATGTGGATTCCATCCTCACCCACAACATGGAAGCCCTGCGCAGCGAAATCATGGCGCTGCAGGCCGCCAGGGTAAGTTCCGCCGATTACATGGAAGTCGCAAGCGACAAATGGATGGAAGCGACGTACACGGCTTTCCGAAAGGTGCTCAACGACAGCCAGTGGGAGAAATATCTGAAAAACGGGGCCAAACGGGACAAGGCCGCACGGGACAAGCGGGCGGCGAAAAGGAAGCAGTAGTTATGAAGATTCAGGACATCGAAAGGCTGCGTGCCGAACTGGACGCGCTGAAATGCAGGACGGAAAAGGAAGTGGAAGAGGCGCGCGTGCGCTTCCTCGGAAAGAAAGGCGAGATTACGGCACTCTTCGACGAGTTCCGCACCGTCGCCCCCGAACTGAAACGCGAATTCGGCCGTACGCTCAATGAACTCAAACAGGTGGCGCAGGAAAAAATTTCCGCGCTCAGGGAGACGATGGCCGACGCACCCGGCGCAGGGACTTCCGGGCTGGACTTGACGATGCCCGGAGACCCGCTCCCCCTGGGTTCGCGCCATCCGGTCTCGATCGTCCGCGAAGAAATCGTTTCCATCTTCCGCAAATTCGGTTACGACGTGGCCGAAGGGCCCGAGGTGGAGGACGATTACCACGTGTTCGAGGCGCTGAACTTCCCGCCGAACCACCCGGCACGCGACATGCAGGATACGTTTTTCGTATCGGCGGGACACCCCAATCCGCTGTTGCTGCGCACCCATACGTCCAGCGTTCAAGTGCGCGCGATGGAAACGATGAAACTCCCCATCCGCGTCATCTGCCCCGGCCGCGTGTTCCGCAACGAGGCCATCAGCGCACGCGCCCATTGCATCTTCCATCAGGTGGAGGGACTCTACATCGACGAAGGCGTGACCTTCGCAGACCTCAAGCAGGCCATCCTGCTCTTCGCCCGTGAAATGTTCGGCCCTGACACGCAAATCCGTATGCGGCCGTCCTATTTCCCCTTTACCGAGCCGTCCGCCGAAGTGGACGTCAGCTGCAACATCTGCCACGGCAAGGGTTGCAACATCTGCAAGGGAACGGGCTGGCTGGAAATCCTGGGCTGCGGCATGGTGGACCCCAACGTGCTGGAGGCCAGCGGAATCGACAGTAAAAAATACAGCGGATTCGCCTTCGGTATGGGTATCGAGCGTATCGCGATGCTGAAATGGCAGGTGAACGACCTGCGCCATTATTTTGAGAATGACCTGCGTTTCCTTTCGGAGTTCGCTTCCGCACCGGAAGTTTAAGTTATATGAGCAAGTTGAGATTTGACGTTGTCCAGGATGCCTTTAAGAAAAAGGCCGTCCCGGTGGACCTGCCCTCCGGAAAGATTTCAGATTTCTTCGGGGAACTGGTGTTCACCCGGGACAAGATGCGCCGGTATCTGGACGCAGAAACCTTCCGCAAAATCATCGATTGCGTGGACAACGGAGCACCGCTGGACCGTCCGACGGCCGACAAGGTCGCCGAAGGCATGAAGACCTGGGCGATGGAGCACGGGGTCACCCATATCACCCACTGGTTCCAGCCGCTGACGGAAGGGACGGCGGAAAAACACGACTCCCTGATGGAATACGACGGACAGGGCGGAATGATCGAGAGTTTTGACGGCCGTTCCCTCGTCCAGCAGGAGCCGGACGCGTCCTCGTTCCCCAACGGGGGCATCCGCGCCACGTTCGAAGCCCGCGGCTATACGGCCTGGGACCCTACCTCCCCGGTGTTCATCCAGCACGACACCCTGTGCATCCCGACGGTATTCATCGCCTATACCGGCGAGGCGCTCGACTATAAAACCCCGCTCAAGAAGGCTATCAAGGCGCTCAGCGACGCGGCTGTCCCGCTCTGCCGGCTCTTCGACGAAAATGTAAAGCGGGTCTATTCCTACCTGGGCTGGGAGCAGGAGTACTTCCTGGTCGATGAGGACCTCTACGCCGCACGGCAGGACCTGATGCTCACCGGCAGGACGCTGATGGGACACGCCTCCTCGAAGAACCAGCAGCTGGACGACCATTATTTCGGGGCGATTCCCTCCCGCGTGGCCGCATTCATGCGCGACATCGAGATCGCCGGCTACAAACTGGGCATCCCGCTCAAGACCCGGCATAACGAAGTGGCGCCCAACCAGTTCGAACTGGCGCCGATTTACGGCGAGGCCAACCTGGCCAACGACCAGAACCAGATTATGATGAACGTGATGAACAGCATCGCCCGCCAGCACGGATTTGTGGTGCTCTTCCACGAAAAGCCCTTTGAAAGCATCAACGGAAGCGGCAAGCACAACAACTGGTCCATCGGAACCGATACTGGGACGATGCTGCTGGCCCCGGGGAAAGACCCCGACAGCAACCTGCGCTTCGTCGCCTTCTTCGTCAACGTCCTGGCCGCGGTGCAGAAATACAATTCCGTACTGAAGGCGAGCATCGCTTCCGCCACCAACGCCCACCGGCTGGGGGCCAATGAAGCGCCGCCCGCCATCATCTCGGCGTTCCTCGGCAAGACCATGACCGACGTGCTGCACAAACTGCTCACCGTGCCCTCCGATACGCCGATCGTCATCGCCGGAAAGAAGGGGCATTCCCTCGGTCTGGTGGAAATCCCGGAACTGTTCATCGACAATACGGACCGCAACCGTACGTCTCCCTTCGCCTTTACCGGCAACCGCTTCGAATTCCGCGCCGTGGGCGCCAGCGCCAACTGCGCTGGCGCGCTCACTACGCTCTGCGCGGCGACGGCGGACCAGCTGCTGGACTTCAAGGCGGCGGTGGACCGGGAAATGGCAGCGGGCAAAGCGCGCAATATCGCCATTATGGATACGCTGAAGCCCATCATCGCATCCATCCTCGACGTGGTCTGTTTTGAGGGGAACGGCTATTCCGAAGCCTGGCGGAAGGAAGCCGGACGCCGCGGGCTCGATACGGAAACCAACGTCCCCCGGATGTTCAAGGCATTCACGGAGCAAAAGGCCGCCGATATGTTTACCCGCCTCGGGGTTTTCAGCCGGAAAGAGCTGGAAGCCCGCAACGAGGTCCGATGGGAAACGTATATCAAAAAGGTACAGATCGAGGCCCGGGTCATGGGCAGGATGGCGACCAACCATATCCTCCCGGCCGCCCTGGAATACCAGACCCGGCTGCTGAAGAACATCGACCTGCTCCGGAATACTTTCCCGGAAAACTGGGAGAGCCTTTCCGCTACGCAGACCGGCCTTGTCAAAAGGATTTCCACGCTGGTTTCCGATATTACCGTCAAGGTGGAAGCCATGGTGGAGGCCCGCAAGAAAGCCAATAAGATTGAGGATGATTACGAAAGGGCCCTTTCGTATCACGACATCGCGGAATCGCTGACAGCCATCCGCAAGTCCATCGACCGCCTGGAGGAAATCACCGACAACGACCTCTGGCCGCTGCCCAAGTACCGCGAAATCCTGTTCATCAACTAGACTTCGCATCTGCACACATCCCGTATCCAAAGACGCGCCGTTCGCTGAAGAAATGGCGGCGTTCGCTGAATACCCGCCGCTCCCTCACGGTTTTGGTTTGATAATTGGTTATCTTCACCCTATGTTTCTTGTTCGTTTGGTGTGATGTCCAACATCCTCGCGGAACGGGGCTACTATTGTTGTTATCAATTAAAAATCAAGGATATGAGACTAAAAGGGAAAGCATTGTCAATCATTGCAGGCCTGGCCTGTTTTTCCTGCTGCACTCCGGAAAAGATTACAATATCTGACGAAGTCACGGAGGGAGATACGTTCAGCTGCTCGGTTTTCAACGGCGACATCTCCGTACTGCGGACCGTGCTCAACGAATTCGAAAACGGCGGGAGCATCTATTCCATCGACGGAAACGGTACAATTACCTTTACATCCGGCGCATCTGCGGCGGTAGTGGTCCGCAATTCATATAGTTTCGACTACTCGAATCCTGTCGTGGGATTCAACGGCAAGTGCTGGACCATCGACGGAAACGAAATCTCCGCAATGTTTTCGGATGAAGACGTCCTCAAATTCAAGGCGGAGGACGACAAGTGGTTTGCATGGTACAATGATGCATGGCATGAACTCTACTCCTTCTCCGAGGGCGAAACCACTCCGGTATTCACCGCAATGGATACAGAAAATTCGAGTGTAACGATAACGCTGGGGAGCGGGAACTCCGTCTCCCTCCCTTTCTATGACGGAGAGGACGAACTGGAACTTTCGGCGACCTCCTTCAGTTTCGGTACGGAGGGCGGCAGCGGCAGCCTCACCATAACTTCAGCCAATTCCTGGGAGGCAAAGCTCACGTCGGAGAGCAGCGGCGGCGAAGACTGGGTGACGCTCTCCAGCACTGAGGGCAGCGGCGAAGACGACGAGGTCACCCTGACCGTACTTGCCAATGATGGCAGCTCGCGTACCGCGGTATGGACCATTTCATCCGGAGATCTTTCCACAAAACTCACGGTAAGCCAGAGCGGAACAAGCGGCGATACCAGCGGCGGAATCATTTCCAGTGACGATAGCGGGGACGATGAGGACATCGTGTCCAACACGGAATTCGACCGCACGGTGCTGGTTGAGTTTTCAACGTCCGGCAGCGCGACGGTAAGCGGCACCACCTCCGATATCGTGGCTACCGTCAGCGGGAATGACGTGACCATCGTAAACTCAGGCACCGACAAGGTCATCTACAGTCTCAGCGGCACCACGACCGACGGATTCCTGCGTCTTGAAGGGACGCGCAAACAGGCCATAGTGCTCAACGGAGTAAACATAACCAACGGCGGGGGCGCTGCCATCAACAACCAGAACAAGAAGCGCACATTCGTCGTAGTCAACGGCAGCAACTATCTGGAAGACTGCAAAGTGAACTCGTCCGGCGATTATCCCGACCAGAGCGCCTACGACGCGTCGGAACAGATGAAAGCCTGCTTCTTCAGCGAAGGTCAGTTAATCTTCAGCGGCAACGGCAGCCTGAACGTCACGGTAAACGGCAAGACCGGAATCGAGAGCGACGACTATCTGCGCTTCATGTCCAGTCCTGCCGTCAGCATCACGGCAAAATCCACGGCCGGACACGCCCTGAAAGGCAATGACTATCTGCAGATAGACAACGGCAATATCACGGCCTCCGTCGCCGCGAACATGAAGAAGGGCTTCGTGTCCGACAGCCTGGTCCGCATCACCGGCGGGACATCCGTAATTACCGTCACGGGAGGAACGGCATACGACAGTGACGCAGACGAGCCCGAATACAAGGGCTCCGCCGGAGTCAAGGCCGACTACTGCTTTGAAATGACAGGCGGAAGCCTTTCGATAACCAATACAGGAAAGGGAGGCAAGGGAATCCGGGCCGGATCATATTACAGTTCCAGCGACAAGACACACACCCTGCCCGACAGCTATATCAGCGGGGGCACGATCAATATAAAGACAAGCGGGACGGAGACCAACGGCGTTTCCTGCAAGGGCATAAAAATAGGCTGGGTCGTCAAAAGCGGCAATACGGTAAAGGCAGCGGCGGGCAACCTGAAGATATCCGGCGGCTCCGTTACGGTGAGCGAGTGCAGGAGCGAAGGCATAGAATGCAAGGGCGCCCTCACCATTACCGGCGGCGAGGTATATTCTTATTCTACCGGTGATGATGCCATCAACTCCCAGGGGGACATGGTTATTTCAGGGGGATATGTCTATGGCAATTCCTCCCAGAACGACTGCCTGGACGCCAACGGGGACATGAAACTGAACGGAGGGGTCGTTTATGCCGTTACCACGAAAGGGAACCCCGAAGTGGCGCTCGATGCCAATACCGAGGGCGGCAAATGCCTGTACATCAACAGCGGCGCGACGGTCATTGCCATCGGAGGGCTGGAAAACGGTGCCAGTCTTTCGCAAAACTGTTATTCCATCACTTCGAGCGCCAACAAAACCTATGCGCTGTACAACGGAAGTACTCCGATTGTAATATTCAAGACCCCGCAGACCGTAGCTTCCAGCCTCGTGGTTTCCGCGCCCTCGCTTTCAAAAGCGATGAGCGGCGTCAGCGTAACCGGCGGCACATCCTATTGCAGCGGCATGATTACCGCCCCCGGGACGGTGTCCGGAGGAAGCAGCCTGACACTCAGTTCCTATTCGGCCGGAGGAGGCGGATTCAATCCGGGAGGCGGCGGACACAGACCCTTTTAGAAATCACAGACCATGAAACACATCCGAATCATTGCAGCGCTGCTGCTTTCATCACTTTTTGCCACGGCACAGAGCCAGGAAGGCAAAATCCTTGACAAGCGCAACCTCATCGTCAAGGAGTGGAATACCGACACCCGCACCAAAGCCCGTGTGCTGGACCATGTCACCACGTATAACTCGGCAGGGAAAAAAATAGAGGAAATCGAATACCGCGGAAACGCACAGAAATGGCGCAAGCGCTTCGAATATGGACCTGACGGCCGCGTGAGCCGGGAAATCCTGTATGACAATTTAAACCATCTTGTGAATTTCAAGAAGTTTGAATTCAATGAATACGGAAAAAAGAAGGTTCAATACACGTACGATGCCAAAGGAAGGCTTATCACCATAAAGAATTTTGAATATATAGCGGGAGATGCCTGAATTTGAGAAAAAGCTTGATGCCCTGGCGCCGATTACCCTTGCGGAAATGGACGCCATAAAACTGATGAACCGCATTGATTCCAAGTATCTTACCGACGAAGATACCCTCGCCGGGATACTTTCGGACGCTGCGGATGCGGGCTACCGCGCCGCTTTCGTCGACGGCCTCAAGATCGTACCCTACGACTCCATCTATTACGACACTCCGCAGTTGAAAATGTTCACCGACCACCAGAGGGGGAAGACCGTAAGGCAGAAAGTCCGCACGAGGCAGTATGTTTCTTCAGGACTTACCTTCCTTGAAATCAAGCGCAAGAACAACAAGGGGCGCACCAAGAAAAAACGCATTGAAATCCCTGCGGACCTGTTCCGTGATTTCAGCACAAGCGCGGAAGCTTGCGGATATCTGGCGGAGAAATCGGCATTCCGGGCAGACGAGATAAGCCCCACGTTAGAAACAATATTCAGACGAATCACGCTGGTCAATCCCTCCAGGACGGAAAGGCTCACGATAGATACCGCGTTGAATTTCGTAAACCTGCGCAACGGAAACAGGACCGGACTCGCCGATGCCGTCATTATCGAGCTCAAGCAGGACGGCAGGGCAGCCAGCACCATGAAAGAGATCCTGCTCAGGCACCGGGTAAAACCGGTACGGGTAAGCAAATACTGCATAGGAACGACCATGACGGACCCGCTTGCGCGCAGCCACCGTTTTAAGATGCGTATCAGGCTGATAGAAAAGACAATATCGAAAAAATTATACAGTTATGCTTAAGAACTTGCTTTTTGCCCAGCAGGCCGCGTCGGAGCTGGGCGACTATGAAATTGCAGATGAGAGCGTTCTGCCCGTACAGACTATCCTGGACGGCCAGATGACTACATCGCAAAGCCTCATCGAACTGGCGGTCCGCTTCTGCCTCAACCTTCTGGTGTGCTGGATTATCGTGCGGTTTTTCTATTATCCCAAGAGCCGCAGGCGCGATTATTTCTTCACCTTCATGATATTCTCGACGGCGATGCTGATGCTGCTCTTCATGATGGGCAACGCCGAAGTAGGAGTGGGGCTGACGCTCGGCCTTTTTGCCATCTTCGGAGTAATACGCTACCGCACGGAAACGGTTCCCATCAGGGAAATGACCTACCTGTTCGTCATCATCGCCCTCGCTGCCGTGAACGGACTGGCCCCCCTGTACAACCTCGTGGATGCCGTTGGCAACAATCCGCATTATGAACTGTCAGCAGGCAATGTCGGGATACTGGCACTTTCCAATTTCCTCGTCGTACTGCTCATCTTGATATTGGAAAGCGGACGGTTCGTACGGCATACCTCCACAAAACTCATCCTTTATGACCGCATCGACCTTATCGTTCCGGAAAAACGGAGCGAGATGATCGAGGACCTCCAAAAACGGACGGGAATCATCGTGGAAGACATCGAGATCGGCCATATTGACTTCCTCAAGGATTCCGCCTTCGTCAAGGTAATTTACACGCCCGAAAAGGGAACGCAGGTCTCCATAGACCAACTCACCAAAGCCAAAGACTTCGCAGGATGAGCATAAAAAAAATACTATCGCTGCTCTGCGCCGCAATCCTGGCGTTCCCTGCCGTTGCTCAGGGGACAATGGAAGACCTTACCACCGACTTCCGGGGCAGGATATCCGCCGGGATTGACAAAAAACTTGTCAGAAGGCTGCATCTGAGTGCCGGATTCGAAGCCCGTTTCCGGGACAATTTTACCACCCCCGGCCGCCTGAGCGCGGAAGTCGGCCTCTCCTACAAGTTCAACAAGTACCTCAAGGCGAATGTAAGTTACACCTTTATAGAACAGTGGAAATCATCGAGTGCCGCCTGGTACCCGCGCCACCGCGCCACCGTGGGGCTTACGGGAACCCTGCGCGCAGGATACTGGTCTTTCCAGTTGCGCGAACGCTTCCAGGCCACCTATCAGAGCGACGTCACCAACACCTTCCAGGAGCCCAAGGTCCCGCTTTACCTGAAATCCCGCTTCAAAGTCTCGTATAAAGGATTTCAAAAAGTTGAACCCTATGCTTATGCCGACCTCAGACTGCTGATGAACGGCGCAAATTTCGAAGCCGTCTGGAACACCAGCCTAAATCAGTACACGAGCTATCGTTTCCTGAATTATAGTAACGCATATTTCAACCGCTACCGGGGCGCCCTGGGCGCGGTCTGGAAAATCAACAAGAAGAACGCGCTGGATTTTTACCTGATGCTGGACTACTGCTATGACAAGAACATCGATACCAACAAGGCCGGCACTACGCTCAAATCCTTCACCATCGGACAGGCGCTGAACACCACCGCCGGAATTTCTTACGAGTTTTCATTCTAATGCAACACAAACACGATATATACCTCCCGCCGAAGTGCGAGATTGACAGCTACGAAGATTCCGCCTTGACTTGTCTTTGTTCAAGTCCCGGCGCTTCGCTTCCCGAATTCACTGAATCTGAAGAGTACACATGGTAAAAAAGTTTTATATCTTTTCTGCCGCACTGGCCGTTTCAGCATGTGCGCAGATCGGACCGGACACAGATCAAACGATGGGGGAACACGGCAACGTTGTCCTCCGGGCTTATACGGACGATATTTCCCGAACATATCTGGACGGGCTGCAGTTATGCTGGTCGCAAGAGGATGAAATTGCCGTTTATGACTCAGATGGTATCCAGGAGTTTTCCATGCTCGAGTGCGACGGATCCACCGCTTTATTTACCGGAAATCTCGGCAGTGCCATCAACAACTATTATTATGCGGTTTCACCCTATGGGGCGGCCAAAAGTATCAACGGCTCCAAGGTAACCGTAAATATACCCTCTGAACAGACGATTGCCGACGGAATGTCAATAGACGAGAATGCAGTTGTATGTAAGGCGCGCTTTTCCGGGAGTTCAATTTCTTTCGGAGCGGTCACGGGATTGCTGAAATTCACTATTTCCGACGACGGAATAAGTTCAGTCGCCATCAACGGTAATAATTCCGAATACATCGCCGGCAATTTTGTCCTGAAAGCCTCGTCTACGACCATAGAGAGTACCGCAGACGGAGAAACCACCATCACGATAACACCGTCCGGAGGAGGGACTTTCCCTGTCGGGACATACTATGCCGCAGCGGACCCCACCACATATGCGGCGGGTATTACGATGACTTTTACCGACAGCAACGGCCAGACCGCCACAAAATCTTCTTCAAATTCGCTCAGCCTTACAAAAGGCTCCTGCGTAAATCTGGGGGACGTAACCAGTGATTTGGACTGGACCTCAGGCGACCTTGTCCTTGACACCGGGGACACAGATTCGTCCGACGACAATGTTGCCAACACCAGTTTCAAACGCAGGGTTTACGTGGTCTACTCAACCGCAGGAGCAAGTGTCAGCGGAACGAATTCAGACTTCACCGTCAACACGTCCGGCAACGATGTCACCCTTACCTACAACGGCAGTGACAACATCATTTATGATTTGAGCGGATATGCTTCCGACGGCTTTTTCAAATTATACAGTTCAAAAAAACAAGCGATTGTCCTTAACGGACTGACCCTGACCAATCAGAATGGGGCAGCCATCAATAACCAGAGCAAAAAACGCACGTTTGTCGTCGTTCAGGGGACCAATACGCTTGCGGACGGCAGTTCTTATACAGATACGCCGTCCGACGAAGATGAAAAGGCGGCATTCTTCTCGGAAGGCCAGTTGATTTTCTCAGGCAGCGGTTCTCTGTCGGTGACAGCCAGCGGGAAGGCCGGCATCACTTCCGACGATTATGTCCGGTTCATGACAAGCCCTACGGTTACGGTTAATTCATCTTCAGGCCACGCCATAAGAGGCAAGGACTATATTTTGGTTTCAAATGGTACGATATCCGCTGCTACCAGTGCCAATATGAAGAAAGCGTTGACTTCTGATTCCCTGGTCGTTATTACGGGCGGCATCACCACTTTGAATGTAAGCGGTTCCGCAGCCTATGACAGCGACGATGCAGAATACAAAGGCAGTGCCGGAATCAAGGCCGACAAAGGGTTTAACATGAGCGGAGGAACACTTACAATCACCAACAGCGGGAAGGGCGGCAAGGGAATAAGCGTCGGAAGTTCTGACGACCAGCAGTCTCTGGAAACCAGCACTATTTCGGGAGGAACGCTTGCAATTACTGTAACGGGAGCTAATCACACCACCGCTGACAAGTCCTCAAAAGGAATCAAAATCGGATGGGCCAACAAAAACTCGAACGGGCATACTTATTCATCCTTTGATGGGAATCTCGTGGTGAGCGGCGGTTGTGTTTCTATTTCCAGTTCAAATGATGAGGCGCTTGAAGCCAAGGGGACACTCACCATAAACGGAGGCGAGGTTTATGCCGTATCATCTGCTGACGATGCAATCAACTGTACCAGTACCCTTACCGTCAATGATGGTTACGTTTATGCCCATTCTTCGAATAACGACGCCATAGACGCCAACGGAAATTTTTATATCAAAGGCGGCCTTGTCTATGCAGCCACCACGGCCGGAAGCCCGGAAGTGGCACTGGACGCAAACACTGAAGGCGGCTTCAATTTATTCATTCAGGGAGGGACAATAATTACCATAGGAGACCTTGAATCAGGAGCATCTATTTCACAAACCTGCTATTATGCCTCATCCATGAGTTCGAATACATGGTACGGGATGACTATCGGGTCCACGAAACATGCATTCAAGACACCTGCGTCATCCAGCACCAAGGCAGGTCCTGGACAACAGGGAGGAGGCAATACAAAGATCTATTTTTCGGCGGCATCAAAACCGACTGTAGTCAAGAGTCCGACCTCATACTCGGGAGGGACCAGCCTCTTCAACGGGCTTTTCTACTATGGAACTTCCCTAAGCGGCGGCTCCACGGTGACCCTAAGCACATACAGCAGGAAATAGGGACCTGTCCTGAGAGGATTACTCCGTCCAGTGAATCTGCACCCCGGAGCGTTCCATGCCCCGGAACCAGGTCATCTGGCGCTTGGCAAACTGGTGGATGGCGGTGGCGAGTCGGTCCCGCATCTCTGCATAACTGAGTTCCCCGCGCAGATAGAGCGTCACGAACTTGTATTCCAAGCCGTAGGACAGGAGCGTTTCGGCGGGGACGCCGCGTTCCAGAAGACCGCGCACTTCCTCCACCATACCCTCGCGCAGGCGTTCGTCCAGGCGCCGGTCGATGCGGGCGTTCCGCTCTTCCCGGGATACGAGCGTTCCGATAAAATAAGGCTTTTGCGGCATCCCTTCTTCCGGCAGGCGCATTCCGGCAGAGGGAGCGCTGAGCGGTTTCCCTTCTGAAAAATCGTAGCCGGAAGTCACCGCGTGGATATAGAGCCCAGTTCCGCCGCAGAGGATGGGAACGGCACCACGTGCGCGGATATCGGCGTATGCCGCCTTGAAATCCTGCTTGTAGCGGTAGAGGTTGTACTGCTCCCCGGCTTCGCAGATATCGATCAGGTGAAAGGGAACGGCGCCGTATTCGCCGAGGTCTTTCCCCGTTCCGATATCCATGCCGCGATAGACCTGCCGGCTGTCCGCGGAAATGATTTCCGCAGGAAGTCCGAGAGAACGGGCAAGCTGCACCGCATAGCGCGTCTTGCCCGATGCCGTTGGTCCGAGTACGACGACAAGGTCGGTATCGCCGCGACGGAGCCTGTCGGCGATGTCGGCGGGCCGGACGGTTTCCGGACAGGGAAGGGGAGCGGGTGCAGGTTTTGCCATTTCCGCAAAAGTACGAAAAAATCCGTATCTTTGCCGCCGTTATGCCCCGTTCGAAGAGCAAAGTACAGATCAATAACCGCCGGGCATCGTACGATTTCGAATTCCTCGAACAGTACGATGCCGGCATTGTGCTGGTGGGGACGGAAATCAAGTCCCTGCGGGCGGGGAAAGCCTCGCTCCAGGATGCGTTCTGCTACTTCGTGAACGGAGAACTCTATGTCAAGGGCATGAACATCGCCACCTATTTCTGGGGTTCCTGGGGACAGCACGAGCCCGCCCGCGACCGCAAACTGCTTCTGACGAAGCGGGAACTGCGGCATCTGGGACAGGCGGTGAAACTCAAGGGACTCGCGATTGTCGCGGTGCGCGCCTATATTGCCGACAACGGCTACGCCAAACTCCACATCGCCCTGGCAAGGGGCAAAAAGGAGTATGACAAGCGCCAGAGCATCAAAGAAAAAGATATCCGGCGCGAAATGGAGCGCGGCTAGTCCGCGAAGCGCGAAAGCGCCTGCATCCGGCTGACAAAATCCTTCGGCAGTTTCGTATTCCGCTTCCAGCTTTCGTCCATCGCCTTGATGTCGATGGCCCTGAGCATTTCCTGCGCGGCGCGGGGGTTGCCGCTCAGCCGGCTGGGGACAGAGGCGATATCCAGGAATTCGACCGCAGGATTGGGCCACTGGAGCTTCACTTCGTCGGTGACGGCACGGAGGCGGCCGAAGAGTCCCTTCTTGGCGCGCAGGAGGCTGCGGTCCTCCCGGGGATCGAAGCGGCATTCGATACGCATCGGTTCGGAGGCATCGCTTTCCGGCAGGTCTATGCAGACGGCCAGGGACAACCCGTCATAGCGCCAGGGACATTCGCTGCCGTTCACCCTGACGGAAAGCGGGGCGTAACTGCCCTCGACGATGATACTGACGCGGCGCTTTCCGCTCATGCCCGTATAACTTCCCTGCCTTGCGCCGATTTCAATCGTGAGGGAGGATGCATCGGAATACTTGTCGATTTTCGTCGTGGCAAATTGCTGTTCATATGCCTGGGATATGCCGTCGTCTTCATAGGCGGTGTAACTGCTGAAGCCGTCGCCGGGGACGACAAGCAGCCGCAGCACATCGGAAGGCTCCTGCAGGTTCCGGATATCCGCGGCCGCGAGCGGCAGGACAGATCCCGCCTTCACGAACCAGGGATTTTCACTGAGGGCATAGCGCAGACGGAGCGTGCTGCCGCCGCGATAGACCTGCCCTGTCGCCATATCGTACCAGTCGCTGCCCTCCGGGAACCATACGGGACGCTCCGTGAGGCCGGTGGCGGCGTCGGCGGGACGGGCGAGGACGGTCGCGAGGATCCTGTCGCCGAAGTAGTGCTCCTGGTCGTACTGATAGGCGGCGTCCGTTTCAGGATGGTACCAGTACAGGGGTCGCACCATCGAAAGTCCGCTGTCGTGGCATTCGCGGCTGCAGTCGTAGATGTAGCGCGAAAGGTCGTAACGGAGCCGGATGGCCGCCTTGAAGAAATCGGCATAGGCGGGATAATACCAGATGCGCCGCTCGATTTCGCTGCTCTTGGTGGAATGTACCTTGAAGATCGGCGTGAAAACGCCGTACTGCATCCACCGCAGGAAGAGTTCGGCATCCCGGCCGCGCTTGTCCGCCTTGTCCTGCATGTGTCCGCCGAGGTCGTGGCCCCAGTAGCCGTAACAGACATTCGATGCCGTAGCGGTGAACCAGGGCGTCATTTCGAGCGCGCTCCAGAGGATTTTCGCATCGCCGGAAAAACCCAGTTGATAGCGATGGCTGCCGATTCCGCCCCAGCGGTGGTAGATCAGCGGCCGGGCTGCGTCTTCGCCCCGGCGCTCCTTATCGCGCCAGAAACAATGGTTGAGCCAGAAGGTGACGCTCAGACCGGGCATGTAGCGGCTGGTCTTGTGCTGCTGCCAGTCGAGCCACCAGAAATCGACACCCTGCCTTTCAAGGGGGTGAAGGACCGAATTAAAGTAGGCTTCCGTCCATTCTTTCTGTGAAATCCGGAACGGGACCGGCGCCTTTTCCTCCTTGCTGCCTACCCGCTTTTCGGTACCGGCGTAAAGCCAGCCCTCCTTGCCGTACACATAACCCTGGGGGCCGTCATAATCCTTCGTACGGGAAAGATAGTCGGCGACAAAGGCGTCATAGGGGGCCTCGTAAGGGTGGATTCCCCCGGCAGGATGCAGATTCAGGGCCGTTTTGAACCCCAGGCCGTGGAGGTCGGCCAGACAGGCTTCAGGCTCCGGGAAAAGACGCTTGTTCCAGGTATAACCCGTCCAGCCGACGATCTGCCCGAATTCGTCCTTGTTCCATTTCCCGTCCCAAATGTCCCAGGTCTCGTGCCAGTCCATATCGATAATCATCACGTCGGCAGGAATGTCCTCACGGCGCAACTTGCGCGCCATGTCCAGGAATTCATAATCCGAATAGGCCCAGTAGCGGGACTGCCAGAAACCGAAGACGTATCTGGGGAGCATCGGCACCTTTCCCGCGATTTTCGTAAAATCTTCTATCGCCTGCAGATAATCGTGCCCATAGGCAAAGAGATAGAGGTCCTGACGGTCGCCTTCGCCGCGCGGCGCTACCCATTCGTCCCAGTCCGAATGGTCCGGGACAAGGAGATGACGGCCGCTCTCGTCGATAAGGGCCCAGCCGTCGCGCGAAATGACGCCCTTGTCCATTTCTCCGCGCTTGAAGAGATCTTCCTTCGAGCCACAGCCGTCCAGCGTCCGGGCCGTTCCAAGCAGGTTCCCCTTGTCTTCCTTGCCCGGATGCCATTCCCCGCTCATCTTTCCGGGCTTGTCGCCGGGCATGACGAAATGTACGCTGAGGTTCTTTGCATCGAATTTTCCTCCGGCCTTATAACTAAGGCTGAGTTTTCCTGTATCAAGGCTGAATTTTTTGCCCTTCAGTGCATGCGTAAAGACAGGAACGGGCAGATGGCGGTTGACGACGCCGAGCGTCGCCCTGTCCTCAAAGCGGCCGTCCTGCGCCCATTCCATGCGGATCAGGCGGTCGGTCAAGACCGTAAAGCGGGCATTCCCGCACACGACGACAGCCCCCTCGTCCGCAACCGGATGATAAGCCTGGCGCGCCTGCGCGGCCCATCCCGTCAATATCAACAGTGTCCAAAATACCAGATTAGAACGTACCTTTGCCTGCATATCTTTCAAATTTTTTGCGAATATTTGCGAATATACGCAAAAATTTCTACATTTGCAGTCCCGATGGGGTATTAGCTCAGTTGGTAGAGCGTTTGAATGGCATTCAAAAGGTCAGGAGTTCGATTCTCCTATGCTCCACTTAAATCGGCCTCTCACACATGTGAGGGGCCGATTGCTTTTCCAGATTGGCTACATCTTGGCTAATTCCTCCGACCCGGGCCTCAAGACTATATTGCTCTTCTTGCCGACATCCTGGATCGGCTCCGTCCGGATATCGCCATAGGAAGAATCGTGAGCAGCGTTCCTCCCCGCTTTACGGATGCACCCTGGGGACTTCTCCGGCAGGACGGGCTCATGCGGGAGCTCATCGGCTGCCTCAATGGACGGAAATCCTTCCAGGGGCGGCTCTACTCCCCTACGACAGCAACTCCTTGACGGCCGCAGAGATGGTCCGGCCATCCGACTGCCCGGCAAGGGCCTTGTTTGCAGCGCCCATCACCTTGCCCATGTCCTTGATGGAGGTGGCGCCCACCTGAGCGATGATTTCCCGGACCTTGGCCTTCACTTCCTCCGCGGAGAGCTGCTTGGGAAGGTACTTCTCCATCACGGCAGCTTCTGTCAGCTCGTTGTCGGCGAGCTCCTGACGGCCCGCTGCAGTGTACTGCTCGGCTGATTCCTTGCGCTGCTTGATGAGCTTCTGGATCATCTTGAGGATGTCCCCGTCCGTCACCTCCTTGCTGCCTCCCTCGGAGGTCTTGAAAAGAAGGATTTCACCCTTGATGGCGCGGGTTGCAGCCAGCGCAACCGTGTCCTTGGCCTTCAT
>JAFSVL010000087.1 GCA_017445015.1 Bacteroidales bacterium | reverse complement strand
TGATGCTGGTGGAAAGGGGTCTGGTGGTGGCGGCTTTGTACACCAGGCCCATCTTTTCTTTTTTGTAGGAGAAGCGGGCGTTGTCGGTGGTCTTGGGCTCCCACTTTCCTTCCAACTTGGTGCTCCAGCTGAATTTTTCCGTCTTGTAGTTCAGCTGGAAAGTCCCCTGGGTGAGGCCGTGAAACATCGGCTTGTTGTCGGAAACGATACTGCCCTCCATCCCTCCGAGGCCGGCCGACAGGTCGGCGCTGCCCGACCACTGCGCCCGCAGCGGGATGCAGCACGGCAGCAGGGCGATACCAAGAGTCAAACGGAGAAGACGGTTCATTTTAAAGAAGCTTATTTTCGTCCTTTATAAGATGCACGTCGACTGCGGGAACGGGATGGTGATGCCTGCGGCGTTGAGGGCCTCGTAAATCACTTCCTTGGCACGGTCTATATAGCTGATTCTCTCGGGTACGAGCACGTACTGCTTCACGGCAATCTCCACCGCGCTGCCGTCCAAAACCATCTTGAGCTCCGAACGCAGGTCGCGGAGCACATCGGTCAGGGGCTGCCCGTTCACGATGGGCAGGACCGGAATGGTCAGGAATTTCTTTTTCATACTCCTGTTCAAGGGCTATAACTTGTAAAAATACGAATAGTTTTCGTCTTCTGCAAAAAGTTGCCGCGGAGCACGGGAAGTGTCTTTGCAAAAAAGGAACTTGACGAAAAAATCCCCGGCTTCCATTATTTGAACGCCGGGGGACTCTTTGTTTGCCTCGATAAGAGGGCTTATGCCGGATTGAACTTGTTCTTCGGCTGCTTGCAGCGCGGGCAACGCCAGTCGTCGGGCACCGGCTTGTCGAGGTCCATCACGCGTTTGGCTTCAAAAGAATCAACTATGCCGACTCGACTACTTTCGGGCGCTTCTTCTTCCGTATGAAAGGAGTCACGCCCCGGGAATACAGGAAGAGTTTGCAGGTTGTCGGAATGTCGTATTTATGACTGAATTAATTATTTATAAAATACTATGATATATCAAATATTATACCTATTTTTGCGAGTAAATATATGATAAATCATATTATGGAAAGAAAAGAAACCGTGTTCGATATGATTGTGGCATTAGGCATGCGCTTCAAAGAGTACAGGAAGGCGCTTGGCCTTTCACAACAGGATATTCACAGGAAGACCGGGGTGGCCTTATCTACAATCAGCTTGTTTGAAAATGGCAAAGGGCAAGGGCTCTCCCTGTCCCATTTCTTTCTTATGCTGGAAGCTCTCGACGTTGAAATGGAACCAACCGTCTTAATACCGAATGCATTCCGGAGCGATTTGGCCGGAGAATGGGAGAAACAGAATAAACGTAGCAAGAAATGAATGGCAATGTTGTAAAGGTGGTCTTATGGGGGGAAACTGTAGGCTATTTGTCTTGGGATAAGACCAATTGGAGAACAGAAACATCTATCTTCCAATTTGACAATGATTTTTTATCTCTCGGATGGGATATATCCCCTATACGGTTATCTCTTTCCTCAAAAATAGCCCATAGCGGCCTGGATATCAGGGGCGGTAATCCTAAGGACGTTTTCAGAGGCCTGCCTTCTGTCTTTGCCGATTCATTGCCGGACCATTGGGGAAACTCCCTGTTCAGGTCTTGGGCAAAAGAGCATAAAGTGAGCATGAAGGATGTGTCTCCTGTCGACTACCTTTCTTTTATCGGGAAAAGAGGCATGGGTGCTCTCGAATACTTGCCGGCAGCCATTGAAGACGAAGACGCGCCTTTTGATGTTGATGTCACGCGCCTTTATGAGTTTGCCAAAAGCGTTCTTGAAGAGCGGAACGAAGTACAGTTCACAACAGACAGAGAACTTCTGTGGCAAGATTTGATTAAACTGGGAACATCTCCCGGGGGGAAGCGGCCAAAAGCATTGATAGCCCTGAATCCTGAAGAACAATCAATCAAATCCGGACAAGTCCTTCTTCCAACCGGATACGATTACTATGTCCTTAAGTATGATAGCGAGAACGATTTATATCCTTACGCCAGAATGGAATATTCATACTCAAGAATGTGTAAGGACGCAGGAATCAAGATGCCTTATACTGAACTAAAGCCCTTCGGCAAAGCAACCCATTTCCTGATTAAACGTTTTGATAGGGCCGGGGGAGAGAAAGTGCACATGCAATCGTTAAGAGCAATGAATGGCGAGACTGATTCCTATGAGGAAGCTTTTGATGTAATTGAAAAACTGAGGTTGGATTATGAGGACAAGGAACAACTATTCAGAAGGATGGTATTTAATGTGATTGGTGGAAACATTGATGATCACGATAAAAACATCTCTTTCCTTATGGATAAAAGGGGTCAATGGTCTCTTGCTCCTGCCTATGATGTTGTCTATAGTATTGACCCCGATACTCTATATGTACAAAAAGGGCAATTCATGAGTGTTAATGGCAAAAACCAAGGCATTACTACAAACGACCTGGTTACTGTTGCCAGACATTATAGCATCAATCGTCCGGAGAGGATTATTGAACAGGTAATGGATATCGTTTCCAAAGTCGATGACTACTTAAGGCAAGATGGCGTAAACGAAACAGCAATTAATGCTATAATGTTTGAATTGAATGAGAAGCACGCTGAATTGAAAGCGTAATCGCCGGTCGGTTCGGACATATTTGTTGGTACAATTATGGTACATTTGTTCATTACCTCCCGTCCAAGACAGCCGGGAGCCAGGACTCCAACTACGAAATTGAGACTCCGCTGGTGCGCTATTCATTTCCTCAATTACGCCTACGGCAATAACGGTTATAATAAAAAGGTTAAGGAGCTCATGAAATTCTGCGGCTTCGACAGGAAAGTAAAAACTTACAACGAAACTCTCCGCACCAACGCGTACCTCCCCCTCTACGAGGCCGGTCTGCACCGCCAGGGCAGCGCTGCCGTTCATCGCTATACAATGATGGAACCAGCTGACAGATTTGCCCTCATGAATGTTGCCTTTGGGCAGGAAGATTTCAGGGTGGATGAAAACCTGGAAATTCTTGGATAACTGTAGATTTCTCTTAAACTTCTCTTAAAGTTCGCATAAATTTTCGGCGATTTTCGCTGAAAGTTCTCATATTTTTCAGGCTAGGAGAAATACAATAACCCGGTCCTAATAAAAGTGCGATTTTAACCTGCAGATATATCGGATATAACTTGCGTGTTCCAGAAAGTAATGCGTACTTTGTCATACCAAATAAAGCAAGTAAAACCTTATAAGACAGATAATTATAACACGCAAAGAAGCCCTTCTTACCCGCAAGTACGAACTCCAGAACGAACTCCGCACCCTTAGAGGAGAGGAACGCGAGTACAGCCTCAAGGCCGACATCGAGCGCAACGCCAAGACCGCAGGTTTTTCTTGCTTATTCCTCTATTTCATATTGCTCCATAATTATAGTCGGAATTTATTGCTATGTTGCTGTAAATTCCGACTGGCTTATTTCAGTATGTCGCTGTTCATCAGGAATTGATGAAGCCCCATGAAGATAATCCCATCATCATTGGTGTAGGTAGCTATGTCATCCCCTTGTATGACAATCTTCTGGAAAGAATCTCCAATCTTACGAAGCGGATTCAGCTCCTGATTCTTTTTGATTTCATCGGGCAAGGCATAGGCCGACTGGATATAGTATTTATTGATACCATTAGTGACAATAAAATCAACTTCGTACTGAATATACTCTTGTTTACCGTCTCTAACCTCGCGGGCTTCCACCAAGCCAACATCCACCATATAGTCCCTGGAGCGGAGCTCGTTATAGATTACGTTCTCCATTATGTGTGTGATTTCCTGCTGTCGGAAATTCAGGCGGGCATTTCTGAGACCAACATCCGCACAGTAATACTTTTTAAAGGACTTGTAGTACTCTTTCCCCTTGATATTATACCGGCTGGAGCCTTCAAACAGAAAAGAATCACAGATATAGCCCAGATACTTCTGAACAGTTTCTTCGTCTATCTTGATGTTCTGGATGCTCTGCAGCGAGCGTGCCATCTTGGTCGGGTTAGTCAGTGAACCAATGGCCGAACACAGTTCATCGGCAATGGCTTCCAAAGCGACCTTGTTGTCAATTTGGTATCGTTCCAGGATGTCGGTAAGGTAGGTCTTTCGCCACAAATCCTGCAGGTAGTTTGCTTTTTGGAGCGGAGTCCTGCGGCGAAGAAGTCCAGGCATGCCTCCATAAGTATAGTACTCTTTCCAGAGGTCGCTGAACTGCTCATCCCTTCCGGTACAGAATTCTTTAAAAGAGAATGGATTACACCGGATTTCCTCACCACGGTCCCGGAAAATGGTACTGATGTCCTTAGACAGAAGTTTGGCGTTACTGCCGGTAACATATACATCTACATTATCTTTTTCCCGAAGCCCATTGACCAGCTTTTCAAACCCCGTTACTTCCTGTATCTCATCCAGCATAACGTAATACATGCGCTTAGGATCAGTAATCTTGCTGTACAGGTATGCTTTCAGCTTTTCCTTATCGGCCAGTTCACTCTGGTTATTTTCATCATCAATGTCCAGAGAAACGATAATGATATCTTCCTCAGGAACCCCATCGGCAATCAGGTAGTCTTTGTATAGGCGGGTCAGAAGCCATGACTTTCCACAGCGCCGAGGCCCGGTAACAACTTTCGCGGCACCGTCTTCCCGACTGTTAATCAACTTCTGAAGATAGACATCTCTTGGTATATATCCTGGCATGGTCGAGAATCGTTAAATTATTTATAATAAACAGATTGAGTTTTTCTCAATCGGAATTTACTGCAAATTTACAATAAATTCCGATTATTCCGTCTTATTAAATCAACAAAATTCTGTTTTTTCTCATTTCTTGCAGAAAATCGGAACGAACTGATTAACAGTCGTATGATGCAGACATTAATACGACTGAGTGAATCTGACTTATTCTCCCACACTCAAATGGTTAAGCACTCGTATTAACTACGCCAAATCTTGCCTCAAAACCGCGTAACTCTTGGATAAAAGTTTAATAAACACTCGAAAAGACACACGCATACCATCCGACTGTTCCCGGACCCGGAGGGGGTCAAATTCCTTCGGGGGTTCAAAATGTCAATCGCAGCCTGAGTCGCGTACGCACGCGTGCAAAATTGGGGAATTTATATGTAATGGTAACTTTGCTTGTACATTTTTTGGCAAAGGTAAATGGACATTTTTTCGTAAAATTTTGGTTGCGCAAGCGTTGCGCAAAAATGCACGGAAAATGCCACTGACGTGCGTCAGTGGCATTTTCCAAGTGACTCCTACAGGACTCAAACCTGTAACCTTCTGATCCGTAGTCAGATGCTCTATTCAATTGAGCTAAGGAGCCATTCGCCGGCGAACCGGCTCATTTGCTGCTACTCGGCAGTTTCCTCTTTGACAAAGTTGCGCTTGGCTTCCTTGATGCGAGCCTTCTTTCCGGTCAGGTTGCGGAGATAGAAGATGCGTGCACGACGGACCTTACCCACCTTGTTCAGTTCAATGGAATCAATGAAGGGAGACTCGTAAGGGAAAATCCTTTCCACGCCGACCCCGCCGGATATCTTGCGGATGGTGAAGGTCTTGGTGAACGGAGTGGCACCACTGATCTGGATGACCACGCCGCGGAATTTCTGGAGACGGTCCTTGTCGCCTTCCTTGATCCTGTAGGTAACGGTGATGGTGTCACCGGCCTTGAACTCAGGATAACTTGCAGTTTTGTTCTGGGAGAACGAATTCTCCACCAATTTCATCAAATCCATAATTCGGAATCAGTTATAACAAGCAGCATCGCTAAAATAAAACCAAAACTGCGAGAGGCTGCCGTTTTCGGACTGCAAAGATAGCAAATATTTTTGCAATCCAAACATTTTTACAAAAAATTGCCCGACTTCAGGACGCCGACGGCGCAAGATGCTTTGTCATCGTAAGGATATTGCATCCATCCTCATAACGGTAGGAGATGCCGTCCATGAGTTGCTTGCAGAGAAAAATCCCCAGGCCGCCGATTTTCCGCTCCTCCGCGGAAGCCGTCACGTCGGGGTCCTCCTTCTCCAGCGGATTAAACGGCACGCCGGCATCCTTGATGATGATGGTAAGCACCGGGCCGTTCTCATCCAGTTGCGTCCCCGCCTCCAGCCAGCCCATGCCCCCCTCGTAGGCATAATCCACGACATTCTCTACGGCCTCTTCCACGGAAAGATGAATCTTGAAGCGAAGGCCTTCATCCGCGGGCATATCCGGCGAGGTCATGATGAAATCGATAATTTCAGCACTCTTGTCAACGATGGGATTAAATCTCTTTAACATGCGCAAAATTTATGAACGCCACAAAGTTAATCAATCTTCAGCGACATTGCAACGGTTTGCGCCGTCGACCATGCGGCCTGTAGATTGAATCCTCCGGTAATCGCATCAATATCAAGGACTTCCCCGGCAAAAAACAGGCTGGGAAAACGTTTGGATCCAAGGGTTCGCGGCGATATTTCGGAAAGCGCCACTCCCCCGCAGGTTACAAATTCCTCCCGGTGGGGATACTTGCCCGCCATCGCGCAGGGAAAGTCCGTCAAAGTCAGGACGAGACGGTTGAGCGCCGGCTGCGGCAAGTCCTTCCATCGCAGATGGAGGCCGATACCGGCATAGCCCAGCAAGGCTTCCCACAGGCGATGCGGAAGCGCTTCGATCCTGGCGTTCGCGCAGGTTTTGAGCGGATGGGCGCCTTGCAGGGTTTCGAGGGCCGACCGGCAGTCCTGCTGCGAAATATCGAGCCAGTTGACACGCAGCGGAGTGCAATAGAGGGCCTCGGAAAGCCACCGGGCCGCGCAGGAGGACAGTTTGAGCGCAGCAGGACCGCTGAATCCCCAATGGGTCAGGAGCAGGATTCCGGAAGCGGAAAAGCGGGTACCGGGAATCGAAAGTTTTACCTTTCCCGCCACCGTCCCCGACAGGGCACGCAACGCGGATTCCCCGACGTTGAAAGTAAAGAGGGAGGGAACCGGCGGAACCTGTTCAAGCCCCAGGGGGTCCAGAAACGAAAGGAAGCCGCGACGGACGCTGCCGCCCGCGGTGACCACCACCTGCCCTGCATCGACGGTAAAGAGGTCGCCGCAGATGCGGAAACCTCCGCCGGGAAGCGCATCCACCCGCCTTACCGCACTCCTGCAGCGCAGTTCCACCCCGCTGCGGGCCATCGCCCGGCTCAAGGTACGCACAATCTGCGAGGCATCCTGCGAGAGCGGGAAATAGCAGCCGTCTTCCTGCAGCGTAAAGCGCACGCCTTCCGCCTCGAACCAGGAAATGGTCTGATCGGGACCGAAGGCGCGCAACACCCGCCGCATCAGGGCCGCCCCGCGGGGATAGGCTTCATCGACGGACCTCACATGTTCGAAGGAATTGGTGATATTGCAGCGGCCGCCGCCCGTCAGGGAGAGTTTCTTCATCGGCTCCGGCCCCGCTTCGAGCAGCAGCACCTGCACCTGCGGGAAACGCCGCTTGAGAAGAACGGCGCAGAAACAGCCCGCAGCCCCCGCTCCTATGATCACGATTCGCGCCACGCCGAAAAAGTTTTTCCAAAAATAGGAATAATTTCTAATTTTGTATGTCAAACCTGCCGGAGTATGAAAAAGCCATTCCTCCTCATTCTCTTTGCCTGCGCGCTGGCCGCCTCCTGCACCCGCAGGGCGGAGACGACCGAAGACCTGATTCTCGCCACGGTCAGCGACTCCCTGGAAGTTGTTCCCGAAGCGCTCTCCCCCGACGAAGGCGTTTGCGCCAGTGCCGCCGTCTGTCTGGAAATTCCGCAGAAAGGCTTGCGCGGAAAATCGCTGCGGAACATCCGCCGGAGCATCGTCAGCGAGGCGCTCGGGAAGGAATATGCCCGCCTTTCCGTCGCCGATGCCATAGCGGCCGGCCTGTCCGCCTATTCGGAATCCTATCAGCAGGATGCCCGGGAAATCGCAGGCAGCGAGGAGGGAAACCACCTGCTGCACACGCTGAACTACAGCAGGAAAGTAAGCGGAGAGGTGGTGTCGCTTTGCGGCGGAATTCTCGCATACAGGATCCTGGTTTCCGACTATTCTGGAGGCGCACACGGTACGGAAACCGAAAAATGGCTCAACTTCAAAGCCGGCGACGGCTCCCTCCTGCGTCCGGAGACCCTTTTCACCGAAAGCGGCCGGGAAACGCTGGATTACCTGCTGAAGACCGAACTGCAGGCCGGAGGACACACATTCTGGAACTACGGCAGCGAGGAAAATCCCTGGCTTGACAAGAACTTCCGCCTTGATGCGGACAGTGTCCGTTTCCTCTATAATCCTTACGAAGTGGACTGCTATGCCGCAGGACAGGTGCATGTCGCGCTCCCCGTCGAGAAAGTGCTCCCGCTGATCGATGAAAAAAAATTGAAATTAAATTTGGAGAATTCCTGCGAATAATCTACCTTTGCAATCCCTTAAAGCAACGGAAGACTCGTTAGCTCAGTTGGTAGAGCATCACACTTTTAATGTGGGGGTCTCGGGTTCGAGCCCCGAACGAGTCACCAAAAAGACAAATAAAGAGTCTGCACCCCTAGCTCAGTTGGTAGAGCAACTGACTCTTAATCAGTGGGTCTAGGGTTCGAATCCCTAGGGGTGCACGAGAAAGCCTCCGGTTCCGGAGGCTTTATTCGTCAATACAGATACCGGTCACGGAGCTGCTGCTGTTCCTCTTCGGAAAACAGCAATTGGTTTTCAATATAGTCGTGCAGGGAACCGAATTCCCTGTCTATGCGGTCCAGCGTACGCTCAAAATTACCGGTATGCACGCCGATAAAGGACTGGACGACCGCTTCTTCCTCTTCTCCCCAGCCCATCGCCCGGACCTGTTCGCACATGCGGTTCACCGTTTCACGATAGAAATCGTTGGAACGGTCGAAATCTTCAAGGATAATCTCGCGCGAGGCGCCGAGACAAGCGAGCAGGAAGGCGGCACCGAGTCCCGTGCGGTCTTTCCCCTGCGAGCAGTGCCAGAGCACCGCGCCGTCCCTGGTGGCCAGCACTCCGCTCAGGAACGCCGCATACTGGAGCTGGGTATATTCACTGAATACGAAATCGGGATACATATTGCGGGCCAGGCGCTGGACCATCGGCTGGTTGGCGGCGCGCAGCAGGAAGGCCTCCAGGTTCAGGAAAACTTCCTTCGGCATCGCCTCGCCGCTCTTTTTCTCAATTTCCGGGTCGATGGTAGGCAAAAGCGTATTGCTGCACCCGGGAATGACACAGTCAGGCTCGCGGTAAACTTCTCCATAGGTACGAAAATCAAAGATCCGCCGAAGATGGAACTCGTCGCGCAGGCGGCGCTTGTCATTTTCGGTCGCACGCATCAGGTTTCCGCTTCGCAGCAGCAGGCCGGGACGGATCCGCCTGCCGTCCTGCATCTCATATCCGCCGAGGTCGCGGGCATTTGCCACCCCTTCCAGTCCGATATAATTTCCTCCGTTCATGCAATAACTCCACTCCCCAGCAACTCCGGCGCCTCTTCCCCGTCATCGGCATACCAGACGGCAAACTGGCCGGGCGTAACGCTGCGCTGGGCTTCATCAAATACAATAAAAAGTCCGTTTTCGCGCATCAGCAGCAGGGCGCCCTGCAAAGGCTGGCGATACCGGATGCGCACCCGCACACGCAGGCGCTCCTCCGCTTTCATCGCCAGCGACGGCCGCATCCAATGGACTTCGTCAGGAGCGATGCGCGCACACTTTTCAAACAGGCCCTTATGGTCTTCGCCCTCGCCGACATAAATGCGGTTCGCTGCAATATCGGTCGCAATCACGAACACCGGCCGCGTATGCCCGCCGATGGCCAGTCCCTTGCGCTGCCCCAGGGTATAGAACTGCGCGCCGTCGTGTTTTCCGGCGATACAGCCCCAGGGATTGGGTTTGATGCGCGTCTTGCGCTGATGCGCCGAACGGCTGCGGTAACTTTCGGTTTCAAAAACGATATTGCCGTAATCAGGCGGCGTCGAGAGTTCCAGCAACTGCGCATCGTCCAGGGATTCCGCGCGCAGGGCAAGTTCCGACTTCCGCCGGAAGGCGGGGGAATCGGCATACCAGGCATCGAAGACTTCAATCACTTCTCCCTCGGCGCTTTTGAGTTTCTGCTGCAGGAAAACCGGCAGGTCCACCTTTCCCACGAAACAGATGCCCTGCGAATCCTTGCGATCCGCAGACGGGAGGTCTGCTTCGGCGGCCAGGGCGCGCACCTCGCTTTTCAGCATGCCGCCGATGGGGAAAAGCGCCGCCCCCAACTGCTCCTGGCTCAGGCGGCAAAGGAAATAACTCTGGTCCTTGCCCGGGTCGATGCCTTCCAGCAAGCGGTATTCCCCGGTCGCCGCATCCACGTCACGGCGGCAGTAATGGCCGGTCGCGACTGCATCGGCACCGAGCCTGCGGGCCGCCTCCAGGAAAGCGTCGAACTTGATTTCGCTATTGCAAAGGACATCCGGATTGGGGGTACGTCCGCGCCCGTATTCGGCAAACATATAATCGACCACGCGCTGACGGTAGGGTCCGCTCAAATCCACGAAATAAAACGGGATGCCGATTTTCCGGGCCACCATTTCCGCGACGAAGCGGTCTTCCTCCCACTGGCAGTCCCCGTGCAGGGTCCCTTCGGTATCGTGCCAGTTCTGCATGAACATGGCAAAGACATCGTACCCCTGCCGCTTGAGCAGCAGGGCCGCGACGCTGGAGTCCACGCCTCCGGAGAGTCCGACACAAATCTTCATGGGTCTGCAAATTTACGAAAAATCCCTATATTTGCGGAATATGACTGAGAAAGAAATCAGGAGCAACTTTATAGAGTATGCCTCTCAGGCAGAACTGAACGCCGAGGACCGGGAACTGGCGGCCGAAGCGATTGCGGCGATGAACAACGCCTATGCGCCCTATTCACATTTTCACGTAGGGGCTGCGGTCAGGATGTCCAACGGCCAGATCGTGCGCGGCTCCAATCAGGAGAACGCCGCATTCCCTTCCGGACTTTGCGCAGAGCGTACGGCGATGTTTGCGGCCGGGGCAAAGTTCCCGGACAAGGACATGCGTGCCATCGCCCTTGCCGGCGGCGTACACGGACGGCTCACCGACCGGCCCGTCACCCCCTGCGGCGCCTGCCGGCAGGTGATGGCCCAGTATCAGGCCAAGGCCGGAAAACCCATGAGCGTATTGATGGTCGGCGCAAAGGCCATCTGGAAATTCGAGCGAGTAGATGACATCCTCCCCTTCATTTTCGACAGTATTTAAGCGCATTATCGCTTTTCTGCCCCTTGCCTGGGCCTTGTTTTCCTGTTCTTCACCGCGTTACCTGCCGAACGCCGTGCTCCCATCTCCCCCGTCGTCCCCGCTCCACCGGGGGCATCTTGAGTCCATGGGCTACAAATCCACCGTCAGGGGGCCGCAGCAACGGCGCATGTTCGTGTATCTGCCGGAAAATTACTATGCGGACGATACCCGCTACCCCGTACTTTACCTGCTGCACGGCGCCCGCGGAAACGAACTCAGCTGGATGGAAAAGGGGCAGTTGCTGGACCGCATCGACAGCCTGAAGGCCATCGGGGCGATGGAGGAATGTATCGTCGTCCTGCCGAATGTCAACCAGTACGACAACGAGGAAGATTACGGCAACGGCCGTTGCAAAAATGCCTTCCAGTCCCTGTTCAAAGTGGACGGATCGACCGAAAGCGCCTTTATGCGCGATGTCGTGGCGTTTGTGGACAGCGTTTACCGTACGCGGCCCGAGAAGGGCAGCCGCGCCCTCGCGGGCCTGTCCATCGGCGGGATGCAGAGTATCCATATTTCCGCCACCTGGCCCGATGCCTTCGATTATGTCGGCGCCTTCTCGCCGATGATCCATTCCTACATCATGCCCAGTCCCTATTCAAAATTCTATAATTTCCTGGGACGGAAACTCAAGGGCCAGTTTGCCGACCCGCCGCGGCTCTATGCCGTCATGACGGGGGACAAAGACTTTTTCATCCTGCCGGTGAAGTGCTATGACAAGCGGCTGACGCGCAAGGGATACCCTCATGAACTGACCATCAACCCCGGTGCGCACGAGTGGTACAACTGGACGGATTTCTGCGAGAAATTCCTGCAGCGCCTCTGGAAATAAACACAAAAAAGGGAAAGCTTAGCACATCGCACCGCTACGACCTCCTACCCTTGCTGCCTTCCGGCCCTGGGGGAGTTCAGAGGGAGCTGGTCGTGTACGACTTTCCCGCCGCAAATATAATAAAAAATCAGATTAATCCCACTAAAAATGCTTAAAGCCGGGAAACGGGGGCGGCATCCAGGGGGCTGCGCTCTCCGGCCAGATAGCGGTAATATCCGGCCACCGCAATCATCGCCGCGTTGTCCGTGGTAAACTTCCGTTCCGGGAGATACACCCTCCAGCCCCGCCTGCTTCCTTCCGCCTCAAGCCTTTCGCGGAGGGCGCTATTGGCGGAAACCCCGCCTCCGGCGGTAACTTCCCGGATCCCGGTCTGGCGCACAGCCTTGACCAGTTTGTCCAACAAGATATCAATCAGTGTTTTTTGGAAAGACGCACAGAGGTCTTCCTTGTTGTTTTCCAGAAATTCCGGGTCCCGGGCCAGGGCATCCCGGACGAAATAGAGCAACGAAGTCTTGACTCCGCTGAAACTGTAATCCAGCCCCGGGATATGGGGTTTCGCAAATGGGAAGCGCAGGGGGTCCCCGTTTTTGGCCAGCGCGTCGATTACCGGCCCTCCGGGATAGCCCAGCCCCAGCATTTTGGAACATTTGTCGAAGGCCTCCCCCACCGCATCGTCAATCGTCTGGCCCAGAATCTCATAATGGAGCGGATCGTCCACCCGCACGATCTGCGAATTGCCGCCGGAAACCAGGAGGCAGAGATACGGGAAGGACGGTTCATGCCGCGCAGCACCGGGCTGCCGGATAAATTGCGCCAGGATGTGGCCCTGAAGATGGTTTACATCGACGATGGGGATATCCAGCGCAAGCCCCATCGCCTTTGCGAAAGACGTCCCTACCAGCAGCGAACCCAAAAGCCCGGGACCGCGCGTAAATGCGATGCAACTCAGTTCTGCGGGGACGACGCCCGCACGTCTGAGGGCCTCGCTCACGACCGGGACGATGTTCAGTTCATGGGCACGGGAGGCCAGTTCCGGCACCACGCCGCCATAGGCTTTATGTACGTCCTGGCTGGCTATCACGTTCGAGCGGAGTTCCCCGTCCACCATCACGGCCGCCGATGTATCGTCACAAGAAGATTCAATTCCCAGAATGATATCTGCCATTTTATCTCATTTTTCGCACCGAATCCGCGACGCTCACGGGGACAATCGTACCCCTGCGAAAGCCGCTGTGCAAAAATAGCAATTTTCTTATTATATTTGTAGGATTGAGTAAAAACGACACCGCCATCAGACGCCGCACCCGCATATTCGCCATCATCGCCGGAAGCCTGCTTCTCCTGCTCGCTGCCGCGATGTTGTCGCTGCAACTTCCCGCCGTACAAACGGGGATCGCAGAATATGTTACGCGGAAACTGGAAGGGACATTCGACGGCGGCGTCACCTTCTCAAAGATCAAGATCCTGCCTTTGAGCGCCGTGGTCCTGAACGACGTCGTCATCACGGACGCCCGTCCCTACCAGACCGACGGGAACTGTTTCCCGCCAGTCGATACGCTCTTCAGCGCCCGTAAGGTAAGCGCGAACATTTACCTCAGCAGCCTGCTCCGCAAGGGTGCCCTGCGGCTCGGGCGCGTGGCGATAGACGGAGGTTACCTGCACATTGCCGTAGAGCCCGACAGCCTTTACCCCGTGAACCTGATGCGGATTTTCCGCATCGGGTCGCCTCCGGCGGACGAGCCCGTCGATACCAGCGACATCTTCCAGATCCGCCGCGTACGTCTGGACGATTTCCGTTACAGGATGACGATTTTCGGCTATGAGGACTTCAGGGCTGCACGCCAGCCTGTCGAGATGGCCTGGGAAGACCTGGATGTCAGCCTTGACGCCAGGGTCCATGCGCTGAAATTCAACGGCGGAAGGATGGGCGGCGTGGCGGACCATATCCGGCTCAGGGAGAAAAGCGGGTTCAGCTGTTCCCATATCGCAGGAACGGCACTCGTCGGCCGCGGAGAGGCCCGCATCACGAATCTGAGGGTTGTGGAGGAAGATTCCGACGTTTACCTTCCCCTGCTGCTTTTCAGTTACGCCGACGGTTATGCCTGGGAAAATTTTCTGGACGAAGTACGGATTAGCGGGAAGGTGGCACCCAGCCTCTTCGCCCTGCGCACGCTTCGCTATTTTTCACCTTTTTTCGAAAACAACGGTGCAGTACTGCAATTGCAGAACGCAGAGGTGGACGGACCCGTCAGGCATCTGTCCGTCAGCAATTTTCAGTTCCGCGACACGGTGAGCCGCGTAAGCGGGACGATTGACGCACGGGGGGACGGCCTTCCGGATATCGACGACATCCGCATGGATGTCCGCCTCAGCGACTGGCGCTTCAACAGCAGCGGCATCAACCGCTTCATCAACCACTTTTCCGGCGGTAAAAAGGTCAATCTCGACGGTGTCCTGCCCGATACCCGGTTTATCCTCAACAGCCATACTCACGGGCATATCGACAACTTCAGCGAAGAACTTTCCCTGCAATCGGGAATCGGGGAACTGCGTGTCCAGTCGAATCTGCGCGATATCGCAGGCGGGAAGGCCGCATCCGTGGATGCGCACGTCCGCACGGAGGGGCTGGGTCTGGGCGCCATATTCAGGTCGGAAGCCGTCGGCCCGATCACTGCAGATGTGAGGGGCGGAATCAGGATGGACAGCGAAAATCTCCGCGGGCGGATCGACAGTTGCCATATCGCTTCCGTCCGGCTCATCGGGCATAACTTCCGCAACATCCAGGCATCCGGCGACATAGACGGAAAGGACTTCAATGCGTCCCTGCGTGTCGATGATCCGGCCTGCCGCCTCAGCGCCGACGGCGGATGCCGCTATGACGAAGCGCTTCGCACGAGACGTTACGACATCGCGGGAGTCATCGGTGAGATGGACCTGCATGCCTTCGGCATCGATATCCACGAAGGCCTCTCGCGCGCTGCATTCAGCATCGACGGACACATGGAAATGGAAGACGAGGGCAACAGCCGCGCCGCCCTTAAACTGGGGAACCTGCACCTGACCGACAGCACCGGCGTACATATCCTGGGGGATGTGAACGCCGATTATCTGGCTTCCGGCAGCGACAACCGTCTCGGCTTCCAGTCCTCTTTCCTGGAAGGAAGCCTCCGTTCCGAAAAGAAAATCCAGGACCTCTTCCCCGCCCTGCTGGCACAGACCGTCGGCGTGGAAATCCCCCTGCTGGCCCGCGGAGAAACGCCCTCTGAAGAGGACCTGGAACCCTTTGCCTCCAGCCTGAGCCTCACGACGGGGAGCACGCGGGACTTGCTGGATTTTCTCTACCCCGCCATGTACATCGAGCGCGGGACAAGCCTGAACGCCCGGACGGACAGGGACGGGCTCATCGAGGCCCGGATGCGTTCGGGGCGCATCATCGCGGGAGAATTCCGCGCAAAGGATATCGTCCTCAATGCCGACAACCGGGACGGAAGGCTCCAGGCGGAACTCCAGGCGGCAGAAGCGGAACTGGGAGGCTTGAAACTGGAAGGAAACCGGATTCAGGCCTCAGCGGACGACAATATCGTCGGTTTGAATCTTTCCTATGCCAAAGCCAGTGGTTATGACGATGCCTATGAGCATAGCGGGAGCCTTAGGGCAGAAGGAGAAGTGCTGTGCGATGACCAGGGGAGACTTAGTTTCTGCGTACGGCCGCGCCACTCCCGTTTTATCCTGGGTCCGGACCTGTGGACGCTTGGCGAATCCGAAATCCGGCTGGGAAACGGACGCATCGCCCTGGACCGCTTCAGCCTGGACTGCAACCAGCAGCATATCCGCATCGACGGAGCCCTGTCGCCCGACCGTCAGGATACCCTCAGACTGTTTGTCCAGAACTTCGACCTGGAGACCGTTGACCGGCTTACGCACGGGACCTACGGACTGGGGGGAAGCCTTTCCGCCGATGCCGTATTCATTTCTCCCCTCTCCGACCAGCGCATCCGCCTGACGCTCGGGATGCTCTGCGAAGACCTGAGCCTCAACCGCGTGGATGCGGGAGGTATCCAGCTGCACAGCCAGTGGAACGACAAGGCGGGACGGCTCGACTTCAACCTCCAGAACAATCTGGAACATTACCAGTGCATCGACGGAAACGGCTGGTTCAATCCCTCCCGGAAAACCGTCAGCGCGGACCTGGAACTCAACAAACTCAATATCGGGGTCCTCGGTCCCTTCTTCCGGACGCTCTTCAGCGAAACCGGCGGGACCGTCAGCGGCCATCTGATGGCCGAAGGTCCCCTCGATGACATCAGCATCTCCAGCCGGAATGCCCGCCTGGACGATGCGCTGCTCAGGATTGCCTTTACCGGCGTAGGATACCGCTTCGACGGGCCCATCCGCATTGACGACGACGGTGTATTCTGCGAGCGGGTCCGCGTCAGCGACGCCGAGGGAGAGAAAGCAACGCTCGACGGAGGAATCAGTTGGAACCGTTTCAAGGACATGCGCCTGGACGCCTCCCTGCATTTCGATGACATGGAGCTGCTGGATACGCCAAGAGATGGCGGCCTTGGGGTTTACGGCCGCCTTTTCGCCAGCGGGAACGCCCGTGTCAGCGGTCCTACGGGCAATCTGCAGATTGATGCGGAGGCCCGTTCTTCGCGTGCCGGAAATGTGACCATCAGTTCAGACTCGCCCGTCCTCAAGGACAACAACGGGCTCCTGACTTTCGCCGTCCGCAAGGAAATCGACGAGGAACTGCTCGCCTTCGAAAACCGGTCGGAAGAAATCAAAGGCGCCGGCAGGATGAATCTCAAGGCACATCTGCTCGTCAGTCCCCAGGTGACCATCAATATGCCCATCGACGCGGAATCGGGCAGCGGCTTGTCCGCCAACGGGGACGGGGACATCGTACTGACGCTTCCCGCCGGCTCGGACGACCTTCTCATGGTGGGGACCTACAATATAGAATCCGGCCGCTTCGATTACGAGATTCCGGGATTGCTGAAAAAAGAATTTGTCCTGGAGGACGGCAGTTCCATCAATTTCGGCGGCTCGCTGGAGAATACGGACCTCAATGTCAAGGCCACCTATAAATTAAGCACCAGCCTCTCCTCGCTGATTGCCGATTCCACCTCGACCAATATCCGCCGGCATGAGAACTGCGGCATCCAGATTACCGACAAACTCAGGAACCCGAAGGCTTCGTTCAGCATCGATGTCCCGGACCTCGACCCCGCCACCAAATCGTCCGTACAGGCCGCACTCAATACCGAAGACAAACTTCAGAAGCAATTCGTCGCCCTGCTGCTTTTCGGCACTTTCATCCCGAGTGAGAATTCCGGCGTCGTGAACGGTTCCAATATCCTTTATTCCAACCTCTCGCAGGTCATGATGAACCAGGTGAACAACGTCTTCTCGAAGTTGAACATCCCTTTAGACCTCGGATTCGGCTATCAGCAGGGCACTGCCGGGCACGATGTCTTCGACGTGGCGGTCAGCACCCAGCTCTTCAACAACCGCGTGGTGGTGAGCGGATCGATGGGAAACCGCAAGTACAAGACCTCCTCCAGTCCGGGCGGCGATTTCGCGGGAGACCTGGACATCGAGGTCAAACTGGACAAGCCGGGACGTTACCGCGTCAAACTGTTCTCCCATTCGGCGGACGAATACGCCTCCTACCTGGACCAGTCACAACGCAACGGACTGGGTTTCACCTACCAGCAGGAGTTCAATCATATAGGCAAGTTCTTCCGGGACCTCTTCACCCCCAGGAAGAAAAGGAAAACCGACGATACCGCCTCCGGACAGGAGCCGGTCGTCATCCGAGTACAATGAGCAAAGGAAAACTTTATCTGATACCCGCCCCGCTCGGGGACGGAAATCCCGCCGAAGTCATTCCGGCCCCGGTCCTTGCGGCCGCATGCAGGCTGGACTGCTTCGTCGTGGAGGAAGTACGCACCGCCCGCCGTTACCTCTCCGCCGCCGGGCTGAAGGGGCACATCGACACGCTGGAATTCCACACGCTCAACGAGCATACCACCGCAGCGGAAGTCCGCGCGCTGCTGCCCCTCTTCGAAAACGGCCGGGATGTAGGGTACCTCAGCGAAGCAGGGCTTCCCGCCGTAGCGGACCCCGGCGCCGCCCTGGTCGCCCTGTGCCACGAGGCAGGCATCACCGTCATCCCGCTGAGCGGACCGTCATCGCTGATGCTGGCCCTGATGGGCTCCGGCCTCGACGGACAGTCCTTTGCCTTCCGCGGCTATCTGCCCGTCAAGGAAGGAGAACGGGCCAGGGCCGTCCGGGAACTGGAAAAACAATCCGCCGCACTGCACCAGACACAGATTTTCATTGAAACGCCATACCGCAACGACACGCTTTTCGCAGACCTGCTGAAAGGGCTCTCCCCCACCGTGCGGCTCTGCATCGCGGCGGATCTGACGCTCCCCACGCAAACCCTGCTGACCCGGACGGTCGCCCGGTGGCGGCAAAGCGGTTTTGTCATCGGGAAGCGCCCCTGCGTATTTTTACTTCTGGCACGATGAAGGCTGCGCTGCTCACCCTCGGATGTAAACTCAATTACGCCGAAACCGACACCTACGCCCGGGCGTTGCGACAGGCCGGAGCGGAAATCGTTTCCTGGAGTTCCGGGGCCGACATCTACCTAATCAACAGCTGTTCGGTAACCGCGGTCGCCGACGCGAAGACACGCAACCTCATCCGCAAGGTGCATCGCGTCAATCCTGAAGCCAGAATCGCCGTTACGGGGTGCTCGGCCGCACTGCGCCGGGAGGAACTCGAAGGGATCGAAGGGGTCTGGCGCGTATTCGGAGCCCATGAAAAAGAGGCCGTCGTCCCGGAGTTGCTGGGACTGCGCATCCCGGAGCACGGCGGTATTTTTCCCGCCTGGTCCAGCGGCTCCCGCACCCGGTCCTTCCTGAAAGTACAGGACGGATGCGACAATTTCTGCGCCTACTGCACCGTTCCTTACGCCCGCGGAGGCAGCCGCAATGTCCCTGTTGAGACGCTGGTGGCGCAGGCAAGGCAGATTGCCGGACTCGGGGTAAAGGAAATCGTCCTGACCGGGGTGAATACCGGCGATTTCGGCCGCAGCACCGGCGAAAGTTTCCTGACGCTGCTGCAGGCGCTGGATGCCGTGGAAGGGATAGAGCGCTATCGGATTTCATCCATCGAGCCGAATCTGCTGACCGATGAAATCATCGGCTGGATGGCGTCCGGCACAAAATTCCAGCCGCATTTCCACATCCCGCTCCAGGCAGGGAGCGACGCTCTGCTCTCCGCGATGGGCCGCCGCTATGACACGGCGCTCTATGCGGGCAGGATAACCGCCGTCCGGCAGGCCCTTGAACGGCCGGGCAGCCCGGAAGTCTTTTTCGGCATCGACGTCATGGCGGGGCTTCCCGGGGAAACGGATGCACTTTTCGAAGAGGGGCTTTCGTTTATCCGCAGCGTACGACCGGCCTTCATTCATGTATTCCCCTATTCCCGCAGGCCCGGAACCCCCGCAGCATCCATGCCCGGACAGGTGGACGGGCCGGTGAAGGCGGAAAGGGTGAAGGCGCTGGAAACGCTCTGCGGGGAACTGCATTCGGCATTTGTATCGCGCCATGAGGGACAGCGGGCGCAGGTTCTTTTCGAATCGAAGGAGAAAAACGGGATGATGGGAGGTTATACAGGCAATTACATCCGCGTCAGCCGTCCGTATGAAGCGGCGCTGGTGGGTAAGATTTCGGAAGTGACGCTATGAAAGACCGTATCGAGATACTGGGCAGCGGAACGTCGCAGGGCGTTCCGGTCATCGGTTGCGGGTGTGAAGTATGCCGGTCGGCGGATCCGCGGGACAAGCGGCTGCGCGCATCGGCCCTCGTACACTACGCAGGAATGGACTTATTGGTGGACTGCGGTCCGGATTTCCGCACCCAGGCCCTGCGTGCGGGATTGAAAAGGCTGGACGGCATCCTGCTGACCCATGAGCATATGGACCACATCGGAGGACTGGACGACACCCGGGCCCTGCAGTGGACGCTGGGCTGGGAACCGCATATCTGGTGTGAGCGGCGGGTGCTGGAAGCGCTTAAACGGCATTTTTACTATATGTTCGCGCGGGAACTTTACCCGGGCGTCCCCACCTGGCACATCCACCTCATCGATGAACAGCCCTTCCGGATCGGAGGGGAGGAAATCGTCCCCATCCGCTGCGTGCACGGGAAACTGCCCATCCTGGGCTTCCGCTTCGGCAAAATGGCCTACCTGACGGATGTTTCCGCCGTCGCCGATACGGAGATGGAGAAGCTGCACGGGCTGGATGCCATGACCATCAACTGCGTGATGCCCACGCCCCATCACTCGCATTTTTCACTGCCGCAGGCGATAGACTTTTTGCAGCGGACCGGTGTGAAGGAAGGATACATCACCCATCTTTCGCACTACCTGGGCACCCATGCCGGACTGGAGGCCTCGCTGCCTCCGCATATCCACCCCGCCTATGACGGCTTGATCATTGAATGATTGTTTTATGCACACGATTGCTGTTTATACGATTACTTCGGGCCTGCACGACGCCGCTGCGGTGAAAGGCCTCTCCGATGCCTTTCTGCAGGAGATTTTCCCCTCCGGAGGCTACGATTTGTGCGGCGCCGACTTCTCGGATTTCGGGCAGCGCCCGCTGAATCTCATCTATGTCCGCACCGGCGGCGCGGAGGGGATTTTCAAGACGCTGCTGCCCGGCCTTCTGAAGGCGGGTTGCGAGAAGTTTTTTCTGCTGACCTCCGGGAAAAGCAACTCGCTGGCCGCATCGCTGGAAATCCTTTCCTACCTGCAGTTGCAGGGGCTTCCGGGAGAAGTCCTGCACGGGAGCGGGGCCGCGCTGCGGGCGCGTATCGGACGGCTGGCCCGGGTGGCGGAGGCTCGCCGCAAGTTGCGGGACAGCCGGATTGCCCTGATCGGGCAGCCCTCGGACTGGCTGATTGCCAGCACCGTGGACCGGGAGGCCGTTTCGCGGCGACTGGGGGTCGGGTTCACGGACCTTCCCATCGACGCGTTGGTGGAAGCGGCGCAGCGGCAGCCCGCTGCATCGCCGGACACTCCGCTGCCGGAGAAGGTGCGGCCCTACTATCCCGGAGCCCTGCAGATTTACGGGGCGCTGAAGGAGATGGTCGGGGAATACGGCATCGGTGCGCTTACGCTCCGCTGTTTCGACCTGTTGACCCGCGTCCGCAATACCGGCTGCGTCGCGCTGGCCCGCCTGAATGCGGAGGGCGTTCCCGCTTCCTGCGAGGGCGACGTTCCCGCGCTCCTGAGTATGATGATGGCGCGTGCGCTCACCGGCTGTACCGGCTTCCAGGCCAATCCTTCCCGCATCGATACGGAAAGCGGCGAGCTGCTGTTCGCCCACTGCACCATTGCCCTGGACATTCCCACGCGGATTGCGTATGACACGCACTTCGAATCCGGCATCGGCGTAGGCCTGCACGGGGAGTTTCCCCTCGGGCCGGTCACGGTCTTCAAGGTTTCCGGCGATTTGACGCGCTGCTTCATCGCGGAGGGCGAAGTGCTCCGGAACAGTTACGAAGACAATCTCTGCCGCACCCAGGTCTGCGTGCGCCTCTCCCCCGCCGACGCCCGCTACTTCCTCACCCGCCCCATCGGCAACCACCACATCCTCCTCCCCGGCTACCACAAAGATCTGCTGGAAGAGTTTATCCAGAGCATTTAAGGGAGTTTGAGGGGGTCCGCCCCCGCAATAGACAAAGTCAGGGTACGAATAAAGCCTTGCGCGCGCAAGGCTTTTTCGTACCCCCGAGGCGAATCGAACGCCTATCGTCGGAACCGGAATCCGAAATTCTATCCATTAAACTACAGGGGCATACCGGAAACGGCGTGCAAATTTACAAAAAAAATCAGGAAGACCATCATCATTTGTGATGATTTTTTCGTACATTTGTGCATATGTACAAATCCTTCGTATTCCCCGGCCAGGGTTCCCAGTTCACGGGAATGGGCAAATCGCTGTATGAGAGCTCCCGACAGGCTGCACGCCTGATGGACGATGCCGCCCGGATACTGGGTTTTGACATCCTGAAAATCATGTTCGAAGGGACGGAGGAAGAGCTGCGCAGCACCCATGTCACCCAGCCCGCCATCTACCTGCATTCGGTCGTCCTGGCACTCTGCAGCGGCCTGGGGCGTCCGGACATGGCCGGCGGACATTCCCTCGGCGAATTCTCCGCGCTTGCGGCTGCCGGGGTATTCAGTTTCGAAGACGGCCTGCGCCTCGTCCGGATCCGTGCCGGGCAGATGCAGACCTGCTGCGAACAGGTCAGCGGCACGATGGCCGCCATCATCGGGCTTCCCGACAAAACCGTGGAGGAAATCTGCGCCGGGACCGAAGGCATCGTCGTTCCCGCCAATTACAATTGCCCCGGGCAAATCGTCATTTCCGGTGAAAAAGAGGCCGTAGAACGCGCCTGCGCTGCGATGAAAGCGGCCGGTGCACGCCGCGCGCTGCCCCTGAACGTAGGCGGCGCCTTCCATTCTCCGCTGATGGAACCGGCCCGGGCCGCGCTCGCCGCAGCAATCGAAGAAACGCCCTTCCGCGCCCCCGCTTTCCCCGTGTACCAGAATGTCAGCGCAAAAGCGGAAACCGACCCGGCACGCATCAAGGAGAACCTGCTGCGGCAGTTGACCTCGCCCGTGCGGTGGACGGCTTCCGTGGAAGGCATGCTCGATGCCGGCGCCACGGAATTCACCGAAATCGGTCCCGGAAATGTATTGCAGGGGCTGATACGGAAAATCGGTGCCGGACGCGAAGGGATCGCAATCAACGGAATCCAATAAACAAATATTTATAACACACAAAACAATGGCAAAAGAAAAGAAATTCATCACCTGTGACGGTAACCAGGCCGCCAGCAACATCGCGTATCTCTTCAGCGAACATGCTGCGATCTATCCCATTACGCCTTCTTCCACGATGGCGGAAAACATCGACGAATGGGCCGCACAGGGTAAATTGAACCTCTGGGGAGAAAAGGTCAAGGTGACCGAGATGCAGAGCGAGGCCGGAGCCGCCGGAGCCGTGCACGGGTCTCTCCAGGCCGGAGCGCTGACCAGCACCTTCACCGCATCGCAGGGTCTCCTGCTGATGATTCCGAACATGTATAAGATTGCCGGAGAAATGCTTCCTTCGGTCTTCCACGTATCCGCCCGTGCGCTCGCTTCGCACGCCCTCTCCATCTTCGGAGACCATCAGGACGTGATGGCCTGCCGTCAGACGGGCTTCGCGATGCTGGCTTCCGGCTCCGTCCAGGAAGCCCAGGACATGGCGGCGGTCGCACACCTTTCGACCATCAAGTCCAGCATCCCTTTCCTGCATTTCTTCGACGGCTTCCGCACTTCCCACGAAATCCAGAAAATCGAAGCGCTTGACGAGGACCTGCTCCGCTCGATGGTGAGCGAGAAGGCGCTCGAGAATTTCCGCCAGCGTGCGCTGACCCCGGAATCCCCCGTCACCCGCGGCACCGCGCAGAACGGCGACGTTTATTTCCAGGCGGTCGAATCCCGCAATCAGGTCTATGATGCCGTTCCCGACATCGTGGCCCGCTATATGGGGGAAATCAGCGAGGCTACCGGACGTGTGTACCGTCCCTTCGACTACTACGGCGACAAGCATGCCGAATGTGTAATCATCGCCATGGGCTCCGTCACCGAGACCATCAAGGAGACCATCGATTACCTCGCCGCCCGGGGCAGGAAGTACGGCGTAGTCTCCGTGCACCTCTACCGTCCCTTCTCCGCGAAATACTTCAAGGCCGCCCTGCCCAAGAGCGTCAAGAAGATCGCGGTGCTGGACCGCACGAAGGAGCCCGGCGCTCCCGGCGAACCGCTCTACCTGGACGTGAAGACCCTCTTCCAGGGCGTGGAGAACGCTCCGCTCATCGTGGGCGGCCGTTATGGACTGTCCTCCAAGGATACCACCCCTTCACAGATCATCGCCGTTTACGACAACCTCGAGCTCAAGAAGCCCAAGAACGATTTCACCATCGGCATCGTGGACGACGTCACCTTCAAGAGCCTGCCCGTCAAGAGCGAGATTTCCATCGTGAAGCCCGGGACCACCGAATGCAAGTTCTATGGACTGGGTTCCGACGGCACCGTGGGCGCCAACAAGAATACCATCAAGATTATCGGAACGCACACGAGCCTTTACAGCCAGGCCTACTTCGACTATGACTCCAAGAAGTCGGGAGGATACACCTGCTCGCACCTGCGTTTCGGCGAGCAGCCCATCCACGCTCCATATCTGGTGAGCACGCCTGACTTCGTGGCCTGCCACGTTCCTTCCTATCTGGAGAAGTATGACGTGCTGAAGGGCATC
>JAFSVL010000086.1 GCA_017445015.1 Bacteroidales bacterium | reverse complement strand
CGCCAATATGGACGTGGCGACGCAGCACAAATACGAGAGCATTATGAGAACTGAAATCGATATCATCGCACAAAAAGCCTGGGCCCGGGAGGAAGGCTTCAACGAGGGCGAGGCCAAAGGTCGCGCCGATGTTGCCCGGAACCTCCGCGATATGGGCCTTCCAATGGAACAAATCTCCAAAGCTACCGGACTTTCAGTCGCGCAAATTCAAGCGCTTTAGCTACAGTTGATTACTTCGCCCAGACAAGGACGTGGCGGTCGAAGGTGATGTACTGGAGTTCCAGGTCCTCTTCGTAGCCGTCCTTATGGGTAAAGGTCGCTTCGATTTCCCCTTCGCCCCGCACACGGAAAGACTCCACTTCGATCTGCTCGGCGAAATCTACCTTGTACTGCGACATTTTCTTGTAAACGGCTTCCTTGGCGCACCAGTAAATGGCCAGTTGCTCGTTGCGCTTTTCATCGTCGAGATCATCGATTTCCTCCTCGGAAAGGGCTTTCTTCTCCACAGCGGAAAAATCGCGGTCAAGGGATTCGCAGTCTATCCCCACTTCCTCCGATTCGTGCAGGATGATGGCAACGTACTTGTCGGTATGCGTGATACTGATGTTGACGGCATTGTTCTCAATATAGGGCTTCCCGTTGTCATGGTGACTCAGATAGACCTTTTCCTCGAACATGACATCCAGCAGGGCGCGGACCGCCAGTTTCTGCTTGCGCAGGGATTCACTTTTGATAAAAGATATCTCCTCCAGTTCGTCAGAGGGGATGGAAGTCATCGCGCGCAGCTGCGTTTCCGTCTCGGAAATCTGCCACACGCCTAATCGGGTGCCGTCTTCTTCAAATTCTTTTTTCAGGAACAGTGCCATAAACAATATCTGCCGACAGGGCTACTGCCGGGGAATAAAAATCAAAAAAATACAACGCAATAACGGATCGTCCGACGCGGACTCCGTACTTTTGGTACCTATGACAGAACTGGGAGGCTCCATTTCTACGTTATCAAATCTGTGGCAAATATAACGTTTTTTTGTAAATTTGCAGCACCTTTGAAAAACTTTATTTGATTATGAAATATTTAACTACCGAAAAACTTACCATCGTCGGCGCGGCCGGCATGATCGGCTCCAACATGGCGCAGTCCGCCCTGATGCTCGGGCTGACTCCCAATATCTGCCTCTACGACGTCTATGAGCCCGGGCTCAGGGGCGTTGTGGCAGAAATGGACCACTGTGCCTTCGAGGGTGCAAACATTACCTGGACCACCGACCCTGAAGTCGCGTTCCGGGATGCCGCCTACATCATCTCGTCCGGCGGCGCTCCCCGCAAGGAAGGCATGACCCGCGAAGACCTGCTGAAAGGAAACTGCCAGATAGCGGAAGATTTCGGTAAAAATGTCAGGAAGTACTGTCCCGGCGTAAAACATATCGTGGTGATTTTCAACCCCGCCGACCTCACCGGGCTCGTCGTCCTCCTGCATTCCGGCCTGTCCCCCGAAAAGGTGACGACGCTCGCCGCGCTGGACAGCACCCGGCTCCAGGAAGCGCTTGCGGCCCATTTCGGCGTACAGCAGTGCAAAGTGACCGGGGCCCGCACTTATGGCGGACACGGCGAAGCGATGGCGGTATTCGCATCCGGTGCGCAGATTGACGGAAAACCGCTCTGCGAAATGAGCATCGGCGAAGAAGCCTGGGCAGCCATCAAGCACAATACCGTACAGGGCGGTTCAAACATCATCAAACTGCGCGGCCGCAGTTCCTTCCAGAGTCCGGCTTACAACGCGGTCAAGATGATAGAAGCCGCCATGGGCGGCGAAAAGTTCACCTGGCCCGCAGGCTGCTATGTGGATTGCGACAAATGCGGCTTCAAGAACGTGATGATGGCCATGCCCACCGTCATCGATGCAGAAGGAGTACACTACAGTTGTCCCTTGGGGACGGCAACGGAAATGGCCGAGCTGAAAGCCTCTTACGAGCACCTCTGCAAGATGCGCGACGAGATTGTGGAACTGGGAATCATCCCTCCGGTAAAAGACTGGAAGGCGCTCAACCCCAATCTTTGACCTCACAGGAGGAATTTATTTCCGATACTGTTTGCACATTCTTCCAGGACATTGAAAATCAATGTCGTCTTTCCCGTCGTACAACGGAAACGGGGAATGCATACGCCGATGGCACCGACGACCTGTCCCGCCACAAGGACCGGTACGGCGATGCCCACGATCTCCTTGTGATCCGTCGTAATCGCCACCCGCTCCGCGCAGATCTGCGCCAGCGCGGAGCGCAGGGCCTCCTGCGTCGATATTCCCGCCCAGGCCTCCTCCGAGGGCAGACCCGCCTGCCCGATAATCGCTTCCGCCGCATGCGGTGACGAGTAGGCGAGCATGACACGTCCCGTCGCGGACATATACACATCTTCCGAATGGGAGATGTGCGCCGTTATCCCTTCCTTACATTCCAGCACGGACAGCACGACCCGCCGGGCCTCCCTCAGGGAAGCCAGCACGACCGTTTCCGAGAAAACGTCGGACAGCAGTTTCATCTCGTCCCGGGAGACCTCGGTCAGTTTGTCGAAGATGTATTTCGGGCCGGCCAGGGAAAAAGCCTTATATCCCAGGGAATACCCTTTCCGCTTGGCCGGATGCGAAACATAACCGAGTTCCTCGAGGGATTTGAGAATATTGGAAAGCGTGGTTTTCCGGATGCTGCAGGCCTGTTCGATTTTGGACAGGGTAACCCCTTCGCCTTTCTCGGCGGAGAGGTACTCCAAAATCGCGAAGGCACGGTCGAGAACTTGTATCATAAGGCAAATATAATTCAATAATATTGAAGAAACAACAAAAATTCATCGTCATCCGCTATTTTTGTTCAACATTATCGGATTTAAAAATATATTTGCGAAAACAAATATTGATATGTACGATCGTGAACTTACCAGTGCCGAAGTGAAAGAAGCGGCAAAGCGCTTCGGCGCCGACCTTGTCGGAATCGGCAACATGGAAAGATGGGAGGGAGCTCCCAAACAAAATGACCCCAGATACATCTTTCCCGGAGCAAAATCCTTCATCGTCTTCGGCTTCCGCATTCCCCGCGGTTCGCTGCGCGGCATCGAAGAGGGAACACTTTTCTCCACGTACCCGACGATGGGCTACGCCGCACTGAACCAGGTATGGGGACCGATGGTCATGTGGCCCTTCTGCAATTTTATGGAGGACCACGGCTACGAAGTGGTGCCCCTCATCAACGCCAACGGCGGAGAATCGGTGAATACGGTAACGGGGAAGTTCCGCGAGGGCTGGAGCCGTCCCGTCGCGCCCGGGAAACCCCATCCGGACGTGCTGGTGCATTTCCGTATCGCCGCCTATCTGGCGGGAATGGGAGAATTCGGCTGGTCCAAGGTCTTCCTGACCCCGGAATTCGGCCCCCGTGTACGCTTCGTCGTGCTGCTTACGGATGCCGAACTTGAACCCGATCCCATCTACGAGGGCCATATCTGCGACCGCTGCAAACTCTGCGTGCGCAACTGTGCGGGCAACGCGATTTCGATGAATGAATCCGTGAAGGTAACACTCGCCGGGCATGAGGTCGAATGGGGAAAACTGGATGAAATGGCCTGTGAACATGGACTACAGGGCGGATCGGACAAATTGCAGAACCCCTTCGATGCGGAATATCCGCGCCAGTACGGTTACGGCCGCGCCATCGAAGGTGCCGCCGGCTGCACCCGCGCCTGCATGATCCACCTCGAACAGCGCGGAAAACTGCTGAAGACTTTCCGCAACCAGTTCCGCAAACCCGGAGAAAAACCCTGGCGCATCGACCGCTCGAAGCCTTACGAAATCGAGCCGGAAATCTACGATTATTATATGAAAGGCGCCGGCGTGGAGTCGCACAATGCCATGACCGAGTACAACGCCAAGGAAAATTACGGCAGCGCGGCGGCGGCGGGCCTGAGCGGCGTACCTTCCGAGGACGACGGGCCCAAGGTCAATGCGGCCGGCCTGACGTATAATCCGATGATGGATTAGCGCCATGCATCTGGCTGTCGGGTACTGGCACCGTAGCGGTGGCGGGCGTTTCTCGGAAACCGTCCTGTCCTATCCAGAAATTGAAGAGGTCTATTTCCCCTGGGTGAACGAACCCAGCGGAAGGCCTCTTCTGGGTTTCGGGGAGGAGGAAGATGAAGAAACGCTGACGGAAGTCCTGCAGGAAGAACTCACGGCGCTGCGAGGTGGCGGCCGGCGGCTCGACCTGCTGCTGAACGCGAACTGTTACGGCAGGATGGCGGCCTCTCTCGGGCTTGAAATGCATATCCGGGAACTCATCGGAAAACTGGACGGCTGGGGCTGCAAGCCGGATATCGTCACCACCGCTTCCCCCTTCATCGCGGCTACGCTTAAAAAGCGCTTCCCGGAAATCGAAGTGCGCGCATCGGTCAATATGCGGCTGATGACGCTGCAGGCGATGAAATATCTCGCGCCCTGGTTCGATTCCTACTACATCGGACGGGACGTCCAGCGGAACCTCGATACGGTCCGGCGTTTCAGCGACTGGGCACGCGGGAACGGCAAAAAAGTCGGTATCCTGGCGAACTCTGGATGCCTTCGCAACTGCCCCTGGCAGACCTTTCATGACAACCTCGTCGCCCACAGCGCCGCAGCACAGGACCAGATCCGGGTACCGGGCTTCAACCCCCACCTCTGCTGGACGATGTATGCCAGGAAGGAAAACCTTCCGGAATTGCTCAAGGCCACGTGGATCCGTCCGGAAGACCTGCCGGCGTACGAACCTTATGTAGATTTCGTGAAACTGGCCACCCGGCAGCATGCCTGCCCGCGGCTGGTTATCGACGCCTACGTTTCGCATTCCTTCAAGGGGAATCTTCCGGATCTGTTCGAACCCGGATTTTCCCCTGCCTTCAGCGCCCACGGCACGATGCTTGACAATTCGCGTTTCCCGAAGGACTGGGCCCAAAAGGTTTCAGCCTGCAGCCGGGAATGCACGTCCTGCGGTTATTGTGAAAAAGTTTTTGACCAAATCCAGGTAAAATGAAAAAGATTGCCCCCCTCATCGCGGCAAGCCTTGCATGGCTGACGCTCACCGGCGGGAGACCGCTGAATACCACCCTGGTCCGGACCAGTTGCGCCGACCCCTGCCTCGTCTATGAAGACGGGAATTTTTACATTACCATGACCGGGTCCTCCAGACTGGCCCTCATCAAGGATAAATCCCTCGCCCGCCTGACGACGGACGAGCATCCCACCCAGGAGAACATCATTTACGATTCCGCCTGCGACCCCACGGTGACCGATATTTATGGCCCGGACGCCACCATCAACGGCACCTGGTCTCCGGAACTCCATTATTTTTCCGAAGAGGAATTCCCGGGGATGTCCGGCTGGTATCTGTTCTTTGCGCTGCGTAAAAAGACCGTTATCGACGGGAAAGTCAGCAGCAAGGACATCCACATGGTCGTACTCAAATCCAAAAGCGGAAAGGTTGACGGCCCTTATGCAAGCCCCGTGACGGGCGTAAAGGGCCAGACCCAGCCCTTCCTTCGTCCGGACGGCGGGATCCTCAGCGACTGGTGTGTCGGCCCCAGCCTCCTGCGGATTCCCGACGGCCGTTACCGGGGCGTGTACCTTACCTGGGTAGAGGAAACCGGCCGCGGCGAAGGACTGGGTAAATTCTACCAGAAAATCATGATTTCCCGCATTTCTTCCCCCTGGCAGCTGGAGGGCGGAAGCGGTCTGATCACCACGCCGACGCAGGAATGGGAATTCCACGGATCCAGCCAGACCCATCCGCGCGTAGTCGAGGGCGGGACGGCGGTCTATGGCGACAACGGAGAGATTTTCCTTACCTATAGCGGCAGCGGTTACTGGTCCGACTACGGCCTGGGCCAGCTGACACTCCGGCGCGAGAATGGCGATTATGCCGATCCGCTGCAGACCGCATCCTGGATCAAGTACGATGAAAATCCGATTTTCACCTCCGCAGGCAGCGGGCACCTGCGCGGCGCCGGACATGCCTTTTTCCTCAGGGACAAGGCCGGAGACCGTTTCTTCTGTTATCATGCTTATCCCGTGGTCAACGGCAAGCGGGCAAAAGGGCGCAACGCCTATATCGAACCCTATTTTATCGACAAATCCGCAGCCTGCCCCTCCGCGCCGGAAGGCGTATTAAGGATGGGGGCGACAGGAACCGGTGTCGCCGCTCCGGTCCAATACCGGATCAATTTCAAATACTAACGGCCCCGCAGCCACTCTTCGGGATTTTGCAGCGAGCGTCCCTCCCAGAGCTGGAAGTGGAGCTGGGTTTCACCGGCAATCGTATCGACAGTCCCGATAAGGTCGCCGGTCTTGATTTTCTGCCCCGCCTTCACGTTCACGGCGCCCAGTTTGCAATAGAAGGTATAATAGCTCCCGTGCTGGACCAGCACGCACAGTTTATAGCCGGGCTGGACGCCGACACGCCTTACCACCCCGTCAAATACCGACCAGACGGGGGCGACGTGCGCCGTTGCGATCGTAACCCCGTTGCACGGCGGCATCTCTATATCCGTATAGACCGAGTGCCTGTGCTTTCCGAAATGCTCCACGACGATTCCGTCGGAGGGCCAGGGAAGTTTTCCCCGGTTGGCGGCAAATTCCCCGCTCAACGTATAATCGACCGGCTGCTTTGCGCCTTTTTTCTTGTCGGCGGCCATCGTCTGCTCGATGATGCGGGCGATTTCCCGGTTCAGCGCGTCCACCTGCCTGCGCTTGGCACCGATCTCTTTCTTATACTTGTTTTTATCGCGCTGGAGATTGTCGATAATGCGGCGGGAATGCGCTTCCTCGGCATTCAGTTGCCCCAACGCCGCCTCGTGCTCTTTTTTGAGCTGTCCCATTTCATCGCGCATCACCACAATCTGCGCCTGCTGTTCCTCCAGTTCGCTGCGCGTCTCGCGGATTTTCGCCGCCTGCTCGTTCATGCGTACGGACAGGTTGCGCAGGTAGGCGAAGCGCCGCACCGACTGGGCCAGATTCTCGCCGCTCAGGATATACAGATACCAAAGGCGGTAGTCCCGGTTGCGGTACGCGCCCTTCACCAGACGGGCGTAATAGACCGAAAGCGTGTCCAGACGATTGCTCAGGGTTTTGATTTCCTGCTGCTTGACCCGGATATCTCCGTCCAGCGAGGCAATCTGCCGTTCATTCTCCTTGATGAGTTTCCGGCGGGCGCTTACCTTCTTCTGGACAAGCGTCAGCGTGGAAAGTTCCGAAGCTTTCTGCCGGTCATTGGCCTTGATCTGGGATTCCAGCGCCGAAATTTCCTTTTCCAGCTTCGCTATCGCCTGTGTCTGGGAAGCCGTATCCTGCGCGGTGGAAAGTCGCGGAAACAGGAGGATGCAGAGTATGACCGGGAGGGCGGGAAAGTGTCTCATCGGGCGGAAAGGGATTCATAGTAGTCCGCAAGGTCTGTCTCTCCGAGCGCGCGGAGAACGGCGACATAATGGGCGGTAATCACCTTCTGCTGACGGCCTCCGCAAATCATCGCTTTCTTGAAGACCTCCTTGGCCTGGGCGTTGCGCCCCATACGGTGCAGGATCCAGCCGTAGGTATCCAGATAGGTCACGTTCTCCGGTTCTGCGGCGATGGTCTTTTCACTCATCTTGAGGGCTTTGCCGAGCTGTTTCCCCGCAAGGGAGAGCATATAGGCGTAATTGTTCAGGGTGGCGATATTTCCGGGATTCAACTTCAGCACGCTTTCATACGCGGCAAAACAACGCTTGTTGTCTCCCATCTCCATATAGGCGTCCCCGATAATCTGGAGCATCGATTCGCGGGTATCGGGATCTCCGCCGGAAAGGGAGATAATCGTCTCCGCTTCGGCGATGACCTCCGCGTAATCCCCCGTGAAATGGGCGACAGTCTGCCGGAAAGCATGCAGGCCCAGATGCCCGGGATGGCTGAGGGTCGCCTCCGCACAAAGCGCAAGCAGCTGGGTTTTCCACTCCTTGAGCATCGGTTCCGGAATCGCACGGACCATAGATGAGAGGTAGTTCTGCTTCCAGTCACCATCCAGTTCCTGCCTACGCATCAGGCGCCCGGCAAAGTCGAAAAAGCCTTCGTAATCCTCCTGGATCAGGGCGACGCCGGCACGGTTGAAGAGCGCCATCGGCATGTCCGGCACGACAGCGAGTGCCTTGTCCAGGTACGAGGCCGCACGCACGGGCTCCCGTGCCTGCGAAAAGGCGTTGCCGGTCTTGGCAAAAAAATAGGGTTCCGCAAAATGCGCGGGGTCCAGTTCGATAAGGCGCTCGCAGGTAAGCGCCAGGGACAGCCACTTTTCCCCCATCTCATAGACCGAAGCCAGGGCGCTCCGGTACCAGATGTTCAGGCTGTCGCGGGACACCGCCTCTTCCAGCCGTTCCTGCGCGGCGGAAAGATTTCCCTGTGCGGCTTCGCTCAGACCCAGGTAATAACAGACGGCATCCCCGTCCGCACCGGCCCGGTAAAGCGAATCCAGCACTTTTGCCGATGCCGTGAATTCCGCTTTGCCATACAGCGCCACCGCATCCAGGAAACGGCCTTTGTCATCCGCCGCATTTTCCGCCCGACAGAAGACCGGAAACAGAAAAAACACCAGTAACAGCAGACACAATTTTTTCATCTCAACTGCAAAATTAACGGAATTTTTCACGTTTTGCGTAAATCTGTACAAGAAACATTAAAATCTTCCGTATTACACACTCCAACAGGCGAAATTCCGGAGAATCCTGCCTTTATTTGCGAAAAAACGAAATGCACAAATCGCGCCATATTTTTGTCTTGCCGGGCCTGCTTGCCGTCTTATCCTGCAGTCCCGATCCGGTCTCCTTCTCCGGGAAGCCCCATTTCTGGCGGCCGGCCGCCACGGAGGAAACCCTGTCCGCATGGCCGTCGGGAGACACGACCGTCTATGTCTGTACCGTCAGTTACCCCAAAGGCTATGACTGGCTCAGGGACAGCAGCGGACTGCGGGAAGGCTGCCTTCTCCGGCTCATGGCCAACGGAAGGACCTGCCTGACACTGGAAACCGGTGCGGCCACGGGGCTGGGACCGGACGGGGACACGCACCACCTGTACGGCGGCCACCTGCTCAGCGAAGGCGATATCGACGGCTGCACGCTGCTGCTGCGTGACGGACAGGAGATGATGCGGTTCAGGGGCAGGGAAAAACTCTGCGGCTACCTGCAGGCGGACGGGACGGCCTACAGCCTCTGGCGGGACCGCGACGGCTATGGATTTACGCTCCGAAAAAACGCGGATGTGCTGCTGCGGCGCGAGCAGGGTCGGCCCTTCGGGGATTTCGGCGATCCGGCCACCGGGAGCGGCGGAGCGCTGTCCCTTTCGGGCGGAACCGTGAGCTTTGCCTACCAGATGCCCGCCGGCGGGGACACCGGCTGCTTTCTCTGTATCGGAGGGAGCGATTTCCTGCTGTACAAAGACCGGGACATCCGGTTCCTGGACGCCCGTCTGCTGGAAGGCAAAACCTGGGTCCTGTATTGCCGCGAAGACAGGAAACTGATGCTCAGCGACGGGATGACCCGATACGATATGTCCTATTACGGGGTATTGGACTGGCAGGAGGCGAGGATGATTTCCCGGGAGGGGATTCCAGGCGTACTGGGCACTGCCCTGGCGGGCAGGCAAAAAATCCCCTTGTACCTCCTTCTTACCGTCAACGGCACCTTATGGAGCGGGGGAACGGGAACCTGCATCCCCATCGACGGAAATCTGGACTATATCCTCTGCTATGACAGCGGCCATCATCTGGCGCTGCACGCAGGCATGAGCCGGGAGAATGCGTCCGGCGGCCCCGTCCTGTGGGAAAGCGGGGAGGAGGTCATCTTCGTACCGGGGTCCTGCACCGCAGTTCTCGGGAACCGGGTGTTCATGGGCATTTCCCCCAGGAACAGGGGGCGCAAGCCCTACCTGTGGTCCGGACGCAAACTGGGGGAATGGGGACTCAATGGCTATATCTGCGCCGTGGAAGTACGGCTCAGTCCTCCCACCTGAGGGTCCTGGTCCCGTCCGGCGACACGCTGATCCGGACGATAAGGGTTTCTTCCGGAAGCAGTCCGGCGATGTTGCCGGGCCACTCCATCAGGCATAGGTTCCCGCTGTCGATGTATTCGTAAAAACCGATGTCAAGGGCTTCTGACGGAGTTTCAATGCGGTAGAAATCAAAATGATAGATACTCTCCCCATCTTTTGTGCGATACTCGTTCACCAGGGCGAAGGTGGGAGAACTGACGGCGAGGGCATCTACGCCGAGCACCCGGCACAAGGCCGCGATAAAGGTGGTCTTTCCGGCGCCCATCGGCGCTTCGAACGCAAAAAGCCGGTGCCCGCCTGTCCGGGCTGCAAACTCCCGCGCCGCGCTTTCCAACGCATCCGGGGACGAGATGACAAGAACATGCTCCACGGGGCAAAGATAGTTAAAATTCACCCACAATAATTGTTATTATGGTAAATATTGCTGGTGCAAAGTGCATCGGAATCGATGCGGTCAGGGTTACGGTGGAAATCACCATCGACAAGGGGATAGGCATCCATCTCGTCGGACTTGCGGACACGGCGGTCAAAGAAAGCCTGCTGCGTACCGTTACGGCCCTGCAGTCCTGCGGATTCCATATTCCCGGACGAAAAATCGTGATCAACCTCGCCCCGGCCGACCTGCAGAAAAACGGCAGCGGATATGACCTTCCCATCGCCGCCGGCATCATTGCCGCCTCGGGACAGCGGGAACTGCCGCTTTGCGAAAAGTTCATCCTCATGGGAGAACTGGGACTGGACGGCAGCCTGCGCGACATCCCCGGAGCGCTTCCCTTTGCCATGCTCGCCGCCCAGGAAGGATTCGACGGGGTGATCCTGCCCCGCGGGTCTGCGCTTGAGGCCGTGGAACTTGACGGAATTGCGGTCTATGGGGCCGGACACCTCGAGGAGGCGCTGAAAATCCTGGAGGGGAAAGGGGACCGCGACGCCCTGCTCGCCCGGAATTCCACCCTGTACCATAAACTCCGCAGGACGCGGATGCATGCTCCGAAAAAGGAAGAGCCGATGGATTTCGCCGATATCATCGGTCAGGAAGGGGCCAAGCGGGGGATGGAAATCGCCGCTGCGGGAGGGCACAATATCGCCCTCATCGGCCCTCCCGGTTCCGGCAAGAGTTCCCTGGCGAAAGCGCTCGGTACGATTCTTCCGCCGATGACGCGCGAAGAGGCCCTGGTGACGAGCAAAATCTACTCCATCGCAGGAAAAGGGGACCTGAGGCTGGGGCTGATACGCCGCAGGCCTGTTCGCGCGCCCCATTACAGCGCCTCCATGGCCGCCATCATCGGGGGCGGCGGAGGGGACAACATCTACCCGGGCGAGGTGAGCCTCGCCCACAATGGCGTGCTTTTCCTGGACGAATTCGGACAGATGCCCAAAAGCGTCGTCGAAGCCCTGAGAGGGCCCGTGGAAGACCGGTATGTCACGGTCTCCCGCCTGCGTTCCAAAGTACGCTACCCTTCCTCCTTTATGCTGGTGGCGGCGTCCAATCCCTGTCCATGCGGATATTGGGGCGAAGGCGACCGCTGCAGCTGCACCCCGGCGATGCGGCAGGGCTACCTGTCCAAACTCTCCGGGCCCATCCTCGACCGCATCGACCTTCAGGTCCAGATGCACCAGGTTCCGTCCCGGAAGGCGCTCGGCGGCGGCAAGGGGGAAAGCGGACGCGCCGTAGCCGAAAGGGTGATGCGCGCGAGGAAAATCCAGCAGCTCCGCTTTGAGGGGGAGGGCATCTCCACCAACGCGGAAATGAGCAACCGGCTGGTCGAAAAATTCTGTCCCCTTGACGGCGACTGCCTGTCGCTGCTCGAAAAAATCATGGCCTCGGCGGGCCTGTCGATGAGGGCCTGTTTCCGCATCATCAAGGTCGCCCGCACCGTCGCCGACCTGGAGGGCGCGCCGCAGATACAGCCCGCCCATATCGCCGAAGCCGCATCCTACCGCTTCCTGGACCGGAAGGATGCCCCGAAATTGTAGAAGCTGTTTTGAATTATTTGAAATAAGATTTTATGGAATTATTTTTTAGATATTTTTTAGGTATGATGAAGGAGTGTAGCAGCAGCTACATGACTGAAGAATGGCTGAAAAAGAGCAAAAAAGAATCATAAAAGATAT
>JAFSVL010000085.1 GCA_017445015.1 Bacteroidales bacterium | reverse complement strand
GAAGTTCGCTGACCCGCGCGATATCCGCCTTCTCAATGAGGGCGAAATGATCGAGGTTCCTTTTCTGCTTCTTGGTCTTCTTGGTGAGGATGTGGCTGTGGTAAGCGTGCTTCCTCTTGATTTTTCCCGATCCGGTAAGCGTGAAGCGCTTTTTGGCACCGGAGTTGGTCTTCAGTTTTGCCATTGTTTTTGGTTTTAGATTAAGTTAATATATCGTCCGTATCACACGGATTATTTCTTCTTCACAGGAGCGATGATCATCGTCATCCGCTTCCCTTCCAGTTTGGGCATATTCTCGGCCCGTCCGGCTTCCTCAAGTTCCACGGCAAAGCGCAGCAACTGCTTCTCGCCCTGGTCCGCGAACATGATGGAACGGCCGCGGAAGAAAATCGTCGCCTTGACCTTCGAACCCTCCTGAAGGAATTCCCGGGCATGCTTGAGCTTGAACTGGAAGTCATGCTCGTCGGTGTTGGGGCCGAAGCGGATTTCCTTGATGACAATCTTGGCGGAGTTGGACTTCATCTCCTTCGCCTTCTTGCGCTGCTGGTAGAGATACTTCTGATAATCCAGTATCTTGCATACGGGCGGTTCCGCCTTCGCACTGATTTCCACCAGGTCAAGATTAAGCTCGTCAGCCAACTGGAGGGCCCTGGAGAGCGGGTAAACTCCCTGCTGGGGAATGTTCTCCCCTACCAGGCGCACTTCCGGAGCGGTTATTTCCCGGTTGGTGCGCAACTCGTTCTCATCCCTGCGGGGCATTTGCGGGTCCGGTCTGCGTCCCGGTTTGGGACGTGCGGGCTTAGGTCTGAAAGGTCCGGCGATAGTTTTATCCTCCTAAATTTTATACGGCAGCCAGTTCCTGCGCTACCGTGCGGTTAATATAATCTTTAAATTCTTCCACAGTCATGGAACCCTGATCGACACCCTCCTTTCTCACGGAAACCGTGCCGTCAGCAACTTCCTTCTCGCCGACAATCAGCAATACAGGCACCCTGAGAAGCGATATCTCACGGATTCTCTTGCCCAGCGTCTCGTTGCGGGAATCTATGGACGCGCGAATTTCGCAATTTAATAGCAAATCGCAAACTTTTTTCGCATAATCTTCATATTTTTCGCTGACTGGCAGGATTTTAACCTGCTCCGGCGACAGCCAGACGGGCAGATGTCCGGCGGTATGCTCGAGCAGCACGGCGGTGAAACGCTCGATGCTCCCGAACGGGGCGCGATGGATCATCACCGGGCGGCTCTTGCTGCCGTCCACGTCAGTATATTCGAGCTGGAAACGCTCGGGCAGGTTATAATCCACCTGGATGGTACCCAACTGCCACTTGCGTCCGATGGCGTCCTTGACCATAAAGTCAAGTTTAGGACCATAGAACGCGGCTTCGCCGAGTTCCACCACCGTTTCAAGCCCCTTGTGCTTCGCCGCGGTGATAATGGCATTCTCCGCTTTTTCCCAGTTCTCGTCGCTGCCGATATACTTTGTCTTATTCTCAGGGTCGCGCAGGGACACCTGTGCGATAAACTTGTCGAAATTGAGGGTCTTGAAGACATAGAGAATCAGATCGATGACCTTCTCGAATTCTTCCTGCAACTGGTCGGGGCGGCAGAACAGGTGGGCATCGTCCTGGGTAAAACTCCTTACACGGGTGAGTCCGTGAAGTTCCCCGCTCTGCTCATAGCGGTACACCGTACCGAACTCCGCGAACCGCAGCGGAAGATCCCTGTAAGAACGTGGAGCGCTGCGGTAAATCTCGCAGTGATGGGGGCAGTTCATCGGCTTGAGCAGGTACTCCTCCCCTTCCTGCGGGGTGTGGATAGGCTGGAACGAATCCTTCCCGTACTTGGCATAATGCCCGGAAGTAACGTAGAGATCCTTTCCGCCGATATGCGGGGTCACCACCGGAAGGTAGCCGATTTCGCCCTGCTTCTTGCGCAGGAAATTCTCGAGGACATTGCGCATGACGGCACCGCGGGGCAGCCAGAGCGGCAGTCCGAGGCCCACGCGCGACGAGAAGGTAAAGAGTTCCATCTCCTTCCCCAGTTTACGATGGTCGCGCTTCTTGGCTTCCTCGAGTACCTGAAGATATTCGTCGAGCATCGACTTTTTTGGGAAAGTGACGCCGTAGATACGGGTCAGCTGCTCGCGGTCCTGGTCGCCCTTCCAATATGCACCCGCAATCGTGAGAAGTTTAATCGCCTTGATATCACTGACATGCTTGACATGCGGGCCGCGGCAAAGGTCAGTAAAGTTTCCGTTTTTATAGAAAGTGATTGTCCCGTCTTCGAGCGCATCGATCAGTTCGCACTTGTACGGATCGCCCTTCTTCTTGAAGTACGCCGAAGCATCCGCCTTGGAAACTTCGCTGCGCTCAAAGGTTTCTCCCGCCTTGGCCAGCTCTTTCATTTTATCCTCGATGCGGGCGAGGTCGGCTTCGCTGATGCTCTGGCCGCCAAAATCCACATCGTAGTAAAATCCGGTCTCGACGGCAGGACCTACGCCGAACTTGACGCCCGGATAGAGCGCCTCGATGGCCTCGGCCATCAGATGGGCCGACGAGTGCCAGAAAATCCGTTTCGCCTCATCGTCTTCCCAAGGACGGATACTGCCGTCAGTGAAAGCTATCGTCAACATATTCTCAACATTTTAGCCTGCAAAGATAGGAATTTTTTTCCTATATTTGTATTCAATATGAGCAACAACAAAAGAACTTGGGATGCCGCCGCCCGGGCCGGGCTTGCACTCGGCGGCGTATCTGCCGTGTACTTCGCCTTGAATTCCCTGCTTTCCGAGCATGCACCCGCCCTCATCGGAACCTTCGGCACCTCGCTGGTGAACCTTGTCCTCTGGGGCGTAAAGTTCTGGCTTTGCATCGCCCTTCTCCAGCGTTTCATGAAACAATTCGCCGCGCAGGACGGGGATATTTCCAACGGCGACACGCTGCGGTTCGGCATCTGTACCTCCCTGCTTTCATCGTTGGTTTACAGCGCCTGCTACCTTGCGTGGGTGCTCTTCGTCCAGCCTGACATTTTCGTCAATGCGATGCAGGCTGTCGCCGCCAACCTTCCCGCCGACGTCCTCTCACAGATGCAGGAACTGATGGGAAAGATGCCGCAATACACCTTCTATGTCAATTTGATTTACTGTTTTCTCTTCGGGACCCTCCTTTCCCTGATTCTGTCCCGGAATATCCCTTCGCAAGACCCTTTTGAGCCACAAGAAGAACAGCAATGAGCGACCTTTCCATCATTGTTCCGCTCTACAACGAAGCGGAATCCCTTCCCGAACTCTGCGCCTGGACCGACCGGGTGATGCGGGAACACGGCCTCAGTTATGAAATGATTCTGGTGGACGACGGGTCCGCCGACGGCTCCTGGGAGACGGTGCAGCGCCTTGCCGCGGAAAATCCCTGTCTGCATGGCATCTGCTTCAGACGCAATTACGGGAAGTCCGCCGCCCTGTACTGCGGATTTGCCAAGGCACAGGGAGAAGTCGTCGTGACGATGGACGCCGACCTGCAGGACTCCCCGGAGGAGATTCCGGAAATGCTGAGGATGATCCGTGAGGAGGGATGGGACATCGTTTCCGGCTGGAAACAACACCGTAAGGACAATGCATTGACCAAGAATCTCCCTTCCAAACTCTATAACGCCACCGCCCGCCGTATTACCGGCATCCGGCTGCACGACATGAACTGCGGCCTGAAGGCCTATCGCAGCGAAGTGGTAAAAGACATTGAGGTGTACGGCGAAATGCACCGCTATATCCCCTACCTCGCAAAAAACGCGGGATACACGCGCATCACAGAAAAGAAGGTCCATCACCAGAAACGCAAATACGGCAAGAGCAAATTCGGAATGAACCGCTTCGTGAACGGATTCCTGGATCTTTTGTCGCTTTGGTTCCTGAGCACCTTCGGCGGAAAGCCGATGCACTTTTTCGGCTACAGCGGGATTTTCATGTTCATTGTCGGCTTCGTGATGACCGTCTGGATTATCGTCGAGAAACTGGTCAATCAGGCACGCGGGCTGAATTTCCGCGCCGTCACCGACCAGCCGCTTTTCTACCTCGCACTGCTCGCGGTGGTACTGGGCGTCATGCTCTTCCTTGCGGGTTTCATCGGGGAAATGATTGCCCGCAGTTCATCGCGCCGCAATGACTACAACATCAAGTCTGAATTCTGAGAAGGCCGCGCTGCGCAAGGCCATGAGGGAATCCTGCGCCCCGGAGCCGATGAAGGCCGGGGCCCTGGATGCCGGCTGGGCGGAGGTGGAAGCCTTGCCTGAGTTCCGGAGAGCACATACTATATTAATATATATGTCCTTGCCGGACGAGGTGCCGACAATTTCATTCATAGAACGCTGGCATTCCCGGAAACGCATCGTCCTGCCCGTGGTGGACGGAGAAACACTGCTCCTTCGGGAATATCACGCAGATCGTATGGCCCCCGGCTGGAAAGGCATCCCGGAACCGGCTTCCGAAGCCCCGCTGGTGCCGCCTGCTGAAATCGAACTCGCCCTGGTGCCCGGCGTCGCCTTCGACCGCTCCGGCGGCCGTCTTGGCCGCGGAGGCGGCTTTTATGACCGTCTGCTTCCGCAGCTGGGCTGCCCCGTCATCGGCCTTTGCCAACGCTGGCGCATTGTCCCGCAGGTCCCCCGCGAGCCCTGGGATGTAAAGGTAGACGGTGTGGTCGGGTTTTAGACAGGCTGACGCCTGGGGTTATTTATGAACCCAAACGATAATTATGAGCCAAATCGATAAAGTTCTCGCGTTTAATCGCGAATTTGTAGCTGCAAGGGGCTACGATAAACACGTCACGGACAAGTTCCCCAAAAAGAAGCTTGCGGTGCTCAGTTGCATGGATACCCGGCTTTCCGTCCTGCTTCAGGAGGCTCTGGGCCTGGGTAACGGCGATGCCAAAATCATCAAAAACGCCGGGGCGGTAATTCTATCACCCTGGGATTCGACGATGCGGAGCCTTATCGTTGCGGTATATGAACTCGGCGTAACTGAAGTAATGGTCGTCGCGCACAGCAACTGCGGCGCCTGTCATATGAGTTTCCATCATTTCGAGGAGCAGATGCTGAAGCGCGGGATCCCGGAGGCAGAACTGCATCGCAGCGATATTGACCTGAACGATTGGCTTGAAGGATTTCATGACACGGAGAAGTCCGTAAAATCGACCGTTGCCGCCATTCTTGGCCACCCGCTGATTCCTTCAGACATATCCGTCCGCGGCTTCATCATTGACTCGGTTACAGGCGAGTTGCAAGAGGTGGGCAAATAGCTGATAGGAATGACTTTGCAGCCATCGATTTTGAGACCGCCAATGAGCAGCGCTGCAGCGTATGCAGCGTCGGCGTGGTCATCAGCTCCGCTTCCGGAGCGCCGCAACAGCTTCGTAACAAAAGCCCTCATGGCTCACAAATTTTAAGTACCTGCCTCCCTAAAAGGCCCTGACTTCGTACAAAACCGTCAGATTTGTTCGGCGGCAGGGACCCGGGGGACCTGACTCCGTACAAAATCACCAAAATTCAACGCTGCGAGGTCCCTTATGGCCTATTCGGCATCCGAGACCCGGTATTTGGCCTGATTTCTTTGGTCACGCATGCCGAAAGCACTCCGGAAGTCGATTTTTCACACATTCCCGCAGCTCCCGAGTGCTATGGGACAGCAATGTCCGCCGCTAATCCAAAGGTCCGGCAACACCCCGGTGTTTTGGGCCATTTTCGGGAAGGTTGCCGGCCCTGACGGCCTGGGGAAGCGACAGCGCGACGGAAGGTGCGGGAGCGGGAGATGTTCCGAAGCGACGATCAGCCTGCGGCCGGAAGGGTTCGGGCGGCGTAGTCGCCCGTGGCTCGTGAACGGGAGGGGCCCACGAAGTGGGAGGGACAGCCCCGATGGGGAAAAACGCTCCCGCGGACGCCTCCGCCGCTCAGCACCGGGCAAAAAAAAGACTCCCCGACTGTCTTGCAACAATCGGGGAGTCCGAAAAGCGGCGGCTACCTACTCTCCCACCTGGTGGGGCAGTACCATCGGCGCCGGTGTGTTTAACTTCTCTGTTCGGGATGGGAAGAGGTGGGGCCACACTGCTATAACCACCGCAGTATAACTAATTGAGAGAGATTCCGAAGCCTCGCGATCAGATAGCAAAACTCGCGCAAAAAAGATATCGGGCTATTAGTACAGGTCGACTGAGGACGTCACCGCCCTTACATCTCCTGCCTATCAACGTGGTAGTCTCCCACGACCCTCAAGGGAAGTCTCATCTTGGAGACGGCTTCGCGCTTAGATGCTTTCAGCGCTTATCCTGACCCAGCGTGGATACCCGGCGGT
>JAFSVL010000084.1 GCA_017445015.1 Bacteroidales bacterium | reverse complement strand
CGCCAATATGGACGTGGCGACGCAGCACAAATACGAGAGCATTATGAGAACTGAAATCGATATCATCGCACAAAAAGCCTGGGCCCGGGAGGAAGGCTTCAACGAGGGCGAGGCCAAAGGTCGCGCCGATGTTGCCCGGAATTTCCGCGATATGGGACTTCCGCTTGAACAGATTGCCAAGGCCACCGGCCTCTCTGTTGAACAGATTGCAGCCCTGTAGGGGACTCCGTTTTCCAGAGGGCGCAGGCTTTAATCCCGCAGGGCCTGGCCACCCGTGGCCAGATGAACGGGAATTACCGCCGTTATAATTCTTTCCGCCAGCGGGCAAGGGGAATGCCCAGCTGCCCGCGGTACTTGGCGATGGTCCGCCGGGCTACCTTGTAACCTTTCTGCTGCATCGCATCGACGAGTTGTTCGTCGGTCAGGGGCTTGCGCTTGTCCTCCTCGGCGATGCATTCGGACAGCGCCTTCTTGAGTTCGCGCGTCGATACTTCCTCGCCCTCGCTGTTCTCCATCCCTTCGGAGAAAAAGTATTTCAGCGGATAGATTCCGAAGGGCGTTTCGATATATTTGCTGCTGACCACGCGTGAAATGGTCGAGATGTCGAATCCGGTGATTTCGGCGATATCTTTGAGCACCATGGGCTTGAGCGCCGTGTCGTCACCGATGCGGAAGTATTCGTACTGGTAATCGAGGATGGCCTGCATCGTCTTCTGCAGGGTGTTGTTGCGCTGCTTGACCGCCTCGACGAACCACTTGGCAGCGTCGAGTTTCTGCCTGACGAAGGTGACAGCCTCTTTCTGCGCCCGCTGCGAAGCCCCCTGCGCATCCATGAGCATATCCGCGTACTTGCGGTTGACCCGCAACTGGGGGATGTTGAAACGGGGCATTTCGAAGGACAGGCGCCCGTCTTCTCCTTCGGTCAGTATGATATCCGGAACGATCTGCTGCGTGCGGTCCTCGTAGGCATTGTCAACCTGCCCGCCGGGAGCGGGATTGAGGCGGATGATTTTCGCGGTGGCGGCCTTCAGGGCGTCGGGGCTGAGTTGCAGCCGCGACATGATTTTGTCGAAATGCCGGTTTGAGAACTCTGTGTAACAGGATTCGAGGATACGTTCCGCATTGTTGACGGCTTCGCTGCTCTTCTGAGTCCGCAACTGCAGCAACAGGCATTCGCGCAGGTCCCTGGCTCCGATTCCGGGAGGATCGAAGGTCTGCACGATTCCCAGGATTTTCTCCACTTCCTGCTCGTCGGTGTCGATGCCGGCGCGGAAGGCGAGGTCGTCCACGAGCGTGGGCAGGTCGCGCCGCAGGTAGCCGTCATCATCCAGGCTGCCGATGATAAACAGCGCGATATCCCGTTCGTGCGGGGTCAGTTCACAATAGCCCAACTGGTCGCGCAGGCTCTGCGTAAAACTCTCATGGATGGAAAAGGTGTTGTATTCGGGCATCGGGTCCTTGCCGCGGTTGTTCACCCGTAATTTGTAGGGCGCGATGGCATCGTCCTCCTGAAGCTCGTCCAGGGAGATTTCCGTGCGCTCCTCGTCGCTTTCGGGATCCGGCGTATCGTCCAGGACGGGATTCTGCTCCAGTTCGGCACGGATGCGCTGCTCCAGTTCCTGTACGGGGAGTTCGATCAATTTGATGGTCTGGATTTGCAGCGGAGAAAGTTTCTGCTGCTGTTTGAGTTCGAGTCCTTGTCCCAGCCCGGCCATTTTACTGCTCTCCTTCTCCTTCTTCTCCTGCCGCCGTCATCGCTTCCAGGATGGCCTTCCGCTCACTGGGGAGGGTGGGATAGCGGAACGATTCGCCCACGAGAAAACTGTTCGGGAAGTTCTGGCGTATGCGTTTGAGTTCCCGCGCGGCATCCGTCTTGGTCCGGAAGTAGCCCACCGTGACCTTGAAACTCGAATGGGTGTAACTGCGTTCTGCGGGAAGGTCCGGGAACGCCGCCTTGAACTCTTTCAGCGCACGGGCGGATTCCAGATCGGAATCCTTGCCGTTGCCCGTATAGATACGGATGCGGAACCCGTTTATGCTACTGCTCTCATTGCGGAGCATCTGTTCTTCGAAGGCGCTGCGCACCGCCTCGCTCTGGTGGACCTTCACCGAGGGGGGGAGTTCGGACAGAATCTCCGACTGGGCCATGGCCGAAAAGGCAATCAGGCAGGAAATCAGGGTCAGCAGCGTCTTTTTCATGCCGTTCAGAACAGTTTAAGCAGGTCTTCCATCGGAACGTCCTTGAATTCAAAGTTGTGTTTCAGACCGCTCTTCAGCGAAATCAGTGCCACGATATCGACGGTGTAATCGGACTGGGCGCTGCCGGTCATGGAGGAAAAGAGGGACAGCACGCCGCCCTCGCCCAGCAGTTCCCCGCCCAGCGGGACCTTGTAATCCTTGGTGCACTTCCCCTCGACGAAGATGTCGGATGCGTTGATCCTGAGAAAGTTCTCTCCGTTGCGCTTGACCATTCCCTGGGCATCGCGGATAATCAGGTCGCTTGCGGGATTATCCACGGTCAGGACCAGGATGGCATCCAGCGAACGCAAGCCCGTCGGGGTGACGGAATGCAGTTTACAGTCCGTCACTTTGATATTTTTATAGGAACTGGCGCAACCGCAAAGCAGCGCTGCGGCCAGCAGCAAAGCGGGAAGGAATCGTTTCATCGGGACAAAGATAATAAAAATATCTCTATCTTTGCGCCGATGAAAAAGGTCTATATCGAGACGTACGGCTGCCAGATGAATGTCAGCGACAGCGAGGTAGTGCTTTCCCTGCTCGCCGATGCGGGTTATGAGCATACTTCCGATATCGCCGGGGCTGACGTCATCCTTGCCAATACCTGCTCCGTGCGGGACAATGCGGAACAGCGCATCCGCGGACGCATCGAGTATTTTGCGCAATACCGGAAAGCGCGCCCGGGGGTGCTTGTGGGCATTCTGGGCTGTATGGCGGAGCGCCTGAAAGAAGCGCTGACGGAAAGCGGAAAGGTCGATATCGTCGCAGGCCCCGACGCCTACCGCAGCCTTCCAGCGCTGCTGGAAGCGGCCTTCGACGGTCATCCGCAGGTCAATGTGCTGCTTTCGCGCGAGGAAACCTATGCCGATGTCATCCCGGTTCGCACGGACGCTTCCGGCGTTTCCGCCTTCATCTCCATCATGCGCGGCTGCAATAACGTATGCTCCTATTGCGTCGTGCCTTTTACGCGGGGGGCGGAGCGCAGCAGGGATGCGGACAGCATCGTCCGGGAGGCCTGCGATGTCTTTTCGCGCGGGTACCGCGAGGTGACGCTGCTCGGGCAGAATGTGGATTCCTACCTCTGGAAAAGGGCGGACGGCGGAAGCGTGGATTTCGCGCAGCTGTTGGAAAGAGTGGCTTCGGTCTCTCCGGAACTGCGCGTGCGTTTTTCCACTTCGAATCCGCAGGATATCTCGGACGAGGTGGTCTATACCATGGCGCGGCACGCGAATATCTGCAAGCATATCCATTTGCCGGTGCAGTCCGGCAGCAACCGGATGCTGGAAAAAATGCGCCGCCGCTACACCCGCGAGTGGTATATCGGCCGGGTGGCATTTATCCGCAGCGTGATTCCCGACTGCGGGCTGACGACCGATGTCATCGCCGGATTCTGCTCGGAAACCGAAGAGGATCACCGCGATACGCTTTCGCTCTTCGAGGAGGTGGGCTTCGATGCCGCCTTCATGTTCTGCTATTCCGAGCGCCCCGGCACGCTGGCCGCCCGCAAGTTTCCCGACGATGTCCCGCAGGAGGTCAAGGTCCGTCGCCTGAACGAAATCATCGCCCTTCAGGGACGCAAGAGCCTGGAAAGTTACCGTGCCGATGTCGGCAAGACCCTGCGCGTGCTGGTGGAGGGCCCCTCCAAAAAGGGAGACGGACAGTTCTGCGGCCGTGCCTCCAACAACAAGATGTGCGTGTTTGAAGCGCAGGGGTGCAGGGCGGGGGACTATGTCGATGTCGTGGTGCGTGACTGTACTTCCGCGACGCTGCTCTGCGAACTTGCATAAAAAAATCTTGCAAGGCAAAAAATTAATCCCTATATTTGCAGCCCCTATCCAACACGGTGCGATTAGTTCAGTTGGTAGAGCACCAGATTGTGGTTCTGGGTGTCGTGGGTTCGAGTCCCACATCGCACCCCAAAGAAGAGGGTGACTAATAAGCTATTATTGGTCACCTTCTTTTTTTTTGTGCGCGGACGCGAGCATTGGCAGCTCGCCCCCGGAAGTTTCCGTTCGCTGCGCTCACTCCATCCCTCCCAACGTCTGCCGCGTCATCGCTATGCG
>JAFSVL010000083.1 GCA_017445015.1 Bacteroidales bacterium | reverse complement strand
TGCCGATTACGAGGCTGGCAAGGTGTACCGGATGAACGAGGGCGAGAGCACCGAGGACTTCCTCGGCAGGATGATTAGCGAGGACTGATATGTACACCATCGTATTCACCGAAGATGCAAAAAAAGACCTGAAGGAACTCAACAAAAAAGCGCCACAGGCCGTATCCAAACTATCAAAACTTCTTGACGAAGTCCGGGAACACCCTCGGCCGGGTACTGGTCAGGTGGAACAGCTTAAGGGCTACGATGGTTCCGTCTATTCCAGACGAATCACCAAAGAGCATCGGCTCGTCTATAAAATCTACGATGAAGTCGTCGAGGTACTTGTGCTCTCAACATTCGGCCATTACAGATAACGATTTACCTACTTAGTCTTAGTAACGCACTAATGCTATAAAAGAAATAAGAACTATTGCATACATTAATTCGTTGATAAAAAAACGATTGCTGTTCAAGTTCTTATTTGCTTCAGGTTCCCGTTTTAATATAAATTGTGTAACAAACTCAATGCGCCCTTTTGAGTTTCCTGGAGGCCAGATAATCCGAATAGATTTTAAAGTGTCTTAGAATTCCATGGCGATATCCCTCCCGATCGCCGGCCTTCAGATATTCAAGAAGCATTTTGTGGCTGACCGTTTCTCCGTCCGCCTCGATCTTCGCTGCGATTTTTTCGAAATAGTCCTTATATCTGTCTTTTACGAATTCCATTATGGGATGGATCATTGTCTGGAATTCCTTGACAGCCTTGTTCCCGGTAATCTCATAGAGTTTTGTATGAAACTGGTATTCGCTGATAGGCGCATACTTATTGTTTCCAACTGCAGTGCCTACCGATACGATTTCTTCGAGTTCCGCGATATCCTCTCCCGTAATATTTCGGAATATGCTGTCGGTCAGGCCAATCTCGATGACCATCCTGAGTTCAAGAATGTCGAGAAGTGTGTCTTCTGTTAGCCATAAAGGATTGATTATCTTTTCGATACCATTGAAGAGTGATGGCTCTGATATGGCAATCCCCCTCCTTGTCCTGCTCTCGATCATGCCCATCATTTTCAAGCGGCTCAATGCTTCCCTTAGCACGGAGCGGGCGACGCCAAGCTCCTCTGCCAACTTGATTTCTGACGGAATCGTACTGCCGGGACCAAGTTGATGATCAGAGAAATACTGTATAAGACGATCTTCTACAAGATCGACGAGGGTCACAGTTTTCGTGGATGATATCTTTAAATTTTCCATATTTTTTGTTTTTTATAAATTATTAATTATCTTGAAAAAAGGATATGTATTATTTGTCGGACAAATATGATAAAATAATTTGAATTTTACACTGTTTAATATCAAAAAAAAGGAGAACAAAAAGCCCATGGAAAATGCATCTACCAGTTTCGTGACAAGACTCAAACTCTACCAAGAGGACCAGGATTACCTTACTTTCACGGCTATACAGCCATCTCAATGATTTCAAGCTATGAACAAGAAAAGCATCTTATCTTTTATCCTGTCCGCCTTATGTCTGGTGCAGTCATTCGCCCAGGCTCCGCGGGAGCTAACCGGCACTGTGCATGACAACCACGGCAATCCTGTCGCAGGCGCCGTAGTCATGGTCAAAGGGACTCGGCAGGCCGCAATAACAGACAATACCGGAAACTTCGCCATTGTGATTGCCGATGATGTCCGGGAACTTGAGGCCTCCTGCCTGGGGTATTCAACCGTAACGATTTCCATCGGTGCGGGCCAGCGCTATCTTATGATAACGATGCCGCTCGAAGCGCTCAACCTTGATGAAGTCGTCGTTGTGGGGTATGGCGAATTCTCAAGAAGAAGCATTACCTCGTCGGTTTCAAAACTGAGCGGCGAAGAACTTGCAGATCTCCCCGTAACTTCCGCTACCGAGGCCCTGAAAGGACGTATTTCCGGCCTCAGCATCATACAGACGGACAATTCTCCGGGAGGAAGTTTTTCCATGAAGATCAGAGGCGGTTCTTCCATCACGAACTCGAATACCCCTCTGGTACTCGTGGATGGCGTGGAACGTTCTATGAATGAGATCAATGCCAATGAGATTGCATCCATAGCCGTCCTGAAGGACGCGGCCTCCGCGGCCGTATATGGTGCCAGGGGCTCCAATGGTGTAATTTTGATAACCACCAGGAAAGGCACATTCGGGCGCGCTCCCAAGGTTACATTTGAAGCCAAGGTGGCTTATCAGGAGCCGGAGACCAAAAGGGACTTCCTGAATGCCGAAGAGTATATCCGCATCCTGCGTCCAGCCGTTGCAAACTCGCAGAATCCTTCCTGGAACTTCAATTCCGGCTGGTCAGTCTCTTCCGGGAACACGGGGAACAGCATCTATTCAACGCGCTATTATAACGAAGGCGACGTCCTTCCAAAGGGGTGGAAGACGATGAAGGACCCCCTGGATTCCGATAAGACCTTAATGTTCTGCGATACCGACTGGCAGAGCATATTGTTCCGGCCCGCAATGTGGCAGAATTACTATGTGGGCGTTGACGGCGGTTCCGACAATATCCGTTATAACGCCAGTGTCGCATATACGGACGATGACGGTATCGGGCTTGCTACAGGATATCGGAAATTCAACCTCGCGAACAACATGGAGGTAAAGATCAACAAGAACCTCACGATGCACCTTAACACGGCATTCCAATACACCGATACGGATGCCTATGCAAACCAGAGGAATATTATTTCCCGCGGTCTCTCGGCTGCCCCCACGCAGATTACATACTACGAAGACGGTTCACCGGCGCTTGGATACAACTCGACTTCGCAGACTCCGATCTATTCCACTTACTATAGGGAGACTTCCAATATAGGCAAATATTTGTCCTTGAACGGAGGTCTGCGCTGGGAAATCCTCCCCGGATGGGTTGCAAATGCAGAAGCCTCATACTACTCTGCGGAGAAGAAAACAAGTTCTTTCCTCAGGAGTAATTTCTATAACCAGAGCCGTCCCGCCACATCCGACTGGGCTGAAACCAGAAGGGTTAAGACGGATGCCTATACACAATATACGCACTGCTTTGCCAATGCGCACAATATGAGCATCATGGCAGGAGTCTCCTGGCAGGACCGGTACTATGAGTCCCTGGGCGCTACAGGCACCGGTGGCAGTTCAGACAATGTCACCACCATAGACGCCTCCGCGGAAACTACCGGAACCAGCACCTCCAACGAAGATGCCCAGCTCGGTTTCTTCGGACGCATCAACTATGATTACAAAGGGCGATATCTGCTTACCGTGGTGGCCCGCTATGATGCATCGTCGAAATTTATGAAAGAAAACCGCTGGGGTTTCTTCCCCGGTGCGTCCGCCGGATGGATTATTTCCGATGAGCCCTGGATGAAAGGGCTGAAGAAAATCAGTTATCTGAAGGCTCGTGCAAGTTACGGCCTGACCGGTAACAGCAATATCGGCGTAAACGATGCCAAGGGCAAATTCAATACCGCCATCACCTATGACGGAAATGCCGCCATCCGCGGCAGCAGGATGCCTAATGCGAATCTGAAGTGGGAAACCACAGCGCAACTCGATCTTGGTTTTGAGGTAGGATTCTTTGACAACCGGATATACCTTTCGGCCGATTACTACGACAAATATACCCGTGATCTGCTGTATTCGATGTCGCTGCCGAATACTTCCGGATATTCATCGGTTACCACAAATCTCGGAACCGTGCGTTTCTGGGGCTTCGAGTTTGAACTTACTACGAAAAACATTGACAGGCGGGATTTCACCTGGGAGACCAAACTGGTGTATTCGCTCAACCGTAATGTAGTCGTCAAACTCCCCTACAACGGTATGGACAAGAACAGGACCGGCACCAGTGCCTATCCGATGTATTCCAACGGAGACGGCACTTATTTCGGCGGTCTTGCCGAAGGTGAACCTCTCTACCGTTTTTATGGTTATAAAGCCATCGGGATATATCAGACGGATGCCGAAGCGGCCGATGCCCCTTACGACCAGCTCGCCCGTGGTTTTGATTACCGTGACGGCACGACCGTGGCCGGGCGCAAGTTTGCGGGCGACTACAACTGGGCCGACAGGAACAACGACGGCATCATCACCAAGGGACAGGATCTCTTCTGCCTCGGCGTTACCGAGGCGCCCGTCACCGGCAGTATAGGCAACAGCATCCGGTGGAAGGATTTCACGTTCAATCTGTATATGGATTACGCCATAGGGCATTCCATCTATGACGAATCTCTCGGGCGGTATTTCTATGCCACCTTCTCCTGCAATTATGCCTTGTCGTCCTATGTGAGAGACTGCTGGAAGAAACCCGGTGACGTGACACGCTATGCAAAATTCTGGGCCAATGATTCCGGAGCCGGACAGGATAATTTCAACAGAATGTCCAACATATTTACATATAGGGGCGACTATCTGTGTATCCGTGAACTGTCAGTGCAGTATTCGATTCCCAAGGCGGTCTGCGACAAGATCCGCTCCAAGGGCATCAGTGTGACGCTGGCAGGCAACAATCTCTATTATCTGACTGCGGTGAAGGGAATCTCCCCCGAAATCGGGACGGCATCCACTTACAGCGAGTCGTACAATAATTATCCGCCGGTGCGAAAGATTACCCTCGGCGTGAAGCTTGGTTTTTAAAACAGCGAGACCATGAAACGAAACAGAATCATTGCTTTGCTTGCGGCGGCGGCCGCAACAATTTCCTGTAACCTCGATGTTGTCCAGAAGAGTACTATCGACGCGGCATCGATGTGGACTGAGGAAGGAGACTTCAGGTCGGCGATGTATGGCAGTTTCTACTCTTTCAGGAACGCATACAGGATAAATCTTACTTACTGGGGCGATTTCCGTTCAGGAGTCATAGGTCCCGGTCTTGGATCCTTCAGGGCCGCCAGCCATGTGAACAATACCCTGACTTCTTCCGAGGGGAAAGGCACCAGCTGGGCGACCCTCTATACTTGCATAAACGACTGCAATTCGATACTCAGACATCTCGGAGACATCACATTCTCCAGTCAGGACACACGGGATGAGATAGCGGCCAATGCATACTTCATCCGCGCGTATTGCTACTTTACAATCGTACGCACCTGGGGAGACGCTCCCCTGCTCCTGACCGGCATCGAATCCGACAAGGATGATATACACCCTTTCCGTTCTGACGAAATGCTCATTTACGCCAGGATTGCCGAAGACCTCGCCCTTGCAGAAACCCTTATGCCTGCCTCTGTAACGTCATGCACCACAGGCAGCAAGGCGTCAATCCATATGCTTGAGACCGATTACTGGCTGTGGATGTATAAAGTAAAGAATGGCGGGCAGGATGCGCTGAGGGCGGCATCCGATGCCGTTGACAAGGTGCTGGCCGAATCCCGGTTTGGCCTTCTTGACAGTTACGCCGACGTCTTTTCGCATTCCAACAAAGGCAACAGGGAGATAATTTTCGCCCTGCGTTTCGTGCGTACCACGGAAGAATTTACGGCGTTCTATAACGACTATCTGATTCCGACCAGCAAATATACCGATGATCCATCTTATATGCAGGACGAATCCGTCAAGACCGGAAGCCACGACCAGTGGTACTCCCTGAGCCAGACCTTCCAGGAATTTCTCTATGAAAATCCTGACGACAGCAGGGCCGTGACCAACTTTGCATATTTCACCGTACCTGAAACGGGGAACCGCTACTCCTGGGTCAACAAGTTCCCCGGTGAATGGTCGCAGGGCGTCAGGTATTTCACGTCGGACATTCCGCTATACCGCTTTTCCGAGGCACTGCTTTTCAAGGCCGAGATCGAAGCCGCTAAAGGCAGCGGAACTTCCGTTCCCTATCTCAACCGGGTTGCAAAGCGTGCGTACGGGAAAGAGGATTTCTATCCGGCGGACCTCCGCGGAGAAGAACTGAATGAGGCCATCTTCAACGAGAGGCTCAAGGAATTCGCCGTCGAAGGAAAGAGCTGGTGGGACTATATCAGAATGGGATATGCTTTCATAAAGATTCCCTCGCTCGTCGGCAGGGAGAACGAAACCAATATCCTGCTCTGGCCCATATCCTCCGCCTGCTTCGAGGACAATCCGAATATCCGCCAGACCTTGGGTTACAATTAAGCGATGACCGTGATGAGAAGAAACCTTATATTGCTTTTGACGGCACTGATTGCAGTCTCATGTTTCGAAAGACTGGAGTTCGGGGCCGCTTACAAGCCGGACAAGGAACAGCCGGAACCTGACGAGCCGGTTGACATAAGTTATCCCGATCATGGCGTCGAGGTGAAATCCGTGGTCTTCGAGGCCGGGAAAGACAATCACATCTACTTCCGTATCCCTGCGATCGCGGAAACCAAAAATGGAACGCTGCTTGCCTTCTGCGAGGCCCGCAATACGAAAGCCGATTTTTATGTGACCAATCCGTCCCTGTTTGAAGGTATAACGGTCTATCAGCCTGGCACTTCGAAAGATACCGGAGATATCGACCTCGTACTCAAGAGGTCCACGGACGGAGGCGCCACCTGGGGCGAAATGATCACCATTTTCGATGACGGCAACAACGTGTGCGGCAACCCCGCGCCCGTAGTCGATTGGAGCACCGGGCGGATATGGCTTTTCTGGTGCTGGCAGAAATGCGCATCCCAGCCAAGCAGCCTCTTCCCTGCCATCTTCGACGGACATACCCGCCGCGTTCTCTACAGTTACAGCGATGACGATGGACTCACATGGAGCAATGCCGTGGATATGACAGCCACGCTGAAGGACAGGACCTGGACCTGGTATGCCACGGGACCGAACCACGCCACCCAGTTGATCGCCGGACCCAACAAAGGCCGGCTCATTGTTCCGGCAAATCACAGGGATGCCGCCAACACGGTCAACTATTCACATTGCTTCTATTCCGACGACCACGGAAAGACCTGGATACTTGGGGGCGTTACACAGCGGGCAGGTAATGAATCCTGCATCGCCGAACTCTCTGACGGCAATATCATTACCTCGATGCGGATTGCGGAGGCCAATCTTCCGCAGGGAACCAACGGGAAATGCAGGGCTTTTTCCAGAAGCACGGACGGCGGGGCAAGCTGGGGCAGCTTCGATATCGTCGAGAGCCTGATCGATCCGGGTTGCCAGGGGGCGATTGCCAATTATCACAAAGGCGGTGAGCTGCCATCCGCCACGCTTCTGTTGAGCAACTGCCATCACGCATCGTCCAGAAGGAATATGATGATATCCGTTTCCAACAATGACGGAAAAGACTGGACTCCAGCTTATTCCATCTTCCTTGGCCGTGCGGCCTATTCCGATATCTTTGTCCTGTATGACGGCTCGGTCTGTGTCTTCTACGAGAACGGATATGGGAAGTACGGAACGGCAAACCCTAATGAACAGATCAGTTTCCACAGGATTCCGCCGAGCCTTGTTTCGGTAAAACTGGGACTTTAAAAAATGACACGATGAAAACACCACATTTATTTCTGAACGGGCTGCTTTCAAGCGCGCTGCTTCTCACTTCCTGCCATTTCGATTTCAAAGATATCGACACGTCGGCGATTTCCGCCGAGCAGACCAGTACCATGGATGTGGACATCCGGGTAAAAGGCAGGATGGTATCTTCCCCTTCGGAAGCTACGGCAGACGAGATGGCCGTAAGCCTTTTCGACATTTTCATTTTCCGCGTCAGCGCTGAAGGCCATGACCTTGAATATGCATCGACCAACAACATCCCGGAATTCGACCATGCCGTCGAGGGTACATCCGACAGGCATATTGCAAGTTTGAAGGTGACACTCCCTTCCTCAGGGCCCAAACGCGTCCTGGTGGTAGCCAACGCGCAAGATAACAACCTTGAGTATCCGGAGGCAACCACCTATGACTCGTTCACATCCGGAATCAAGTTCAACTTCGCAAATGGAAAAACCCCGGGTACCCCGTTCCTCATGACTGGACAGACTTTGGTCGCAAGTTCGACCGATGCCAGGTTGTTCGTGACCCTTGGACGCGAAGCTGCACGCATGGATGTGAGCAGCGGGAATCCGGGAATCGTCATCAACAGAATCGGTTTCGGCAATGCGCCGCGTGAATGCTGGCCCTTCATCAACAACTTCGCGATGCAACGTCCCGCCCTGGTTGATTATCCGCTCTCAAGCGGGGACAGGGCGACGGCATATTTCCTTTACACGCCGTCCGCGGAAAGCAAAGAAGACGATTTCCGGCTCTCGGTATCCGTGCAGGGGACATGGAACGGAGAAGCCTTTGACCGCACCTTCCACTGCCCATCGCCGCTGTATGCCGATTACCGCTACGATTTCCGAATCAAGGAGGTGGACGGAGCGCTTGCCGCCGTCTGCACTCCGAACTGGAGTTCAGGTTCATTCACGGTGTCCGGCGTACGCCTGCGCGAAAACACGTTCACCTTCCCCTTCAAAGCCGACCGCAACTGGGGTTATGAACTTGACTGGAGTACCAATCTTACTGGAGATGTCGAAATCCGCCGCGGCGGCGACGAAAGTTGGTATTCTGCAGGGGTTGACGGCGATCTTGTCCGCGTAAAGTGCCTGGAAGACAATCTCAGCGGCCATCCCCGCACGGCGTCATTCACCATCAGCATGGGCAGATACAGCCATGAAATCACGGTAATCCAGCAGACGATACCCACAGCGGCGGTCAAATTCAACGGCTGGGAGTGGATGGACCGGAATCTTGGCGCCACGCTGCCGCTTACCGAGGAGAATATCCTCAACAGCGACACCTACGGCTACTATTACCAATGGGGCCGCAATGTTCCTTTCCCGACTTTCGGAACGGTCGCTACCGTACCGGCAAATCCGACGCGGACGTCATCCGAAGCCGAAGCGATGGGAGAATTCATCCTTGGAGACTCCGGCCTGGGCTATGACTGGCTTACCTTCCCTCCCGTCCCGGCCGACCGCAAGACCACTTGGAAAGACCGCACGGGGGGAACTGACCCCTGCCCGGAAGGCTGGCACGTCCCTTCCTATATGGAGTATCAGACAATCCTTCCCTATACCAATGCGGCAGGCATCGGCAACTTTACCAACAATGTCGCCGTACTCAAGACCGGAGAAATATTCAACGGCAAGGACTACAATGCGCTGTATGTCACCTCGGGTTATGAAGAAGCAACAATCTACGTCATAAAGCGTTACAAGACGGATCAGGCGTATTATCTCAGACTCTGCCGTGCCGTCTCCGGCGGGACTCCGTACCTGAGAATTGATACCGTGAAAGGTGATGGGAACTCCGACTTCGATGGTGCATCAAACCCTGATGCCCTTGACCATGCGGCCGTGCTGGCATCGGCAAAGTCCTTCTGGAACAATGTGCCGCAGTCATCCGTCGAGACCCTTTTCTTCCCGGCATGCGGACGGAGGGCAAGGAATACCGGAGAAGTGACGAATCAGGGCAATAATTTCCTGACCTGGTCTGCCACCACCTGGGATGCCAGCAGTTCCTCACCCTATTTCGACGCCCTCGGTTCCAACAACAGAATCTACAATATGGCGAACAGTCGCGCTCACGCGCAGACCGTGAGATGTCTCCGGAATTATGAATAACTTATTTGTCAAAGTCTTACCAGTCGTCCTGCTGCTATTCTCCCCTATCCTGGCAAGCAGCTCGCAGAGAAGCCTCCTGACAAATACCGACCGGCTTGTATGGGACACTTCCCTCACCCTCCCGGATTGCGGAAATACCGCAAATCCAGGAAGGGCGGGAATGTTCTGCGGCCGGATAGACGACATCCTGGTTTTTGCGGGAGGGGCAAATTTTACGGACAGCCAGGACGGCCGGCGCATAAAGACCTGGTGGGATGATGCCTATACCTATAATACGAAAACCGGAGAATGGCGTGTCTTTGAGGGCGTATTGCCCCAAAAAAACGCATACGGTGCCAGTGTGGAAACGGATGGCGGGCTATTATGTGCCGGGGGGTGCAATGCGGACGCTTGCCTGGACTCGGTCTTCCTCTTGAAACTGGATGATGACGGAAAACCCTTCTTCGAGATTCGGCAATCTCTCCCCTCTCCCCTTGCCAATATGGCCTGGGCTTGCGTAAGAAACACTTTGTATCTTGCCGGGGGCATTGATTCGATGGAGAATCCAACGGCGCTGCGTGTCTTTTACGCCCTCGATTTGTCCCATCCCGTCAGCGGCTGGCAGATTCTTGAACCCTGGCCCGGCGAAGCGAGGGCTTTCGCTGTCGGAACGGCGCAGAGCGATGGCCTGGATCATTGTTTTTATCTCTTCGGAGGGCGTGATTTCTCCAGCGGGGAGGCCTGGGACATACTGACCGACGCATGGGCCTACAACCCCCGCTTGCACGCCTGGCAGACCGTGAAAGGAGAATTCCCCGTGATGGCCGGTACGGCAATGCCGATGGGAACAAATCATATTCTTTTCGTGGGGGGCGCCCTGGAAGGCAATATCCGGTTCAACGGACTCCGACTATACCATACCGTCACTTCCACGATGACAGACATCCCGGTTGAAGGGGTCGATATCCCCGTGACGAGTACGATCCTGGACACCGGGGACGGATTCCTTCTTGCAAGCGGAGAAGTCGCTCCCACTCTACGTACACCCGTTATCCTCCAGGCGCGTCATGAGAGCAGGATCAAGGCGATGGGGAGCCTCGACATCATGGTCATCATCATTTATTTCGCCTCCCTGGTGGGAATCGGGTGGTATTTCTCATGCAGGCAGAAGAATGTCGATGATTATTTCAAGGGCGGCGGCAGGATTCCCTGGTTTATCGTCGGCCTGAGTATTTTCGGAACAGGTTTGAGCGCAATCACCTTTATGGCAATCCCTGCGAAAGCCTACGCTACGGACTGGAGTTATCTGCTATTCAACGCGGGAATAGTCCTTGTCGTGCCTCTCATCGTCCTGATGTTCATCCCTTTCTTCAGAAAGTTAAATATAACGACAGCCTATGAGTATCTTGAGCGCCGGTTCAATCCTTTTGTCCGTGTAATCTGTTCCGCAGTGTTCATTATCTACCAGATCGGCCGGATGGGCGTAGTGCTTCTGCTTCCTTCCATCGCCCTGAATGTCGTGACAGGTTTCGACATATTCCTTTGCATAGGCCTGATGGGTATCCTTGCCCTCATCTACACTTACGTAGGCGGGATTGAGGCGGTAGCCTGGACAGATGCCCTTCAGGTGGTGGTTCTGCTTGGCGCGGCCATAGCGGTGGTTTGGACGGTGTGCAGTTCTGCTGACGGCGGATTGGGAGGTGTGATTGCGTCCGCCGCCCAAGACGGCAAGTTCAATCTCGGTTCGCTTCGCTTCGACCTCAGGATGGCAACGGTATGGACCGTCCTTATCGCCACCGTATTCACGAACATCACCACCTACGGAACGGATCAGACCATCGTTCAGCGGTATCTTACCACCGCAACCGAGAAACAGGCCCGGAAAGGTGTATATACCAACGCCCTGCTCTGTATCCCGGCCACGGTGCTTTTCTTTTTCGTCGGGACCTGTATATATGTATATTTCAAACAGAACCCTGCAGGGTTGAGCGCAGCGATAGAGAATCCGGATGCCATCCTTCCCTGGTATGTCAGCATAAGGATTCCCCAGGGAGTGGTGGGGCTCGTCATTGCAGGAATCTTCGCGGCCGCCATGAGTACGGTATCCGCGTCGATGAACTCCGCCGCGACCGCATACATTACGGATATCCGGTCCAAGACGGATGCAAGTAAAAATTCTGATACGCTGAAAGCGGCCAAACGCGCTACTGTGGTCATCGGTGCGCTGGGCATCGTCTTCGCATTGATGATGGCCACCTGGGATGTCAAATCCCTGTGGGATGAGTTTTCGAAGATCCTCGGCATCCTGCTCGGCGGCCTCGGCGGCTTGTTCCTTCTTGCCTTCACCAGCAGGAAGGCCAATTCTGCAGGCGCGATCGCCGGCCTCGCCGGCTGCATGGTCGTTCAACTTATCGTGATGCATAACCAGTCCGTCTATCTTCTCCTATATTCCACGGTGGGCTTTGTCTCCTGCTATCTCATCGGTTGGATGGTGAGCCTGCTCACTGGCGGGCCGCGAAAGAATATAGATGGTCTTACAATAATCAAATAACCCATTATTATCATGATGACTCCATTCCCAAAATTGAAAGGACTGATTGCGGCGCCGTTTACGCCGATGAATAAGGATGGCTCCCTGAATATTGCGGCTGTCGGCCCCTATGCGGAGAAACTTGTCGGGCAGGGCATAGCCGGAGTTTTCATCTGCGGCACGACCGGAGAAGGCTTCAGCATGACTCCGGAAGAAAGGAAGACCGTGGCAGAGGCCTGGGTAAAGGCATCTGCAAGCAGGCTGAAAGTCATCGTCCACGCAGGTCACAACTGCCGGGAAGAAGCGGCAGGACTTGCCGCGCACGCGCAGGACTGCGGTGCATGTGCGATTGCTTCCATCGCTCCGAATTTCTATAAACCAGGCTGCGTGGAAGATCTCATCGGTTTTTTTGCACCGGTCGCAGCAGCAGCGCAGAAATTGCCTTTCTATTACTACAATATGCCTTCTATGAGCGGCGTTTCGTTGCCGGTGGACAGTTTCCTTCATCGCGGAGCGGAAAGGATACCGAATCTCCAGGGGGTCAAGTTTACACACAACAACCTGATGGAGATGATTCAGTGCCTCAATCTCGACGGCGGCCGCTTCGAAGTGCTGCACGGGTATGACGAAATCCTTCTCTGCGGACTCGCGTTGGGCGTACAGGCCGCCGTAGGAAGCACGTATAACTATGCAGGCAGGGTTTATGCCGGCCTAATCAAAGCATTCGATTCCGGCAATCTGGAGAAGGCCCGCGAGTACCAGTCATACTGCGTGGAAATCGTGAAGGTCATCCTCAAGTATGGCGGGGGCGTACGTGGCGGAAAAGCCATCATGAACCTTCTTGGAATACCATGCGGCGAATGCAGGACACCGATAAACCGCTTCACCGCCGCAGAATATGAGAATCTACGCAAAGACCTCGACGCTATCGATTTTTTTGACAAGATATGAATACCCTTTCCTGCATTCTGACGATAGCGGCCCAGGTGATTTTCGCGAAAGGCGATTACGGCTATGACACCTTCCGCATCCCTGCCATTGTCCAGGCAGCCAACGGGGACCTTATCGCATTCGCGGAGGCCAGAAGGAACGGCGCGGGCGATACCGGGGATATCGACCTTGTCATGCGCCGCTCGTCTGACAACGGCGAGAACTGGGGCGGGATGTGTGTAATATGGGACGATGCCGAAAATGTCTGCGGAAATCCTGCGCCGGTGCTGGTTGCCGGAAGCAGTCGTCTGATTCTCCTGCTCACATGGAATGACGGACACGATTCCGAAAAGGCAATCCACGGACGGATTTCCATAGATACGAGGAGAGTCTTTGTGACCCATTCCGACGACAATGGCTATAACTGGAGTCCACCGCGGGAAATCACCGCGGATATTAAAGCTCCGGAATGGACCTGGTACGCGACAGGTCCCTGCCACGGAATACAACTACAAAAGGGGCCCCACAAGGGGCGTCTGATTATTCCCTGCGACCACGGCGTCTTCGGCAGCCATTACGCTTCCCATGTCATTTTCTCCGATGACGGCGGCGAAAGCTGGCACCTTGGAGGCGACGTCGGCGAAGGGAATGAATCCACCGTCTGCGAGGTCCGGAACGGAAGGCTGCTGCTGAATATGAGAGCCAACAGAAAACGCAATGACCCTGAAAATCCCTGGAGACTTACCGCACTCAGCAAAGACGGCGGCAGGACTTTCACGAAAGCCGCCTTCGACAAGAACCTTCCTGAACCTGTGTGCCAGGGCAGTCTCGTCAGCGATGCACGCCGGACAGTCTATTTCAGCAATCCTGCCCATACTTCGGAGCGCAGGAATATGACATTGCGAAAGAGCACGGATGCGGGGCGCAGTTGGAAGAAATCCGTCAGACTTCCCGGAAAATTTGCCGCTTACAGCGACTTGTGTATTCTCCAAGACGGCTCCGTCGCCATTCTCTATGAAACAGGCGAGAATACCGCATACGACACGATTTCTTTTGCCATAATCGATATATAAAAAAGAATCTTTATGAGAACGATTACTAAAATATACGTCTTTCTTTTGGGCCTTGTCATGCTGTTCCCGTCCTGCAACAGAGACTTTGTCTGCGGAAGGGTGGTCTGTGATGGGCGGGGCGTAGGAGGTGTCGTCGTTTCCGACGGACACGACTGCTGCGTCACGGACGTGTCCGGGCGTTACCGGTTTCATAGCAATATGCCGGAAGGATATCTATTCATCAGTATCCCATCCGGACATGAAGTTCCTTCGCAAGGGCTTATCCCTCAGTTTTTCTCCCGCGGGAAGAAAGCCACATTCGAGTTGAAGAAGGTTGACCAGAGCAAGTTCAAGATGCTGGTTTTCAGCGACCTGCATCTTACCGGGGACAAAGTGGATGACGACTTGAGGCAATTCCATTCCTTCTTTTTTCCGGATTTTGTCCGTAGCGGACAGCGGTTGCTCGATGAAGGTCCGGCATACGGCATCTGCCTCGGCGATATGACCACGGACGGCAAATGGTACAAGAACAATTACGCTCTGCCTGAATATCTGAAGGAACTTGAGGGGTTCCCTTTGCCTATCTTCCATGTTATGGGAAACCACGACAATGACCAGCAAGGTGAGGGCAGCGTGGAAGAATGGGCAGGCCTTGCCGAGCAGCGCTACAAAAACGAAGTCGGTCCCAACTATTATTCCATGAATATCGGAGGCGTACACTTTGTGATGCTGGACGATATTATCACCCACGGCCCTATGGGTCCGGACAATCCGGCCCTGAACCCGGTGGGCCAGTTCGGATTCACCTACGCCTTTGACCGGAGACAACTGGACTGGATGGAGAAGGACCTTTCCTATGTTCCGGAAGACACCCCGCTTGTCCTTTGTTTCCACGTCCCGCTCTTTAAGGACGGCAAGAAAACCGTTCACAACGCAGAAGATTTGCTTGCGATGCTGAAAAGGTATGAAAAGGTCCATCTTCTATGCGGTCATTTCCATACTACCCGGATAGATTCCATTGCTCCCAACATCCTGCAGCACACCATCGCTTCGGCCTCCGCGGTGTCATGGAAACTGAACGATGTGCCCGGAGCTCCGCTAATCTGCAACGACGGCACTCCTGCGGGATATCAATTGTTCAGTTTCGAGTGCGGCAAGGCTTCGTGGCAGTACAAGTCCATTTATCGCCCTGTCGAGGAAAGCCAGTGCAGCGTTTATGATCTCGGCAGGGGCAACTTCCTCATCAACGTTTTTAATTGGGACCCGCACTGGAAAGTGACCGCCCGATGCGGAGATAAAAATCTGGATATCGCCCAGCTTTGGGATGACGACCCAAGTTACGTTCATGTGCGCAGGGAGACAAAGATGCTGCTTAACCGTCCCAATGCCTTCCTTCCACAGAAGTCAGCCCACTTTTTCAAAGGACGCTTTGACGGCAAAGCCGAAGATTTCCGGGTTGAAATTACCGACCGGTTCGGAAATCAATATACGGCAGGACTTGGGCAGATGGCCTTTTAGCCGGCCCTGTATCGCAGAAAAAGAATTGGGAGCCTGTCAAAAAGCTCCCAAAAGATCAAAATTCTATAACAACAGGGCTAGAAGGCATAGCGGACAGAAATCGCCGGCAGGAAGCCCCACATACCGTTGCGATAGAATCCGGCTACCGTGGGCGCAACCTGGGATCCGTCGAGCCGCTCACGCACAAAATGGGTGGCATAGGCATCCTCGCACATGTGCACGCCAAAAATGGGACGGATGTCCGCGGAAAGCTGGATGGGCACCTTGACAAATCTATAGGCAAGCCCGGCGGTGAGGGCGGCACCGAACGTAAAGCCGAGGCTCTGACGACGGGTATATCTGATATCCCCGTATGCGTCATAAATATAACTTCCCTCGTCATACATGCGGCCGATGGAAAGACCGCCGCCGGCATAGATGTCCCATGTGCCCCTGGTCCACTGTGGCTGGATAAATATATAGTTGTAAGTGGGAGTCAGCAGAAACGCAAACCCCGTATGGCTACGACGGAATCCATCGGCGTCATAATTGAGGACGCGCCCCCAGGAAAGCTGAAGGTCTCCCTGAAGGAATCCGGGGCCCAGATAGTGCTGGTAACTGATTTCAGGAAGAAAATGCTGCCAGGATTCGCGAATACCGATTGCCCTTGGCTGTGCGACCGCGGCGGCAAAACCGGAGGCAAGAAGAACGAGAACAAGGAATAATCTTTTCATAACCGCTTGATATTAAATGATTTACAAAGATTCGGATACTTTTACGGAATTCCCGTATACACCCAGCAGAAGATTGCGGAGTTCCTCCCGTTCAAACCCGGGCCCTGCGCTGTCCAGCCGATTTTCCAGATAGGCGACGAAGGCCTCTTTCTCCGAGGCGTCATACATTCCTGCATGGGCGCTTCCGCCCTCCATCAGGTCTGCAGCGATATAATTGGTCTTCCAGAGTTTATAGTGCTCGGCTATGCGCCGGTCCATGAGTTTCATGATAAACTGATAGCGCTCATTCCCGCCGCGCTTGGACGCCTCGCATAATTCTTCATCGCCAATCAGGGGCGCCGCTTCCATGTGGATGTGCCCTTTGGGCTGTTTTATGCCGGTCAGGATGGAGACCATGTCTTCGCCGGGCTGCTTGATATAACGCGCCGTGCGGGAAAGGTAGAGCTCGCGCGCCTTGAGGATATCGCAGGGTTCGTACTCGTAGGATATGGCTATCGGGACAATCTTCAGCGCCCCGAAATTCACATCAAAGCTTTCTTCCCCGCTCATGTCCAGCATCTTGAGTACACCCTGGGAGGTGCGGTCGATGCCGTTTTTGGTCCTCCCCTCTTTCTGTGCGATCCATACGGAACGCTCTCCGGAGGTAATGACCTTCCGCATATAGGCGGAAAGGCGCAGGGACGAAAGATAGAGTTCCCGTGCTGCAATTCCCCGGTTGACCTTGATCATCCGGTTGATGCGCATGACGTCCTCGACGAACTTGTTGTCCAGCAGGTTGGAGCCTATGCAGATATCCGAGAACGGAAGGCCGTTCGTAAAGAGCATATACTGGAAAAAAGCCGGGTCGCAGACAATGTCGCGGTGGTTGGTAATGGCCAGAAAACGGCCTTCAACTCCCTTCAGGATATCCACCCCGCCGAATGTCAGGCCCTTCGAACTGCTCTTGAGCACCGACTCGATGGCAGGGATCATGATTTTTGACTGGAATTCGTCGATGTCCTTGCAGGAGCGTAGGATGTCGCGGGTCATTTCAGGATCTTGTCCGGGCCACAGGTAGGCGGAAATGGAATTGACCATTTCGCTGTCCGCGATGCGTTTGAGCGCTACCAGCGCTTCGGTATCGGTAAAGGGCCGTATATCTTCAAAGTTCAATTCACTCATAACAGCGCAAAATTACAAATTATTCCGTTTTCTGCAAAGCAGCGAGGAATCTCCGTAACTGAGGAAACGGAAATCATGTTCCAATGCATACCGGTACACCGTCTTCCAGTCTCCGTCCAAAAAAGCCGAAATCAGCAGCAGCAGCGTGCTTTGCGGCTGATGGAAATTGGTAATCAGGCGATCCACGATGCGGAAGGTAAATCCGGGAACGATGATGATGCGGGTGCCGATGCAAAGGCGGTCACTCCCCTGCTCCGTCAAATAGCGCAACAGGGCTTCCAGACACTCCTCCAGCGAATAGTCATATCCGCGTTCATAAGGAGTCCACTGACCGATATCGGCGGGTGCTCCGTTTTCGATGCAACTGACTCCGGCGTAATAGAGCGATTCGAGCGTCCGTACCGAAGTGGTTCCCACCGCGGTGACCGGCGTTCCGGATCGCTTCGCTTCGAGCAGGCGTTCAAGGAGATCTGCATTGACCTCAAAGGGCTCCCTGTGCATGGGATGATGTTCCACCATCCGTTCCTTGACCGGCAGGAAGGTTCCGGCGCCGACGTGCAGGCAGACGCGATGCAGTTCCACGCCCCGCCCGCGCAGCGCTTCGAAAGTAGCATCTGTAAAATGCAGTCCTGCGGTAGGTGCCGCGACGGAGCCGCGGATGCGTGCATAGGTTGTCTGGTAGCGCTCCAGGTCGATATCTTCGGTCTCGCGGTTCAGATAAGGCGGAATCGGCACTTTTCCACATTCTTCCAGCACTTTCGAGAAGGGGACTCCCCCCTCCCACTGAAAACGCACGCAACCGGTACGCCCGTCGCGCGAAAGCAGACCGGCCTGCAAATGCAGCGCGTCCAACTCCGGCGACGAGCCGTCGAAGCGGAGCAGATCGTCCTTCCAGCGTTTCGCATTGCCGATGACGCATTTCCAGTCACAACGCTGCGTAGCGGCAAAGCAGCTTTCAAAATCGGCGGGCTGCTGCGGCTCCAGACAGAATACCTCGATGCGCGCGCCGCTCCCGCGACGGAAAAACAGCCGCGCGGGCACCACCTTCGTATCATTGAAAATGAGCAGCGAGGATGGCGGCAGCAGGGAGGGAAGATCGGAAAAGACGTATTCGCGGACGGCCCCGCCGTCGTAATAAAGGAGCTTGGAGGCATCGCGCCGCGGAAGCGGATATTTGGCAATCCGGCTATCGGGCAACGGATAATCGTAATCAAGTATATCGATGGAAGGGACCATAGCTAAAAAGGATAACCGACGCCGAAGTGTACGCAGCTGAAGCCCTTTTCGAACCAGTCTTCCGGCCCATGCCAGGTCTTGAGGGCAGGGTCGTAGAGCTGGAATCCCGCATCGACGCGGACCAGGATAAAATCAAGGTTCAGCCGCAGGCCCATCCCCCAGTCAAAGGCGATGGTCTTGTAGCAGTCGCGGATGTTGCCCCAGGACGCTTCCTCCGTCCGGATATTCCACACATTGCCACATTCGGCGAAGGCGGCGAATTCGAATTTCCAGAAAAGGGGCCGGCGGTATTCGATGTCAAATTCAAACTTGGTGTCTCCGGTCTGGCTGGGGATGGAGAACTTGTAATCGACCGGATCCCCGCCGGGACCCAGCGCCCGGGCCTGCCACCCGCGCATGCTGTTCGCGCCGCCGCACCAGAACTGCTTTTCAAAAGGCATTACCGAGGAATTGCCGTACGCATACCCCGCTCCGATTACGCCCCGCATCGCAATGGCCTGCTCGTCCTCGCGCCCGAAGCGGAACACTTTTCCGGCATTGAGTTCCAGACGCACGTACTGCGAATAGGGCGAGCCGAACACCAGCGCCTGCCCCTGGCCGTCGCGCGGCAGCACGCTGTTAAGGGCGGAGACCAGGTTGCCGGACAGGTCGAGTCCGGTACGGAAGAACGAGTAACTCGTCTTGGGGACGACATCGCTGTCGGTCGTATAGAAAATCGTGCCGCCGACACCTGCGTCAAAGTGGTTCTGATACGCATACTTCAGCATGGGGTTGGCGTCCAGGATGCGCTCGAAGGAGGGATCCAGGTTAAACAGATAGACGAAATTGATGCGCGGGACGCTGAACTGGTACTGGTAGCGGTCGCCGATCTTTCCGAAATACCCATAATTGAGCGATGCAATGATGCGCTGGTACTCTGTACGGTGCTGATAGGCAAATGAAGCGCCGACTTCCGTCCGGGGGATGTGAGGTCCCTTGAAAACGGAATATGGCAGTCCAAGGAACTTCGGGAAACTCAGCGAAGTGGAAAAGGCCGCTTCCGTGGAACGGGTGGCATCCTTCATCTTAAACTGGAAGTTGCCGTTCAGGTTCAGGTTCAGCCACTCTCCCCCGTGAAAAATATTCTTGTGGAAATAACTGAATTTCGGCGATATGCCCCATAGACCGGAAGAGCTGATAGACCCTTCCAGATTGAATTTGAATCCTTGGACAGCCGATTCTGAAAGACGGATACGGCAGTCCACGGTCGTACTGTCCGAAGGGGACATCTCCACAGAAACGCTGTTGAAGAGGCGCAGTGCCGACATCCGGCTGTACACCGTATTGACGGCTTTTTCGGAATAGATATCGCCGGTGTGCAGGGTGTTCAGCCCCAGCAGCACCTCTTCGCGGAACGGCACATCCGGAGAATGTTCAATCGTGATTTCGCCGATGTGGAATTTCCGGAGCGGAACGGCCTGCAGCGGCGATTCATTGCGGCTGTAATCGCGGACGTCGTAGTCCAGGATCAGTTTTCCGGGCGTATCGAGCGTGTCGGCAATAAAGAAATAGTTGTTCTTGCTGAAACTGTAGTAGCCTTGATTCCGCATCACGGCAGTGCTCCGCACGCTTTCCGCCTCCAGCGACTGCTCGGAAAGGAAATCTCCGCGACGGATGCTCAGGTTTACCGTGTCCCGCAGGAAATCCTGCGCAAATTCGCCGCTGTCGGGCAGATGGAAACGGATATCATCGATAGTATAGCGCTCGCCGAGATTGATTTTGTACGTGACGAATGCCCTGCGACCGCGGTAATCCAATGCGGAATCGACTGTTGAATTGTACCATCCCATGTAGCGCAGCCGGGATTCCAGATTGGCGCAGGAAACGGGAATCGACGCTTCATCCAGGACCACCGGCGCCTGCCCGATTTTCCGGCAGAATCGCGACCAGCCGTCCTCCGCACCGGGAACTGCCCAGTTGTAGATATTTAGAAAAGGGTTCCAGCCCAGCAGGAAATAGGTGTTGGACCGCTGTTTGATATAGGGGGAAAGTTCGCCTTTGGGAACCTCCTCCTTGTTTTTAGGAAATACGATGCGGTTCTCCGCAAGCCGGTAAGTCCCCTCCGGCAGCGCCCGCGTGGTGCTGCAGGATGGAAGCAGGGGCAGAATGGCACAAATCAGCGCTATGAGCGGCTTGCATTTCATCAAATTGCAAATTTAATAAAAATTGCGGACCTTTGCACGGTGATTTCTACGGCTGAGATAAAATGGGTCCGTTCCCTGCATGAAAAGAAATTCAGGGAGCGTGAAGGCGCCTTTATCGTCGAAGGCGAAAAACTCGTAGGCGAGGCGCTGGAATCCGGTTTCGAGGTACTTAAACACTGGCGGCGCGACGATATCGGCGAAAATGCGATGTCCCGCATTTCCTGCCTCTCATCCCCCTCTCCGGCACTGGCGGTACTGCGCTGCCGTCCCGAGGCTCCCCTGCCCGCTCCCGGCGGGCTTTGCCTCGCGCTTGACGGAATCCGGGATCCTGGCAACTTCGGCACGCTGCTGCGCATCGCAGACTGGTTCGGCATCGGTGCGGTATTCGCCTCTCCGGACTGCGCGGAACTCTACAATCCGAAAGTGGTCCAGGCCACGATGGGGGCTGTTTTCCGCAAGGAAGTACACTATGCTCCCCTGGAGCGGATCTGCGCGAAATGGCGCGATGCGGGCCTGCCGGTATTCGGCACCTTCCTCGACGGGGAAAATATCTATCGCGCCGATTTACCTGCCGATGCGCTCGTTGTCGCCGGCAGCGAAGGCTCGGGGATCAGTGCCGCCGTATCCGCGCTGGTGAGCGGACGCCTGACGATTCCCGCCTTCGGCAGCAACGGGGCGGAAAGCCTCAATGTCGCCGCCGCGACCGCCGTGGTGCTTTCAGAATTCCGAAGAAGATGAGCAAGCGCATCATTTACCAGATGTTGCCGCGCCTCTGGGGAAGCGGGCGTTTCCGGGATGTGGACGGCAGATTTTTAAGTTATCTGCGGAGCCTGGGCGTCGATTACCTGTATCTGACCGGCATCCCCCGCCATGCCAGCGGCAAGCCCTTTGTCAAAGGTGATCCGGGGTCGCCTTATTCCATCTGCGATTACTACGACACGAATCCCTATCTTGCCGTCGAACCAGAAGCAAGGATGCAGGAATTTGCGCACCTGGTGCGCCGTATCCACCGCGCCGGCCTGAAACTGCTCATCGACTTCGTGCCGAACCACGTTTCCTGCGATTATGCCGACGCGCATGGCGGAATACCCACGCTTCCCTACTGCGATTACGACTGGACCGATACGCGGAAAATTGACTACGCTCATCCCAGAACGCTCGGACGGATGTCGGATGTGCTGAAGTTCTGGGCTTCGGAGGGCGTGGACGGTTTCCGATGCGATATGGTGGAACTGGTAGGCGCGAAGAACTGCGGAGCGATGATTTCCGCCGCCCGCTCAGCCTTCCCTTCCCTGCTCTTCGTGGCGGAAGTGTATGACCGTCAGGGATACCGCGCATTTGCCGAGGCCGGCTTTGACCTTTTGTACGATAAATCGGGCATTTACGATATCCTGCGGGATATTTTTACAGGAAGGCGCGGGGCGGACGCGCTGACGCGCAACTGGCAGGAACTGGGCAGCCTGCAGGAGCGTATGCTGAATTTTCTGGAAAATCACGATGAGCAGCGGCTCTGCAGCGCCGCCTATGCCGGCAGCCCTGAAAAGACCTTTTCCCTGATGGCGGCCGCCTCCCTGTTCAACCGCGCGTCGCTGATGCTCTATGCGGGGCAGGAACTGGGAGAACGCGCGTCCGAGGCCGCCGACGGGCGCAGCTCCATTTTCAATATCGTCCGCCCGGAATCCCTTGTGGACCTGTATCGTTTCCTTCACGACGGCACCCTCTCCCCCGGCAAAGAAGTGCTGCTTTCCCGTTATCGGGAGATCCTTTCCCTGGCCTCGTCGCCGCTGGGCAGGGAGGGGGAAAACTGGGATTTGATGTACTGCAACGCGGATTCCGAGGGATTCGATGCCCGGCGGCACTTCGCCTTCCTGCGTTACGATGACAGTCGCTGCATTCTGGTTTTCTGTAATTTCAGCGATATTCCGGCATGCGTCCGGGTGCATGTACCGGTCCGCGCAGAGGGTGACTACGACCTCTGCATCTCTCCCTGGGATTATTCCGTTGTGGAACTCTGATCCGGGTGCTACCTCCAGCGGAACGGGCGCGGATCGGTACGCCCCTGCGGGGCTATCCCTCCCACTTTGTGGGCCCCTCCCGGATTAGAGTTCTACAAGCAGGCCGATACCGAAGAGCAGGGCAAATACGAAAGTGCTCAGGACCAGGAGCGGAAGCATCGGATCCAGGGCACTGTCCCGCCGCATCCAGGTCCCCTTCACATGCATCAGATATGCCGGAAAGGTCAGGGCGTACAGGAAATTCAGCGGCCCGGTATAATGCAGGAGCGTATAGACGATGATCAGCGCCCAGCCGCCGGAGATCAGCAACGTCTGATAGACCCGCGACCCGGTCTGCCCCAGCCGCATCGCCACCGTCACGCGCGTGGCCGCATCGGACTTCATATCGCGGATATTATTGACATTCAGTACGCCTACGCTGAAGCAGCCGATGGTGCAGGCGGGCAGCAGCGCCGGCATGAAGTCGAGGCTGAGCGTGCAGACATAATAGCCGCCGCAGACCGAAACCAGCCCGAAAAAGAGAAAGACGTAGAAATCCCCGAATCCGCGGTAGCCGTAAGGTTTCGCACCGAGGGTATAGCGCATGGCCGATACGATGGCAAGGGCGCCGAGCGCGAGCAGCAGCAGCGCCTCGCGGCCAAGCAGCGTTCCCATCGCAAAATAGACCATCAGCGCGCCGCTCATGCAGCAGATTACCACGGTGGCCGCAATCAGCCGCTTCATCTCCTCGATGCTGATATCGCCGTCCTGGAGCGAATAGCGGGCCACGCTGCGCTCTTCCGTATCGGTGCCGCTCAGGGTATCGCCAAGTTCATTGGAGAGATTGGAAATGATCTGAAGCAGGACGGTCGTCAGCAGCAGGAAAGTGACGGTAAGCGGGTTCAGCGCGGTCTGCGAGGCGGCGATAAAAATGCCCGTCACCACCCCGGACAGCGAAAGCGGCAGGGTGCGCAGCCGCATGGATTTAATCACTGATTGAATGTTCATATCTTTTTGCTTCCGCAGTACATGCGGCATATCCCGAGACTAAAGGCACGATGGCGGACATTGTCAAAGCCGCAGTCCCTCATCGTGCGCATCCACTCCCCCGGCCCGGGAAAGGCCAGTACGGAGGCCACCAGATAGCGGTAGGCGGCCTTGTCGCCGGAAAAGAGACCTCCGACAAGCGGGAGCAGATGCTTGAAATACAATTTATAAAAGAATGCGATGAAGCGGTTCCGGGGCACCGAGAGTTCGAGAATCACCAACTGGCCGCCGGGCCGGAGCAGCCGCAGCGCCTCCCGCAGCCCGGCTTCGCGGTCCGGGAAATTCCGGATGCCGAAGGCAAGGGTAATGCGGTCGAAGGAGGCATCCTCCAGGCCGGTCGAAAGGCAGTCGCCGCAGCGGGTATCCACCGCATCGGAAAGCCCCCTGCGCACGAGTTTGCGGCGCATGACCTCCAGCATCCCTTCCGTAATATCCATGCCGAGAAGATAGGAACCCGGCGCCATTTTTTTTGCGATGGCGATGCTGAAATCCCCTGTTCCGCAGGCCATGTCGAGGATGCGCTGAGGCTTCCCTTCCGCATCGACAATCTCACGCAGGGCACGCCTGCGCCAGGTCTTGTCGATTCCCAGCGACAGGATATGGTTCAGTGCGTCATAATCCCCCGCTATCGAATTAAATAAACCGCGAATATTGTCCGTTTTAGGCATGGATTGCAAAGTTACGAAGAAATCCCTAAATTTGCGTCCCAAACAATCTACTGGTAGTATATGAAAGATTCCATCATCATTCTCTGCGGCGGCGGCCCGGCTCCCGGCATGAACACCGTCGTCTGTTCCGTGGCGAAGACTTTCCTTGCACACGGGTATCGCGTAATCGGCCTGCACGGCGGTTATTCCGGACTTTTTTCCAAGAATCCCCGCACCGAGGACATCGATTTCTTCAAGGCGGATGCCTATTTCAACCGTGGCGGAAGTTATCTGCAGATGAGCCGTTTCAAGCCGACCGATGAGGATTTTGAAAAGAATTTCAATCTGGACCTCTTCTCCGGGAACAATATCAAACTGCTCGTGACCGTAGGCGGCGACGATACCGCATCCACGGCCAACCGCATCGCAAAATTCCTGGAGAGCAAGAAATATCCCATCCGCAACATCCACGTTCCCAAGACGATAGACAATGACCTTCCCCTTCCGGACAATGCTCCGACCTTCGGTTTCAACTCCGCGAAGAACGAAGGCGCGCATATCGCCCGCACCGTCTATGAAGACGCCCGCACCTCCGGCAACTGGCTGCTGATTTCCGCCATGGGGCGCAGCGCCGGCCATCTGGCCCTCGGCATCGGCGAGGCGACGCACTGTCCGATGACCATCATCCCCGAGATGTTCAATAAGACGGCCATTTCCGTGGACAAGATCATCAAACTGACGGTTTCCGCCATCCTCAAGCGCAAACTGCTCGGTATCCCCTACGGTACCGTAGTCGTGGCGGAAGGCGTTTTCCACGACCTGGAGCCCGAGGACATCAAGGCGACCGGCGTACACATGACCTATGACGAGCACGGCCATCCGGAACTCGGCAAGATTTCCAAGGCGGTGCTCTTCAACGACATCCTGGAGAAGGAATTCAAGAAGATTAGCCTGAAGGTCAAGACCCGCCCCGTGGAAATCGGATACGACGTCCGCTGCCAGGATCCCGTGGCCTATGACCTCAGTTATTGCTCCGAACTTGCGATGGGAGCCTATGAACTCTTTGCGAAGGGCGAGACCGGCTGCATGGTGTATGTCGATTCCTTCGGCTGCGCCAAGCCGCTTTATCTGCATGACCTGCAGAACGCCGAGGGCAAGATTCCCCCGCGCCGCGTCGATATCGGCGGAGGCATAGCGCAAAACTACTATGCCAATATCTGCCACTACATCACCCCGGCGGACTACGAGGCGGCCAAGGCGTTTGTCCCCAACCCCGAGGACTATGACTTTAAAAAGATTCTGAACTGGTAATTTTCTGTTGTTTCAGATAGATTGAAAACGCCGCGGGCCTTACGGTTCGCGGCGTTTCTTTGTTGTCTCAGTCAGCTTGTTGACCTTTTTCAGGTTTTCAGCGCAAACGCTTTCGACCTTTTCGATGATCTTGATGCAACTTTCCTTTGGAATGTGGATTTCCGTTCCTGCCCTTACGACGAGCGACAGGTTCGGATTTCCGTCATAGAAGACGGATGTAGCGTGTTCGCCGTGTGTGCCCTGGGGCGAGTATGTGATATCGTATGCCGGCGCGAGCGACCATTTCCCCTTGTTGCAGATGAAGGAGAAATTGTTCGCGTGGTCGTCCTTGTTGATGGCGACGATGTTCATTACCATTCGCCTATACATTTCTTCCACTTGCGCAGGATCCTGGGTGAGATATCCCGTTAACGCCAGAAGGTTCGTGTAATCCATGTCCTGCCTTCTGAAATCTTTTTTCAATAACGCGGCTGCTGTCAGGACGTGAAGTCGCTCTCCGGTCTTGGTGATGTCGAATCTTTCGATTGCGAAATATCGGTCCCTTAATAATCCGATTCGCGGTATGTCGATTCCGCATTTGCGTGCGGTTGTCATATATAGAAGCTCTTCCCTGCCTATCTCAGGTGAGTCGTAAACGTGCCGGAATTTCACAATCCACCGGGAACCGTCTTGCGTCTTCATTGTCACTTTTGGCCGGGTTCCGCCGGAGTTGGCGCTGTTGTAGTACAGGAGCGTCTCGTCGCCGATTTCCTTTTCCGAAAGCACTTTCAGCGCCTCGTCCTGCAGGTAGTCAAGCCTTTCCGAATCGTTCAGTTCTTTCTGGGCGCTGATGCCTGGCATCATCGGGACGTACGACAGTGCTCCCATCCCTGCCGTTCCAACGATGGAAAGGCGTTGAAGGGGAGTCAGTTCCTTGAGGGACGAATTCTTTTTTTTGAGCATCCTGTCGATGAGATACAGTCCGTATCCGTCAGGCAGGCTGTTTTCAAACGCTGCAAAGTTCCCTCCGAATAGATTCTTGTCGGCATAGAACAGTCCGCTTTGCAGCGGGAGTTCCAAGGGCGATATCGAGAATCCGTTGGCAAGCCAGGACTTGTCGTATTCAAAGACGCATACGCCGCTTGAGGGGTCGATTTGCAGCGTCCCGACCACATCGGCGTGATATAGAACGGATATTTTCCTGATGTCAGTGATCATCGTCCCTTTTTTCTGTGGAGGTTCTTATTGATGCTTTCAAGTTCTTTCGAGGTCGAATACTTCGTCCTGTTCATGAGGCCGGCCACCTCGTCGAAATAGTCGAACTCTATGGCGATTCTGCAGAACGATTCAAGCGATATCCGTCCGGTCCTCTCGAACCTTTCCAGTGTCGGGGCTGGAATGCCCGTCAGTTCCGAGAGCGTCTTTCGGCTGTATCCTTTTTCCAGTCGTCGTTTTTTGCAGTTGGCTGCAATTTTTTCCAGTAGCATCTGGGGATTTCTGGAGTAATTGTCTATTTTGTATTCCATATTATATTATGCAATCAGAATTGAATTTATACGTTTTACATATTATTATATGCAAATATAATAATTTTTCTGTAAACACAAAAACAGGCGGCGGAGTCCGATCTGGACCCCGCCGCCTGTTGAATTGCCCCGGCAGTCTATCGTTATGTGCTCGCTGCCTGCTTCGGTGAGCGTTGCTATCTCTTTGCAGAAGGTTCTTGCCTGTTTTCGCAGGTCCATCACTTCAGGTATTCTTATCGTTCATTGTCAGTATTCGAGAAAATCGCTGTCCTGCACGTGGAGATGCAGGCAATGGCCGTTACGATGAATCTCGGGTAAATATGTGTTTTCATGATGCTTGTGGGTTACAAAGTTATGATTTTTTCCCCAACCCCGGGGACTATGACTTCAAAAAGATTCTGAACTGGTAATTTTCTGTTGTTTCAGATAGATTGAAAACGCCGCGAACCGTAAGGCCCGCGGCGTTTCAATAATGAGAAGTGGGGTTACTCTGTTACCTTGGTAACGACCCAGCCCTTATCCGCGTAGTAAGTCAGATAGACATCCATCGTGTCTCTGAAGCCATTTTCCAGATGACGAAGAATGCGTCCGGCATCGTTGACGTCCGTCGTGGCAACGATGGCCTCCGCCTTGGCTTTTGACATAAGGTCCGTAATCTGGATATTGCGAACTTTGACCACCTGCACTTTCCCCAACTTGAGAATTTCGTATTGGGGATCTTCAAGATTCAGTGCATGGTAGGCCTTGTAAGCAAGGGAATCGGACAGTTCAGCTCCGTTGTCGCTCTTCTTGGGCGTAGATTTCTTTGTCTTGGAAGTGCCCTTGTGAGCTGCAGCTGACTCGTCATCCAGCGAGGATTCCTCGCCTTCCAATTCCGCCGGTTCCACAAACGGATTGGCAATCACAGGCCAGTCCTCACTAAGGTCCTTCTTGCCCCATACATACTTGGAAGCATCATATTCCGCAGAAACGAGATCCTTATCCGTATCTTCCTGCGGCTCAGGAATCGCATCAAGGGCAAGCCCCTTTCCTTTGGGGGTCAGTTTCACGGTCACGACATAATGGTCGCGAAAATCATAACCATAGTGACTGCCATAATAAGACCACTTCTTACTCTTTTCCCACCACGCATAGCGGGCAACGGAGTACTCGATGAGTTTGGCCTCCTTCAAGGAAGCAAGCACCAGACGGCTCTCCGCATCGTTGCATTCATACGTACCGACCTGAAACTTTGTCCAGATGGTTGAAATGGCCTGCTTGTTCAGTTCTGCTTTGGCCTGTTTTGCAATCGCTGAAGCCGAGAGTTTGGTTTTGTCTGCACAGCTGCAGACGCAGACCGCGAGCAATACTGACGAAGCGGTCGCCGTAAATAAAGATTTGAAACGCATAGAATAAATGGATTAAAGGAACATATAAGCTACACCCAGCATGAAGGTATCAAAGGAACGTGCACTGTTCGGATTGTTGGACATCCTCGTAAGGCCGGCATTATAATTCAGGCGAATCTGCAAACCCCGAAAAATTTCCACGCCGATGACCGTGCCGATACCCATTTCAAAGCGATTGGGTTTATATCCGCCTGAAAAATCCGTGTTCCAGTAATTCCACTTATAGCCATCTCCTTGACGATATGTACCGCTGACTCCTACACCGAGATACAACCCGGCTTCGGCAAAGATGGAAAAATTCTCATTGAACGCATACTCATAACCGAAGTTAAGGGGAAGGTCAATATAGCCAGGCGTAGCCCTGTCACCGTCCCAGGTCCACTTGACGCCCTTCTGGGCATAAAGCAGCCCGGATTCAAGGAACATACCATGCCCAAGGCCATAGCTCACCTGCACGCCGGCATCATAACTGAACACAGGGCCATGGGAGGCAGACAGATTGGTGGTACTGAAACCCAGGGCTGCCTTCGGACCAATCCGGAACCGGCCGGATTCGGAAGCATTCTGGGCATTTGCCTGAACGGTTATCAGGCAGAGTGCGCAAAGCGCTGAAGCAAAAATTTTTTTCATACAAAAAAGGAATTATTGTTTATAAGTATATGATATCAGTTTGGGCCGCCCCAGTGGGCAGGAAGAATAGGAGAACGTCATGGATGCCCGGGTTGCCATCGGAGAACCCGTATCCGCCGCAATGAACTCATCCAGAGAGAATTCCCGCCCGCACATCGACATAATGCGCCGAACAATGGCCTGGCGGCTCTGCACATTGAAATAGGGCACATTATTGTTCATACAACTATTGGACTCGGAGCGCCATACGCCATAGCGATAGAGTCCGCCGCCCTCGAACATACCGGCGCCCGGATACTTATCGTGGCCGATAAAATATGCCCAAAGGCTTCCGGCCGCACTGCCGCTCAAATCCAGGTTGGACTGATAGCCGTACGCCTGCCAGTCCCTCAGCTCCTTCAAGTCACTATCCGGCATCCGCTTGTCATAATAGACATACTCGTCCGCCAGGAAGCCGAATCCGTGCCCCCCGCATTCGTGGTGTATCACACCCTCGAAATCATTGGGCGGACTACCCACAATCATCGGACAGAACGCCACGGAATTTCCATTAAGGTACATATAGGTAGTACCTGCATACTTGCTGTCATTGAGCACGACGAGGGCCGTCAGGGGACCGGACAGACTGCCGCCGTCGGCATAAGCCGCATATTGCAGGCACAGTTCCACATTGCCGTCTATCTCCGTATCCTTTCCGTACTTCGTACCAAAGCGATTATTCACCACCTTGTGTTTCACCTTGTCTCCCACTCCCCTCTCGGCGGACTCCGCATAAATGATATACACATTAAAGCAGCTGCGATAAGAAGAATACGGCTCAATATTGAAGAAGAACTCCGCGGCCTGAAGCATCACGCTGCGATAAGTGCCATCTTTCTCGAGATCCTCGCGGATGAAACCGTCTCCCATGATGCAAAGGGACGGTGCCGGAGAACACGAAGCCCTCTGCATGCACTCCCAGTCGGAATCCGCATACCAAGATGAAGCGGCTTCTTCCTGGAACACCCATACCGTATCGGAAAGCGTGCGGCTTTCATTAAAAAATACGAGCGTCGCATTGCGGCTGCGGCTGACGGTGTTTTCGGCCACGGAAAATTCAAGGCTCTCCTGCCGATAATACTTTCTTACAGCTCCGGAATGATTTCCGCTTTCTGTTCCCTTGAGCTTGAGCCAGTCTTCCGATGAATCAACGCTGTAGATGCAGTTGGTTTCCAGGCTGACGATAAAACTGCTTTCCCCGGATGGGAGGTGCTGTTCCCGCTCCGACAAAACTGAAAGGCGCGGATTCGCAGCCTGGGTGACAGTCAGCGTTTCCTCCATGTTCCCGTCCCCCAGCGTAATGAATGCCGAACGGGAGCGAACGCCGGGATTTTCAGCTACTGTAAAGACCAGCAGAAAGTCCGGAGCCGTCCCGTTCGAAGTCATCTCCAGCCAGGAAGGCAGCGGGGTAAGCAGCGTCCAGTCCCCGTTGGAAGAGAGCAGGACATTGCGCACCGCACCGGCGGCGGATACAGAGATGGTATTGGTCGAGAGCGTGAGATAAGTGCTTTCAAACCTTTCTTCCCGCTCACAGGAGAGCAGGAAGAAAAGCGAAAGCACTGTTGTCAGTAATGTCCTGTAAGAGGGCATCAATCCTTGGCGCCGGAGAAGGTGTACATATTCCCACCCGTAGTAAGGTAATTGAGGGTCATCTGCTTCCCGCTGACGGTGGTCGTCATGTTATAGACGGTCGCGGAATACAGAGAGTAGACGTTGCCATCCTTGCTGATGTTGAAGTTGGCGCTGAGGTCGTCTCCGAAGAAATCCGCATACATCGTCACTACGGTCGAAGAAACCCTGTTCAGGCGGACGACGTACGCATCTTCGATAATCTCCGTACCATAGAGCAACTTACCGGTATAAACTCCGGCTACAGCACGGCCGAAGTCCGTGGAAACCTGCTCTTCCTCCTTTTCGCAGCTCGCTGTCAGGAAAAGGCATACTGCGCCTACCAGCGCAAGAATCAGTGATGTAATTTTTTTCATGTTTTTAAAAATTATTAAAAATGAACAAATATTTTATTCTGAGACGGGGCGGACAGATAGCCCTTCGTAGCGGCCTACGCCGCTCCAAGTCACATATCGTGAAGAGATACTCTCGCATTGCGCGTGAGACGGGCCGTCCGTATAGAGGGACGAGGACCAATACTCGCCGCTGAAGCCAGCACTGCGAAAGCTCGTACCCATCCGACTACCGGCTGCTGGAAGGAAGATGTTGTTGCCATTGGGACCGATGAACAATCTACCATATACCCCGTTTTGAGTTATCCAAGTCCAGGTGCACTTGTTTCGCAACTCTTGCTGTTCGGCCGTTGTCGGCATACGCCAACTGCCGCCGAGGGCGACTGAGGCCGCATCATCCTCCGAGCCAAGAACCGTCTTGTTATCCGTAAACCCGTTGTAACCGTAAGAAGAATTACTGCAATACTTGGTCATCGTGTTTTCACTCCCTTTGCACCACTTATAGGTGGACCAGCTGTAAATGGCTTTCGGCGCAGTTTCTCCCCAGGCATAGTAATTTCCATACTGCTCCGGAGAGGATGCGCCGAGGTTGAACGACGCCCACTTGACGGAAAGGCCAAGATCGACTGCTTCCGGAACAGGAATATTGTCAACTACTCGAATTTGGCAAGTGGCGGGAAATCCGCCGTCGGTGCTTTTTGCCGTCAGAGTTGCACTTCCCGCAGAAACGGCTGTAACCATGCCATCGGTGACCGTCACCACGGATTTGTCAGAAGACTGCAAGATTACGCTCTTCTCAGATGCATTTGAAGGACTGAATGTTACCGGAATCTGGGCCGAACTTCCGCGGGAAAGAGCAACGCTTTTCTTTTCGATGGAAATGGATGATACCGGGATAAAGTCCCCATAAACCGGACGAATTGTACTGCCTAAATAACGGCCAACTCCACCCGAGAAACACCAATAAAAAGCAGGCGTTCCATTGGTAAATAAGGTTGATGTATGATAATAAAAACCCGAGTACGATTTCGCAGATTCTTTATATCCTGCAGAAGGCAGGAAAATCCATTTGTCCGTATAACCTTGCACTTTACTGGTATATTTGGTCCCGCTCACACCGTTGATAGTCACAGTAGAGCTTGAACAATTTGCAGCCAGCTCCAAATAGTCGCTGTAGGTAGGAATACGCCATTTGCCACCAAGCGCAACCGCCGCCGCATCATCTTCCGCATCCAGAACACCCTTGTTGTCCGTATATCCGTTATTTCCATAAGCGGAATCGTAGCAGTATTTGGTTATCGTCTTTTCACTTCCTCTACACCATTTGTAAGTTGACCAGCTGTAATTCACTTTCGGCTCAGTCTCACCCCAGGCGTAATAAGCGCCGAATTCTTCCGGGGCTGAGGCCATCAGGTTGAACGACGCCCACTTTAGACCTGAAGGCAGGCCGAGGTCAACGGCTTCCGGAACATACACGCGGCTATTGACACTTACGTTGCAAGTCGCAGTATATCCGCCGTCAGCACTCTTTGCTGTAATCGTGGCCGTACCCGGTGCTACGCCGGTTACCGCACCATCTGAGACAGTAGCAACAGATTCATTGGATGAGCGCCAGATAACCCCGGTTTCAGAAGCCGTTGAAGGAGCCAAAGCAGCACTGAGTTTTACGGTTCCGCCAGTAGTCAGGGTAGCCGAGCTTTTGTCAAGACTTATCCCCGTTACCGGAATCCAGTCACCCTTGACGGCGCGGACAAGGAATCCGCTAGAACGACTACCGGAGCTACTGTAGCTGGTATATCTCAAGCCTAACGCATAATAGGGCTCTAACGAATACAGGGATTTGGACCAGTAAAACATAGAACTGGCTTCGGAAATACTTGTTCCCGTCTTATATCCGGCGGCGGGAAGGAATATGCTCTTATTCGTATAACCGTCCTTCTTTCCTGATAATTTATAGCCTGTTACACCATTGACCGTCGCACTGGTGCGGTTGCAGTTGTTCCATAATTCCTGCCATTCCGCAGAGGTGGGCATGCGCCAATCACCTCCAAGCAGCACAGAAGCCGCATCATCGTCCGCATAAAGGAAGCCCTTGTCATCCGTGTACCCATTGTTACCGTAAGCGCTTTCCGTACAGTATTTGGTCATCGTCTTATTACTACCCTTGCACCATTTGTAGGTCGACCAGCTGTAATTTACTTTCGGCTCAGTCTCGCCCCAGGCATAATAAGCACCGACCTCTTCCGGGGCAGAGGCCATCAGGTTAAACGACGCCCACTTGAGCCCTGAAGGCAGGCCGAGATCGACGGCTTCAGGGACATATACACGGTTGCTGACGCTGACCGTACAAGTCGCAAAGCAGCCGCCGTCCGCGCTCTTTACCGTAATCGTGGCTGTGCCTGCCGCAACGCCGGTAACCACGCCTTCATTTACAGTCGCAATTGACTCGTCCGAAGATTTCCAGATTACTGCCGATTCACTGGCATTACCAGGAACGACTGAGGCTGTCAGTTTTCCTGACCCGCCAACTGCCAGGGTCAGTTTATTCTTATCCAGTGAAACATTGGTTACATGAATGAAATCACCATAAACCGGACGAATGGAATAACCTGGAGTTATGCCATACCAACTCGTGGAAGCACCCAACGAGCTACGCATATACAACCCCCTCGCATTTGTCTGATTCAGGAGATATTTTAATGATGCCAGATAGAAGCTATAATTACTGTAAGCAGATTTACCTGAGCAATAGCCAGCGAAAGGAAGGAATATCCAGTTGCCTGTAGAAACCTGCATTACCTTTACGCCCTTGACATCTCCAAGCGTTGCACTTGTCCAGCTGCAGTTATTGATCAGTTCCCGCCACTCATTGTACGTAGGCATACGCCATTTGCCGCCGAGATTGGCAGTGGCGGCATCGTCCTCCGGGTCGAGGACACCCTTATCGTCAACGAACCCGTTGTAGCCATAACTGGCATCCGTGCAGTATTTGGTGAGCTTTGACGAACTGCCGTTGTAGCACCATTTATAGGTACTCCAACTGTAGTCAGCCTTCGGCTCCGTTTCGCCCCAGGCGAAGTATTCGCCATATTCTTCAGGGGACTCGGCACCGAGGTTGAACGACGCCCATTTGACGGAAAGTCCCAAATCTATCATCTCCGGCACGGGCATATCGCTGACGTACTCAAGGGCGGAGTCAATTTTGTCAAGCCGGCCGAATACCGCCCTGCGTACGGAAATATCTTTTGCAAGCAGGCCATTTCCACGGGTAATAGCCGTCTTGACCGAAATCCGCATGCCGCTTTTGTGTGTGACCGGGAGCATGGTGGCGAAATAGGCCTTACCGGGCACAAAACCGGATTTAGGGGCAAGCACAACCACGGAATCCACGGGGGCGGAGACGTCCGTCACGACCGGGAGTCCGTAATCGTCAAAACTGACGCGGGCCACGCCGCTGACGGGAGAACCGTCTGCAGAACGGAATACGGCCCTGCGGATACCTGTACGCTCAACCGTAAAACGGACGCCACCGCCCACAATCCAGAAGGACAGGCCGAGATTGTCCGATTTAGCCACAGTAGGGAAAGCGCCGGGGGCAAAACTGCCCTCCACCGCCTCCTGCTCCGTGGGGAAACGCAGGGTCACGGAAGCGTCGTCACAGACACTTTCCTCACTGTAGGGATAAACACCCCAGAAAGACAGGGGATTTTGTCCGGTCTCAATGCCGCCGATGGCGGAATCAAAGGTTCCGGTAAACTTGGTTACCGCAACTGCGTTGTCGTTGGAAGACCTGAACTTGCCGGATGCCTGGGAACCATAGAAAATCCTTATGGAATCGGAAGGAGACCACCAGATTTTATTATCCTCTTTCACAAGGGTACGGCTGTCATTCCCGTCAAGGGACGCGATAAAAGCCCATTCGCGGGCATTGGATACAGTATCGGGGTCTTCAGCTTCGCTTACGCAGGAAACCAAAGCAGAAAACGCGGCAAAGACAGCGGCCAGCCGTTTAATTCCAGTCATCATATTCAAAATCTTCCGTTCCTCCTTCCTGCGGTGCGGCAGGAAGCACTTTTATATTACACCAGGCGGTCTTCGCCCCGTCAAGGGTTTTTACCCTGATGCTGCATTGTCCCATCGCGACCGCAGAAACCACTCCTTCCTGACTGACGCCCGCAATGCCGGAATCAGTCGTATTCCAATACACCAGTTTGTTGGTTGCAGAAGAGGGCAGCACCTCCGCTGTAAGAGAAATGCTCTCCCCTACGCGCAGAGTCAGTTCGGATTCCGACAGGGAAACCGAGCTGACACGTACGGCAGCTGACTCTCCATAAACGCCGCGAATCTGATAACCATAGCAGCGGGAAAGCGGACTCCAGACAAGCTTACTGGAATCAAAGACGATTCCCAAAGCCATGGAAGCGTTGTCGTCATATAAATCCGAACTCCAATAAACGCCGGCTGTACCCTGTGAGAGAGCAGTCGAGACCTCAAGCCCGCCGCCTGCCGGGAGGAACAGCGTTTTACCGTTGTGAATGCTGGTGAGCATATAACCATACACCCCGTTCACCTTCTGCCATACTCTTGTGGTATGGTCCATCAGCTCCACGAAATCGGTAATGTCCGGGGTATGCCATTTCTGGCCATAAAGTACTGAAACAATATCATCCACCTCATCTGCAGGACTGGAATATTTATAGCTGCTCCAGTCGTACACGGTCTTGGAAAACACATATTGTTCACCCCAGGCCTGATACATCGGATAACCTTCGCGAGAGCTGGCGCCGACATTATGTGAGGCCCAGAGCAGACCGGAAGGAAGCCCAAGGTCCACCATCTCCGGTTCCATTCCCAGCGGCCATTGGCTGGGGGCACAAGACTCATCTTTTCCGGAAAGGACCATAGCTTCATCATCCACGACCATGGCATAACGGACATCCGAAAGTCCTGAATCCGTCCGGATTCCAGAAATGACGAAAATATCTTCATCCTCTTTGAAATATACAGTGAACTTGTCCTTGTGACCACAGATGAAAACATTTCTTCCCCAGGCAAGGTCTTCACATTCGGATGAGAGGTAGATTCCGTCGAAGTCGATCGTCGCCCGCTCCGAATCCGGATTGGAGAAGCGAACGATGAAATCGCCGGAGGAGGGTGCAGGAGACACGGAGCGGCTCGATTCAGTCATATAGACGATATCCGGCGAAACAACGCGGAAACAACCACTGATATCGGGAGGTCTGTTGCCCGTATGCAGAGGTATCCACTGGGCAAGTTCCTCCTGAATCTCCGGCGATATTACTGAATCAAGTCTGATGTCTTTCATAGCATCGAAGTCCACCCTGATGACCGTACCGTCAGGAAGAACCATCGTCAGGACATTGTCTTCAAAGCTGACGGAGGAAAACCAGACCTGGCAAAGACACGATACCGTGACAGGAGCACCGGTCCCGTCCGTAAGCAAAGTCCAATGACTGCCGCCGTCCGTACTGAATTCCCAGAAGCCGTCTCCGTTTACGCGCAATTTTGCGGACTTCCCGTTCTCTCCGGTGGCCGGAATCCTGTTTCCGGAAGCATCCGTTATCCAGGAAGTTTTCTCCCCTACCGTAAGCGTCCACCAGTATGTGCCGTTCTCTTCACGGATTCCGACGAAGGCTTCAAGATAAGCTTTGATGCCGGAATCGACATTTCCAATCCACCAGTTCCCGTTTGAACCCACATAAGGCAGGGAACCGTCCTTGCCTCCGGCCGCGATTTTTGTATCCGTATCTCCTATCCACCAGTTTCCGTTCGAGCCTACATAGGGTACCTGACCATTCTTTCCGTCACTGACTGTATAATGTGAGCCGTCGGAGAAATAAATGGTGAAGGTTCCGTCTGCTTTGGTATATCCGGTCATGGTCAGACGACCTGACAGGGCCTGGGCAAGGATGCCAAGGTCCGACAGGTCTTTGTTCAGGACCTCGATCTGCTTCTCGATATCGGAGATCCGTTTTTCAAGAGAATTCACTTTGTTCCACAGCGGCGTGTCATCGTACTTGCCGCATGAGGCAAGTACGATGAAGCCGCAGAGAATCAGGAGTCCGTATTTCAGTTTCATTTGTAAATGGAGTGACCCTTTATATCAGAGATTTTATTGGGTTTCGGCGTTACCTTTCCGGAAGAAGAAGGCATTGCTGAAGTTTTTGAGGATGCAGTGACCGTTACGGTGCAATAAGCCATCTTTCCTCCATCAAGCGTACGCACACGGACTCTTGTACTTCCAGCACCGACAGCCGTCACTACACCATTATCATTTACCGTAGCTACCGACTCGTCTTCCGACGTCCAATAGACCAGTCTGTTGGCGGCATTGGATGGAGTGACCGTCGCGTTAAGGGTCGAACTTTCCCCTACTTTCAAACTGAGGGTGCTGCGGTTCAAGCTAACTTTGGTAACGAAGACAGCCGCGGATGTGCCATACACAGGTCTGACAGAGTAACCATAAAATCGGGCAAGCTGAGACCAGATAATATTGTTAGAGGCAAAAAATATAGCATAGGAATTGACTACATCCTCGTACAGGCTGGATGACCAATAGACGCCGTAGTTTCCTACTTCATGCGGAGAATCCCCTTCCACGCCTCCTGCGGCAGGGAGGAAAAGTTTGTTCCCGTTCGCGGAACTGGTAATCTCGTATCCGTTGACCCCGTTCTTTTGCGTCCATGTCTGTGAGGAATTGTTGAAAAGCTCAATCCAATCCGTTATGGTCGGGGTTCTCCAGCCGGCGCCAAGGGCTGCGTAAGCAGCATCGTCGGCAAGTTCCAAAGTAGTTTTCCCGTCAACGGTACCCCAGTCTTCGTCGGTGCAATATTTGAAGAACTCTTCTGCCTCACTGTCGAACATCGGATAATTATACAAGGTGAAAGAAGATTTGGTTGCGGTCTCACCCCAGGCATAGTAGTTACCGGGTTCTTCAGGGGAAGACGCCCCAAGGTTGGTATTCGCCCATTTTACCCCGGAAGGAAGGCCCATATCCACCATTTCGGTTTCCAGAACCGGCCATGCGGAATTTTCCGCGAGCCCGTCGCCGTCATCGAAAACACGGAAAATACCCTCTTTCATATAATTTCCGCCGGTGTCACCGTGCTTTTCCGTCATGATGAAAGCGTAATAGCAATCCTTGATTCCCTGCTCGCTGACAGTACCTGAAATGACAAGCGCGATTTTATAGGTAACACCATATTCCGCTTCACCTTCCGTATCAAAATATGCAGTAAAGTAGTTCCCGTGGCCACAGATGAAAGCGCCGTTACCATGTTCCACAATGCCACCCTGGCAGCCGGAATAATCCACTGTATTTTCGGAAGGATTCTGGTTCGTGAAACGGAGATACATGTCGTCCATAATGGTACCGGGGGCATAACCGCCGTCACCGTAATCTTCACAATAGACGCAGGTCTCCGGAGACATAAGATAACACCCCTCAACATTGGGAGGATTGATACCACTATACAGGGGAATGTACTGAGATATCTTTTCCTGCAGTTCGACAGGGACGACCTGGTCCATGCGGGTATCCTTCTGCTCGTTCAAATCGAGGGTCAGAACGGTACCGTCCATCAGTACCAGGACGAGTACGCCGTCTTCATAAGTTACGCTCTGGAAGAAAGATTCGCAGCCGCATGTTGCCTTGACCTTGTTGCCGTTGGCATCGAGGATATATTCGAAAGTGCTGCCGCCGTCGTAACTGACAATCCACCAGCCGTCCGCACTGACGCGGAGAATCGGCGTCGTACCGTCATTGCCGGATACAGGAATCTTATTCCCATACTGGTCAGTAAGCCAGGTGGTGGTACCGCCGATTGTCTGGGTCCAGTAGTACCTTCCGTTATATTCCCGGATACCGATTATCGCCACATCCCCGGTACCGGTTCCGGTGGCGGGAACCCCGGTATCGCGAAGCCCTATCCACCAGTTGCCGTTGGAGCCTATGAATGGCGTCTGGCCGTCGCTTCCGGTAGCGGGTGTCCCGGTGTCGGTCTGCCCTATCCACCAGTGGCCGTTAGCCCCGATATAAGGGGTGTTGCCGTCTTTGCCGCTCTCTATCGTATAGGAAGAGCCATCGGAGAACCGGATGATGAAGCCGCCGCCAGTGAGAGGTATAACACTGGTAATGCTGATCTGCTTCTGCAAGGCATCGACGATAAGCTGCATTTTAACCAGGTCATTGTTCAGCCCTGCAAGGGTGCGCTCTATCTGCGTTACGCGCGCATCCAGGTCATTTACCTTGTCCCAGATTGCCGTATCGTCATATTTGCCGCATGATAGTGAAATCATGAAAAGCGGCAGAAGGGTCAATAATACTTTTTTCATGAACGTTACAAAATGAATTCAAGATCGAGAAAGGCGAATTTTTTATTTGAAAGGGCGACAGGCTTTGCGGAAGATTTGACTTTCCCGTTAACTCCGTCACTATCTTTAAACACGAAATACACCCCATTGAGATAAAGGACATAATGCCAGTGAATCCTGCTTCCGTCAACGAGTTTCCAACTCTTGTCAACTCCGCCCCCGGCAAGGATTTCAGATGCTGTATTTTTGATGGAAAGGCCTTCCGCCGTACAGCAATTCTGAGACAGGACAGCGAACGAACTGACCTTGTCATTCTCGTCGCAAACAGCGAGAAGCGCCGGCTCATCTCCCTTCAGGCAGCGGATTTCAAAAGAGCCGTCAAACTGATTGCGGTCGCATTCTATTTTATCGTACAATCCGGCATAAGAAGACGGCAGGCTGCATTTGTTCAGCACATCGGGCCCCAAGGTGTATTTTGCCCCTGCTTTCAGCGGACCAACTCCAGCCTTTGTGAATACGTATCGGGCTTCTGCAGCGGCCTTTGCCTCCGCCTCCTTCTGTGCTTTTACCGCAGCAGCTGCGGCCGCCCTCGCCTCCGCTTCTGCTCTAGCCTTGGCTTCGGCTTCGGCCTTTGCCCGTGCGGCAGCTTCCTCGTTGGCTTTCTTGGCTGCAAGCCCGACCGTCTGCTCTACCTTCTTCGGGACTCTTGCAACAGCCTCGCTGTGATCTATGATTCCGTTGGTTTTAAGCGTCTTCAGCAGAGCCTTATAGTTTAGTATGATGATAAATCTCCCGGTAAACTCCGCGCCGGTTTTTTGCACCGGACCGTCCTGCTCTATTTTGGAGATATAGGCATTGTAGGGCGCATTTTTAACGGAAAAGAACTGGGTCAGCCAGTACTTGTTTTCATGCTCAATCAGTTTTTTTCCGCCGTTGACGCCTTCCAGACCTTCGTATAGCAGACGATAAAAGACGGTTTCCTTTGCGGAGATGATTACCTCTGCTTTTTTTTCTGAAAATCCTTCTACAAGGAAGGTGAGGATATCCCCGTTGCTTTCAACTTCTGTCAACTCTACACTGCCGGTCCGCTTATGCTGGGCCGACAGTGTGAGGGCGGACAAGATTGCAAATAAAAGAATTGCAAGCTTTTTCATTTTAGAAAGGCCAAGTCGGTTCTTTTGTAACTATGAATACCGTTACACCGGAATTGATTGCATTCTGAATATCCATACCGCCTTTGTTGATCTGACAAAGGGAAAGAGCGCCGCTGGAAATCTCTTTGACCTTTCCGGTTCCGATTGCTTTACGGATCTTCTGGCCGGCAACTTCGACAATCTGATAAACGTCAATTGGAGTTCCTGCGGTAAGACCTGCATCGCTGCCGAGCTCAACATAGACGGTAACGGCACCTTTCTTCGGATGGGACTGGTCGATTGAGACAATATTTCCGCTAAGCGGGAAATATTTATTTACCAGGGACTTCATATCCGCACTGATGAGGCTGAAAGTATTGGTAAAAGCCGCTTCTGAATTTTTGGTTGAAGAACCGTAATGTTTTTCTTCAGAGGTTCCTACTACCTGACCGGTAGCGGCATCGGTAATCGTAGCCACATACTGCATTTCAGCCTTGTAGGTAGTAGTTCCGTTGCTGTAGGTACTGGATCCGCTTATGGAATTGAGTTTTGCGGTAATGAGGTACTGGACATTATATTTCTGCAGTTCTTCCAATTTGACGCTGGAAGGGTTCAATCCCAGATTATTGACATCCAAGACATTCATACGCGCCTGAGCGGCAAGGCCGCTGATAATAAGACTGCGAAGGGTTTCAACGCGAGCGGAAGTCACATTGGAATTTCCTTCTACATTACCGACTGCGATAGTCACTTTTTGAGCGAATACATTCAGCGCCATAAAGGTGGCGGCAAGAGTTAAAATTACTTTTTTCATAACGATTTGAGTTAAAGATTAATATGTTATAAAATTTTGGGTTTCAGTCATCAGACGCAAGCCTAAACCCTATACGGGAGCT
>JAFSVL010000082.1 GCA_017445015.1 Bacteroidales bacterium | reverse complement strand
GTTCCGGCCACTCCATGGCAGAAAAACTCTGTGCAGAGATTCTCGCCGCTTACAATAATGAAGGCGGCGCATTCAAGCGCAAGGAGGACATGCACAGAATGGCCGAGGCCAACAAGGCCTTCGCCCACTTCCGTTTTTAATCGGAACTCCTGATGGCGAAAAGAGATCTCAAATACACGCGGAACATCGGCATCATGGCTCACATCGATGCCGGAAAGACGACTACGTCCGAACGCATTCTCTATTACACGGGCAAGACCCACAAGATCGGAGAAGTACACGAAGGCGCCGCCACGATGGACTGGATGGTGCAGGAACAGGAGAGGGGTATTACCATCACCTCCGCCGCCACCACGGCCTTCTGGCATTATGCCGGGCAGACCTGGCAGATCAACCTCATCGACACTCCGGGCCACGTGGACTTTACCGTCGAGGTAGAGCGCTCGCTGCGCGTGCTGGACGGCACCGTGGCTACGTTCTGCGCCGTAGGACGCGTGCAACCGCAAAGTGAGACAGTGTGGAGACAGGCGGACAAATACGGTGTCCCTAAAATTGCCTATGTCAATAAAATGGACAGGGTGGGCGCCGATTTCCTCGCCTGTGTGGAGGACATCCGAGGCAAACTGGGTGCGAAGGCTGTTCCCATCTGCCTTCCCATCGGTGCGGAAGAAAAGTTCCAGGGCATCATCGACCTGATTTCGCTCAAGGCGATTTACTACACCGCCGGCGAAGAACTCGTCAACTACGAAATCAAGGAGATTCCCGCAGAGATGAAAGACAGCGCCGCCCTTTGGCGGGACAAACTCCTCGAGGCGGCCGCCGAATGCGACGACACCCTGATGGAGAAGTACTTCGAGAATCCCGACTCCCTTACGGAGGAAGAGGTTATCGAAGCCCTGCGCAAAGGCACCATCGCCATGCAGATCGTTCCCGCATGCTGCGGTTCTTCCTTTAAGAACAAGGGCGTGCAGTTCCTGCTGGATGCGGTGATGCGCTACCTTCCTTCCCCGCTGGACATCGGCCAGACCAAAGCCACGGACATGGACGCCGACAAGGAAGTCCTGCTTCCTCCGTCCGCGACCGCACCATTCTGCGGCCTGGTCTTCAAGATTGCCACGGACCCGTTCGTGGGGCGTCTCGCCTATATCCGCGCCTATTCCGGACATCTCGATGCCGGAACCTATGTGATCAATTCGCGTACGGGCAAGAAGGAGAGAGTCGCCCGTCTGTACCAGATGCACTCCAACCACCAGAACCCCATCGAGTTCGTGGAAGCGGGAGACATCTGTGCGGCGGTAGGATTCAAAGACCTTCGTACCGGCGATACGATCTGCGCGGAAAACAAGCGATTCTCCCTCGAGTCCATGGAATTCCCGGATCCGGTCATCGGACTGGCCGTGGAACCCAAGACCCAGGGCGACCTTGACAAACTCGGCATCGCACTTTCGAAACTCGCGGAAGAAGATCCCACTTTCACCGTCAAATCGGACAAGGAGACCGGCCAGACCGTCATCAGCGGTATGGGCGAACTCCATCTTGACATCATCGTCGACCGTCTGCGCCGTGAATTCGGCGTGGAAATCAACCAAGGTGCCCCCCAGGTCAACTACAAAGAGGCCATCACCACCAGTTTCCAGCACCGCGAGGTGTTCAAGAAGCAGACCGGCGGCCGCGGTAAATTTGCCGACATCATCGTCGAGATCGGCCCCGCGGACGAGGGCGTGAACGGCCTTCAGTTCGACAACCAGGTCAAGGGCGGCAACGTCCCCAAGGAATTTGTTCCTTCCGTGCAGAAGGGCTTCGAGGCCGCCATGGCCAACGGTGTCCTGGCCGGCTACGAGGTACAGTCCATGAAGGTGACGCTGCTTGACGGTTCCTACCACCCCGTGGACTCAGACCAGCTCTCCTTCGAACTGGCTGCGCGGATGGCTTTCCGTCACGCCTGCCCCAAGTGCAAGCCCGTGCTGCTTGAACCTGTGATGAGCCTGGAGGTGGTCACTCCGGAAGATTATATGGGAGATATCGTCGGTGACCTGAACCGTCGCCGCGGCCAGATCGTGGCCATGGATTCCTCCGCCTCCGGCGCGAGAATCGTCAAGGCCTACGTTCCGCTGGCCGAGCAGTTCGGCTACGTGACTGTGCTGAGGACCCTGTCCTCCGGACGCGCCACCTCCACGATGACCTTCGACCACTATGCGGAAGTTCCCGCTGCAATGGCCAAGGATATCATTGAGAAGAGCGGTTACCACGCCTCCGACGATGAATAAAGGAACAAGTAAAAAAGTATTGATATGAGCCAGAAAATCAGGATTAAACTCAAGTCTTTCGATCACATGCTCGTCGATAAGTCGGCGGCCAAGATCGTTGACACCGTGAAGGCTACCGGTGCGTCGGTGAACGGTCCCGTTCCCCTTCCCACCAACAAGAAAATTTTCACGGTGAACCGCTCGACCTTCGTCAACAAGAAGGCCCGCGAGCAGTTCGAGCTTGACTCCTACCGCAGGCTGCTCGACATCGAGGACTCCAACGCGAAGACCGTGGATGCCCTGATGAAACTCGAGCTTCCCTCCGGTGTGGAAGTTGAAATCAAGGTCTGACGCCGCCTGAGGCGTTTCGGGTCCTATAGCTCAGTTGGTTAGAGCACCTGACTCATAATCAGGGAGTCCTAGGTTCAAGCCCTAGTGGGACCACGCTCTCTTTCATCCACAGGGGCATGGAAGCGCCCTTGAGGTAATGGTCGAAGAACTGCAGGAGCCTCTCGCTGAGGTCCTTGCAGTTTTTTCTTTCCTTCAGGTTGTGCGCTTCGTTCTTGTACTGGAGAAGCCAGGCCGGATTGCCGAAACGCCGGAGCGCACAGAAGAATTCTATCCCCTGATACCAAGGAACGGCGCCGTCGGCGTCATTGTGCATGATCAGCACCGGGGTCCGGACCTTGTCCGCGTGAAAGACCGGAGAATTCTCGATGTAGAGATCGAGACCGCCCTCATCCCAAAGGGATTTGCCGATACGGCTCTGCCCGTGTTCGTACTGCATGGCGCGGGCAAGCCCAGACTCCCATCTTATGCCGCCGTAGGCGCTGGTCATGTTCCCCACGGGAGCTCCCGTTCCCCCGGCCCTGAACATATCCGTCCGGGTCACAAGATAAGCCACCTGGTAGCCGCCCCAGCTCTGCCCCTGGATGGCCATCCGTTCCCTGTCGATACAGGGGAACTGTGCGCACATCGCTTCCGCACCGGAACAGATGCAATTATATGCGCTCTCGCCGGGATGCCCCACCTGATAGACGACATCCGGGACAAATACGGCGTAGCCGTTGCTGACATAGAGCGGGATATTGATGATGGAACGCGAGGGCGCCGGCTGGCGGTAGGCGTACATCGTCTCCGCGTTGCGTTCATAAAAATAGACCATCAGGGGCAGTTTCTCCCCCTCTGCAAGGTCCTCGGGCAGGAAGAGCAGGCCGGAGAGCGGCGTTCCGTCATAGGCTTTCCAATGTACCAGCTGCACGTCGCCCCAGCGATAGTCCGCCTGCACCGCATTGATATGCGTCAGCTGTGCGGCTGCGGCGGTCTGCCCGGGAGCGACCCCCTTTCGTGCCGTGCAGAAATACAGATCGTAGGGATGGCGGAAATCGCCGCGCGTAAAGGCTGCCGCCACGCCATTGCGGGAAATGGCCGCAGTCCCGAAACTGCACGGCGCCGTAAATCCCTCCGGAATGCGCGGTTTGAGACCGCGGAGCAGCGCCAGGCCATTGGTCTTATCCGCCTCGCCAAAAGTGGAGAGCCAGAGCATATCCTTTACCGAGGGGCAGTATGCCAGCCCCAGTCTGCGGTCCGTCTCATTCAAGCCGCGGTCCACGAAATTCGTCCGGCGATAGCGGACGCTCCGGGCACGGCCGTCGCCCCGGGTCAGGCATACGGGCGCCGTTCCGTCCGGACGCAATTGCCAAAGGTCATACCGGTCACAGAGAAGGACGGCAGCGTCTCCTTCCGTCCACTGCGGACGGCGGTCCCAGGGGGCGGGGGGCGAAGGACGGTCGTTCTCTTCATCATAAAACGGAACGCCCAATTCCGCAGTCAGGTTGACCTGCGTCCCCGTCGCGATGTCCCGGCAGTGCCAGTTCAAATCGCCGTAACTATACCATATCATATACTTCCCGCCGGGAGAGAGTTGGGGCGTACCATCCAGCCTGTGATAGAGTTCGCGCCTTTCGCCCGTCATCAGCGAAACGAGGCTGACATCACAGTAGGGATTGGAATCCCAGTAGGAAGAAAGCCGGTAAGCACTGTCGTTAAGGAGCAGGGCGTATTCTCCGTCTCCCCCGCCGCAGTGGAGGAGCACATCTTCCGTCGAATCCGAAAGCAGCACCGGCTCACCGAGCGCGACGTCGATCACCGCCTGAAACGTCTTTTTCGCGGGATCGTCCTTTTGGCGCATCGGCGGGGTATAGAGGGCATCCCAGTTCCAGATTTCCAGTTGCGCCTGCTCGAATTCCACGATGCTCGTATCCCTGGGCGGATTGCAGGGTCCCATCCCTGCGAAAATCCGCTTTCCGGAATGCGAGAAGAAGGGGGCGCTGCGTTCTGTAAAACACCAGTTCCTGCCGGCACGGAAAGAAGCGTCCACCAGCGTACGCACACCGCTTGCCCTGTCCCAAAGCATCAGGTCGCAGTGCCGGCCCGCCATAAAAGGCTTTCCCGCTGTCCAGCACCGTCCGCTTGCCGTCGGCGGGATTGTACAGCAGCATGGCATTTTGCGAAAGACTGTCCTTTTTATCTTTTTTCAACACCAGGGCAAGCAGGCGCCCGTCACGCGAGAAAGTGAAAGCCGAAGCCTGTTTGATGGTATCGGCGCGGTTCCCTTCGGCGGGATTGAGCACCACCACCGCATCCTTTGTCTCATAGGCCACGAAAGGCATTGCATCAAAACCCGTCTTGAAACGCTTCATCCCAGGGAACTTGCTCAGTTGCATGGTGGAAAGGTCTATGACCGCAAGGCTGTCCTGGGGCATTTTATCCTTCTTCACTTTCTTGATTTTCGCAGCCCGGACCGCGGCGTACGGCGGCTTGATGTTGCAGTACGCCCGCTTCCCGTCCATACGAAGAGCTTCGCCGCGCGGAATGCTGAGCTGCGCGCCGTCTGCCGTGCGTCTGATCAACAGCCGGCCATCCCCCTGCTGGACGGCAACCCGGTAACCCAGGTAAGCGCCGTCGGGCGTAAGGGAGACATCCATTACCCGCTCCCAGGCATCATAGACGCTGTGGTCAAGAGGCTTTTTCCGGGCCGGCAGGGAAAGACAGACAAGGGCGCAAAGGCTGCAAAGGAGGATTCTTTTAGAAGACATAAAAAAACGGTTTGTACAAAAATAGGGATTTTTTGTATTTTTGTGTGTGACTTTCGAGCAACTTGTAGATGCTGTGAACGCGGTAGTGTGGAGTCCCGCGCTGATTATCCTTCTTATCGGTGCCGGCCTCTATTTTTCCATCCGCACCCGCTTCGTCCAACTGCGGAAACTTCCCCTGATGGTCCGGCTGCTCTTTGCACCCAAAACGGTGGAAAAGACCGATGGCGTATCTTCGTTCCAGGCCTTCTGCCTTGCACTTTCCGGACGGGTAGGCACCGGAAACATCGTAGGCGTGGCCACGGCCATCGCCATCGGCGGACCCGGCGCCGTCTTCTGGATGTGGATCATTGCCTTTATCGGTGCGTCCACCGCCTTTATGGAATCCACCTTGGCCCAGATGTATAAGTTTCCGCATGCCAAAGGATGGCGCGGCGGCCCCTACAGTTATATAGAAAAAGGACTTGGGCAGCGGTGGCTCGCCATCCTGTTCGCGATTCTCACGATTATCGGATATGGCGTACTGCTGGCCACCGTGCAGTCCAACGGCGTGGCTTCCGCTTTCGAGAATTCCTTTGCGATACCGTCTTTCTGGTCCGGAGCCGGCATCGTCGCCCTGCTTGTGCTCGTCACGGTCGGCGGGCTGCGCCGCATCGCCCGCGTCGCCTCCGTCGTTACGCCATTTATGGCCCTGGCCTATATCCTGATGGCGCTTATCGTCATCTGCGCGCATATAGAGAATGTCCCCGGCGCCTTCGGACTGATTTTCCGTTCTGCCTTCGGGAGCGATCCCGTCTTTGGCGGCATGGTAGGCAGCGCCATCGCCATGGGCGTCAAGCGCGGACTTTTCTCCAATGAAGCGGGACAGGGCGGCGGTGCCATCGTCTCGGCGAGCGCCTCCGTGGACCAAAGCGCCAAACAGGGGCTTGTACAGGCTTTTTCAGTATATATCGACACACTGCTCGTCTGCACCGCCACCGCCCTGATGATCCTTTGTACAGGAAGCTATTGCCAGGATTTGGGAGGCAATTACGTCGCTTATACCCAGGGGGCGATAGATACGGTCTTCCGGGGCTGGGGAAGCCATTTCGTCGCTGTCGCCCTTGCCTTTTTCGCCTTCACGACGCTGATGGCCTATTATTTCTACGCGGAATCCAGCCTTTCCTATCTTTTCGAGACGGGCGGACGCAAGCATGCCAGGGCCGAGCGAACGGTGCTCTGGCTATACCGCGGACTGCTCTTCGCCGCCGTTCTGGGCGGCGCCTGCACCCAGTCCGGTACCGCCTGGACCCTCGGGGACATCGGCGTAGGACTGACGACATGGATCAATGTCATCGCCCTGCTGATCCTCTGCCCGAAAGCCCTGGCGGCGCTCAGGGAACTGGAGAAATAAGTTATTTTACGGGTACAGGCTCCGGGCTATGCCCTGCTCCAGGCCCCGCAGTTCGGCGAGGGAACGGAGGCGGCCATAACAGGAATAGCCGGGATTGGATTTGCGGTTCAGGTCGTCGCACATCTGATGGCCGTGGTCCGGACGCAGGTAGATGCGCACCTTCCGCCGCTGCTCCACTTCGAGCATGGCCTTCATCATCTCATAGACGGGCACATCGCCTTCCAACAGGTTTGCTTCGTAAAAGTTCCCTTCCTCATCGCGTTTGGTGGAACGCAGGTGCACGAAATCCACGCGGTCGCCGAATTCCCGCATCATCGCCGGAAGGTCGTTGTCCGCACGGACGCCGAAGGACCCCGTACAGAGGTTCAGGCCGTTGGATGGATTAGGGACCGCAGCGACGAGCCTGCGGAAATCCTCCGCCGTACTCAGGATACGCGGCAGGCCGAGGATGGGATAGGGCGGATCGTCGGGATGGATGACCATCCGGGAACCGACTTCATCGCAGACCGGACAGACCTGCTGCAGGAAGAAAACAAGGTTGGCGCGCAGTTGTTCCGCATCGATGCCCTTATAGCGGTCGAGCGCCGCCTGGAACTGTTCCAGGGTAAAACTCTCTTCGCTTCCGGGAAGGCCTGCAATCATATTTCGGGTGATCAGCGCCTTTTCAGCCTCATCCATCTGCGCATAGCGCGCTTCCGCCTTGGCGATGTCTTGCGCGCCATACTCGCTGCGCGCGCCGGGACGCTTCAGGATGCAGAGGTCGAAGGCAAGGAACGCCGCCCGCTCAAAGCGCAGGGCCCGGCTTCCGTCGGGCATTTCGTACGCAAGATTCGTACGGGTCCAGTCCAGCACCGGCATAAAGTTATAGGTGATGACATGGATATCGCAGGCGGCAAGGTTGCGGATGGTCTGCTTATAGTTCTCAATGTACTTCAGGTATTCCCCCTCGCGCGTCTTGATATGCTCATGGACGGGAACGCTTTCCACCACGCTCCACACCAGTCCCTTTTCCGCACACTGCGCCTTGCGCTTTTCAATTTCCTCTACCGTCCAGACCTCTCCGTTGGGGATATGGTGCAGGGCGCTGACGATGTCGGTGACTCCGGCCTGACGGATATTGTCGAGCGTGACGGGGTCGCCCGGACCATACCACCGCCAGCTTTGTTTCATCAGATACATGGCTTGTATGATTTAGATGCTGAAACTGTTGAAGCCGCCGTCAACGACGGAAATGGTGCCGGTTACGCCCTTGGACGCATCGGAAGCCAGATAATGCAGGGCGCCGACCAGTTCGTCGGGCTCCAGGAAACGGCCGAACGGCGTGTGGCCGATGATTTTGTGGGAACGCTCGGTCAGGGATCCGTCCTCATGGGTCAGCAGGGAACGGTTCTGGTTGGTCAGCAGGAAGCCGGGGGCGATGCCGTTGACGCGCAGGCCGTCACCGTACTTGGTGGCAAGTTCGCCGGAGAGCCACATCGTCCAGGAGGCGAGGGCCGCCTTGGCCATGCCGTAACCCGCGACGCGGGTCAGGGGACGGAAAGAGGACATCGAGCAGAAGTTGATGATCGACCCCTTGCCGCCACCGTCCACCATCGCCTTGGCAAAGACCAGCGTCGGATAGATGGCACCGAGGATGTTCAGGTCGAACACCTTGCGGACAGCATCCATATCCATGTCGAAGACGCTCTGTTCGGGCGCCACGTTGGCCGGCCCCATGTTGCCGCCGGCCCCGTTCAGGAGAATATCGATCCGTCCCCACCGGGCCAGGATATCCGCGAGGTTCCGTTCCAGGATACCGCGGTCCAGGACATTGGTGGGAAGGAACATCGCCTCTCCGCCCGCGGCTTTGATTTCTTCTACCAGGGCGTTTCCCGTGGCAGCGGCCCGTTCGAGGTCCAGCAGGACCACTTTGCTGCCCTGCGCTGCAAAATACTTTACAATCGTGGCGCCAAGCACCCCGCAGGCGCCCGTCATGACGGTCACTCTGCCCTTGATGTCAAAAAGATTATCCATAATGACGCAAATATACACAAATTCAAACAAAATACACAGTTCGACAAAAAATTGCAGAATTTCGTTATAATTGCAAACTTTGCAGCGACGATGCCCAAAAGACCCACCATCAAAGAAATTGCCCTGAAAGCTGGCGTATCCCCGGGAACGGTGGACCGGATCATTCACGGCCGGGGAAACGTTTCCACCCGGAGCCGGGTAGCCGTAGATTACGTACTGGATGCCATGGGCTATCGCCCGGAAGCCTTTCCCGATGCTCCGCCCAAGCGATTTGAAATCGCGGTCGTCACCCCCTGCGCCACCGTCGGGGATTACTGGTCCTCCATTCACGACGGCATCCGCAGCGCCCTGCAGGAGGCGCTCTGTCCGGGCGTGACGGCCCGCTGGACCTGCTACAACCAATTCGACATCTATTCCTGCTGTTCCGCCTACGCTTCGGTGCTGGAACAGCATCCCGACGCCGTGATTATCGGCCCCACCTTCCTTCCTGAGACACAGGATTTTTGCAAGGGGCTGGACGCCTCCGGCATTCCCTATGTATTTGTGGACTATGCGGCTGAAGGCACGCATCCCATGGCCACTTTCTCCACAGACGCCTACGCCTGCGGCACCGTGATGGGACGCCTCATCGCCGGGGCCACCGGGACAGGAGAGACCATCGCCGCATTCGAGAGCCGACGCAGTGAAAAGAGGATGTCCAACAACTCTCTTCGCCGAAGGGAAGGGCTGGGCGCCTTTCTTCGCGAAGCGGGCCGCTCGGCGGACCTCGCAGAAACCTGCTACACCGCGGCCAGCCCGGATGAAAATGAGCGGACACTCCGTTCCCTGCTGGAGCACCACCCCGGACTGAAGGGCATCTGCGTGCTGAATTCCCGCGGAAGCGCCCTTGCCGAAGCGCTGGAAAAACTGGGACGCAGTGACATTTACCTGATGTCCTTCGACCTTACGGAGGGCAATGTCAAGTATTTGCGCAAAGGCATCATCCGCAGCCTGCTCTGCCAGCGCCCCTCCATGCAAGGCTACCTTGCCGCCTCCGCCCTGTGCCGGCATTTCTGCCGCCAGGACGTCCCCTCGGAATCCCGGATACGCCTGATGAGCGTCGATATCGTGACCGGAGCCAACCTGGATTATTACAAAGAATTCTGAATAAACATGTATCCGATTAAATTCGTCCCGATCCTGAAGTCCCTCGTTTGGGGAGGAGCGGCCATCGCCCCCTACAAGGGCATAGAAACCAGCCAGAAGAACATCGGCGAGAGCTGGGAACTTTCCGGCGTCAAAGGAAATGAGTCCGTCGTATCGAATGGCCCGCTGGCGGGCAAGACCATTGCGGAACTGGTGCAGGAATATAAAGGTGAACTGCTGGGAGAGCATGTGTATGCAAATACCGGTAATGAATTTCCGCTGCTTGTCAAGTTTATCGACGCGCTGACCGACCTGTCCATCCAGGTGCATCCGGACGACGAACTTGCCGCCGCGCGGCATAACGGGTCCAAAGGCAAGACGGAGATGTGGTACGTCGTCTCCGCCAGACCCGGAGCATATCTGTATGCGGGGCTTTCAAAGGAAATCACCCCGGAAGAATACGCCGCCCGGGTAGCTGACAGCAGCATCACGGAAGTGCTTGCGCGGCACGAGGTGCATCCCGGCGATGTGTTTTTCCTTCCCGCCGGCCGCATCCACGCCATCTGCGGGGGCTGCTTCATCGCGGAAATCCAGCAGACCTCGGACATCACCTACCGGCTCTACGACTACGGCCGTCCCGGACTGGACGGCAAGCCGCGCGAACTGCATACGGAACTGGCCAAAGACGCCATCGACTATAAGGTATATGACAATTACCGCAGCGTTTACACCCCGCTGAAGGACGAGGAGGTGGAGCTGGTCAGCTGCAAGTATTTCACCACGTCGGTCTATGACCTGACGCTTCCCTATGCCCGCGATTTATCGGAAATCGATTCCTTTATGGTCGTGATATGCCTGGAAGGTGCCGGCTCCCTGGAAGTGGACGGAGAACCGGTGGCGGTGCGGCAGGGAGAAACGGTGCTCATCCCCGCCTCTGCGGACGACCTCTGCCTCATTCCCGAGGGCACAATGAAAGTCCTGACCAGCTACATTAAGTAACAATGAAAAAAGTGCCGCAGGTCAGTATTTTTTTGTAACTTTGCCGTCCGGAAAGAAAAATACCAGAAAATAAGCGGGGAAAGATTTGTCTGCTTGCAACCCCGGTAAACTAAAAAAATGCTAAAATGAACTATCTCTTCACCTCGGAGAGTGTCTCCGAAGGGCACCCCGACAAGGTTGCCGACCAGATTTCAGACGCCATTCTTGACGAATTCCTCCGCCAGGACCCGGAGGCCAAAGTAGCCTGCGAGACCTTCTGTACCTCAGGTCTGGTCATCGTGGGCGGAGAGGTCCGCTCAGAAGCCTGGGTGGATATCCAGGAAACCGCACGCAGGGTCATCCGCCGCATCGGCTACAACAAGGCCGAATATGGGTTTGACGCCAGTTCCTGCGGCATCATCTCCACGATTCACGAACAGAGCCCCGACATCCATCAGGGCGTCGTGCGCGAAAAGGGTGAGGAACAGGGCGCGGGGGACCAGGGCCTGATGTTCGGCTATGCCTGCAGGGAAACCGCGGAATACATGCCCCTCGCCCTGTCGCTTTCCCACAAACTGCTTAAAGAACTCGCCGACATCCGCCACGAAGAGCCGCAGCCCATGCCCTATCTCCGTCCGGACGCCAAGGCGCAGTTCACCATCGAATACGGCGACGGGCGTAAACCCCTGCGCATCCACACCATCGTCCTGAGCACGCAGCACGACGAATTCGGCAGCGAAGAAGAAATGCACGCCCGCATCGAGGCCGACGTGCGCGAAATCTTATTGCCGAGACTCATTTCCGGCCTCCCGGCACAGACGGCGGCGCTCTTCGACGGAAACTTCAAGTTGCTGGTCAACCCCACCGGGAAATTCGTTATCGGCGGCCCCGCCGGCGATACGGGCCTCACCGGGCGAAAGATCATCGTCGATACCTACGGCGGAAAGGGAGCGCACGGAGGCGGCGCTTTTTCCGGGAAGGATCCCTCGAAGGTGGACCGCAGCGCCGCCTATGCCGCCCGCTATCTCGCCAAGAACCTGGTGGCTGCGGGCATTGCCGATGAATGCCTCGTACAACTCGCCTATGCCATCGGCGTGGCGGAGCCCGTCAGCATCTTCATCGACACCTACGGCACTTCACGCTTAAAAGGCATCCCCGACGGAGAAATCGCACGCCGCGTCAAAGAGGCCTTCGACCTGCGTCCCGCCGCAATTATCAGGAAGTTCGGGCTCACCTGCCCCATCTACGAACCGACGGCCGCCTACGGACACATGGGCCGCGAACCCTATGTGCAGGACGGCATCCAATTCTTCGGCTGGGAAAAGACCGACGCCGTGCAAAAAATCCGCGATTTATTTGCACTGTAAAATTTTTTATTTACATTTGCCCCCTGATGATACGCACGAACACTTTCCTTTGGTGGCGCCTGAACGATATCTCCGGTCAGGCCCGTCTGGCGTAAGCGTACGTGCAAGTATAGTTAGCATTTTGGCGGACTGTCCGGAGCAATCGGGACGGTCTTTTTTATTTCGCGCAGATAAAGACGGAAACAAAACAAAACAAAACAAACCATACTACAATTATGAAAACCAAAAAATTCATGCTTCCGGAATCCGAGATTCCGACCCACTTCTTCAACATCCAGGCGGTAATGCCCAACAAACCCCTGCCGTTCCTGCACCCCGCCACCAGGCAGCCCCTGAAGGCAGAGGACCTCTACCCTATCTTCTGCAAGGCCTGCGCCGACCAGGAGCTCAACCAGACCGACGTCTGGATCCCCATCCCCGAAGAAGTCCGTGAGCAGTACGCCGCCTACCGATGCACCCCGCTCGTCCGGGCCTACGAACTGGAAAAGGCGCTGGATACCCCCGCGCACATCTACTTCAAAAACGAGAGCGTAAGCCCTGCAGGTTCCCATAAACTCAATTCCGCCATCGCCCAGGCCTATTATGCCAAAGAGCAGGGCATAACCAACCTGACCACCGAAACGGGCGCCGGACAGTGGGGCGGTGCGCTTTCGTATGCCACCAAGAAATTCGGCATCGACTGCGCGGTTTACATGGTCAAGGTCAGTTATGAACAGAAACCCTACCGCCGTTCCATCATGCAGACCTTCGGTGCTGCCGTCACGCCTTCGCCCTCCATGTCCACCCGCGCGGGCAAAGACATCCTGACGGTCAATCCGAATGACCGCGGCTCCCTGGGCTGCGCCATCTCGGAAGCCATCGAACTGGCGATGAGCACGCCCAACTGCAAGTACGCCCTCGGAAGCGTACTCAACCACGTCTGCCTGCATCAGACCATCATCGGCCTGGAAGCGGAAAAACAAATGGCACTGGCGGGCGAATATCCGGACATCGTCGTGGCCTGCTTCGGCGGCGGCTCCAACTTCTCCGGCCTGGCCTTCCCCTTCATGCGGCATAAAATCCTCGAAGGCAAAAAGACCCGGTTCATCGCGGCAGAGCCCTTCTCCTGCCCCAAACTGACCAGGGGAAAATTCGAATACGACTTCGGGGACGAGGCGGGAATGACCCCCCTGCTCCCGATGTTCACCCTCGGACATGCGTTTAAACCGGCATCCATCCACGCGGGCGGTCTGCGCTACCACGGCGCCGGCGTCATTCTCAGCCAACTGATGAAAGACGGCTATATGGAAGCCGTCGATATCGAGCAGCTGGATTCCTTCAAGGCCGGTGTACTCTTTGCCCGGACTGAAGGCATCATTCCCGCTCCGGAAAGCTGCCACGCGATTGCCGCCACCATCACCGAGGCCCTCAAGTGCAGGGAAAGCGGCGAGGCGAAAACCATCCTGTTCAACCTTTCCGGTCATGCATTCGTGGATATGGCCGCGTACGACAGCTATTTCTCGGGCGAGATGCAGAATTACCATGTTTCGGACGAAGACCTGAAAACATTCATCAAGAGCGCAGACGCCCTGAATGATGAGAAATAAGGCATTCCTCCTGCTCATTCTGCTTACAGGCACGAAAGCCGGGGCGCAGACACCCATCGTCCAGTCGGACCTTGCCGTTCCGACCAAGGTCGCCCCGGCCTATTTCGGGCCCAACGCCTTTCCGGTTCCCGTCATCCCGGAAGCCCGCATCGACAAGGCCATCACGGCGGAACTCTCCGGAGATTTTTTCCTCGGACAGGGAAAGGCCCTGGACTTTACCGGCGGACCTTCCTTTCGTCTGCGCATCCCGCTGTGGACCGACCGGGCAGCCCTGAGCCTCTGGATGCCCGTTCAGGAATGGTGGCGCTATGACGGGCAGACCGCTGCCATGCGGAGGCTTGGTGAACGCTACAGGGACGGAGGGAAAGGACACGATTCCGGGGACCTCTATATCTCAGCGGACCTGTATGTCCTGAGGGCGCGGGGCTGGATCCCTGACGTGTTGGTCAGGGCCGTGCTGAAAACCGCATCCGGCAACCATTTCGCAGAGGCGCGCTACTATGACGCACCCGGATATTTCTTTGACGCCACGATTGCCAATTCCCTGTATTTCAAAGGATTCTTCAAGGAGTTGCGGGGTGCGGCCAGCGGAGGATTCCTGTGCTGGCAAACGGACAACGGACGGCAGAACGACGCCATCCAGGCCGGCGTATCCGCCATGCTGGACACGAAGGTTTTCCGCCTGGAAACCCAGTTGGCAGGTTATTTCGGCTGGGAGAAAGACGGGGATCGCCCCATTACGGCACGTGCCCGGCTGGATTTCCATGCCGGGCACTTGTCGCCGTTTCTGGTTTTTGCCTGGGGGATCCGGGACTATCCCTTCATGATGATGAGCGCCGGACTCCGTTACGATTTTCCGATGACGCGATTCTTCTAAATCCAGATCAAATCGCCGCTGTCGCCTTCTGTCAATTCAGGCGCCTCTCCGACAAATGAAGCACAGAGGATACTTGCGGGGAAGTTAGAAAATACGAAACTATCCGGAGCAGTGTAGGATGAAACTTTACGGGTCATAGTGAAAAATACTTGCGCCGAAATTTCGTCATTTGCAGCGGAATCAACTGCAAAGATTTTCACGATGGCTGCAACAATTTTCCTATAACAGTTCCTCGAGCTCCAAAACCAGGCGTTCCGTCTTCTCCCAGCCCAGGCAGGGATCCGTAATGGATTTTCCGTAAATGTTCTCTCCTGCCTTCTGGCAACCGTCTTCAAGATAAGATTCAATCATCAGGCCTTTGACCAGACCGGCCACCGCGCTGCTGTGCCGCATGCTGTGAAGCACCTCCTTTGCGATCCTTCCCTGCTCCATGTAATTCTTTCCCGAATTGGAGTGATTGCAGTCCACAAGCACTGCCGGGTTGGCAAAATCGTGCATCGAGTATAACTCCGCAAGGTGCTTCAGGTCCTCGTAATGGTAATTGGGGTGCGAGGTGCCGTGATTGTCCACATAGCCGCGCAGGATGGCATGGGCGAAAGGATTGCCCGCACTCTGTACGTCCCAGTTCCGGTAGATGAAGTTGTGCGGATGCTGTGCCGCGCTGATGGAATTCATCATGACGGAAAGGTCGCCGCCGGTCGGGTTCTTCATGCCCACGGGGATATCCAGGCCGCTCGCCACGAGCCGGTGCTGCTGGTTCTCCACACTGCGCGCCCCCACCGCGACATAACTCAGCAAGTCGCTAAGGAAAAGGTGATTTTCCGGATAGAGCATCTCATCGGCGCAGGAGAACCCCGTCTCCAGCAGTGCCCGCAGATGCAGTTTACGGATGGATACCAGCCCCTTGAACAGGTCCGGGCTGGTGTGCGGATCGGGCTGGTGCAACATCCCTTTGTACCCCGCCCCCGTCGTACGCGGCTTGTTGGTATAAATTCGCGGTACGATGACCATCTTGTCCGCCACCTTGTCCTGAAGCGGACGCAGGCGAGAAATATAGTCGATCACGGCATCTTCCCGGTCTGCAGAACAGGGGCCGATAACCAGTAAAAACTTTCCGGATGCTCCGGACAGCGCCGCTTTGACGGCATCGTCATTGGCCTGCTTGGCCGCCATCCCCGCTTCCGTTACGGGGTACATCTGCTTAATCTCCTGCGGGCTGAACAGCTCGCGCCTGAATTCCATATTCATTTTTTGTTCCTCCTCGGTTAAGTGCTGCGACAACGGGCCGCTGCACTTAACCTCATTTATCAAAAAATGCCCTCCTCTCGGTAGAGAGGCGCATCATCTCCTTCAATGTGTCCGTATCGTCGTTCTCTATGGCCGCTTTCAGCGCATCCAGCTGCGTGGTAAACAGGCCGATCTGCCGCAACAGTTCCTCCTTGTTGAGCAGGAAAAGTTCGCTCCACATCTCCCCGTTGATGCGGGCGATGCGCGTAAGGTCCCGGAACGAATCGCCGGTATAGGCGCTCAGGTGCTCCGTATCACGGCAGGTCATCAGCGACACGGCGATGCAATGCGTCAGCTGGCTCAGGAAGCCGATCATCTCGTCGTGCTTTTCCGGACTGAGCCGCGAAATGCGCGCAAAGCCCAGCGTACGGCCAAGCTCCTCGCAAGCCTTTATCGCCGCTTCGGTATTGGCAGCCGTCGGCGTGACGATATAGTTCGCGCCCCGGAAAATTCCGGCATCTGCATAACGTACGCCGCTCAGTTCCCTCCCCGCCATCGGATGCGCGCCGATAAATTCCAAATCCCTGCGAAGCATCCCCTGCACGCGGTACACGATGCCGCTTTTCACGCCCGTGACATCCGTCAGCAACGCACCGCTGCGAAGCAGGGACTGGTATTGCTCCAGCCACTGCAGCAAAAGGTGCGGATACAACGCAAAGACGACAATATCATACGCCCCCACGAAAGCCGCATCCGGAGTCGTCGTCCCTTCATCGATTATCCCCTGCTCCAGGGCATAAGCGATGGTCTGCGGCGAACGTGTCACCGCGCCTACCCGATAGCCTTTCCGCCGGAGCGCAAGCGCGTAACTCCCGCCCATCAGCCCCAAGCCGACGATGAGAATTTTCTTATCCTTGTCCAACATATTTTTCCAGATAATCTACGGCCTGCGCCAGGGAGCCGTCATTATACACCGATACTTCCGCCACGCTCCGGTAAACGGGAAGCCGCTGTTCGTAGAGCTGCAGAAGGGACTCCGGATCACGCGAGAGCGGCCTGTCCCCGGTGGGCATCAGGAGTTCCAGTTTGCGGTCCAGGAAGCAAAGGACTCCGTTCCGCTTGAGCGCACGGACGTTTTTGGGGAACATCACCGTGCCGCCGCCGGTGGAAATCACCATGCCCTGACGGGTGGATACCTCTGCCACCGCTTCGGCTTCCAGCCTGCGGAAACAGGCCTCCCCGCCTTCGGCGAAAAGGGCTTCGACACTTTTGCCCGTGCGTTCGCAGACCAGCGCATCCGTATCGGCAAAAGCACATCCAAGACGCGTGGCGAGCACTTTTCCTATGGTGCTTTTGCCGCTCGACGGCATGCCGCAGAGCACGATGTTGCGTTTTCTGTTCAGTAACTTCCGGTAACTCTCTTCGAGGAGCGCGGGGTCGAGCGGATGGCCCAGGAAGAATTCTTCCGCGCGGAAGGCCTGGCCGACAAGCATATACAGTCCACCCGCCGCCGGGATGCCGGCAGCCTGGGCATCGAGCACCAGGTTCGTGCGGATAGGGTTGTAGATACAGTCGAGAACCCCGGACAAATGGTCGAAACCGCCCAGATCGACGGGCACGGACGCAACATCGGGATGCATCCCCACCGGCGTACAGTTCACGAGGATATCGGCATCCGCATAGCGCTCAGGCTCATCGAGCGGCAACTGGTCTTCCGAACGGGGGGTCCGGACGGCAAAGCGCACTTCTTCCGCCCCCTCAGAGCGCACGGCAGCCGCAACAGCGGCCGCAGCGCCTCCGGCTCCGAGAATCAGCACCGAGCATCCCCGCAGCGGAATGCCCGCCTTCCGGGCCATCGCCAGGAAACCGTCGAAGTCCGTATTATAGCCGGTGAGCCCCTCCGGTCCGCGGACGATGGTATTTACCGCACCGGTCAGACGCGCACTCTCGGAGAGCTGGTCCAGATACGGAATGACCGCTTTTTTATAAGGGATCGTCACATTGGCGCCACTGAGCGGGAAATGCCGCATGAACGCCGGCAATTCCGCCGGGGAGAGTTCCTGCAGGCCATAACCTTCCAGGCCCAGCAAAGCGTGCAGTTCGGGCGAGAAGCTGTGTCCCAGATGTTCCCCTATGAGCGCGTATTCCATTGTTTACGGCTTCAAGTAGTCCGTTCCGAAACGAAGCGCCAGCAGGTCGCAGAGCACAAGGGCTGTCAGCGCGTCCACGACCGGACAGATGCGCCGGACGATGGCAGGATCATGGCGGCCCTTGATTTCCAGGGTCTGGATTTCTCCCGTCCGCAGATTCACGCTGTCCTGCGGCTGCGATATGGACGGGGTCGGCTTGACAGCGGTCTGGAAAAGAATCGGCATCCCGTTGGAAATGCCGCCGTTCACCCCGCCGCTGTGGTTGGTCTTCGTCAGGATATGGCCATCTTGGGCGCAAAATCCGTCGTTGGCTTCGGAGCCCCGCATCCCGGCGATGGCAAAGCCGTCTCCGAATTCCACGCCCTTCACGCCGCCCAGCGAAAAAATCGCGTTGGAAAGTATGCCCTCGACCGAACCGAACCAGGGCTCGCCCACGCCGGCAGGAAAGCCGGTAATAACCGTCTGGAGCACGCCGCCGACGGAATCCCCTTCCGCACGGGCCGCGGCAATCGCTTCGCACATCGCCTTTCCGGCCTTTTCGTCCAGCACGGGGAAAGCCGCACGGTTCAAGGCTTCGATGTCCGCGGCGATATCGCCGAAAGCCCGGTCTTCTGCACCTGCGCAGCGCAGGATATGCGTCCCTATGGCGATGCCCCTGGCCTTCAGTGCGCTCAGGGCGATGGCTCCCGCGGCTACGATGCCGACGGTAATCCGGCCGCTGAAATGCCCGCCGCCGCGCCGGTCCTCGAATCCCCCGTATTTGGCGGAAGCGGCCCAGTCGGCATGCGAAGGACGTGCCAGTTCCTGCAGGGCATCGTAATCGGCGCTGCGAATATCTGCGTTGGGGATGAGGATGCAAATCGGCGCTCCAGTGGTCATCCCGTCCTTTACCCCGCTCACGATGCGGTAGGCGTCCGCTTCCCGGCGGGCCGTATCTGTCACTGCGGACGGGCGGCGGCGTTCCAGTTGTGCCGCGAGGAAGGCCTCATCGACGGGGATGCCGGGCGCCATTCCGTCCAGGATGGCGCAGATGTCGCTGCCGTGCGATTCCCCCGCCAGGGTAAGGATGACGCTGGTTCCTATACTGTTTTTCATTCCAGATGAACGGATTTGTAGGACCCGACCAGTTTCAGGCGGGCGCAGACCGGCTCCAGCTGGCGGAGCAGGTCCCGGCCGTCTTCGCTGCCGGCGCCGCCTTCGAGTTCCGCGAAGAAGTAATGGCTCCATTGCGGGCCCGCCATCGGACGACTGTGGAGGCTGCTCATATTGAAACCGTGCGATCCGATGATGTTCAGGATTTTTGCCAGCGCCCCCGCCTCGTTGCGTACCGTAAAGACGATGCTGAAATGCTCGCCGCTTTCGGGAACCGGAGCCATCGGCCCCTGCGCCCGGGAAAAGACCGCGAAACGCGTGCTGTTGGCACCGGAGCTGTTGATATGCCGCTCCAGTACCTCCAGGCCGTAGAGACGCGCCGTCTCCAGCGACGCCACCGCCGCGAGGCTCTTGTCCCCGCTTTGGGCGACAGTCTTGGCCGCACCGGCGGTACTGGCGCATTCCTGCTCCGCGAAGCCCTTTTCCCGGAGGTACGGGCTGCACTGGGCAAGCGCCTGCGGATGGCTGAGGACCGTACGGATATCCGAGAGCGCAGTACCGGGCAGGACCAGCAGGTTCTGCGTGATGTCCATCTCCGCCATCATATTGATGTGCAGGCTGCCGGTGAAGGCCAGGTCCATGACACTGCCTACGTCGCCGGCGGAACTGTTCTCGATGGGCAGGAGCGCCGCGTCACAGTCCCCGCTTTCGCAGGCCCGGTAGGCGCTCGCAAAATCGGCGAAGGCCATCTGCCTCGATTCCGGGAAAAGTCTTCCCGCGGCGATTTGCGCAAAGGCGCCCGGCACGCCGCAGTAGGCCACCTTCATCCCTTCGAGCAGACGCCCCTGATAGGCCCGGGAAAGGGCCATCAGTTGCTGCAGGAAAAGGACATAGTACTCGCGGAGCAGCGGGTCGGCGACCCGGGCGGCATTGCTTTCGATGACGCGCTTCTCCCGCTCAGCATCCAGGATGGGGAGACCCTTTTCCTTCTTATAGGCGAGGATCTTTTCCACCAGACGCATCCGCTCCTCAAAGAGGGATGCAATCCGTTTGTCCACGGCGTTGATTTCCCGCCGGGACGCTTCCAACTCGTTCATAACCAACCTTCTTGAGGGCTATGCTTCTGCCGTGAAGTCTTCCTTGCCGACTCCGCAAAGCGGACAAACCCAATCCTCGGGCAGTTCAGCAAAAGGGACTCCCTGCTCGGCATCGTCATAGACATAGCCGCAAATATTACATGTGTACTTCATAACGCACAAATGTATAAATATTTATTTTTCCGTGCAAGGGGATTGTTTACGAGAGAAGGGTCACCTTATGGTCACGGATGGTTGCGGCATGATCTGGATTGTAAACTTTTGCTCGAACTTAGATTTAGAATCCTCATATACAATCTCAACCGTGTCCTTCTGATCTTGGAGATTCTTGACAACCCAGAAATCCGGATGATGGAACTGGTTGTCAGACCCTACAGCAATGACACAAACCTTATTTCCAGAAGACAATAACGCGTTCCCAAAACTATCCTTTGAACCATGGTGAGGAATCTGAATTGTGCCCGTCGATGGGAAGAGCCCCTGAATACGGGGCCACAATGAAGCATTATAACGGAAATCAAAATCCCCAAAATACAAGCATCGTGGTTGATTCCCATCCGGCGTTAGATCAACCCCATCTTTTGGCGTTGATGCCACAACGAGAGAGTATAGGTTGTCGTTTCTTGTATTTACAATCCTTCTATAAAGTTTTTGCACCTTGTCGCGACATCCCCGGACAAGTTTTGACGTATTTAACTGACCGTTGGTTATTGCACCTTTAATCTTTTTCACTTCTCGTGCAAAATCAATCGCACGCTGGTCGCTCAAAGGTATAGAATTATAAGGTTGATATTCCCAAAAAATATCCGGAACTCCGATTTTGCTACCAGAATCAATCATCTCACCATTGCGCGGCATCGCGCTATCATCTCCTACTCTCCAATCTACTGCCTTCACTGCGACAACTTCACCAAAACGGGCATCCCTCTCATCAGCAATACCATATAATGCGGTGATGATTCTATCTTGATTTTCAGCCTCTTTCTTATACTTCAGATAATTCTGCACCCGGGTGAGGAGAATAAGTTCTTCAGTGAGCATCGGAATAACCGTCTTTATTACTGGCAAATCTTTCAGCAATTCATCCAGGCCATTAATGTGATCTTGATGAAAGTGGGAGATAAACAAAAGATCTATCTGCTTATGCGAATCAGGAAGCAATCTTTTGAAATCTGCTATCTGGATATTTCGGGGGTCTTTATTGTTCGAGCCGCAATCATAGACGACCGTAAAACACACATCATCTCGTTCATCACTAAAGATTTCAGCAGAAAAACCACCTTGACCAACAGGGAAAAATATTCGTTTAAGTTTCATAGTCATATATGCAGGCGCACGGCGCAGATTTTCATTCAGAGACGGGACGGACAGAATTCCCTTCGAAGCGGCCGTAGCCGGTGCTCCAATACACATCGCTTGCATTGAAGCACACGGTTGGCGCGAAGTAGTAGTAGTAGTAGTCCGTACTGAGGGACGAGGAGCAGTATACGACGTAGGAACCCGCGTGGTCAAGGTTGGATCCGTACCGGAAGCCGGCAGCAGGAAGAAAAATGCTATTGCCGTTAATGAGATAGAAGACTTCCCAACCATTGTGACCATTTATAGTTTTCCATGTCCATTTATAATTTGTATTCTGCTTGGTTGCAATCAATTCATTCCACTCATCGTAGGTGGGCATACGCCAACTACCTCCCCAATTAACGGTGGCAGCGTCATCCTCCGGCTCAAGAACAGTCTTGCTGTCGGTAAAGCCATTGTACCCAAAATCTGACCTATCGCAGTATTTAGTCAGGGTATTCTCAGAACCCATACACCACTTATAAGTCTCCCAACTATAATCCTCCTTCGGCTCCGTCTCCCCCCAGGCGAAGTAATCACCGTATCCCTCGGGGGTTGTCGCCCCAACATTGAACTGCGCCCATTTGACGGAAAGACCAAGGTCCACCATCGGAAAGCCAACCACGAGTATGCAGCTTGCGGTAAACCCGCCATCG
>JAFSVL010000081.1 GCA_017445015.1 Bacteroidales bacterium | reverse complement strand
GCTCATATTTTCGTCCGTTTTCGATTTGCAAGCGATCAGCAGCTGGTCTGCCAGGGAAAAGGAGAGGATCTTTTTCTTCTTCGATTCTTTTTTGCAAAGGTACTGAGCCTGCGGGAGAGTCCGCTACCGATTTTTGCCATATTTCTACCAATATCGCAGATTATTGGATTATTGGCAGGAAATTTCTACCTTTACAAGCGTTATGAAGACCATCCTTCCCGTCTCCAACCCCAATGATTACGCCCGCTTTCTCGGCGCCCCCGTCTTGCATCCGCTGGTAAGTGTCATCCACTACGACGAGGTGTCGCCCATCCACTCCAGCCTGAACCGCTATGGCGTCTATGGGCTCTTTGTCCAGCGGAACTTCCCGAAGAACCTTACCTATGGGATGAAGATGTTCGATGCGGCCGACGGCTCGATCATCGCCGTCGAGCCCGGCCAGATCGGCGGAAAGGAAGACGACGGGGAAAGGATCCACATCAGCGGCTGGGTCCTGCTGTTCTCGCCGGAACTCCTGCACGGGACTGACCTGGAGGCCCGGATGAAGGAGTATCACTTTTTTTCCTATTTCGCCACGGAAACCCTGAAGATGGAGCCTGCCGAATGGGGCCGGATCACGCAGCTGCTTTCGCAACTGCGGCATGAACTGCAGGAAAACGACGACTCCCCCACCCTCCGTTCCGTCATCCTCGGCTATATCCGGGTCATCCTGGAATACTGCCAGCGCATCTATCTGCGCCAGCTCTCAAAAGAAGACAAAGCCTCATCGGACCTTCTCAAGCGTTTCCATCAACTGCTCCGGGAATACTACCTGGACGGCCGGCAAATGGACCTGGGCGTGCCGTCCGTCAGGTACTGCGCCGGCGAACTGGCTTACTCAGCCCGTTATCTGGGGGATGTCATCCACAAGGCTACCGGTGGCACCGCCATCGGCTACATCCATTCCTTCGTGATCGAACAGGGCAAAAACCTGCTGATGAACGGACACAACATCAATGAAACCGCGCACCTGCTCGGTTTCGAATTCCCGCAACATTTCACCCGTCTGTTCAAGCGAACGACGGGAATCACACCTTCGGAATTCCTGGGAAAGAGGTCCTAGTCGGCAATCTGCTCCGGCAGACGAGGTACCTGACGCACCGCATTCATTGGAAAATCGCGGGGGAATGCTTACCTTTGTGGATAACCATCATAACACTTCCTAAACATGTCCAAAACCAAATTCCGGGTCGAAAGCGACCTTTTGGGAGAACTCCAGGTCCCTGCCGACGCCTACTACGGCGTCCAGACACAGCGGGCCCTCAACAATTACCAGATTTCCACAACGCGGATGTGCCACTACCCCGAGTACATCATCGCGATCGCCTATGTGAAAATGGCCGCTGCCGAGGCCAACGCCGAACTCGGTGTGCTGGACCGCAAGATCGCGGACGCCATCGTCGCAGCCTGCAAGGAAATCGTCGACGGAAAATTCCATGACCAGTTCCCGGTGGATATGATGCAGGGCGGCGCCGGTACGTCTGTCAATATGAACGCCAACGAGGTGATCGCAAACCGCGCCCTCGAAATCATGGGCCATAACAAGGGCGAGTACCAATACTGCTCTCCGAACGACCATGTGAACTGCGCCCAGTCCACGAACGACGCTTATCCCAGCGCATTCCGCTATACCTTCGTCCGGATGAACCGGCATCTCGAAAAGGCCCTCAGCGACCTGATCGCCTCCTTCCGCG
>JAFSVL010000080.1 GCA_017445015.1 Bacteroidales bacterium | reverse complement strand
GTCCTTCCGCTCCTCCGATCCGAAAAATAATTTAAAATTGCGATCGAGCATCAGCTCGACATAAGGCCCCGCCTCGTGGGCGGGCCGGGCGGCGGCGCCCCTTCCGCACGTCCTTCATCACGACCGGCCCTGACTTCGTACAAAATCGTCAAATTTGTTCGGCGACAGGGACCCGGGGGCCCTGACTTCGTACAAAAAGCCTAAAATCTAACGCAGAGCGGGACCTGAAGGCACTGCCTGTCCGGGTGGAAATAACGCAAAGAGGGCGGCCATCTTGTGCCGCCCTCCTGGAAACGAACCACAGGCTCTTGTCTTTAGAAACCATGAAAAATTACCTGCGGCACTTTTCCTGCCGTCGCCCAGCGGGCGACCCCTCCCGCACATAGCCACCGAGGGTGGCACAGGCAACAAAAGTGCCGCAGGTAATTTTTTCACAAGTATTTAATCGCCGTACTCAATCGAAATCTTGACGAGTTTTCCCGCATAGGTGGACGGATCCGTCAGCATAAAGAAGGAGTATCCCTTTCCGGAGAAATCATACTTCGTACCGTTCTCGACTTCCGTACCCGTGATTTCTTCAGCGGGCTTCACGGCAGTTCCGCCGAAGCACTGATAATTGCTGGCATAGAAAGTACCCGCAGCGCCTCCGCCGAGGATGGTCACGCTGATAATCGGCTTGTCAAAGGCCACTTTGTTGGCCACGTAGGAAACCTGCTTCTTCATCTGGATGACGCCGGCATTGTAGCAAGCGGTCTGATGGAAGAGGAACTCCATTCCACCGATGGTCACCGGTACGTCATCTCCGTAAGCGGTAGGGAGGGCCGACGACTCGATATCAATCGTCTCATTGCCACCCGGAGCCGGCTCGGTCACCGTCACCTTGAAACTCGCCTCGGCGGCGGAATACCCTTCGACGGCAGCAACGGAAGCCAGGACGGTGGTTTCACCTATCTTAAGGCCATGGATGGTGCCGTCGTTATCGACAGCGACAATCCCGTCGTTCGCTATAGTGTAGGTGATGGGGGCAGGAGAATTAGTGGTCGCGCCGCTGGAAACGGTCTTACCCTGTTCCACCGTCACGTCCTTCACCTTGATAACCGTACCGGTAAGCGTGGCGGTAAAGTCTTCGTCCGCCCAGAAGGAAAGCCGCTTGGTGGTGTTATTGACGGCAGGATAGGCAATCAGGTCGCCCTCGCTGCCGGCGGTCAGGAGCATCGTCTTGAGTTGTGCGTATAAGGCAACACTGCTGCCGTCCTGCTCGATCTTTCCGTCACGGTCGTTGCCGTCGATGCCGTCGGTTACCTTCACGCCCTTCAGGACGATACGGCGGCTGATGTTCGCGTCGTACGCGGCAAGCAGTTCCTTGACTGTCATCTCGGTGGCGGGAATGGTGCCGCCCTCACCCTTGGTATACTCTGTGCCGAGCGCGGTGATTTCCGGAAGACCGTTGTAGAGATAACCCGAACCGAAGATCCGGCCGCTGATGGTCGTTCCGGCCGTCAGTCCGTGATTCTTGAGGTAGAGCAGGATGGCGCCGCTCGCATCCTCGATGTAAGCGTTGTTGCCGTTCACATAGGAAACGACCGCATTCTCGACCGTCGTCTCATAGGCGCTGGGGGTGCTGCTGCTCGTAGAGATAATCATCGGCACGATGTCCGCGATGCATTTGGCGGGCTTGAACTGGGTCAGGGCAATGTCGAAGTTGGTGGTCTCGCCGATAATCTTGAAGGTCGCGGTACGCGCAGCATCGCCGGTGTTGGCGTCGAAGGTTACCTCAATGGCACCGTTACCCTCGCCGGAAGGGGTGAAGGACTTGATCCACTTATCGTGGCAGCGCACTTTCCAGGTTTTGTTGGAAGTAATGGGAATGCTCACGGAAGTCGCCGACGCAAACAGTTCGGTAGAAGCAGGCGCATCGATTAACTCGTCCGACGGAGGTGCGGAATCCTTCCAGAGCGTGGGAAGCACATATTGCTCATTGATGGACGTCCAGGCCCCGAAATCATAATACTTGACCCCGTCATACTGCAAAACCTTGTTGTTGTTGCTTACGTTGGTAAGCGTGACCAGGCCCTTGTCGTCAAATGCGACGGTCCAGGCGTTCGCCTTGGCCGGATCCTTGGTGTTGTAGAAATTGGCATAACTGCCGCTCTGGTACAACATTTTGCCATTGTTCTGACGCAGGATGTAGCCGGCTTCAACCTTGTCGAACCAGAAGCAGAGACCCGCATTTTCCATGGTGATGACGCCTTCGTCATCCGCCTTGACATCCGTCGGGAAAATATAGGCATAGCTGCCGTCATCCGTTCCGGCACCGCAGGGCTGGGCCGCCTTGAGCGCACCGTCAACCTCTGCGATGATAAGGTAGGGATATGTGGGATCGAATTCTTCGATGCTGGTAATTTTCTTGAAAAACTTGGTTGCATCAAGCCCGGCCTCACCGACCTGTGACACGGATACATAGGCAATGGCCTTATCCGCGCCCCAGAAGGCGAGATTGTCCGCCCTGGGAGCCTTGAGTTCATCCCATTCGTCCAGGTTGGGCGCAGCGGTAATGGTCACCTGCGTATTGCCGGAGCCGTTGGCCGGTTCTACCGTAAGCCAGGAAGGATAGTAGGCGTGCCAGTCACCGTCTGCCGTGACGGTAACCGTAGCGGAGACGGGAGCCGCACCGTCGAATTCGAGGCTGGTCTTGTCCGTCTGAATCGCCTTGGAAAGGACCTCGGTCTGAGTCTGGCAGGCCCCGAGCATCAGGGCCGTACCGGCGAGGATGACAAAATATTTAAATATGTTTTTCATAATTTTTGCTTGTCCTGATTAGTTGAACAGATAGCGTACGCCGAACTGGAGCATCCAGCACCGGCCGAACTCCTTGCTGCGGGCGAAGGTGTGTCCCGCGTCGCCGCCGGAGTAGGTATATACAGGAGCGACATCCTTGCTGAGCTGGTCCACATTGGTACAATGGAGAATCTTTCCGCTGTTGCAGTCAAGGTAGTAACCGGTTCCCCAGTTGCTGTTCAGGAGGTTCGCGACGTTGAGCAGGTCAACGCTGAACTGGAGCTTATGCATCTGCCTGCCCCAGCGGACACCCACATCCTGGGCGACACGCAGGTCGATCTGATGCGTCCAGGGCGTATAGGCGCTGTATGCCTCGGCATACTGTCCCTTGTGGCTGCGCAGATAAGGGTCCTGCTGTACGAAGGCCCAGAACTTGCGCTGGTCGTCAACGGAGGCGAACTGGATCTCGTCCGGCGTCCTGGGAATGTAGATCAGGTCATATCCGGAGCCGTCGCCGTTGATATCGCTGTCATAGAGGAAACTGTATCCGTTGGAAGAACGTCCTTCATACATCAGGGAGATGTGGGTGTCGAACCCTTCGAGGGACCATTTCTGGTTCCAGGTCACGGAAGCAATGAGACGGTCGGGAATCACATAATTGGAACGCTGAAGCGTAGCGAACTGAGGCCCGTTCACGGTATAAAGCGACGTGAAGGCGGAGGTCGCGTCGGAGCCGGGCATGCCGGTGATTTCCTTGGACTCGGTGCGGGTGTAGGACGCCATGATGCCGAGGCTCGGGATGGGCCGCATATTCATGGAAACGTTGGCGGTATAACCCCAACCCTGATTGGTGTTGGTCAGCACGAAAGCGTCATACTTGGTGTACTTGTAATCGGAAGGATAGATGAGGCGGTTGTCCGCACCGGGAAGGCGGTCCCAACCATCGGCATCCTTGATGTTATAGTTGCTCAGGCGGACGCCGTGGATGGTCTTGGTAAAGGTGCCTTCCGCGGAAAGGGTGAAGGGGAAGGAAACGGGCAGCTGATAGTCGATACCGAGGGCCGCCTTTCCGACCAGCGGCATGCGGAAGTTGGGATCGACGCCGTTGATCTTGTCAATCGTCCCTTTTTCCGGAGAAATCTCCAGAGGGAAGGTGGCAGGGTCGAGTTCGTTGAGCCTGTTGCGCAGGGCGGCCTTGTCCGTAATCATGGGACCGGCGAAATTTGCAAGGAGAGGGTCGGGCGTGCCCACATTACCCTTCCACTGCGTGGTGATGGAACCCACCTTCTGCACCATCTGGGCATTGGTCGGCATGTTGGTAAAATACACCAGGGGCAGACGGCCGGTAAAGAGGCCGACGCCGCCGCGGACCTTCAGGCTCTTGTCGCCGAACACGTCCCAGATGAAGCCCACGCGGGGCGAGGTGATGAGCTGGGGCTTGGGCCATACGCCGGTGTCGATATGCCTTCCGCCGAAATCGACGGCCTTGATGGCGTTGTTGGTCATGATGTCCTTGCTGTCGAAGGCGAGAACGTCAAGACGGACACCGTAGTTGAGCTTGAAGCGGGTGGAGATGTTCCAGTCGTCCTGCAGATAGAGCCCGAACTGGTTGAAGGTAACCTGCGCGGTAGGGTTGGCAGGATCGGCGTTATTGAGGTAACCGTAGGTCAGGGCCACGGTCTCGGGCGCGGCCTCGTCGATGAAATCCTGCAGGCTCTTGTAGCGGTAATAACCGGTACCGTTTCGCATGTAGGAGTTATTCGCGAACTGGTTTTCGTAACTCAGACCGGCGAGCAGATGATGGTTGCCGATATCGTAGGTGAATTCGTCCTTGACGATGATGGTCTGGTTCTTGACACCGTTGTTCCAGGTGAACAGTTCGTAACCGGCGGAGATGTAAGGAGAAATGACGCCATTCTGCACATCCGGGCCGTACAAGATATCGATGAACGGGAATTCCGCGGAATCGCTTCCGCGCACATCGGCGGAATAGGTGTACGTGGCGAGCAGCTGGTTGTGCGCCCTGTCGCCGATGCGGCTGTTGAGGCTCAGCGATGCGGAATGGACGTTGTTCTGCGTATTGTAGCAGGCATTGCTGAAGGCCATGCCGTACTCGGAAAGACGATTGAATCCATCCGCGGGGCGCACCGCGGCATTCGATGACGTTCCGTTGGTGCCGGTATAGTACTTATTCTGCGTGAAATTGTAACGCAGGGCAAGGCGGTGGTCCCGGGTGATGTTCCAGTCGATGCGGGCCAGGGCCTTGATGTTGGTGGAAGTGGCAGGATAGCTGGAATAGGAACCCGCATCATAGCCGTAGCGCTCCTGGAGAAGCCGCTTCACCTCCTGCATATCTTCAATTTTGGTACGGGAAATAAAGTTGGCCTTGTCGGCCACACCGTCTTCCGAGGGCCGCCAGTTGTTCATCGTGGAGGGAGAAGTCGTGTACTCGCCGCTCACGAAGAAGAAGAGTTTGTCCTTGATGATGGGCCCGCCCACGGTAACGCCGTACTGCTGGCGGCCGTATTCCTCAGGAATGCCGGAGGCCTTCTCGCCAAGGGCCTTCTTTCCGTGCGTGTTCAGGTCATAGTAGTACATATAGGCCGAAGCCTTGAACTTGTTGGTACCGGACTTGGTGATGGCGTTCACGCCGCCGCCGATGAAGTTTGTCTGGCGGACGTCGAAGGGAGCGACGACAACCTGGATTTCTTCAATGGCATCCATGGAAACGGGGTTTCCGCCACCGGGGAGATTGCCGGTCAGACCGAAGTTATTGTTGAAATTCGCGCCGTCGATGGTGAAATTGGCGGTACGGCTGTCGGCACCGGCGAATCCCATCCCGCCGGAAGAATAGGGCGAGAGTTTCGCGATATCGGTGATGGAACGGCTGACCGTCGGCAGGTCTTGCATCATCTGCTGGGAGATGTTGGTCGCCGCGCCGGTCTTCTCGGAAGAGAATTTCGTGGTGGAAGCGACGACGACCACCTCGTCGAGTTTCTGCGTCGCGGTGGCGAGGATGGCATTCTGCTGGGTGGTTTCACCCAGAAGCAGGGTCATATCCTTCACCAGGACGGTCTGATTGCCGATGAGGGAGAAAGTTACCTCGTAAGGACCGCCGGGACGCATGCCCTGGATGTTGTAACGGCCTTCTTCATTGGCCACAGCAAAGTACTGGGAGCCGGAGGGCGTATGGACGGCGATGACGGCCGCCCCCGGAAGGGGTTCGCCCTTTTCGTCGGCAACCTTACCGGAAAGCGCCGATGTCGTGACCTGCGCGTAGGCGGACACGACAAAAGCTGCTGCCGCTGCACACGACAACAGGAACTTGAAGAATTTTTTCATAAAGGTTTTTTAGATTGAACTGTTTTATCGTTCGTTATACGCTGCAAAAATAACACTAAAATCAGAGATTTTCAACATCCCTAAAAATATTTCTTTTCCTGCCTGTGCAGGGCGATGAAAATGAAAATCATGAGCGTGAAGGCCAGCAGCGAAGACCCTCCGTAACTCATCAGCGGAAGGGTGATGCCGATGACGGGGACCAGCCCCACGGTCATGCCTACATTGATGAGCAGGTGCATCGCGAGCAGGCCCGCCACGCAATAACCGTAGATGCGCGTAAAGGCCTCGCGGCTCGCATCCGCATCGACGATGATACGGCCGATCAGAAACGCATAGAGCAGCAGGACAACCAGACAGCCGGCAAAGCCCCACTCCTCCCCCACGGTGCAGAAGATAAAGTCCGTCGTCTGCTCCGGAACAAAGCCGTATGCCGTCTGCGTGCCGCGCAGGAAACCTTTACCGAACAGCCCGCCGGAGCCGATGGCGATCATCGACTGGCGCACGTTATACCCCGCTCCCGCAGGGTCGTCCTTCAGCCCGAGCACCACTTCGATACGGTTGCGCTGGTAATCCCGCAGCAGGCGGTGGAAGACGATTTCGGTCGAAAAGACCATGACGACACCCGCGACGGCGGCCACCAGCGAACGGAGCAGATAGCGGCGGCGAAGACGCATATGGCGGATGGGACGCACATAAAAGAACAGATAGGGCAGCAGGAAGGCGGCAATCAGCGCAAAAGGCACCCAGGCCGGAGCGGCGAGCGTCAGCACAAAAAGGACGACGGCCATCCCCAGGAAAAACAGGTACCATCCGGACATCCCCTCCCGGTACAGGGCGATAAGGAAGCCCGCATAGACAAGGGCCGTCCCAGTCTCCCTTTCCAGCACGATAATCAGGGCCGGAATGCCAATAATCAAGGCGGCGCGAAGCAGGTTCCGGTGCACGGAAAGGCGGAATCCCGCCTGACTCATCACCATCGCCAGCAGCAGCGAGGTGGTAATTTTGGAGATTTCGGCAGGCTGGAAACTCAGGCTGCCGAGGGAAAACCAGGAACGGGAGCCCTTATGCTCGGTCCCCAGGAAAATCACCGCCACCAGCAGCACCAGCACCAGCAGGTAGGCGGGCGAAGAAATCACTTCCCACAGGCGCGGGTTCACGGCAAAAAGCACCACCATGCCCATGGCCAGGGCGACGATGATCCACAGGAACTGCATTCCGCAACGATAACGAAGGTCGAATATCGAAGCCGGTTCCGACGATTGGATCGATGCGTAGATGTTTATCCAGCCGATGAGCACCAGCAGCAGCCAGCACCCCACCAGCGACCAGTCGACGGTCTTTCTGAGTCCCCTGTCCAGAGTTTGCGTCATCTTCTCAATATCGGGTAAGTCGTTTGCTTATCATATCCTGTTCCAGATTCTTCCGGTCCGGGCGGATGTTCCCGTTCAGGTATTTTTCAACCATCAGCGAGGCTATGGGGCAGGCCGTCAAGCCGCCTGCGCCGGCATTCTCCACATAGGCGGCCACGGCGATGCGCGGGTTATCCCGGGGCGCGAAGCAGATAAAGACCGAATGGTCGTCGCCGTGGGGGTTCTGCGCCGTCCCCGTCTTGCCGCAGATGTCCAGGCCCGGCACGCTCCCGCGCGTGGCCGTCGCCCCGGAGCCATAGCCGGCATTGACCGCCTTCCACATACCGTAAATCACCTTTTGGAATTGCAGGGTGTCCACGAGCGTGTAGTGCCGCTCATGGTATTTCGGATCGATGGAAATTTCCTCCGAATCCTTGACGATGTGCGGAATCCGGTACCATCCGCGATTGGCCAGGATTGCCGCAAGATTGGCAATCTGCAAGGGCGTGGCACCGATTTCGCCCTGGCCGATGGAGAGCGATACAATGGTCGGGAAGCGCCAGTGCCCCCGGCCGTACCTGCGGTTGTAGAAGGCTGCGGAAGGGATGTTTCCGCCGAGTTCCGCCGGGAAGTCGCTGCCCAGTTTCTGACCGAATCCGAAGCTCATCACATACTGCCGCCATGCCGTAAAGGCCGTCGAAAGGGAATCGTAGCGGGGATTTTCGAGCACATTTTTCAGCACATGGCAGAAATAGGCATTGCAGGACATCATGATGGCATCGTCGAAACCGAGCGGAGAGGGATGCCCGTGACAGCCCAGGACATGTCCGGAGGAATACATGTACCCTTGCGCGCAGGAATAGTGGTAATTCGGCCGGAGCACCCCTTCCTGAAGTCCGATCAGCCCGTTCACGATCTTGAACACCGAGCCGGGCGGATAGGAGGCCATCACCGTGCGGTTGAACATCGGCTTCCCGGGATTGCGGGCGATTTCCGCATAGTGCTTGCCCACGTCTGAAAGCACCCCCACATCGATACAGGGGCTGGAGACCATCGCGAGAATCTCGCCGGTTTGCGGCTCGATGGCGACTACGCTGCCCTTTTTGCCCCGCATCAGCAGCTGCCCGTATTGCTGGAGATGCGCGTCGATGGTGGTGACGACATCCTTGCCCGGAACGGCGAGTTTGTCATCTTTTCCGTCATTGTAGGCCGTCTGCACCCGGTTGCGCGCATCCCTCAGATAGATACGGTAACCCTTCTCGCCGCGCAGGTCCTTTTCCCGCGCCGATTCAAGCCCCGTCTTGCCATAATAATCGCCGCTCCTGTATTCGCCGGGGTGCTTTTCCATATATTCGGGACTCACTTCGGAAATATAGCCGAGCAGATTGCCGCCCGCATTGAAGGGATAGTCCCGGATCGTCCGCATCTCGATCTTGAAGCCGGGAAAGCGGTACTGCTCTTCCACGAAGCGCTGGCAGGAAATTTCCCCCAGCTGCTTGATAAGGGCGACGCTCTGCCATCCGATGCGGCGCCGGTTGGCCGCGTAATAACGCATCCGTTCCGTGATGAAACTGACGGAAGTATCCAGCACTTCCGCGAGCGCCACCGTATCGAAAGGACCTGTCTCCCTGGGCGTTACGAGCAGGTCGTAAGTCATTTTGTTGCCCACCAGGATTTCCCCGTTCCGGTCATAGATGATACCGCGCGGCGGAGCGATGTACTGCCGCACCATCGCATTGCGCACGGAATCGCTTTTGTAGCGCCCGTCCATAATCTGGATATGGAAAATCCGCCCCAGCAGCAGGGCGATCATGAGGGAGAGGGCAACGAGCAATTTGTTTTTACGGTCGAGCGTCATCGCCTACTGCCTTACAGGTGAAAACAGGTTGACGGTGAAAACCGACAGCATCGTGCTCACCAGTGTCGAGAGCAGCACGCGGACGGCATTGAACCACAGGGGGCGGGTGCCGGCACCGTCGGCCCAGACATAGATGAGCATGAAGAGCAGCGTCGTGAGGAAAACCGCAAACAGCACGGGCCAGAAGCCCAGCCGGCGGAAGGACAGGTCCTCGCCGCGATCAAAGAAATCGGCGCCGAAAATCAACAGCAGGATCCAGGTCCTCGCATACCCGGCAGGGACGAGTGCACAGGTGGTAAGGCCCAGCATCCCGTCGGCGAAGAAATCGGTCAGGAAGCCGGCGGCAAAAGCCGTCACTACGGCAAAAATGCCGCCCCGGCGCACGGGAATGCACAGGATGGCCGCAGGCAGGAAGAAAATGACCAGATACTGCGAGAAATTGAAAAAATTCAGCAGGAGGACCTGCAGCACCAGCAGCAGCGCAAGGCGCAGGAAGTAGCCGGCATCGGTCATGGCGCTTCCTCCTTTTCTTCCTCCAGCGCGGCGATTTCCGCACGGGAAGGATTTTCCACGATGGTCACATAGCGGAGCGATGCGAAATCCTGGAGAAGATTCACCGCTACACTGTTCGTCGCACCGTCCTCACGGGACACGCCCTGCGTCACGGCGATGGGGATGTCCGGCGGAAACACGAAAGAAAATCCGCTGGTATAGACGGTCTCCCCCTCGGGAATGTCCCGGTGGGGCGGTATGCCTTTGAGGTATCCCCGGTACGTACTCACGCCATCCCAGACCAGGGGCGCCACCAGCCCGTCCCGTCCCACGCGGGCGCTGACGCTCAGGAAACTGTTCATCAGCGTAAGGCCATAGGAATAGCGCTTCCCCACCGCCTGGATCACCCCTACGACACCCTGCTCGGAAATAATGCCGGAATGGGGATGTACCCCGTCGTCCGATCCCTTGTCCAGGATGATATAGTTGTGCAGGGAGTTCCGGCTCATTTTCACGATGGTCGCAGGAATGTAGATAAAACGGCCTTCTCCCGCCGCCAGATGGGCGTTTTCCGCCTCCCGGCGGTCCTGCTCCTGATAGCGGCGCAACTGCTCCCGGAGCGTAAAGTTCTCGGCGGCCAGTTGTTCGTTCTGTTCCCGGAGCCTGAAATGGCTGCGGACATTTTCACCCGTCCGCCAGTTGAAGGCCATCACCCGGTGGGAGAAGCGGTTGATCCAGATATTCTGGAGCGTGGCGCTGCGGGAAAGCAGGACCAAAGCGGCAATCTCCATGACAATGAAGACTGCCGCCGTCAGCAATAAGGTCCCTGTCTCCCTGCTTCGCGTCATCCTAACGGATCAGGAAGGAGAAACGGTCGGTATTCTTGAGCGATTCGCAGGTGCCGCGGCCCACCGCATGCAGCGGGTCGTTGGCCACATGGAAGGGGATGTTGATCTTGTCCGTCAGGCGTTTCGCAAGGCCCCGCAGCAGGGCACCGCCGCCGGAAAGGTAAATCCCTTCGCTCACGATATCGGTGTAAAGTTCGGGCGGGGTATTTTCCAGCACATGCATGATGGACGTTTCGATCTTGGCGATGGAACGGTCCAGGCAGTGCGCGATTTCCTGATGCGTGATGGTCGCCTCCACGGGGTGCGCCGTCATCAGGTTCGGGCCGCTGATGGTGTACGGCTCCGGCTCCTCCTCGAGGTCCGGCAGCACGGCGCCCACCGCGATCTTGATTTTTTCGGCGGTAATCTCGCCGATTTTGATATTGTGCTGCTGCCGCATGTACTGCTGGATATCGGAAGTAAACTCGTCCCCGGCGGTCTTGATGCTCTCCTGCACGACGATGCCGCCCAGGGAAATCACGGCGATTTCCGCAGTACCGCCGCCGATATCCACGACCATGTTGCCCTGGGGCGCCTCGACATTCAGCCCGATACCGAGGGCCGCGGCCATCGGCTCGTAAATCATATAGACGTCGCGGCCGCCCGCGTGCTCCGTGGAATCACGCACGGCACGGATTTCCACTTCCGTGCTGCCGGAAGGGATTCCCACCACGATCTTGAGATTCGGGGTAAAGAGGCTGCGGTGCTTGCTGTTGACCTGCCTGATGAAACCGCGGATCATCATCTCCGCCGCATTGAAGTCCGCAATGACGCCGTCGCGCAGGGGACGGACAGTGCGGATGCCGGGATAGACCTTCTCATGCATGAGTTTGGCCTTCTGCCCGATGGCGATGCATTTTCCGGAAGAATTGTCCACGGCGACGATGCTGGGTTCATCCAACACGATTTGCCCGTTCTGGTAAATCACGGTGTTGGCGGTGCCCAGGTCGATGGCCAGTTCCTGGTGCCAAAAAGAGAAAAGAGACATAGTTCGCTTCAAAATGATTTCTCGCAAAAATAACAATAATGATTAACTTTGCGAAATGGAAAGAAAAATTTACGGGATTTTCACCGCCGGCGGCAGCGGCACCCGGATGGGCGCTTCCCTGCCCAAGCAATTCCTTGAAATCGGCGGGAAACCCATCCTCCGGCTGACCATCGAGCGCTTCCTGCAGGCCCTTCCCGGGCTGGAGGTGATAACGGTATTGCCGCACGAATGGATGCCGTACTGGAAAGACCTGTGCCTGGGCAGCGCCTTCGACTGTCCGCAGCGGCTGGTCGAGGGAGGGCTGACGCGCTTCCATTCCGTCAAGAATGCGCTGGCCGCGGTACCGGACGGGGCTTTCGTATTGGTCCAGGACGGGGTAAGGCCCTTCCTTTCCGTGGGCAAGATCCGCGAAATGATGGCGGCGATGCAGGCCGGTGCGCACGCCGTGATTCCCGTCGTACCCGTCACGGACACCCTGCACCTCCTCTGCAGGAACGGGGACGGACAGCTCGAAGCGATGGAAGGAACGCTGCCGGAGCGGAACAGGCTCTTCGGCGCCCAGACCCCGCAGATTTTCCGTTCGGAAGAATTGCGCGGCGCCTATTCGCAGGCCTATGACACCGCCTTTACCGACGACGCTTCCGTGGCCCGCGCCGCCGGGATTCCGCTGACCTATATCGAAGGCGAGCGATACAACATCAAAATCACCACTCCGGAAGATTTGACGATGGCCCGGAGCCTTTTGCAGTTGTAAACATCATTATTTATTGGGATTTGTAGGTACGGCGGGACCATTTTCAAGATTTTTGGCTTACATTTGTTCCGCTATGAAAAAGTTGTTCTTTTTGTCCGCTGCGGCGCTGACATTCGCGCTCTGCGGCTGCACCAAGGATCCCGTCATCGACGTGGATGAAACCCTCTTCAACGTACCGGCCGAAGGCGCCTCCTATACCGTAAACCTCAAGGCCAATACAGCCTGGGTGGCGGAAATCACGGCGGAAAGCACGGCCACGCTCGCCGTGGAGCCCGAATTCGGCGAGGGCAATGCACAAGTGACCATCACCGTCGCGGAAAACCTCCAGGTCACCACGCTGGCCGCCGTCGTGCGTTTCACCAGCGCCACGGTATCGAACTCCGCCATCGCGGAAGTCACCCTCAGCCAGGCCCGCCTGGAAACCGTTTCCTGGGGCGGCGTGGACTACCCCGTCAAAAAACTCGCCGACGGCAACTTCTGGTTTGTCGAGAACCTGCGCTATGTCCCGGAAGGCAAGGAAGTCTCCAAAGACCTCACAGCCTTGGACAACGGCGTCTGGTATCCCGTTGACGCCGCTACCAAGACCCTGACCGACAATGCGGACAGCGTAGCCAGAAAAGGCTACCTTTACAGTGCGGAAGCTGCGCTGGGCCTGGCGCCCAAGACTGTCAATAACGACAATTATGCCGGCTATGAGGGCGCACAGGGCATTTGCCCTTCCGGCTGGCACATCCCCACGCTGGATGAAATCGCGAACCTCGTAGGCCGCGTGGCCGCATCCAAATACGACCTCAAGGGCGATCCCGGTCCCGTCGTCACCGCCCCTTACTGGAGCGTCGAGGCCGGAGCCGCACAAACCGCCATCGCCAATGCCGACGGCTTCAACATCAGCAATACGAACGGCTACATCAATGCCGCCGCCACGGCGACGCAGGGAACCGTCCTCAACGTCATGACCTATATCCTCTCTTCCACCGGCGGTCCCAGCAGCAAGGCGGGACATGAGGGAGAGTTCAACAATCAGTTCTACGGCATCATGGTAGCCGCCACGCTTGGCGGATCCTGCAACGGCGCGGCCTTCAACTACCGTGGCGGCGCAGCCGTCCGCTGCATCAAGACCAAACTCAGCGGCACGCCCCTTTAATGCTTGAAAGGGTCGCGTAGCGCAGTAAGGGCTGTGGCAGGTTGTCCTCTGCGACCATTTTCCCGGATAGGGTTGCGTAGCAACAGGGAGCAGAGGACATCTGCCAAAAGACCCTGCGCGAAGCGACGGATACCTTATGAGGCTTCGGGGTTCCATCATAAAGAGTCTGCTGCTTGTCGCGTCGTACGCGGCTGGCGGCAGCCTTTTTGCCGCCGCCCCCCCAACCTTCTCCATCCGGGGAAAAATCCTGGAACAGGAAGGCGGCGTCCCGGTGCCGATGGCCTATATCCTCATCCATGAAAACGGCCGCTGGGCGGCATCTGCGCAGGACGGAAGTTTTGAAATCACGGGACTTGCGGCGGGCAGTTATACCCTGGAAGTGAACCTGCTCGGTTACGAACCGTTGAAAAAGACCCTCAGGATGAGCGGCGACGTTTCCGGACTGAAGCTCTGTCTTGCCGCCTCCAGCCTTACCCTGGACGAGGTGGTGGTTACCGCCCGCGAAGGCGGGGAACTTACTTCCGCCTCGAAAATCTCCGCCCAGGCCCTCGAGCACGTGCAGCCCTCCAGCCTCAAGGACGTGATGCAGCTGCTTCCGGGCGGGATGGGCGCCAACCCCTCGCTGACCGGCGTAAACAGCCTGTCCATCCGCGATATCGGGAACACGGCGGCGAATATCGCCGGAACCGCGCTGATCCTGGACGGGGCGAATGTCTCCAACGACGCCAACCTGCAACTGCTCTCCTCCGGGACGGTGATGAACGAGGGTGCGGCCAATACCGCCTCCACGGCAGGCCTGGGCGTGGACGTACGGCAGATCTCCACGGACAACGTCGAATCCGTAGAGGTCATCCGCGGCATCCCTTCCGCCGTCTATGGCGACATGACCTCCGGGGCCGTCGTGGTCAAGACGCGCGCCGGGGCCTCGCCGCTGACAGTGCGCCTCAAGACCGACCCGCAACTCAAGCAGATTGCCGCAGGAAAGGGATTCTCCCTCGGCGACAAAAAGGGGGTCCTGAACCTGGACCTCGATTACGCACACGCCGCCGGCGACGTGCGCACCCTCGCATCGGCCTACCAGCGCCTGAACTTCCAGGCGGGCTGGGCCGGGAACTTCAAGGGAAAATTCAGCCTGAACGCGCGGCTGCGCGCCCATTTTTCCGATGCACAGGACCGTTCGGACCCGGACCTCGTCCTGGATGAACTGAGCGCCGAACGCGACATGGGCGTGCGGCTGAACCTCAGCGGCAAATGGACGCCCGGCAAGCCCTGGCTCACGGATATCGAATATCTGCTGAAGGGCGGCGTATCCGCCCAGCATTCGAGACGCCGCAAATATCAGGGTTCGGCGGGTTACACGCCGCTCACCACGGCGATGCATGAAGGGGAATTCGCGGGCGCCTTCACGGAGCCCCAGTACTATTCAGACGTCAGCGTGGACGGCCTTCCCCTCGAATCACAGGCCAAAATCACCGCCCGGCAACTGGGGCGTTACGGCCCCGTATCGCACAAGGCCACCCTGGGCGGCGAATGGTCGCTGCTGGGCAACCGCGGCGCCGGAAAGCGTTTTGACGCCATGCGGCCGCCCTCTCCGGGTTCGGCATCGGCTTACCGGGAACGCAGTTTCTCCGACATTCCCCTGCTGCACCGCATGACCGTTTTCGCCGAGGAGAAACTCGAATACCGCTTCTGGATTTCGAGCATCGAACTGCAGGCGGGACTGCGTTTCGGCGGCATTGCGGCAAGCGGCATCGACACCCGGAATTTCACCGCGCTGGAGCCCCGCACCAACCTCAGGCTCAACATTATCCGCAAAAATACAGGCTGGCGGGAACTGAGCATTCGGGGCGGATGGGGCATCAGTTGCAAGATGCCCTCGATGCTCTATCTCTACCCGGAACCGGCCTGGAAGGACATGGTTTCCTTCGCGTACAATGATTTCGACGGCGGCGGCTACGGACTTTCGGTGCTGACCACCGCACGGCAGGAAACGGTCAATCCGCAGTTACAGCTCCAAAAATCCGTCAACTGGGAAGCCGGCATCGAATTCGACCAGGGCAAAATGAGCGGTTCGCTCGTCTTTTATGACGAAAACATGACCGGCGGTTACGGATTCGCCACGCATTATGCGCCGATGGTGTACCGCCGCTACGGCTATACCTGGCAAAACGGAATGCCGTCGCAACAAGTGCTTCCTTCGGGCGAAAAACCCGTTTACACGGAAAACGGCGTAATGAACGGGGAAGATCCGCTGCCCTCCATCAGCGACACCACCTTCATCGCCTTCAGCGTGCCATGCAACGGGACCTCGGTCCACAAGCGCGGGGTGGAACTGACCCTCGAATTCCCTACCATCAAACCGCTCCACACCACCATAAGCCTCAGTGGGGCCTGGCAATGGATGGATACCCGCAGCACCGCGCTCCAGGGCCGGCTTTACGGGTCCAGCCAGGGCGGGCGGAGTTACCCCTACATCGGATTTTACGCCGGCGGCACCGGGACTTCCAACGCCAGCGTCCGCGAACGGATCAATGCCAACCTGCGCATCGTCACGCACATTCCCTCCATCGCAATGGTGGTGACGCTCACCGCGCAGATGGTGTTCCTGGACCGCACGAGCGCATCGTCCCTGTACGAGGGCCGTTCCCTGCCCTATTTCTACAACGAGGCGGGAAACCGCATTTCCGGCGCCGCAGCCCTTGCGGATACACGGCACACCAAACTCATCAATCCCGTTTCCATCATGGACCGCACGGGCCGGACCGTTCCCTTTACCCGGGAAATGGAGCGCGACCCCCGCTACCGGGACCTGATCCTGAGCACCAACACCGCCACCTATTACCTTACGCAGGGCTATCCCCCCTACGGGACGCTGAACCTGCGCCTCACCAAGGAGATGAAATGGGCCACCGTGTCCTTCTACGCCAACAACTTCCTGAACCTGAAGGGCCGCGTCAAGAATTCGGTCACCGGCTATCCCGCAGACAAGAACAGCCCCATTTACTTCGGGGCCGAAGTCAAATTCACCATCCGATGAAACGCGCGCTCCTGCATATTGTCTTGCTTGCAGCGGCCCTGGTCTGTGCGGCCGGCTGCCTGCAGAGCACGCTCTCCGACAAGACGGAAGCGCACGGGGCGGCGGCGCTCAGCGTGCAGCTCCTGCTGGAAGCGGGCGGCGAAATCGACCTTACCGCCGTGCGCGTGACGGTCCAGAACAAGGAAATGCCCTTCTCCTACACGGTCCATCCGGATGCGGAAGGCCGCGCGGCCCTGGAACTTCAGCCGGGCCGGTACGGGATTACCGCATCGGCGTACTTCCCCGATACGCACATTTCCGCGAACGGCGGCGTCGCGGATTTCCTGCTGGCGCGCGAGGGTATCGTGGACGAAGCGGGACATTTCGTTCCCGCACAACTGGACATTCCCCTCAACATTACCGTCCCCGGGGAACTGGTCTTCCGTGAAATTTACTACCACGGCTGCTCGACGCTCGAAGGCGCGGCCTACACCAAGGATCGCTATCTGGAAATCTACAACAATACCGGCGCAAAGGGCAAGACGATGTACCTGGATTCCCTCTGCATCGCCACGCTTTATCCGGCCAATTCCACCACCGGCAGCAATGCCTGGGCGGGCCGGGACACCATTCCCGTCTTCCAGATGATCTGGGTCTTCCCCGGCGACGGACAGACCTATCCCCTTGCGCCGGGGGAAAGTGCGGTCGTCGCCACCCACGCCGCCGTGGACCACCGCGGCCGCTGCACCTCCGGCCTGCAGCTGGAGCGCGCGCATTTCGGCTGCTATGACGCCACCCTTCCGGGCCACGAAATCGCCGCGGGAGTTACGCCGATGACGATGTATATGACCGGTCAGGGCACCGCCTGGGCCCTTTCCATCCACTCCCCTTCCGTGGTGCTGTTCAAACCCGAAGGCGGCTTCCGGCACTATATGGACAACGCCGCGCTCTGGGAGCGTTATGCCCCCGGAGAAAGTTCCGGCACCCGTTACCGGCATATCGCCGCTGCCTGGATCCTGGACGGCGTGGACTGCTCTGACAGCCCCGCGCAGTCCGTCAAGCGCCTGCCCGTGAAGGTGGACGCCTCGTCGGCCATCATGACATCGGCGCACTATTCGGGCAAATGCATTACGCGGCGGCTCGAAAGCGTTGAAAACGGCATTGCCTTTTACCGCGATACGAACAATTCCGCCGAGGATTTCCTCGTGGACCAAATCCCCGCCCCCAGGCTCAAGGAAGAATGAACGCACTGCTGAGCATATTCGTGGCGCTGACCAGCCTGTTCCCGCTCTACCGGGGACCGGAATATGCGCGCGTCAAGGCGGAATGCAACGTGGAGGGTGGCGGCTACCGGAACATTTACGACCCGCTCTTCTCCGTCCGCGGCCTGCTGGGCGCCGAGGCGGTCACCGTCAAGAAGGGCCTGATGCTGCACGGACATTTCGAATATGGCTACGACTATGGCACGCAGTCCCGCTGGCGGGGCTGGATCGACCCGTACGAGACGCCGTTCATGCTCTGCGACTCCATTCCCGGCAATGTGACGCAAGAGACCTACAGCCTGGGCGGAAGCCTCGCCTACCCGCTGGGCAAGTGGCGCATCGGCATCGACGCACAGTACCGCGCGGGCATTTTCGCGAAGCACAAGGACCTGCGCAACAAAAATACGCGGATGGACGTCAGTATCGCGCCCGGCGTGTCGTATATCGGCGAGCATTTCCGGGCGGGGCTCTCCGCGGGCTGGCTGCGCAACACCGAGCAGGTGGAATATATGCAGGTGGACGCCACCAGCGAGAAATACCTCTTCCGCATCTACGGCCTCTGGCTCTATTCGTCGGCCGGTTTTTCCAGCGCCGAGAACCGCCGCTATAAGGAAAACAACGGCTTCTGCGGCGACCTCTCCCTCGAATGGGAAAAGAACCGCCTGCTGCTCCGGAACGACTTCCACGCCCGCTACAGCTATGGTTCGCAGGAAGAAACCGGCTACAACAATCTCCACTACGGGGATACACAGACGCTTCGCTATGCGGATGAACTGCTGCTCCGTTCGGGAGGGCACCGCTTCTGTCTGGACTGGTCGCTGGAGCAGATGCTCGGAATGAGAAGCCTTCAGCGGCAGGAGCTCGACCCCGCGTCCTCCGTCCGCCGCTATTTCACCTATTCTTCCCTGAGCGACTGTTACTGGGGCGAGCGGATGCAGTTGGGGGCGTGCTATGCCTACGACGGACGGAAATGGTCCGGGAGCGCCGCCCTGCGGATGCGGTCTTCGCTTCAGCGCTATCGCGAATATCCCCTGCTCTTCTCGCAGCATTTCCGGACGATAGAACCGCAGTTCTCGCTGGAACGCCGGTTCGATGCCGGCGGGAGGGCCGGGCAGTTCAGCCTCGCGCTGTCCGGACGATACCGGCATCCACTCGATGCGGCAGCCGATGAAATCAGCATCAGCGGGAACTATGAAACTTCCGCGGAAGGCGCACAACTGACGCGCCCCCTGGAAGAAGAATTCGCCTTCCTGAGCGCACCGGTGGCCGGGGGCTCGCTCGATATCCGTTGGTCGCTGCCGCTTGGCGGCCGGCGCGCCATTTCGGTGAACGCCGCTTTTACCCACAGTTCCGCCCTGGACGGCCTGCTCAGGCACACGGCCCGCACGGGGGGAAGTCTTTCGATTTACTATACTTTTTAGCCTGACCATGATGATACGGAAAATGTTGCTTTCTGCGGTTCTGGGGACCATGATGTGCGCAGCAGCGCTGGCTGACGAGGGAATGTGGATGGTCAACAGCCTTTCCCGCGCCCTGGTGCAGAACATGCAGCGCGAAGGGCTCCGCCTGCCTGCCGGCACGATTTACGACGAAGAGCGCGTCTCGCTCAAGGACGCCATCGTTTCCCTGGACTTCGGCTGTACCGGATCGATGGTGTCGGAGGACGGCCTGCTGATGACCAACCACCATTGCGCCTATTCGGATGTATATAACCTGTGCGATTCCCTGCACAATTATCTTGAGGAAGGCTTTTGGGCCGCTTCACGGGAGGAGGAAATCCCCATCCGGGGAAAGACCGCCTATTTTCTGCGCAAGGTACTGGACGTAACGCAGGAAGTGGAGGCGCTCAGGGAGGAACTCTCGCGTAGCGGCAAGGGCGCGGGGATGCGCAGGCTCAGCCATATCCTGGAAACGCGCTACAAGGAAAAAACCGGGCTGGAAGCAAGCCTGAGCGAGATGTGGGCCGGAGAAAAATACTATCTCGCCCTCTACGAAACCTGTACCGACCTGCGGCTCGTGGCGGCCCCGCCTACGGGCATCGCGGCCTTTGGGGGCGATATCGACAATTGGGAATGGCCCCAGCAGAAATGTGATTTCGCGCTGTATCGCTGCTACCGGGACGGGAAGCCTTATCATCCGCGCAAACACCTTAAAATCAGTTCGAAAGGCTACAAAGAAGGAGACTTTGCGATGGTGCTGGGCTATCCCGGACGCACCGACCGCTATGCCTCCGCCGCCAAGGTACGGTTCCTTACGGAAGTGTCGCTGCCCATCTGCAATGAAGTGCGCGGAGCACAGATGCAGATCATCAAGCAAAAGATGGAACAGGATGCTTCCGTACGCCGGAAATACGCCGACAAATTCTTCGCCCTGAGCAATGTGCAGGAGTTGCAGGAAGGCCAGAGGGCATGCAGCCGGCGTTTCGGCGTGGCAGCATCCAAGGCGGACGAGGAAGCGCGGCTGGGGCTTCCTGATTCCTTGCTCAATGCGCTGGAATCGGGATACAAAGCGATTGAGAAGGCCGAAAGGAATCGCGTCTATTACCGTGAAACCCTGGTGCGGGGCACGCGGCTGGCGCTGATTGCCACGCGCCTGAACTCGCTCATGCGCAGGCCCGATGCAGGGCGAGAAGCGCAGGTTTTCGCCCAGATTGAAAAGGACTACGCTTCCATCGACCCGGATACGGAAAAAGCGCTACTGCGATACAGCCTGCAAGTCTATTACGAAAAGGTGGACAGTTCCTGCTGGGGACCGTACCAGAAACAATTGTACCGGCAGTACGGCAGGGACTTCGACGCGCTGTGCGAAGCCCTCTGGCCGTCTGGACGCCTTGCCGCCGGAGATCCCTTGTGCCGCTTCTTCGGCGACGTAAGCATTGCCGATTTCAACCGCCGGGCAGACTCCCTGCAGGGAAAGCCGTCACTGCGGGAACTGGGCAGACGCTATATCCGCGCCGTTTACGCCGCCCGGGGAAAGGCCCTGCAATATCCGGACGCCAATTCGACGATGCGCCTCAGCTTCGGCCGCGTAGGAGGCTACTCCCCTGCCGACGGACTGTACGGACACTGGCAGAGCACGCACCGCGGCATCTTGGAAAAAATTCGTCCGGGAGACTTTGATTATGCCGTACCCGGGCGATGGGAAACGCTGCTGCGCACATCCCGCGGCATCCCTCCGGTCAATTTCCTGACGGGCAACGACATCACCGGCGGGAATTCCGGCAGTCCCGTACTCAATGCCCGCGGGGAAATCATCGGCCTTGCATTTGACGGAAACAAGGAGTCCCTTGCCTCCGACTGGCTCTATACACCGGACTACAACCGCTGCGTCTGCGTGGATATCCGCTTCGTCCTCTGGACCCTGCGCCACTACGCCCGCGCCGATGCCCTGCTCGCCGAACTGGGATTCATTACTCCACGGTAACGTTTGCCACAGTAATTACGATACCGGAATCGTCGGGGATTCCGATGCTGAGGGTGGCGGTCCCGGCAGCAACAGCGGTGATGGCCGACTGCCACTCGTCTGTAACGGTCCAGGTAGCCACTGAAGGGTCACTCGAATAAAGGGTAAAGCCGGAATGTTCGGTGGTGGTAAGCGTCCGGGTACCGCCGGTACCCGTTTGGTAATTCATATTCAGCGGGCTGGTCGCTCCTACAGAAAGCTTCTTCGTATAAGGAAGATACTCCCACCAGCCGACGAATGCCTGATAATAAACCGATCCGACAACGCGGGTGCTCAGGACCCGGCCGTCCCCAGACGTTGCAGTGATGGTTGCATCCGCCCACACCACACTATAATGGTTTGCAGAGTTCGGGCTTACAGAAGCACCTTTCAGGCTTACGACACCGTCAGAGGAGACAGTGGCGGCCTCCGTGTCGGAACTTTCGTAGGTCCATGTCCTGTCAACACCGTCAAGGCTCAGGGGTTTGAGACAAATATCATCATAAGGCCCCCACCATATGCCTTCTGTACCGGTAGTACTGAAGTTATCCTTGTCGAAACTGTGCTGCATGACCACCTTGGGAAGCGTCACGTTCATCCTGTACATTTTGCCCGGAGAGAACTCAGTTTCGCCGGTATAGCCTGTGGGAACGGTATACGTGTCGCTACCGCAGGTAATCGTCACTGATTCAAGGTTCGAGAATCTTCTGTTGGGGTTGACCGGAATCGGGAAATACAGCGTGCCGGCGGTTCCCGCAAAGGTAATGCCTGTTCCCTGATGCGCCGAAAGGGCCCCGCATCTCATGCTGGCCGAAGTCGAGGAGTAATAGAAACCGCTGGACAAGGGCGTGCCGGGGTTGACAGAAAAGGTATTGCCGGCATAAAAACAACTGTTGCTGCCGAAGTTGAGTGAAATCCTGTTGACGGTCATGCCGGCAACGGGCAGGTTGAGCGAAATCTTGAAGACGCCGCTCAGGTGCTCCAGGCTTACCGTCATCACAGGTGTAGCTTCCTTGAGACCGGCAAGGTCGGCGGCACCCCTCATTATCGTATACTTCCAGACATGACCGGGCGTCTGGTCCATTGCCACAGGCGTAGCGTATGCGTGATAATATCCTGAGACGTTCATGATGCCGAACTTGGAGGAGCCCGACTGGAGATTGCCCAGATAGGGATAACCCGCATCGTCTGCGACGGTGGACATGCCTGTCTCGAGTGTGCCTTCCGTAAATGCAGGATAGTAGACAACAACGGCGGCGGCATCGGCTGCGCCCGTAAAGGTGCCGGAGAAAGTAGAACTCTTGCCGGCAGCGTCTGCGGTGAAGATGTCATTGTGGAGCACTCCGCCGCCGGAATCAAGGCTGATGACGGAGACCTTGTCCCCCGCTTCCCAGGCAGCCTTGAGGCTGTTGGTGTCATCCGTATAGGTGACTTTGGCGCCGGTGCCGATTGTAGCGATCAACTTTACCTCTATCCCATTAACTTCAATGGCTTCCTGAACCGTTTCGGATTCCCGGATCTTCTGGCATGCAGCCAGAGCCAGCACCGCGAATGCTGCTGCAAAGATTGGTTTTTTCATCTTTTTATAAGATTTAGGAAAGTTCACCCCCGTCGACGAAGTCCTGAATACTGGCCTGAAGGACTGCGCTCTCGGGCGCGAGGTCCGCCTCTTCACACAAAGGTGCGATGTACTGTTTTTGAAACATATCTGTTTTCATATACGAGTGGTAATGTAAAGGCTGCAAATTTATCCTCCGGAAAATCAAGAAGCATAATCATAAATAACCATTTTTCAACCCTATTATGATTATTATTAGGCAAAGGATGCGCAATTGTGTATCTTGGAGGCATGAAACATAGCCTCGGATTTTGTTTGATGTGTGCTTGGGCCGTGCTTTGGCAGTGTTCACCCTCTCCCCGCAGCGCGGACGAAAAGTGCGAAACCCTCCTTTCGGAAAGCCTTTCAGCGGCAGACAGGCAGGACTATGATGCCGCGACCGGCCTGGCTGCACAGGCATTGGATGCGGCAAGGGAGGCCGTCCTTCCGCGGTATGAATGTCGCTCGCATCTAACGCTTGCCGGAGCCGGCATCGCCACCAGCAGGGATTCCGTTGCATGGATGCACGCCGTGGATGCTGAAAATCTCGCCCTCAGCGGCAATTGGCCCGACCTGCTCTCCCAGGCACTTATCATCAAGGCGCAGATATGTTCCTACGTCGAGGTCTCGCCGGATTTCAACCGGAACGATGAAGGGCTCGGCTATGCGCACGAGGCCCTTGTCCAGGCCCACAAGGCCGGGAACGCTGAAAATGAGGCGAATGCCATGTATATCATCTCAAGCCTGCTCACCAACAAGAACCGCTGGAACAACCCTCCCGAAGAAACGTTCTACCGCGAGGCCGGCAGGTACCTCGACATGGCCGATTCCACAGCCCGTGCCGCGGGGCTTGAAAAACTGCTCCGAAAAGGAGCGCAGTTCCGTGCGCGCTACTATCAGCAGGGAGGCCGCTGGGAAGAGATGGTGGACCTCTGCAATGCCATCATAGACTCCTGCGGGGACAACGACTACCTCTCGCGAATGCAGGCATACGACCGCCTGATGAGAGTTCTTCCGAGATTGGGCCGCTATGACGAAATGCAGCTGTGCTATGAGCGGCAGAACATGTACACCCAGCTCTATTTCCGCCAGAAGGCTGACGAAACCCTGCAGGAAATAGAAACCCGCTACGAAACCCGTGAGGCGAAAAGGCAGATTGAAAAACGCAACCTACAGATACTCATCCTTTCGCTGTTCACCCTGCTGCTGGCTGCAGGAGCCATGCTCGTGCTCATCTGCGCGCGGGAAGTGCGCCGCCGCAACCGGGAACTCGAAAATGTGAACGCCACGAAAGAGCAGATAATAGACTTCCTTTCCCATGATCTGAGAAACCCGTCAAACTCGCAGATCGAGACCATCAGGAATCTGTCAAAACAGGCCGCCGGGCTTACGCCGGAAGAAATCCGGAAGCATTGCGACCAGATAGCCCGACAGGCACAGACCTTCAACGAGGACGTGGCCGGCTACATAGGAAACCTGCTTGTCGAGCGCAGCCGCGAAATCGCAAATGTAGGCCTGACACACAGGGAAATAGAGATTGTGCAGTTGTGCGCGGAAGGACTCAGTTCTTCCGAAATCGCGGAAAAGCTCTTCGTCAGCGTGCACACTGTCAGCCGCCACCGTCAGAACATCTACATGAAGATGGGCGTGAAGAACGTCACCGACATGATACGCCGCGCCCGCGAACTCGGGCTGATCTAAGGCAGTTCCACTTTGACCGAAGCATAGCCTCCGCCCGGCATGGTCTGGACCTTGTTGCGGGCGGCATCTCCGGTAATGATGAAGGCGGTCATCCCGGGTTTCATCGTCGGAACGGTGTTCAGGGAGGCGTCCGAAGCATCATACCAGAGAGGCGTCGCGGTCATTTTGGCGCCTTCCGTTTTGCCCAGATGGGCCGTGTATTGCCGCAGGTTGTGCTCTCCGCCGTCTTTACGGCTGCCGGGATTGGCATAATAGTTCGCAAAGGCGCGCTCCCTGAGCGGCCGGCGGGACGTCTCGACAAGCGCACGCTCCAACGCTTCCGGAGAACGGTACTTCCCGGCCAGAATCGCAGCGACGGGCTCCGTCATCAAAATGGTCCGGAAGGTGAACTGACGGCCGCTTCCCAGCGCAAACTGGCAGCGCTGCGAGATATCCCAGGCCAGGAGCTCCATCACTTTTTGCGGATCGGTCGTGGAAGGTGCCATATTGTTCCCCCAAAGCAGGGTGGATCCTACAGTCACGACGCTTTCCTCCGCCGAGAAACCCCGCCGGACGTGATAAGGCTGCCAGCCGACCCGCCTGCAAGCCTCTTCATCCTCGACCAGGCACCAGGGCATCGGGTAACCGAAAGTACCCATCCGGTCCTGCTTTACATAATAGCCGCAGAGGTTCATCAGCGCCAGGTTCATGAAACGGCCGATGGCGACGTTGGCCTCCTCGTTGATCTGCCCCTGGCCGCAGTCGATGCCCAGTTCCCGGGCGATGGGGCCGTTGATCCAGCAATAGGGTACCCAGGCATGGGTGCTGGCCAGGGTTCGGCGGAAATTTCCGTCTCCCATGCCCTTGGTCAGCGCGACGAGCACCGGCATATATTCCGGCCGGCAGCCCGCCATGACGCCATTGACGGCCACATGCCAGGCCTTGGTGTCCCGGTGGGCGATGGGCAGGACCGCCACGGTCTCATCGTAACGATACGGCGTATATTTCATGAACTCCGTCACTTTTTCAAAGGTCGGCGGCACGATCGGCAGGCCGTCCGTCCAGTTCTGCTTCCGGAAATAACTGTCGATTTCCTCGAGCGTACCGTAAAATACATCGTCACGGATATCCCCGTTTCCGGCTTTTTCCGCCAGGGCCGTTTCCTCTGCGGTAATGGGGCGGGTGAGCGCATCCACGATCTGCGGCCACAGGATTTCCCGGGTATTTTTGAGCAGCGTCTCCTCGGAGTCCGCCGCAAAGGCCCCGGGGTACTGCGCGACACGCATGACGGGAACGCCATTGTTCCGGGCGGTGTACCTTGCCTGGTCTGAAAATCCCGGACCGGCGATGATGACGGAAGGGATGCCGAGATATTCGGCGGTGATACAGGACCCCGTCTCCTTCGGCGTGCAAAGGCCGCAGCCGCCGTTCCCGGAAATTACGGCGTCCACCTTCATATCCAGGAGTTTTTGCCTGAATTCTTCGTGCTGCCTGCGGGTGACGCCGGGAGCCGGGAAGGGGCCGGAAAAGCCGATTTCATCCAGAAGCAGGACCTTGGCCGAAGGGTAATGCTCCTTAATGAGCCGCTTGATTTCCGGATGGGTGACCCCCGTCATGAAACTTACGCCGACGACGGCGATTGTTTTCCCGTCCAGGGAAGCGAGCCTCGGCGCCTGGCTTATCATTTCCACACTGGCGCGCCCCACAGGGGATACTACGGCATACCCCGGAACGGAGGCAGGCCGAGGAAGCGGGGCGGCTTTGGGGGCAGGGGCCGGCGCCTTGGGTTTCGCGGCGGAAGCGGGCGCTTCCGCCTGCGTCTTCTGATACTCCGTGCGACAGGTCTCGTCGCAGACGATTCTGGGAAGTTGGGCCTGGGCCCACACGCTCACGCTCATGGCCATGAGCAGCAAAGACATTCTTTTCATAGGAACAGTTCTATATGATTTAGACCCCGTTCATCTTGAAAGGTAAAAAAAAAGCAGGCCGAAGCCTGCTGTTTTTGTGGAGCATAGGGGGGTCGAACCCCTGACCTCTAGATTGCGAACCTAGCGCTCTACCAACTGAGCTAATACCCCAACGGGACTGCAAAGATACAAAATTTCTTTATTTTAGCAAAAAGCACAGATAGGTGATATCCATCCCCCTGGCGAGAAACATCTTTTCATAGAAGGTCTGCACTTCGTAGAGCCAGGGGTCAAAACGCCGTTCTTCTCCATACAGGTCTTCCGTCCGGGCCAATATTTCCAGCCCCTGTTCCCGGCACACATCCACCGTATAGCGGTGCAGGAGGAGGCTGTCGGTCTTGAGATGGATCCGGCTTCCCGGAGCGAGGAACTTCCGGTAGCGCTCCAGGAATACCGGGGAACTGAGCCGGGAGTTCTCACTGCTGGGCTGAGGGTCCGAGAAGGTGAGCCAGATCTCAGAGACTTCATCCGGGGCGAAAAAGGCGCCGATAAATTCAATGCGCGTCCGCAGGAAAGCGACATTAGGCAGCGCCTCCTGGGTCGCCGTCTTGGCTCCGCGCCATAACCTTGCCCCTTTGATATCGACGCCGATGAAATTGCGCTCCGGGAAACGACGGGCCAGATCGAGGGTGTACTCCCCTTTTCCGCAGCCCAGTTCCAAGGTAATCGGTGCATCGTTGTGAAACACCTCCCGGCTCCAGTTGCCCTTCAGGGGATGGTCGTGCAGGTTCAGGAAGCCGTCGCGCAGCAGTTCCTGCGCCGAGGGCTGTATCAGACAGGAGAAGGTCTCGTTCTCCGCGAATTTCCGTAATTTATCGTGTCCCATTGCGTTTGCTGATCACCCCGATACCGCTGAATCCCGCCGGCGGGCAGCAGGGTTCCAGACATAGCGTCCACTCCCCCGGATCGGCCATCCGCACGCCGCTGCGATACGGGGCTGTCTCCTTTCCGGCCGGAAAGAACAGGTTTTCCGTATATCGCAGCGAATCCCCCTGATACCAGGATACCGTCAGCGGGAAACCTGACGGATCCCGCCTGTCCGGACGGAGGAAAAAGGAAATGTCGTAGGTGACGGTCGTGTCCGAGAGATCCAGCGTAAAGGCATATACCCCGTCCGGAGCATTTCCCTTCAGGATAAAATACTCTTCGGAGACCGGACGGGAACAGGCACAGACCGCCGTCAGGAAAAGCACCGGCAGAAGCGCTCTCATTTTTCTCCCCGGTTTCCGCCTCCCCGCTGACGCCTGCCGCGGCCCCGGGATTTGGAACGGCGCGGACGGTCGAAACGGCTGATGGAATCATCCCCTACCGCGGTCACGAATTCGGGCGCCGCGGGCTCCGGATCACTCTTGAGCGACTCCGGTTTGATGCCGTTCCGGTTCATCTGGATAATTTCACGCACTTCGGCGGCATCCAGCGGATACGTCACCGCATCGGAGCCCTTTTCGTAAGAAAAATACATCCTCTCGCGAAGGATATCCGTCTTGCGAAGCCACGCCTGACCGTCTTCGAACTCCAGCGGCCCGGTCACGCGCGGAATGCGCGACTGCGCATCCTGGTAAGTCGCCACCTCGTAATTCAGGCAGCATTTGAGTTTCCCGCACTGCCCAGCCAGCTTCTGGGGATTAAGCGAAAGGTCCTGGCATCTGGCCACGGCGGTCGAGATGCTTTTGAAGGTCGTTACATAATTGGTGCAGCACAATTCGCGCCCGCAGACGCCCAGGCCGCCGATAAGCCCGGCTTCCTGACGCGCACCGATCTGTTTCATCTCGATACGGATGCGGAATTCATCGGCAAAGACTTTGATGAGCTGCCGGAAATCTACTCGCCCGTCGGCGATGTAGTAGAAGATGGCCTTGGTGCCGTCGCCCTGGAATTCCACGTCGCCGATCTTCATGTCCAGCCCGAGTTCTGCGGCGATGCGGCGGGCGGCAATCATCGTCTCCTGTTCCCGCGCGATGGCCTGCTGCCATTTTTCGATGTCGTTCTGGCGGGCCTTATGATAGATTTTCTTGAATTCTCCGTCCGCGGGAACCCCCTTGCACTTCATCTGACGGAAGACCACGGGACCGGAAAGGGTCACGATGCCCAGGTCGTGCCCCGTCGCCGCTTCGACGATGACCATGTCCCCGACCTTTATGTTTTGTCCGGAATCATTCCGGTAAATCCCTTTCCGGGTATTCTTGAACCGCACCTCAAAGAGGTCAGGGTTCGAACTGTCCTCGTTTCCCTTCAGCCAGTTGCGCGACTCCAGTTTGCAGCAGCCTTCACGATAAGAGCAGCGGGTCTCTCCGCTGTCCGCATCATGTACCACCGTGCAGCCCCGGAAGCAATCATATTGTATCGTCTCGTTATCCATAAATTAAATTGTACAATATTGATAAGATAAGGTGTTTCAGTTTGAAGACCGTCTGCGCCCACGCAGCCGTGAGTGGGAGGGGCCCATCGCCTGCGATGGGAGGGATAGCCCCAAAGGGGCGTAGTCTTCAAACTGAAACAGCTTATCTGTCATTACCTGTCATTGTATAAAGAGCAGGCAAGCTCCGCAAAAACCAGTTTCAAATTCACATTCCGTCCCGTCAGCAGGACCGCCCGGTCAAAGGCCGAGAGCGCCTTGCGCGGGAATGTCCTGGGCAGCGCCGTGCCATAGCGCACCCATTCCGCATCAAGAGGTCCCTGCAGGGCTGCCAGGCCCTGTTGCAAAAGGAACAACTGCCGGAGCATCCCCGACGCATAACGGCAGAACTCCGTCACGTTTTCCCGGGAAGGCAGCGACGCCGCCTTGTCCGACGCTTCGAGCAGCGACAGCAGGTCCTTCCGGACAACCGCGTCCAGCATCTCCTGCAACACGGCGGAGAACTGTGGATTCGCCCGTAGCGCGTCCTCTCCGGTACGGGGCGGTACCCGGTAACGCTGGCAGCGGGAGGCAATCGTCGTCAGCACCTTCTCCGGGGCATGGGTCACAAAGACAAACTGCGTCATGGCCGGCGGTTCCTCCACCATCTTCAGCAGACGGTTCGCCGCTTCCGCGTTCATTTTTTCAGGAAGATACATCAGCACGGCCCGGTAACCGCCCTCCAGCGCACTGAGCGCAAGGGCCGAAAGCATCTCCTTCGCCTCCGCCACGGCAATCATCGCCGATTTCCCCTCGATGCCGAGCGCCGCCGTCAGGTCCTCCTGCCGGAAGTAGGGATTCGAGAGCACCAGGGAACGCCAGGCGGGCAGACAGGACTTCGAAGATGATGTTGTCGGAAAGATAAAATGCACGTCCGGATGGATCAGTTTAGAGATTTTACCTCCGGACTCGCCGAACAGATACTCCAGAAAACGCAAGGCCAGGGGAACGCCTCCGCCGCCGTCATCTTCATGCAGCAGTATCGCGTGGGGGACCTTTCCGGAGTCCACCAGGCCTTGAAGCGTATGCAGGAGTTCCGACATCTTAACTATAACAACTTTTCAAACGCCTCCACCGTCTCGGGGAAATCAATCAGGGCCCGGGCCTGTCCGCTCAACATTCCCTCCTGCACGAAACGGTCCAATTGGGCACGGTAGGCATCGTAGAACCCGTCCAGGTTCAGCGCGACCACCCGGCCGCGATAAAGCCCCATCTTCGCCAGGCAAAGGGTCTCCGAAAGTTCATCCAGCGTCCCGATTCCCCCCGGCAGGGCCACGGCCAGGCAGGTTCCGCAGCGCATCAGTTCCTTGCGCTGCGACATCGTATCGGTCCAAAGGGTTTCCGTGAGGGACGGATGTTCCAAGCCCCGCATGAAACGGGGAAGCACGCCCCTGTTGGGCGCCCCCAAGGCAGCGGCGGTATCCGCCACGACCTTCATGCAACCTTTGACAGTGCCGCCGCTTACGATTCCGTATCCCGACAAACAGGCCGCACGGACACACGCCCGGGCAGCCTGGTTGTACTTGGGGTCGATCTCGGAAACCGCGGAACAAAAGAAAACCGCAGCTTTCCCGTCCATCTCAGAAAAGGATGGCTGCGGAAATCGTGATCGCGCCGGGACTCTTGATGTCGAAGTTCTTGTATTCCTCGTTGACGGCACCGTCCGCAGCGACAATGCTGCCGAAACTCCAGACATACTTGCCCGTAACCTGCAGGTGCTTGAAAAGCTTTACACCTACGCCAAGACCACCGCCCCAGTCAAACAGTTTGCCTGCATCCTTGATATTTTTCACATCCACCCACTGCCCGTTCTGCGTCAGGTTATAACCGACATAAGGCTCGGCAAAGATATAGGGCTTGAAATTGCCGTTCGCAATGTCAGGACCCCAAAGGAGCTGGACGGGAAGCTGGACATACCCCATCTTGAGAGATTCCGCACTCATCTCGTTCCCGGCAATACCGGCCTTGGTCGCATACAAAAGACTGGGCTGGAGAGAGAAACCGATAACAAGGGGAATTTCCCAGGTCAGACCGGCATGCCACTGCTGCAAATCCTTGAACGATACGTTCTGGGGAGAAAACGAAACACCGCCGATCAGACCTACCTTGGCAAAGGCGCCGGTGCAAATGAGCGCCGCAGCCACCACTGCAATCAATTTTTTCATGAGGACTGTTCTAAATTAAGGCATTAATCTTGTCCGCGAGCACCTGCTTGGGGACGAGGCCCACGGAGCGGTCCACGACCTGCCCGTTTTTGACAAATACCACATTGGGGATGTTCCGCACGCCGAAGCGCATCGCCGCATCCTCGCAGTCGTCCACGTTACATTTCGCGATGACGGCCTTGCCTTCATATTCGCCCGCCAGTTCCTCGACGGTCGGTGAAAGCATACGGCAGGGGCCGCACCACGAAGCCCAGAAATCAATGACCACCAGCTTGTCGGAGGCAAGCACCTGGTCGATATTGTTGTTCGTAATTATTGTTTCCATTCCGCAAATATATGAATTCTTTTCGACTTGTTTCAGCAACGGCTGAAAAACAGTTCAGAAACAATGAAAAAATTATTTTTCATAAATACTAAACACAGTCCGTTATCTGCCAGGCGAAGGCCCTCAGACCCAGGTTCGGAGAGGCTTCGTCCATCGCCTTCAACCCGGCGAGCAGGACGGCCGCCATCTCATCCTCCACCATCGTCAGCAGCGCGTGGTTCATTTCCGGCCAGGCATGGTTGCCCATGTGCGGCGTTCCGTCAACCCCTCCGCGGCCCTGCACATCCACCCAGCGGGTGAAACCGCGCTGCCCGTGCTTGTCCAGCAGTTCCACAACCTCCTCGTTATAGGCCTGGTTATAGGTTATAAACAATGCTTTCATGCTTTTTTCGCTTTACGATTTTCCTGCCGTGTGGCAAACACACAATACACCGTGGGGATGAGGACCAGCGTCACCAGGGTCGATACCGTCAGACCCCAGCACACCGTCATGCCCAGCGACACCCACATCTCCGAGCCTTCCCCCCTGCCGAGCGCCATCGGAAGCATACCGAGCACCGTGGTGAGGGTCGTCATCAAAATCGGGCGCAGACGGCTTCTCGCGGCCGTAACCGACGCCTCCAGTACGCTCATGCCGCGTTCCCGGCAGAGGATGGTATAGTCGATGAGCACGATACCGTTCTTCACCACGATACCCAGCAGGATAATGACGCCGATCAGCGCCATCACGCCCAGCGGGGTTCCCGTAAGGACGCAGCCCAGAATCACGCCGACCAGGGCGAAGGGCAGCGAGAACATAATGACGAACGGGCTCATGAACGATTCGAACTGCGAGGCCATCACCATATACACCAGGATGATAATCAAAACGATGAGCACGAACAAATCGGAGAACATGTCCTGCTGGTCTTCATAATCTCCGGCGATGACCGGCGTAATCTCCGAAGGGATGTCCGTCTCATCGAGCGCCCGCTGGGAAGAAGCCACCGCATCGCTGAGCGCCGCCCCGCGTGCGACGATGCCCTTCACGGAAATCAGGCGCGCCCGGTCCTTTCGCTCGATGGTCGGAGGCACCCGTGTTTCCACGATATTGCCGAGTTCCTTCATCCGGACGGCCCTGCCGAAGGCGTTGTAGATAACGATATTCTCCATATCCGACACGCTGGTACGGTATTCCGGTGCATAGCGGACACGGATATCGTATTCTTCGCCGTCCTCACGGTAATAGGAGGCCAGGCTGCCGCTCATCGCCGCACTGAAGGCGGCACCGGCCGTACTGGAATTCAAGCCGTTGAGAGCCAGTTTGGTACGGTCAAAGTCGAACTGGTATTCAGGGGTGTATTCGTCACGGCTCAGGGTAACCTGGGAGAATACCGGGTCCTGCAGCATCTTGGCCTGCAGGGCCTTGGCGACGCGGTCCGTAGCCTCAAAATCGTAACCATAGACCTCGATGGTCACCGAGGAGGCCGCTCCCATGCCGCCGCCGCCTTCGGTGACGGTTCCGCGGCGGATTTCAGGATACCGGCCCATCAGGGAACGGATGATGTCCGACATTTCGAAGACAGAGCGCTCGCGGTCCTCCATGCTGCCCACATTGATGTTCATCTGGACAACATGCGTGCCGTTCGCCCGGAGATTGGCAAACGCATTGTCGGTGTCCGCCTGGCCGAAGGTAATGTTGCAGATAACGATTTCGGGAATGGCTTCCATGAGGTCGTCATAGAAGCGCTCCACAAAATCGCGGGTCACCTCCTGTGCCGTTCCCATAGGCAGTTCGATATTCACCTGAAGACGGCCCTGGTCGGCCCGCGGGAAGAATTCGGTCTTGAGTTTCGGTCCCAGCAGGACAACCACGGCCACGAAGATGCCGAAAGCGCCGAATATAACGGTCTTGCGGTGCGTCGTCGCCCAGGCGATCAGGCGCGCATATCCGCGCGATATGGCATCGAGAAAACGGTTTATGGGCCCGAATATCGCCTTGTACACCTTTCCTTCCTTACGTCCCGCCCGGAGCATGCGCGAGCAGAGCATGGGCACCAGCGTAAGGGCCGCCGTCGTGGAAACGATCATGATGATGCTCACGATCCAGCCCAGCTGCCGGAACATGATGCCGGCCATGCCCTGAATCATGGTCAGGGGCAGGAAGACGCAGAGCATCGTCAGGGTGGACGCGACGACCGAGATGGCCACTTCGGAAGTGGCGAGCACGGCCGCCTCCTTGGGTTTTTCCCCTTTCTCCAGGTGAGAAGACACATTCTCCAGCACCACGATGGCGTCGTCCACCACCATTCCTATAGCGATGGAGAGTGCCGACATCGAAATGATGTTCAGGGTATTGCCGGTCGCAAAGAGGTAAATCAGCGAGGCCAGCAGGGCCATCGGGATGGAAAGGATGATGATGAAGGTCGCCCGCCACCGGCCGAGGAAGATAAATACGACCAGCATTACCACGATAAAGGTAATGATGATGGTTTCCTTCAGGGAATTGATGGTGTTGATGATGTTGTCCGAGGTATCCACCACCGTCTTGATCTCGATATCGGAAGGCAGGGTGGGCGCCACCCTCTCCAGCGTCTTCTTGACATTCCGGATGACATTGACGGCATTGGCGCCGGACTGCTTCTGGATGATGATACGGGCGGAACGCAGACCATTGGTATAGGATTCCTGCTCACGCTCCTCGCTGCCGTCCCGGATACGGGCGACATCCCGCAGATAGACCGTTTTCCCCCCGGAAGTCCCGACGACGATATCCAGCATCTCGGAAGGATCGGAAAATTCCTTCTGCACGCGCAGGGTATAGGTCTCGGAGCCGATATCGACATTCCCGGAAGGGATGTTGCGGTTTTCCGCGGCAATGATCTGCGAAATCGCGCCGATGGAAAGCCCGTAGGCCTGGAGGCGCTCCGGATCGCAATAGACCTGGATTTCGCGCGTAGGCGCACCGACCACCGAAACGGTTCCGACGCCGGAGATCCGCGCCAGCGGCGTCGCCACCTTGTCATCGAGAATCTTGTTCAGGCCGGGGAGGCTTTCCGCTGCCGTCGCCGACAGGATCATGATCGGCATGTCGTCCGCGCTGAACTTGAAAATGACGGGAACGGATGCGCCGTCCGGCAGCATCGAATTCACCATGTCCAACTTGTCCCGGACGTCATTTGTCGCCTCCTCGATATCGATGCCGTACTCGAACTCGAGGGTCAGCATACAGATGTTTTCCTTGGACTGGGAATTCAGTTTCTTGAGATTCGCGACACCGTTCAGGGAATTCTCCAGCACTTTGGTCAGGTTGGTCTCGATATCGGCGGCACTGGCCCCCGGATAGGAAGACATGACCATGATGACGTTGGAATCGAATTCCGGAAACAGGGCGATGCTCGTCTTCGAGAGCGAGAAGATACCCAGAATCATGAACGCGATGAACACCAGTGAGGTGGTCACCGGATTATTGACGGCTTTCCTGTAAATGCTCATTGTTCCACCTTCACTTTAACGCCGTCCTGCAGGGAAGACTGCCCCTTCACGACCACTTTGTCCCCTTCATCAAGCCCGGAAAGCACCTCGTACTCCTTGCCGACGTGTACGCCAAGGGTCAGGACACGCAGCTGCGCGACTCCTGATTCCGTCACCACATAGGCCATCCGCTGGCCGGAGCCCTGGAGTTTGATGACGGCGATATCGGGTATCATGACGCTGTTCTGGGTGTCGAAAGTGACCGTCACCCGGGCGAACATCCCGGGGCGCAGGGCCCGGTCCGCATTGGGCACGATGACTTCCGCATTGAAAGTATGCGAAGAGGCATCCATCGTCGGATAAATCCGCTGGATGGTCCCCTGAAAACGGCGGGACGGCAGCGCGTCCGCTTCGACGGTGACTTTGTCGCCGCGGTTGACGCGGCTGTAGTCGCTCTCCGAGATGCCGACAAGCAGTTTCACGGGCGTAATCTGCTGCACCGTGAAAATGGGCTGCGTCATCGTGTACATGTCGCCCCGGTCATAGTTGCGGGCGGTGACGACGCCGCTCACGGGAGCGCGCAAAATCGTATTTTCGAGCAGGTTGGCATAGGAGGTGCGGCTGACCTTGTAGCCGAGTTCCGCCGCATCGTAGTCCGATTTGGACAGGCCGCCGACCTCATAGAGGCCGCGCAGGCGGGCCAGTTCCGTGGAGTCGTTGACGAGTTTGAGCCGCGCCTGGTCGAGCTGCACGCGGTCCATTTCCGCGAGAATCTGCCCGGCGCTCACGAAATCCCCTACCTCTGCGCGAATCTTCTGGATGCGGGCGCCGGTCTGCGGGGCGATGTTATTGGTGACATTGGCGAGGACCGTCGAGGAATAGACCTCGCTGTGCGCCACGTCACGGCGTTCTACGGTGGATACCGATACGACGGGGATCCTTTCCTGCGTCACCGCCGCCGGTTCATTTTTCTTCTTGACGCCGCAACCGCACACCAGTGCTGCCGCAGCGAGGATGACCATTTTCGAAATGTTGTCCATTGTATCTGTTTTATTCTTTTCCAAGGATTTGTTCCAACTCCGCCTTCGCGGAAACATACGAGTAAACCGCCTGGTTTACATTCAACTGCGCCTGAACAAGGGCAAGTTGCGCATCCCCGAGGTCCGTCAGGGTGCTGCGCCCCACTTCATAGGACTTAGCGGCGATATCGTAGGCTTTCTGGGCCGATTCCTGCGCCACAAGCGCGGCCGCATAGGTCTTGACCGCCGTTTCCATGGAATTCACGGAACTGCGGATGGCAATCCTGAGCTGCCGCTCCGTCTCCGTGCGCTGGAGGTCGAGTTCCGCACTGCGCACCTTCGCCTGCTTGAGGTTATAGTAGCGTTTCCCGCCCGAAAAGATGGGAATCTGGAGCGAAAGGCCCACAAAGGAATAGGGCGACCATTTGTATGCGCTGAAATTGAAGTCGTTCTGCAATGCGTTCAGCGAATAGGAATAGGCAAGCGAGAGCGTCGGCACGTAGGCAAGCGCCTGGAGCTGAACCGTTTTGGAGAGCTGCTCCGCCTGGATTTCCAGTTGCCGGAGCGTGCTGTTGTCCGAGAGGTCGGCGTCGGCATAATCCCCGGCGTCGAGAAGCATGGCGTCGGCATAGTCGGAGAGCCGGCCCGCCACGTCGATGTCACGTTCCAGGTCCACGCCCATGACGGCCTTCAGGCGCCACAGGGCCAGATAAATGGTGTTCTGAGCGTCATATACGTTGGGGATGGCATTGGCGACGGCCGTCTTGGCCCGCACCAAATCCAGTTCAGACGCTTTCTGCACATTGCTGCGCTTCTGCACCTTGTCCAGGTTCTGCACGGCATTCTCATAGACCTGCCGGTACACTTCGGCAAGTTCCCTGGCGAGCAGGACGCCGTAGTAGGCGTTCTTGACCTGTCCCACCGTTTCGAGCCGGGAACCGCGGGCTTTCTCGACGGCAAGTTCGACATCGTCGCCGGAAATCTGGATGCTCTTCCACAAAGCCGCGTTCACCAGGGGCATCGCCGCGCTGACTCCGACATTCCAGGTATTCCAGCGGCCCACTTCAAATCCGCTGCCGCCCTCCATGCCGGGAATGGGCACGTCCATGTACATCATCTGCCTCTTGATGGTGCGCTGGTATGACGCCGAGCCGTCAATTTGCGGAAAAAGCGAGGCATAGGTGCCCCGCTTGGCGTACTTCGTCCGTTCAATTTCCTGATCCGCCACTACCACGGACACGTTCTCGCTGAGTGCGACCTTGATCGCATCTTCCAGCGTAATGACCAGGGGCTGCTGCGGCAATGAATCCACCTGCGCCGCATTCAGCATACAAATCAACAATAATCCTTTCATAAAAATAGCCGGCACGCTGGCCGCGAACTCTTTTTTACCGCAAAAACCGTTCCATAAGCGAGGATTTTTATATCTTTGCAAAAATATATTTAAAAAAATGCACGCTTTGCTCTACGTCCACTGGCACGTCAGTCCGTATCTTTTCCATATCGGACCCGTAGAAATCCGCTGGTACTCCCTGCTGTTCATCTCGGGGTTCATCCTCGGCTTCTACCTGTTCCAGTGGTTCTTCAGGCGCGAAGGAATCTCTGAAAAACTGCTGGACCCGCTGCTTTATACCCTGCTGCTTGCAACGATCGTGGGCGCACGTCTCGGCCACTGTCTCTTCTATCAGCCGGAGTACTATCTGGGAAGCTGGCAGGGCTTCTGGGAGATTTTCATGCCCTGGAAGGGCGGGCTTGCGAGCCACGGCGCCGCGATTGCCCTGATTTTGTCGATGGTCTGGTTTGCCCGCAAATACGGGACGGGGCAAGGCTTCGACTTCCTCTGGGTCATTGACCGGCTATGCATCACCGTCGCTTTCGCCGGCTGCCTCATCCGCATCGGGAACCTCTTCAATTCAGAGATTTACGGAGATGTCACAACCCTTCCCTGGGGCTTCATCTTCGACCTGCGCGGTGAGACTGAACCCAAGCACCCCACCCAGCTTTACGAGGCGCTGGCCTACCTGCTGATCGGACTGACGATGATTTGGATCTATGTCAAGAAACTGGACAAGGTGTACCGGGGATTCTTCTTCGGCTTTTTCCTGCTGACCTGCTTCGGTTTCCGGTTTTTCATCGAATTCATCAAGGAACCACAGGTGGAGTTTGAAAATGCGATGCTGCTGGACATGGGGCAGCTGCTCTCCATCCCCTTCATCCTGCTCGGCGCAGGCCTGGTCCTATATTCCTGGCGCAGGAAGATCCCGGCCGCCGCAGGGAAAAAGACCTCAAAATAATTTGTACCTTTGCAGATTATGACCGAGAAGAAATTCAATCTCTTTAACAGGCTCGCTGCGCTGCTGGCGCTGGCCGTATCGGCCGTGACCTACCTGTTGACGATAGAACCGTCCGCATCTTTCTGGGATTGCGGCGAATTTATCGCATCGTCATACAAGCTGGAGGTGGGCCATCCTCCCGGAAACCCGATGTTCCAGCTTATCGCCCGCTTCTTTACCCTGTTCGGCGACAATATGCATGCCGCGGTACTGGTGAATGCAATGAGCGCCCTCTGCTCGGCGCTGACCATCTTCTTCCTTTACCTGACCATCGTATTTTTCGTGAAGCGGCTGCTTCCGAAGGCGGCGGACGGCACCTATTCTTCCGGCCAGGCCCTTGCAATCATCGGTTCAGCCCTGACCGGCGCCCTGGTCTATTGCTTCTCGGACACCTTCTGGTTCTCGGCGGTGGAAGGCGAAGTGTATGCCATGTCGTCCCTCTTTACCGCGCTGGTATTCTGGGCGATGACGCGCTGGTATGAAGTGGCGGACCAGAGGGGGGCCAACCGCTGGATCGTGCTGATCGCTTTCCTGATGGGCCTTTCCATCGGCGTACATCTGCTGAACCTGCTGGCCATTCCCGCGCTGGTGTTCATGTACTATTACCGGCAACGGGAGAACGGGACCTTTACCTTCTGGGAATTTTGCAAGATTTTCCTTGTCGGGGTGCTGATCCTGGGTGTGGTGAATTTTATCATCGTACCGTATGTGCCCAAGATGGCGGCCTATACCGACCTGTTCTTCGTGAATGTGCTGGGGCTGCCCTATAACACGGGAGCCGCATTCTTCATGGTCGCGGTGCTCGCGCTGTGCTTCTGGGGCATTTTTTCCACCTACAACAAGGGAAAGGTATTCTGGAATACGGCGCTGCTGTGCCTGACCTGCATCCTCATCGGATTTTCTGTGTTCAGCGTAGTGATTATCCGCTCCTGCGCAAAGACGCCCACCAACGAGTACCAGCCGGACAATGCCTTTACGCTGGTGCGCTATGTCTCCCGGGAACAGTACGGCAGTTCCCCGCTCATCTACGGGCAGTTCTTCGATGCGCCCTATGAAATCAAGGAAGGAAAGTACTGGGCGCCCCTGAACGGCAAATATGTAAAGGTGGACAGCCCCGTCGAAGCGGAATACAAGGCTTCGGGAAAGATGCTGTTCCCGCGGATGTGGAACGGCGGCGACGAGAAGTACGTCAAGTTCTATGAAACGTACATGAAGGGCCGCGTGATGCGGACCAAGGACCGTCACCGCAAGCCGACGATGGGAGAAAATCTCGCCTTTTTCTTCGACTATCAATTGAACTGGATGTACTGGCGCTATTTCATGTGGAATTTTGTCGGACGCCAGAACGAGATCCACGGCCAGACGCCCGGAGACCTCTTTGCCGGCAATTGGGAGAGCGGCATCCGGTTCATCGACAATTACCGCCTGGGAGACCAGGGCAACGCCCCGGAACTGCTCGCGAAGAACAAGGGGAAGAACCACTATTATTTCCTGCCGCTGCTCCTCGGCCTGCTGGGGCTTTTCTTCCAGTTCGACCGGGACAAGCGGGGATGCTGGCTGGTGTTCCTGATGTTTTTCATGACGGGCATCGCCATTGTGATTTACCTTAACCAGCCGCCCTATCAGGTGCGGGAGCGCGATTATGCCTATGCGGGCTCCTTCTATTTCTTCAGCATCTGGTGCGGACTGGCCGTGGCGGCGCTGGCGCATGCCCTGCCTGTACTGCTGAAGAAGAAAGAGTCCGTGGCGATGTCGGCGGCCCTTACGCTGGCATGCCTCTGCGTCCCCGCGCTCATGGCCGCACAGAACTGGGACGATCACGACCGCAGCAACCGCCGCACCGCGGTGGAACTGGCCTCGAATTATCTCAATTCGGTAGGAAAGAACGGCATCCTCATCACCCACGGAGACAATGATACCTTCCCGGTATGGTATGCGCAGGAGGTGGAGGACGTGCGTCCGGACGTGCGGATCTGCAATACCTCGCTGCTGGGGACCGACTGGCATATCGACCAGATGAAATGGGCGGTGAACCAGTCCGCCCCGCTGCCGCTCCAGGTGGGCCCCGAACAATACCTTTACGGCACGAATGAATATGTGCTGATCAACGACAGCAAAAACGAGGTCATGCCGATCGGCGAGGTGATGGCGGTCTTCCGCAATCCCAAACTCAAGTACCGCGGCATGGATTATCTCTGTTCGCGCAAGATAGCCGTACCGGTGAACAAGGCCAATGCCCTGCGCAGCGGCATCGTCTGCGCCGCCGATGCGGACCGCATCCAGGATGAGATCGTGCTGGAGATTTCGCCGAACAAGAATTATCTCACCAAGCCCGAACTTTTCATGCTGGACCTGCTCTCGGGTTATCAGTGGGACCGCACCATCCACATGCTGAACATGGGCGGGGACCTGGCCGTCGGGCTGCGGAACTATCTGGAATTCCAGGGCTATTCCTATCTGCTGGTGCCCTGGCGCAATACGGTCAAGAGTACGGATATCGGCTATGTGAATACCGACAGGCTCTATGCCCTGATGACGCAGACGTTCCGCTGGGACGCCCTCGGTGCGGGCAATTATTTCATCGACTACCAGAACATGTACACCCATCTGGGCGTGATGTCGGTGCGGATGGTGTTCGTGAACTGTGCCAAGGCCTTCCTCAAGGCCGGCCAGAGGGAACGGGCCGCCGAAATGCTGGATAAATGCTGCGAGGTGATGCGCCATTATCCGCTGGATGCCATTCCTGCCGGCTTTACCACCAATAATTACATGGTGGTGGAGATGATCCGCCTCTACTATATGCTCGGGCGCAGGGAAGATGCCGGCGCGCTCGCGGAAGAACTTTCACGCAACCTGCTTGCCGATGCGCGCTTCTATCTCGAGTTCTATGATTATGCCAAGGACGAAGTGGAGACCTGCGGAAATTATATCTATCTGCTTTCCGACACCCTCCGGGACATGGCGAAGGCGGGACTCTCGCCCGACGGCGAGAAGATGGCCGCCGACCTTGAAGACGCTTTCAGCGACACGGTCAAGCAAATTGCCGGAAGTTAGCGCCGGCGGAAGGACGAAGACTTCCGCTCCCTGTTGCTCCGCAACCCTATCCGGGTAAATGGTCGCAGAAGCCTTCGTCCTTCAGCTGAAAACGGACGAATATGCTGAGCGGGAGGGCTTTGCCGAAGCGGTCAAGCAGGGCGAGCTCCCCGCTCTCCATTTTCCCTCCTGACCCGAAGGCCTGTCGCACCAGCGTCTCGCCGAGCAGGGCCGAATAGCCGTTGGAATAAAGGTTCAGCACCACGAAGGCGTGCTCGCCAAGCAGGTCCGCTACCCCTTTCAGCATATCGAAGAGGCATTCGTCGAGTTTCCATTTCTCTCCGTCCGGTCCATGTCCGTATGCCGGAGGGTCGAGGATGATGCCGTCATAGCGGTTGCCGCGCCGAATCTCGCGTTTTACGAATTTCATCGCGTCCTCGACGACCCAGCGGATGCCGTCGAGACCGGAACTTTCCATGTTCCCGCGGGCCCAGGTGACGACCTGCCGCACGGAATCGAGGTGGGTCACATCGGCGCCCGCGGCCTTTGCGGCAAGGGACGCCGCCCCGGTATATGCGAAGAGGTTCAATACCTTCGGCGCGGTCCCGGACCCGGCACCCTCCGGGACAAGCCCGCGGACGGCGTGATAGATCCAGTTCCAGTTCGGTGCCTGCTCGGGGAATACGCCCACATGCTTGAAGGCGGTCAGCCCCAGGCGCAGGTTCAGTTTCAGCCCTTCCTCCACCCCGTCATAACGGATAAACCATTGGTCGTCGGATTTTTTCAGGCGCTCCCAGGTCCCGCTGTCCTCTTTCCCGGCTTTTCCGAAGCCGGCACCGGATTTGAAGCGGATATGGCAGAGCCGGTCCCATTCCTTTTGCGAAAGGCTTTTGTCCCAGAGCGCCTTGGGCTCCGGGCGGCAGAGGACCGTCCGGCCGAAGCGCTCCAGTTTTTCGCCGCAGCCGCTGTCGAGCAGTTCGTAATCCTGCCAGTTTTTCGATGGGAATTCTGCCATGGCGCAAATATATGCAGATTTTTCGTAAATTTGCGGGATTGGTGAAAACGACAAATTAAAATATACGTATTATGCAACAGTTTATCGATTCTTACGATTTTAACGGCAAAAAGGCCATCGTCCGCGTAGATTTCAATGTTCCCCTGGATGAAAACTTCAACATTACCGACGACACCCGCATCCGTGCGGCGATGCCCACGCTGAAGAAGGTGCTCGCCGGCGGCGGCTCCCTGATTATCATGTCGCATCTCGGCCGTCCCAAGAAGGTGGACCCGAAGTTTTCCCTGAAGCACATCGCGGCGCATGTCGGCGAATGCCTGGGTGTCCCCGTGAAGTTTGCCGGCGACTGCCAGAAGGCCGATGCCGAAGTGGCGTCCCTCAAGCCCGGAGAGGCCCTGCTGCTCGAAAACCTGCGCTACTACGCGGAGGAAGAGGGCAAGCCCCGCGGACTTGCCGAGGACGCTTCCGATGAGGAGAAGAAGGCGGCCAAGGCGGCTGTCAAGGAAAGCCAGAAGGCCTTCGTGAAGAAACTCGCCTCGTATGCCGACTGCTATATCAACGACGCTTTCGGCACCGCGCACCGCGCACACGCCTCCACCGCCCTCATCGCCGATTATTTTCCGGGCGACAAGATGTTCGGCTACCTGATGGAGGGAGAAATCAAGGCCATCGACAATGTCCTGAAGAATGCGCAGCACCCCTTCACCGCGATTATCGGCGGCTCCAAGGTCTCTTCCAAACTCGCCGTGCTCGAGAATATGCTGGAGAAAGTGGACAACCTGATTATCGGCGGCGGCATGGGCTATACCTTCGTAAAGGCCCAGGGCGGCAAGATCGGCAACTCCCTGCATGAGGACGAGCTGATCCCGCAGGCGCTCGAGATTCTCGCCAAAGCCAAGGAAAAGGGCGTGAAGATTTATGTGTCTCAGGACACCGTCATCGCGGACAACTTCGCCAATGACGCCAATACCCGCACCGTCCCCTCCGGGGAAATTCCCGAAGGCTGGGAAGGCATGGATGCCGGCGCCGACTCCCTCGCGACCTGGGAGAAGGTGATTCTTTCTTCCAAGACCCTGCTCTGGAACGGCCCCGTCGGGGTGTTCGAAATGCCTGCTTTCGCAAAGGGAACCCTCAAGATCGCCGAACTGCTGGCGAAGGCCACCGAGAACGGTGCCTATACGCTCGTGGGCGGCGGCGACTCTGTTGCGGCCGTCACCCGCATGGGCTTTGCCAAGAAGGTGAGTTATGTTTCCACCGGCGGCGGCGCGATGCTTGAAGCCCTCGAAGGCAAGGAACTTCCCGGTATCGCCGCGGTCAGAAAATAATGTATCTTTGTCCCGTTATGGACAAAGGAGACTGGAAAAAACGCCTGGGGGTAGTCTATTCGACCAACCCGGACTTTGAATATGTAACGCAGACGCGGGAGGAGGCCGAAACGCTTCCTCCCGACAGGCAGCGCCTCACGGTGCGCTTCGAGCGCAGCGGACGCTCCGGAAAACAGGTGACGCTGGTACAGGGGTTCGTCGGCAGGGCCGAAGACCTCTCCGCCCTCGCCCGCACGCTGAAAACCCGCTGCGGCGCAGGCGGAAGCGCCAAGGACGGAGAAATTGTCATGCAGGGGGACCTTCGCGAAAAACTCGTTCCCCTGCTCAGCTCCCTGGGCTACAAGGCAAAAAGGGCCAATTAAGAGAAAATATGTACGGGGAAATCTTCAGAAGCGGCACGCTGGAACTCACGGACCCGCCCGTCCCGGCGGACGTCCCCGTGATGCCGGACTGGCTGGCCATGCCGGGGAACCGCGTCCTGATGGTTGCCGCCATCCTGCTGATTTTCAGCGCTCTGGGAGAGTATCTCCGGATTTTCCCCTATACCTTCCGCAGCCTCACGCGCCCCCGGGAACACGCGCATATCCAGCATAACATGAGCCTCGTCTATACCCGGAACTATGTCGCGATGTGCCTGTTGCTGCCCTTCTGCCTGATGGCCGACCGGTATTTCCTTTATACGCCCTCCTTCGCCGGGGTCATACCCGCGGGCTGGAGCGTGACCGTTCCGGCCGCCGCCATCGCCGCATACCTCCTGCTCCGGCGGCTGCTTTTCGCAGTTTTCAAGCCGCGCCGCTTTACTTCGGAACTCGAGGAGGCCTATCATTTTGCCGTGTACAATATTTTCATCATGCTCGCGACGGCCATGCTGCTGACCGTCGCGGCCATGTTGCCGTTTTCACCGGCCGACATGACTGTACGCACGGTTTTGCTCTCCGAAATCGCCGTCGCCTTCCTGCTGACCTGCTGGAACGTGATGCAAATTTTATCGCTTCATTGCTCGGTTTTAGGAACAATTTTGTATCTTTGCGCCCTCGAATTAATCCCTGCGGGATTGTTGCTATACAGCGAGTTACGATGAAGATACTGATTTCACAACCGACCCCCGCCAACCAGTCCAATTATGCGGCGCTCCGGGAAAAATTCGGCGCAGAGGTGACTTTCCGCCCGTTTTTCCTGTCCGAGCCCCTCAGTTCGAGGGAGTTCCGCGCGCAGCGCATCAACCTGCCTGATTATACCGCCATTGTATTCTCCTCGCGGATCGCCATCGACGCCTACTTCAAGATGTGCGAGGAAATGCGGTTCAAGGTGCCGGAAACGATGAAATATTTTTGTTCCACCGAGATTGTCGCGATGTACCTGCAGAAACATATCGTGTACCGCAAACGCAAGATTTTCTTCGGAAACGGAAAGCCGGAATCCATCGTGGCGCAAATCGGCCCCAAGCACAAGGGCGAAAAATTCCTCATCACCACCTCCGATGCCGGAAATTCCGAAACCCTCACCCGGCTTTTCGACGATGCAGGCATCGACTACAAGGTAGGTCGCTTCATCAAACCCGTACCGCAGGACCTGAAGGACCTGGATCTGCACGATTTCGACCTCGTCGTGCTCTACAATGCCTCGGACCTGATTTCCCTGCATGAGAATTTCCCCGGTTTTGAACAGGGGAACCTGCAGTTCATCGCTTACGGGAATCGTATCGCCAAGGCGCTGGAGTCCGAGGGGATGCGGATTGCCGTCAAAGGCCCCACGCCGGAGATCAACTCCGCCGCCAAGGCCATCGAGGTCTTTCTCTCCCGATAATACTGTGTATGGAGGCCACCCTTCCCAAATGCGAACGACTGTCAGGAAAGACGGCTGCCGCGGATCTCGTCGCCCGCGGGAAATGGGGCCGCGAAGGCTGCCTGCGCTTCTGCTATGCCGCCGGCTCCGGACTGTCGTATAACCGCATTATCGTATCGGTGCCCAAAAAGCGCTTCCGTCGCGCCGTGATGCGGAATCTGCTGAAGCGGCGTATGCGGGAAGCCTACCGGCTGAACAAGGTACTGGTGGGCAGCGAGGGGGTCGATATCCTCTTTGTCTATGACTGCTCAGACGCCCTGGGCAGCGCACTGCTCTGCGAAGACCTGAAGCGGGCTTTGCTTTATATCGGTGAAAAATGCAGCCGGCCGTGAAAACCGGCCGCGCCGCCGACATCGCGAAACGGGTGCTCAGCGCGCCGTTTATCCTGCTGATCCGCTTCTATCAGTTGTGCATCTCGCCGCTCACGCCCCCGTCGTGCCGTTTTACGCCTACCTGTTCGCAATACGCACTGGAGGCCTTCCGCAAATACGGTCCCCTCAAGGGCGGCTGGCTTTCGCTGAAGCGCATCCTCCGCTGCCATCCCGGCGGCGGCAGCGGGTACGACCCTGTTCCGTAAAAAAATGTATCTTTGACGCAGATATGGCAAACTTTAATGAAGAAATGTATGGCCTCGGGAGCAAGAGGTCGGTGATACGGGAATTGTTCGAGTTCGGGCGGAGAAAGCGCGAGCGGGAAGGCGAAGACGCGGTCTTCGACTTCTCGCTGGGGAACCCCAGCGTGCCGCCGCCCGGCGGCGTGCCGCTCGCGCTTTCCACCTGTGCATCCACCCCGTCCATCCACGGCTACACGTCCGCCCAGGGAGATGTCTCCGTGCGTCGCAAGGTCGCCGAAAGCCTTGTACGCCGCTTCGGGGCCCCGGTCGGAACGGACGATATCTACATGACCTGCGGCGCCGCCGCATCGCTCTGCATCTGCCTGCGGGCCCTGCGCTGCCCTCAGGACGAATTCATCGTTTTCGCCCCTTATTTTCCGGAATATCGCGTCTTTATCGAGGCGGCAGGCGGAAAGGTCGTGACCGTCCCCTTTACCGAGCCGGACTTCCAGATAGACTTCGACGCCTTTGAGACGCTCCTCAGCGAACACACCAAGGCGGTCATCATCAATTCCCCGAACAATCCCAGCGGCGTGATTTACACGGAGGCCACCCTGAAACGGCTTGCCGCCATCCTTGAAGAACGCAGCCGGGCATACGGCCATCCCGTTTATCTGATCAGCGACGAACCCTACCGGGAACTTTACTACACTCCGGCGGCGCCGCCGTTTGTGATGAACTTCTACCGGAACACCCTGATTTGTTACAGTTGGAGCAAGTCGCTCTCCCTGCCGGGAGAACGTATCGGTTACATCGCCATACATCCCCGCTCGGAAGACGCCAAGGGCATTTACGCCGCCATCTGCGGGGCGGGAAGGGCCCTGGGCTATGTCTGTGCACCGAGCCTGTTCCAGCGGGTGGCGGCCCTCAATGCCGACACCGCCCCGGAAATCGAAGCCTACCGCCGCAACCGGGACCTCCTGTATTCGGAACTCTCCAAAATCGGATACCGTTGCGTTCCGCCGGACGGCGCCTTCTACCTTTTTGTAAAGTCGCCCGAACCCTCGGCGCAGGCCTTCTCCGACAGGGCCAAAGAATATGGCCTTCTGATTGTTCCCGGTGACGATTTTGCCGCCCCGGGCTACGTGCGGCTCGCCTACTGCGTGGATGAGGACATGATCCGCCGTTCCCTGCCGGCTTTCAGGAAACTCTTCGAGCTGTACCGCTGACTACGGCACAAACCCCAGCGCGGCGACGGAAATCCGCACCTCCGGCCCGCAGACGGCGCGGAGGGCCCTGTGGCATTCACAGAGCGTAGATCCGGTGGTAAACACATCGTCCACCAACAGGATATGCCCCGGACGCGACTCCGGCAAACGGAGCTGCGGCGTCAGGGCACATTTGCCCGGCACCGCACGGAACGCTCCGCGCAGATTCGCCGCCCGCTCCGCCGCGCCGGGAAGCCGGGCCTGGCTCCGGGTCCGGGAACGGCGCCGCAGCCCTTCCGGGCAGAACCGGGCTTCCGGCCAGCAGGACGCCATTTCCCGGGCAATCACCTCCGCCTGATTATAGCCGCGCTTCCACCGGCGGGTCCAGTGCAACGGCACCGGCACCAGCGCGTCCACATCGGCATATAAGGGAGACGCCGCCATCCTCCGCCCCAGCATCGCAGCGAAAAAGCGCCCCCCGGAACGGTCGTACCGGTATTTCAGCGCTTTTGTAATATTCGCATACGGACTGTCGGCCTTATAGAAGAACAGGGCGCAGGCGCGGCTGTACGGCTCATACTCCGTGAGCCGTTCCTGAATGCGCGCATTCAGCGCATCGGCCATCGGATTATGCTCGCGCCCCTCATAGCGCGTCAGCGGGATATCGGAAGCACAATGCCGGCAGATATGCTCCTCGGAAGGGAGCAGGGGCGCACCGCACACAACACATTCCCGCGGCATCACCCATTCCGCCACATTGCGCAACAGCCTCAGCATCCCATCCCGCCGCAGCAGTTCACCACCTGCCCCGTGACATAGGCGGAAAGGTCGCTGGCAAGGAACAGGGCGACGCCCGCCACATCCTCCGGCGTCCCCTCCCGCCGCATCGGAATGGTTTTCACCCAATTCTGACGGATTTCCTCGGGTACGGCCTCCGTCATCGTCGAGCGGATGAACCCCGGCGCAATACAGTTGGCCCTCACGCCGCGGGCACCGAATTCCTTGGCCGCGGATTTGGTAAGGCCGATAAGTCCCGCCTTCGACGCCGAATAATTGCTCTGTCCCGCGTTCCCGTGCATCCCGACCACCGAGGACAGCGAGATGATGCTTCCGCTGCGCCTGCGGGCCATGAGCGGAGCCACCGCATGAACGAAATTGAACGCAGATTTGAGATTCACGCCGATCACATCATCCCACTGGCTTTCGTCCATGCGGAGCAGGAGCGTATCGCGGGTAATTCCCGCATTGTTCACCAGGATATCGATACCGCCGAAGGCTTCGGCTACCTTTGCAACCACCTCGTGCGCCTGCGCAAAATCGGACGCATCAGACCGGTAAGCCTCTGCCCGATGTCCGAAAGCCCGCAACTCCGCCAGCGTATTTTCATCGACGGAAATATCCGTAAAGGCGACATCCGCCCCCTCCGAAGCGAATTTCAGCGCAATGGCCCTGCCAATGCCGCGCGACGCGCCCGTAATCAGCGCCACTTTTCCATCCAAAAGTCCCATACTCAATCGTTTTTCATGGCTTCTTCCACTTCATCCGGCGATGCGGGCAGGCGGCGCGGACCCAGCCTCCGGGCCCCGTCCGCCGTCACCAGCACGTCATCCTCCACACGGATTCCGCCGAAATCGAGATATTCCTTTTCCAGTTTTGCGTAATTCACGCGGCCGCCGTCGCGTTTTTCCTTTTTCCAGGCGGCAATCAGCGCCGGGATGAAATAGATCCCCGGCTCGTCCGTTATCACATGTCCGGGGACCAGACGGCGGGCCATCCGCAGCGAATGCAACCCCGGAAGCGGAGAGCGCGTCTGGTCGTCGTCATACCCCACCAGGTCCTCGCCCAAGTCTTCCATATCGTGTACGTCCAGCCCCATATTGTGCCCGAGGCCGTGCGGCATAAACAGGCCTGCGACACCCTGTGCGGCCATTTCCGCCGGGTCTCCGCTGACCAGCCCGAGGTCCTTCAGGCCCGAAAGCATCCGCTGCGCCACGGCGATGTGCACGTCGCGGTACGCCACGCCCGGCGCCGTCAGAGAGAACGCATACTCATTGCACTCATAGACGATGCTATAGATATCCCGCTGCCGCGGCGTATAGCGTCCGCCCGTAGGATAGGTGCGCGTAAAATCTGACGCATAATGGCTCGAGGCCTCGGCACCCGCGTCAATGACCATCAGTTTCCCCTCCTCCACCGGCGCCTCGTGCGAGTGGCAATGAAAGATTTCGCCATGCTGGGTCAGGATGGTCGGGAAGGACACGCCCCAGCCCTTTGCGAGCGTCACCGCCTCCATCGCCCCCACGATTTCCTGCTCCTTTACGCCGATACGGATGCCTTTCCGCGCGATGGTATGCATCTCGTATCCGAGTTCGCAGGCGGCATCGATCAGCGCGATTTCGCGCGGCTCCTTCACAAGGCGCAGCGATACGATTGCCCGTATCAACGGCTCGGAAGCCCCGTCTATACCCATGCGCCGGAGCAGCATTTCGTTGTAATAGCGCGAAGGCGGCACCGTATGCACGCAGCGGCCCTTTGCCTGCGCTTCCCGGACGGCGTCGAAGAGTTTCGCATAGGGTGCGCTGGCCTCTGCGCCCGCCTTCTGAGCGAGCGACTGCACGGAGGGCATCGGCCCCATCCAGACGATATCGTCGAGGGTGAAGTCATCGGCATAGACGGTCTCCGCCCCGTTGTCAATATCCAGGATGGCCGCGAAGCGCGGCTCGTCGATGCCGAAAAAATACAGCCAGTTGCTGTCCTGGCGCCATTTATAGCAATTGTCCCGATACTGCGCGGGAGACTCCGCATTCCCCAGGAACAGGACGATGCCCGTCTGCCCCGCGAGACGTTCCCGGAGCGCCCTGCGGCGCTCTTCATAGACTTCCTTTCCAAACATAGCATACAAAGATATGAATTAATTGTTATCTTTGCGTCATGCCTTGGTGGTGGAATGGTAGACACGAGGGACTTAAAATCCCTTGGGCAGTAATGTCCGTGTGAGTTCGAGTCTCATCCGAGGCACAAATAGACTTTGCTACCCCCTTAAACATGATGGCGAGTTAGAAGCAGCGTTAGTCGCGATGTGCTTCATCATAACTTGCTGATGATACTGGCCGGACAGGCAGTGCCCATACCCATCAGGGACGGCAACCGGTCCTTTTTTGGCCCAAAACAAAGGGGTTGCCGGACCTCAGGTCCCGCAACCCCGAAGAAATTACGGGTTTTTGACCAGATTGCCGGACCTTGCCGTTTGCCGGGCAGGCCCCAAAGGCCAAAGGTCCCGCTCTGCGTTAGATTTTAGGCTTTTTGTACGAAGGCAGGCCCCCCGGGTCCCTGTCGCCGAACAAATTTTACGATTTTGTACGAAGGCAGGGCCTTTTAGAAACAATGAAAAAATTACCTGCGCAGGCCATTTTTCAAAAGTACTTATTTTATGGATCGCGAAGTCCCTGCCGATGCCGGTAAGGTCAGTTATTCTGCAACGGGACGGACCGGGTGCCCGAAGTAACGGGCGCCGTCGAACCTGGAGTGACCGTTCCTCTCGAAGGATATGCTCATCGCGCAATCCGGGCCAGGGGGATAGAGGGATGAAGACCAGTAGTAGCCCTTGGACTCCACATTGCCGGCATGGGTATCTTCCCGGTAGCCGGCGGCGGGGAGGAATATGCCGTTGCCGTTCTTTGCGGTTACCCTTACGCCTACAACGTCATTTTGGACAATCCCCGTCCACGAGCACCCGGCTTCCAGCTCCTGCCACTCCTCATCGGTGGGCATACGCCACTTGCCGCCAAGTTTCACATGGGCGACATCGTCCTCCGGGTCCAGTACGGTCTTGTCGTCAACCGCTCCATAATAACTCTGGGGTTATTAGACATTTCGGGTGATGAAATCGTTGTAATAATCTGAATTTCATATCTTTGCAGCATTCATACTGATATGCTTAAAAAAATGCTTTTTCTGTGGGTCCACAAACGTGGTCCACAATGGCCTGAGAGGCCGTGTCCAGCGGTATAAATACAAGGACTGCGGACGTCGTTTCGACGGGGATAATCGCAGGGATAGGGCTCAGGTAATTACGGATTACATTGAGGGCAAACAGACGCTCGAACAGTTTGCAGATAAATACAAAGTCTCCAGCCGTACTATCGCCAGAGATTTGGAGGGCATGCGGTATGTACAGAAAATCGCGAAGGAGAAGCATGTCGTCATTCAGCTGGACACGACCTATTGGGGTCGGAACTTCGGACTGATGGTCATCAAAGACTCATTGATAAGTCTCCCGCGTCCGAGGTCTTCGCAATACCTTTCTAGCAGGAACAATCAACTTTCGAAGCCCGCGCCGTATGATCATGATACTCACACAGCTGGCTTACTAAGCCAACCCTGTGCACCACAAGATACAAGTGATTTTTAACGCACCAAAAGATCAAAAAAAATCAGATTGCTCAGTCGAGATAGTACGTCACGGATGTGACCACCCTCACGTGCTTTATGTACGGGGTGTTGGAATCGCGCGGCTCTATCGAGAAGCTGCCCTGCGCGGCCTGGCGCAACTTGCCAAGCCTGCTGCGGGAGTCGGCGGCGAACTTCTGCGCCGCTTCGCGGGCATTGCGCGTCGCCTCCTCTATCATTTCCGGCTTCAGCGAGTTGAGCCCCTCGAACAGGAATTCAGGCTGGCTGCCATATTCGTTATCCGGCGCGATGCCGCTGCGCACCAAGGTTCCCTGCCTAGACATCAGCGCCAGCACCTTTTCCACGTCGGCCGAGCAGACTGTCATAACCTCCTTTGCCACGTAGCGGAAAGCCCTGTCGTTGGACCCGTATTCCTGGGCCAGTTTGTCGGAGAGGGTGGGGGCCGACACGGAGATTTCCCCGTCCTGCACGCCGCCTTCCTTCAGAAACTTTTTCACCAGCGCGTTCTTTGCCTCAAGCTCGGCATATACTGTCGCGAGGTCGTTGCCCGCCACCTTGTACTGGATGGGCCAGATGGCCTTGTCTGCCATCACCTCCCTCTCGCACAGGCCCTTTACGCTCACGAAGCGCTCGTATGAGCGGTTGATTCTCGCCGCCCGGGGTATCATCAGCCCCAGGAACACCAGCCCCGCAGCTATCGCCGCGGCAGCCCAAACTCTGCTTTTTTCCATACAGCACAAAATTACCAAAACAGGGCCGATAATGCAAGCGGACCGAATGTAATATCGCCCGCCTGAAACCATCCCGTGATTTGGTTGCCTATTTTTAAGTACGAAAAAAAAACATCAACTTTCCGCACTAAAATATCAAAAAATCAAATTAATGTTCTATCTTTATTCTCCAAGAAACTATTTTGAATGGACAAGAACCTGTTTATCGGACGCAAATACGAAATTCGACAACTACAACGATATCGTGACTTCAAGGTCACAGGATTGTACAAGAAACCCAAGAAGATCCAACTCAAGAACTTCTATCTCGCACTTTTGGAATATGGCGCCCAGCAAAATGACCTGATGCCATTTACGCTGCAGGAAACAGAGAAATACCTGATATCCAGGGGTATCCACTGGAGCCGTAATGACATTGTGGAATGTTATATGACCATGGGAGGCATTCCCTATTATTTGAAACTCCTGGACAACGAACTTTCATATTTAACAAACATTGACACTATTTTTTTAAAAGCAAAGGTCCGCTATGGGATGAGTTTGACCATTTGTACGAGGCCCTGTTCGGTAATGCAAAGTGGCTATCTGAAAATTATAGATGTGCCTGCCTCAAAAAAAATTGACCGGCGGGACAGAACGACAAACATTTGTGAAATCAAGTTCTCGGCAGGGGAGTTCGTCATAGATAAGGACCACAAGGAAAAACTGAGAAAAAAGGTGGAGGTGTTTCGTGAAGCCACCCAGTCCAAAAAAGCCCTGCAATTGGTAATGATTACAACCTACGGAGTCAGGCAGAATGCCCATAGCGGCATCGTTCAATCGCAAGTTTGCATGGAGGACTTGTTTGCCAGGTAAAGATTTATGCTGTTCAATTCATTTTCCTACGCACTGTTCCTGCCGCTGGTTTTCATCCTGTACTGGCTTCCGCTCATGAAAAGCCGGCGCGGGGAATGGCAGAATCTCGTGCTGCTGGTTGCCAGTTATGCCTTTTACGGCGCCTGGGACTGGCGCTTCGCGCTGCTGATTGCCTTTACTTCCCTGTCCAGTTATCTGACCGCCCTGCGCATCGACGGCAGCGAAGGCGCCGCCCGCAAACGCTGGGCGGCGCTCAATATCGCCGTGAACCTGGGCATACTCGCCTATTTCAAATACGCCGGCTTCTTCGTGGACAGTTTCGTCGCACTGCTGTCCCTGCTGGGCTGGAAAGGGACGCCGCCCGCGCTGCACATTATCCTTCCCGTCGGCATCAGTTTCTATACTTTCCAGGCCCTCGGCTATACCATCGATGTCTATCGCGGCCGCACCCGGCCCTCGCGTAACCCGTTGCGCTTTTTTGCCTTCGTCAGTTTCTTCCCGCAACTCGTCGCAGGCCCCATCGAGCGGGCGGAGAGGCTGCTCCCCCAGTTTGACACCCGGCGCGGATTCGACTATGGCAAAGCCGTCGAAGGCCTGTGCCTGATTCTCTGGGGGCTTTCGCTCAAACTGCTGCTGGCGGACCGGGTCGCCGTCTATGTCGATGCCGCCTGGAAGGGCGTGGACGGCCTCGCGGGGGTCCCGGCCCTGCTGGCGGTGCTGCTTTTCGCCGTTCAGCTTTATGCCGATTTCTACGCCTATTCCGAAATCGCCCGCGGTTCGGCCAAACTCTTCGGGATGGAACTGATGGTCAACTTCCGCCGGCCGTACCTGTCCACTTCCTTCAAGGAATTCTGGAAGCGCTGGCACATCTCCCTTTCCTCCTGGTTCGGAGACTATGTGTATATCCCGCTGGGCGGCAACCGCAAAGGCGCGGCACGCCGGGTCTGCAACGTATTTATCGTATTCCTGCTCAGCGGCCTCTGGCATGGCGCCTCCTGGACTTTTGTCGCCTGGGGCTTCCTCTGCGCCTTGTTTATGGTAACGCTGGACCGTCCGATGAGCCGCATAAACGGCTTCCGGCCCCTGAAAATCACCCTGGTTTCCGGACTCTGGGCGCTGTCCCTGATCCTGTTCCGGGCCCCGGACTTCCCCGCCGCGATGAAGATGTTTTCCGCGATTGGTTTTGACGGTTTTTCCGGGCTCCCGGCTTATGGCCTGGGCCGTACGGAACTGATTTTCGCCTGCGCGCTCGTGCTGCTGCTCGCGCTCCAGGAAGTGCTGTGGGAACGCAGGGGCGGGGCCCTCGCCGCAAAATTCCTGCGCCAGCCTCCGGCGGTACGGGTGCTCTGTGCGGTCTTCGCGCTGCTTTTGCTCGTCCTGCTCGGACACTATGGCATCGGCAATGATTCCCGTTTCCTCTATTTCCAATTCTAAATGCCCTTAAAAAACGACCTGCCCTGCGGGCACCTTTACCCGGATAGGGTTGCGTAGCAACAAGTGCCCGTAGGGCAGGTCATTTTTACGAACCTGATTGATATGAAAAAATTTATTTCGGAAGTCATGGTCATTGTCCTGGCGGCGGGTGCGCTGGTCGCCCTGCTCGATGCACGCCGCGTATTTGCACAAGAAGAGGGCAACAACCATACGGGAAAGCGCTGGCACTATCTTTACAAATACGGAAAACAGCGCAAAAACGCCATAGACGTCCTGGTGCTCGGCAATTCGCACGCCTACACCGGACTGCTGCCGGAAGTGCTGTCGCAGGAACTCGGCCGGCGCAGTTTCATCCTCGCCTCACAGGGAAACCGCATCACCGATTCCTATTACATGCTGGAAGAGGCGCTGACGGTGTGCCATCCGAAACTGCTGGTCGTCGAGACCTATACGATACGCGATTACCGACAGCGCCGTATGACCGGCGTCGATCTGAACTGCCAGTTCCAGAGTTTCGAGAACCGGCGTAACCCCTGGCTCAAACTCAAATCCACCCCCGCGCTCTTTTCAGTGGACAACGCGCCCTACGCCTGGTCGCAGACCCTGCGCAACCACAGTTATCTCTTCGACAATCCGGCGCTGGTCTCCTACAATCTAAAGCATCCCGGCGCACCGGTCTATAAGGACAAGGAGTATCTGGGACGGTTCATCCGGTTTACCAGCGGGCTGGAAGCGCCCGTGCTGGAACGCTACCGGCGGGAAGGTCCGCCGGAAGACGGGGCGGCGATGGGCGTAGGCAGGGATGCCGCCCGTTCCGTGCGGAAAATCCGGGCGCTCTGCAAGAAAAAAGGCATTCAGCTGATGTTCCTTACCATTCCGATGTACCACGAACACATCGCCCGTCCGGAGGCGCTGCACGCCCACCTCGCCCCGGTGGTCGGAGACAGCCCCTGGCTGGACCTGCAGGACCCGGCATACAACGCCATTTTCACCCCGGACTGCTTCGAGAACACCTATAACGCCAACCAGCACCAGACCTCCACCGGCGCGTATAAGACCTCCCTCCTGCTCGCCCGGTTCATCCGGGAAAACAGGTTATAAGAAACAATGAAAAAATAACGACCGCTTAGCGGATGACGAACAGGTCCGTGCGGGATTTCCAGAAGTCGCGCAGGTCTTCCCAGCGGTAATAGGGACCGCTCACCGGAGCAAGCCCGCCGACCGGCATTTCCTCGCCGTTCAGCAGCACTTTCACGAGCACGTCGCCGGCGCGTTTGCCGCGGGGCCGGTAAAATACCCATTGGATGTTGCCCGCCATCGGAGCGCGGAAATTCTGGAACCAGAGCGGAATGTCCTCCGCCCGGGAAGCGACGGTTCCCATTCCGTCCACATCCAGCACCATCAGCAGGGACAGCAGGCAATGATCGTGTCCGAAGCGCAGGTCCGCGCCGCACTCGCCCTGTTCCAGACGGGTATCCGCCTTGGCCATCATATCGTCCGCAATGGCCGAGCAGGGCGTGCGGTACTTGTAATACTCCCGGTACTCCATGAAATTGCAGACCTCCCAGTAAGCGTTCAGTTCCTCCTCGGTCATCAGGCCGGTAAAGTCAATCCGGTCTTTCTCCGGGAGACTGCGCCAGCCTTCCATCATGATATTGGTTTGATAAATCAGCAGGGCGGCTGAACGGTCCGCGAGCGCAAGGTCCACATCCTTGAAAAGCCGGCCCAGCATATGCCGGTAGGCGGGGAAACGGGCTTCCAGGTATTCGTCGTCGGTATAGGGATACGGGTACGGCTGGTCCGGTCCCTGGTACCTGAAGGGATTGTTCCGGAGGTTGGGGCGCGTCGCCTGATAATCCATCGCCCCCTGATGCGCATAGATGCGGCTCATAGGTGCCGCCCGGGAGATGGCCGCACAACAGGAAGCCATGCTGACGATGGAGCGCTCCGTGGGCGACGATGCGGCATCCACCCGGCTCCCCCGCCCGAAAACAGACGGGAACGACGCGACCATCGTCTTTCCGATAAACTGATGCTGTTCCCAGCCCAGGGGCGTCAAATCTCCGACCAGGTACTGCATCGTCTGCCAGCGGCTTCCCAAGGTATCCAGCAGTCGGCTTCCGAACTCCGTCAGATTATCTTCCTTCCGGCCCTTTTCGAGCGCGGCCATGGGATTCGTGAAAATCTTCGGCGAGTAGGCATAACGCGATCCGTGCCGTCCGTAATGGGCGATATAAAAGGCTTCATAGCCCTTCGGCGCGGGCGTCAGCGCCACTTTCTCCATCCGGTACAGCCCGTCGAGTCCCGCACGCTTGTTCGCATCGCTGCGGATCTCGTCAAAAACGGTCGTCCGCTGGGCAAATGCAGGTCCTGCCGCCAACAGCAGCAACAGGACCCGGAAAAAACGGGCTACCATACGCGCACGCGGTTTTCCGGTGCGACATAGAGGGAATCCCCTTCCGTGATGCCGAAGGCCTCGTACCAGGCATCGATCTGCGGCAGGGCGCCGTTCACGCGCAGACGCGCCGGCGAGTGCACATCCATCATCACGAGGTAGCGCAGCAGGTCGTCCGTCGTCACGCTTGCCCAGACCGTCGCATAGGAAAGGAAGAAGCGCTGCTCCGGGGTAAAGCCGTTGTCATCTCCCAGACGGCCGTGCTTCTGCTGCCAGAGTTTCAGCGCGTCGAACGCGACGTTCAGTCCGCCGTGGTCGGCGATGTTCTCGCCGAGGCAGAGACGGCCATTCGCCTTCAGTTCACCGGGGATTACCCACAGACTGCTGAAATAGTCCGCCATCGCATCGCAGGGTTTCTTGAAGGCCTCCCCGTCGGCCTCGGTCCACCAGTCGCAAAGGTTGCCGTTCTTGTCATAGAGACGGCCCTGGTCGTCGAATCCGTGCGTCATTTCATGTCCGATGACGACCCCGATCGAGCCGTAATTCGCAGCGGCATCCGCGTTAAGGTCAAAGAGCGGCGGCTGCAGGAAGCCTGCGGGGAAGCAGATCTCGTTGGTCGTAGGGTTATAATAGGCATTCACCATCTGCGCCGGCATGTGCCACTCGCTCTTGTCGACGGGCTTCTCATATTTCTTATCGTAATTAAGCTGCCAGTAGAATTCGGAAGCGGAGCGCACGTTCTCGTAAAGGCTCTTCTCCGGGTCGATGACCAGGCCGCTCAGGTCGTCCCACTTGTCGGGATAGCCCACTTTGACGGTATAGGCCGCCAGTTTTTCAAGCGCCACCGCCTTGGTGGAATCGCACATCCACTCCTGCGCCCTGATACGCTCGCCGAGCGCCGTCTGCAGGTTCGCAACCAGTTCCAGCATCTCCTTCTTCGCCGCCTTCGGGAAGTACTTTTTCACATACATCTGTCCGATGGCGTCGGACATCAGGCCGTCCACCAGGCTCTCCGCCCGTTTCCAGCGCGGGCTCTTCTCCTTGGTTCCGAAACGCTTGGAGGCATAGTCGAAATTCTCATCGGTGAAATCGTCGGACACCAGCGACGAAGCGCCGGAAATAATCCCCCACGCATAGACGGCCTTGAGGTCTTCGAGCGGAGCGGTCATCAAAATTTCGCAACTCTTCACAACCGGCTCCGGCTGGCCCAGGTCCACCACCTGCGTGCGCCCGTAGCCCGCTTCGGCGAGCCAGGTTTTCCAGGGAAATTCCCCGCAAAGCGCCTGGAGGGAATCCACGGAAATCTTGTGGTAATTCTCTTCGGGAATGCGCTGCCTCTCCTGCGAGTAGTAAGGCACGGCTATCTCGTTTTCGATGGCCCAGATACGCGCCACCTTGTCCGCCGCCACATCTTCGCTGTAACCCGTCAGGACGAAGAGTTTGCGCATATGGTCCTGCATCAGCGCCCGCGTACGTACGCTCTGCGGATCGTCGGAAAGGTAATAGTCCCGGTTCCCGAGCGACAGGCCGCCCTGGCTGATGCAGAGGATATTGTTCGCCGCATCCTTCTCATCCGCGGCGATGAACACGCCGAACAGCATCGCATCGTGCTCCTTTGCACAGTAACTCAGCAGTTCCTCCCGGGTAGAGATGGCATCCAGTTCGGCGATATGGGCCTTGATCGGCGCGGCTCCCTCGGCGTTCAGCCGCACGGAATCCATCGCCTGATTGTACAGGTCTCCGATTTTCTGCTCAATGCTGCCTTTCCGGTTGGGCTTGGAGGCGATTTCCTTGATCATGGCCGCCAGCGCCTTGACATTGTCCTCATGCACCTTGGAGGTCGTACCCCACATCGGATATTCCGGCGGCTGGGGGTTCAGCGCCGCCCAGCGTCCCGTGGCATAACGGGCAAAATCGTCACCCGGACGCGCCGTGGTGTCCATGTTCTCATACGTAATGCCGGCGGTTTTCACCGGACCGCGGCAGCAGGCTCCGGCCAGCAGGGCCGCCGCCGCAAGGAAGAATGTCATTGTCTTTTTCATATCGGGACAAAGGTAATCAATGTTGCTCATCAATCAAAACGCAGCGCGTCGAACGTTACCTCATCAAAAGTGCCGTCCGGCGCCTGGACGCGGAAGGTGGTGGGACCGTCTCCCATCCGGGCATCGAATTTCCAGACCACGCCCGTGGGCTCGCCGCTTTCTGCCAGGGAACCCGCCTTTTCCCCATTGCAGAAGAGTTCCAGCGACGGGGCGTTGGAATAGACGGTGAGCGTGAAGGGCTCGCCCGCCGGACGGTATTTCAGCCGCTTCGACGTGATATGGACCGTCTCCACCGCTTTGTTCCACCAGGATTTATAAAGATAGAAGGCATCTTTGCGAAGTTTTTTATCGCGTGTCACCAAACCCTTGTCGTTGGTGTACTTGCGGGCCTCGTTTACGGTAAAGTTGACGCCGTCTTCACTGTCCATGAATCCCTCCTGACGCCTTGCTACGGCAAAATCGGAAAGAATCCAGATGGAGGTAAAGTTCAGGAAGGGCATTCGGGCAATCTGTGCGGCGTAGGACTCATGGAAGAGATTTCCGAACTCCTCGACATGCAGGGAATCGCTGCGGTCGCGGCGGATCAGTTCCGGATTCCAGGTATGGCAGAACGGATTGACCCCCACGCCATACTCGGAAATGTTGGTGACGCCCATCCGGTCCCGGATCCATTCCATCCGCCCCGTCAGTCCTTCGAAATGGTCATAGTCATAATACCATCCGTGATAACGGTTTTCGCTATAGTAATCCGCCTTGAGCTGCGTGTAGCCTTCACGCTGGAAGACGGAGTCGTCGGTCAGGCCCACGCTGCGCCAGGGGTCGAGTTTCTTGGTGTAACGGTAGAGTTTTTCCGTTTCCCGGACCACGCGCCAGGAATCCAGTTTCCCGTGCACCTTATAGGGCTCATGGCTCCAGGTATCCAGTTCATTCCACATGCCCCAGAAGCAGATGGATGGATGGTTATAGAGCGAGGTCACCATCTCCCGCATCTGGTTGAAAATATCGGTAAAATAAGCGTCAGGAGCCTCCGTGCCGCAATTGTTCACCCAGGGAATCTCCGTCTGGACGACAATGCCCATGCGGTCGCAGAGGCGGAAGGCGTAGTCGTTGTGCGGATAGTGCGCCAGGCGCAGGAAATTGCAGCCCAGTTCGCGGACAAGTTCATAATCCGCATCGATATCGGCCTTGCGGAATGCCGAAGCAATCCCTTCCTTGTCCTGGTGCATGCACACTCCGCGCAGGGGATACGGCTTGCCGTTCAGGAAGAAGCCCTTGTCCCGGTCCAGCGAATACCAGCGGAAACCGATCTGCGTCCGGGCGACATCCTCTCCTGCGCGCACGCTCACCTGATAGAGATAAGGGTCGGCCATACCATCCCAAAGATGAGGTTTCTGAAGGAGGAAATTCCATTCCAGTTCTTGTGCCTCGCCGGCGGTAAGATCGACAGGCACCTGGCAGGACAGCACTTCCTTCCCTTCGGCGTCCTCCAGTTTCCATTCCACATCCACGTGCCTGGCCTGGCTGCTGGCATTGCGCAGCAGCGTCGTGGCCCGGCCCTTTGCGGCGGCTTTACTGACTGAGGGCGTGGCGACATGCAGGCGATATAGGCCGAAGGATTCCACACCGAAGTGCACCGGGGGACATTCCAGCAGCCACACGGGATAATGGATACCGCCGTTCTTGTTGAAATCCGAGGTCAGGGGGATACGCGCCCAGTCCTCGCGGTTGTCGCAGATCACGGTCACCTCGCTGCCGCCGCGGCCGCTTACGTTCACCCAGAAGGGGGTATATGCCCCGCTGTGGGTCTTGAGGGTATCTCCGTCCACGAGCACGACAGCCGCCTGCCCCACGCCCTCAAAGAGCAGGTAACGCGGGGCATCCGCCGCATAGCGCGGCAGGGTGGTCTTGTAATATGCCGTTCCGCGGTAATAGGACGGGGAACGGCCGTCTATGGCGTTGTAACTGTGCGGAACGCTGACCTTTTCCCATTGCCGGCCGTCCAGGCTGAAGGACCAGGTTTCGATCGGTTTTCCGGGAACGTCGCGGTCCGTCCACGCGGACGGGGATTTTTTACAGGCCGGGAGCAGTACTGCAACGGCAGACAGGAGAAATGCAATTTTTTTCATGGGAAAAAACTTTGGACAAGACGGACAAAATCCTCCACGCCCAGTTTTTCGGCACGCAGGTCGAAAATCGGGTCGGAGGTATCGGCTCCCTCCGGGAGAAGGGGTCTAAGCGCATTGCGCAGGGTTTTCCTGCGCTGATTGAAGGCCATTTTCACGACCTGCCGGAAGCGCTTTTCGTCACAGCCGAGATTCGTGCGGCCGTTGCGGCGCAGGCGGATGACCGCAGACTGCACCTTGGGCGGCGGACAGAAGGCCCCGGGACCGACCTGCAATACCGGCGTGATGTCATACCAGGCCTGCAGCAGCACCGACAGGATGCCGTAGGTCTTGCTGCCGGGCTTTTCCGCCAGACGGTCCGCCACTTCCTTTTGCAGCATGCACACGACTTCAGGCACACGGTCGCGTCCGTCCAGGATTTTGAAGAAAATCTGCGACGAGATATTATATGGGAAATTACCGATGATGCGATACTCCCCCGGAAAGATGCGGTCCAGGTCAAAGCGCAGGAAATCCGCCTCGTAAAGCCGTCCCTGCACGTTCGGGAAATGCGTCAGCAGGTACTCCACGGACTCTGGGTCCAGTTCTACCATCCGCAGGTCGATGTCCTCCCTTTGCAGGAGGTATTTCGTGAGCACCCCCGTGCCCGGACCGATTTCCAGCACGTCGCGCACCCCCTCGCCGAGCGCATCGACAATGGCGCGGGCCACCCGCTCATCGGTGAGGAAATGCTGTCCGAGTGCTTTTTTAGCTTTTACTTCCATAGAACGAGGCTGCGGCAAGGGAGAGCAGGACAAGCAGGATCAACAGGATGGAAGACGCTCTCGAAACCGCCTCGCCGCGCTTGTAGGACAGCGGGGCGAAGCGCATTTCAAGTTCGTGGTCTCCTGCGGGCAGGAAGGCGCCGCGCAGGATTTCTTCTTCCAGCGTAATTTCGAGGGGCGTACCATCTTCAAGCGTAAGCGTCCATCCGTCAGGATAATACACTTCGCTGAATACGGCTTTACCGCCCTTTTCGGAGGAATAGCGGTAGCGCAGGGCGTTCGGCGCATAGGAAACCAGTTCTATCGGCGCACCGTCTTCTTCAAACCAGGCATTGCCTTTGGCGTAGGGATTGCGTACGGGCGGCCGGTCTCCCGCAACGACCAGGTAGCGGCAGTTGAGTTTCGACAGTCCGTCCAGGTATGGCAGGTCCGCGCCTGCGGCAAGGTATTTTTTCGCCAGGGCCAGTTCCCCGGAAAGATGCGCTTCAATGTATTCCTGGTAGCGCTGTAGTTTCGCAGGGGAATAGCCGCCGATGTTTTTGTGCCAGTAGGAGGGATGGGAATCGTTGAACGTGTTTACGCTCAGGTCGGCAACGCGGTACGACAGATCCTTGTCCTCGAGAATCATCCGGTCCGCCGGCCGCTGCGCGAACTGGGCGCTGAAGTCCTTCGGAGTGACAAAATCATCTGCGTCCAGATAGCGTTTGCCCACCAGGAAGAGATCCGCGAGCACGAGGATGCAGAATCCTGCGCTCACCACCGCCTTCGCGACCGCGGGACGGGGTTTCGCATTCCCCCAGAGCACCAGGGCGAAAGCGCCGGCGATGAGCAGCAGGGAACGCAGCGCATCCGCACGGAGCAGGCTCATCCGGTCCGCGGCGAGCGCATCGGAGAGGACTTCCGGCATTCCCTCATCAACAGGGGCCTTGAAGTCACCGGCAATGCCCGGAAACAGCACACAGAGCAGACAGAAGCCGCCGCTCAGCGCGAAGGACCACAACGCCGCCCTGCGCACTTTTCCCGCATCCTCATTGCCGCGCATAATGCGGTCGAGGGCGATGAAGCCCAGCAGCGGCAGGGTGAACTGCAGGATGACGAGCGCCATCGAAACCGTCCGGAACTTGTTGTAGAGGGGCACGAAATCGTAAAAAAACTTCGTGAACGCCATAAAGTGGTTGCCGAGGGCGAGAAAAACCGCGAGCAGCGTGCAGGCCGCCAGCCACCACTTCTGCCATCCGCAGCAAAGCATCAGGCCCATCAGGAACAGGAACAGCGTCACCGCACCGATGTACATCGGCCCGGCGGTAAAGGGCTGAGGCCCCCAGTAAAGCGGCAGGTTTTTGCAGATATTGCGTGCGCCCGGCTGCCCGGCACGCTTGAGCACCTTGTAGGTCTCGCTCCGGGCAGGATTCACCGGTCCGGAGGAAGAGCCGCCGTTGAAGTTCGGAATCATCAGGTTGGGCAGTTCTTCCCAGCCATAAGACCAGGATGTCGCGTAGTCGAGTTGCAATCCGGAGGTCTTTCCGTCCGAACTGCCGCCGCGCATGGAATGCGGCGTATAGGCCATCGTCGGCAGCAATTTCGACGCATTGGTGGCAATGCCCACCCCGCCCAGGACCAGCAGCAGGGCGGATACGGCAAAAAAACGGCCGATCAGGGCTTTGTTCCTTACAATCAACGCAATAAGCAATGCCAGCGCGAAGCCGAAGAGCAGCAGGGCCAGATAGTAGGAAATCTGCGGATGGTTGGCCTTGACCTGGAAACTGACCGTCAGGCCGAACGCCGCCGCACCCAGCAGCACCAGCGGCCACGAGGGCTTTTTCTGCAGGGCTTTCCGGTAAGCGTAGGCAAAGGCCGCCAGCACCCAGGGCAGGAAGGCCAGCGCCTGCATCTTGGTGTTGTGCCCCACCTGGATGATCTGCAGGTTATAGGCGCAGAAAGTCACGGCGATGGCACCGCCCACCGCCAGCACAGGTCCCACCCCGAAGGCGAGCATCATCAGGAAGGCGCCCAGCAGGGAAAGGAAGAGGTATGTGGCAGGACGGCGGCCGGTAAGCAGGAAATCGTACATCTTCTGCGTCCAGTCGCCTTTGGTGGAGGCCTGGATGGTGGTCGTGGGCATGCCGCCGAACATGGCCCCGGTCCAGGCCGTCGGGTCGTCGGGATGGGCAGCATTCCATTCCGTCATTTCGCGGGACATCCCGATATAACCGGAGATGTCGCTCTGGTTTACGATTTTTCCTTTCAGTACTTCAGGGACGAAAGCGTAGGAGAGCACCAGGAATCCCAGTACAATCAATACGTAGTATAATAGTTTCTTTTTCATATTCTTTCTTTCATGAAGCGGCTGAGTCCGCGGAAGAGCCCCTTCGGCTCCGCAATACGCAGGAGCTTAGTCGCCTCAGGGGCAACTCCCGCTCCCCTGACGCCGCCTCAATGATCAAGGTACGTGATTTCATGAAAAATGGGGGGATTTTCAACAAAATGGGACACCTGTAAGTAAATTATACGTTTAATAAAGCCACCAGTTGGCGAGTCAGTTCCACACGGGAGTATTTTCCGGCGGCGGTGGAGCACGGGGAGCGTTCACCGGCAAGCCGGCGCTGCCATTCCCGCTCAAGGAAAGCCTTTACGGAGGCTGTATCCTCCCATTCGAACATATCCCCCGCTCCGGCAGCACGCAATACGCAGGCGGCGGCACCGTCGCGCTGGCCGATTCCCAGCACGGGTCGCCGGGCCGCCAGGTATTCGAAAATTTTTCCGGGCAGCACCGCGGCATATTCCGGCTCACGGCGCAGCGGAAGCATCAGGACGTCGGCACGCCGCTGTAGCGCGGTCACCTCCGTATGGGGCAGATAGCCAAGATTCTCCAGGCATTCTCCAAGGCCTGCCCCGGCTATGGCTCCCACTATTTCACCGTCCACTTTTCCGGCGAGGCGGATGCGCAGCTGCCGGCGGAAGGAAGCATCCTCCCGGCACAGTTCAGCGAGCGCCTGCCACAGGTTCAGGGGATTTCCGTCCGCAGCGAAAAGTCCGGTATGCACCAGCGCGAAGGACCCTTCGTCGGGGACGGCGGCTTCGCCGGTAAAATCATCCGGGTCGAATCCGTTGGTAATCAGTTCCACCGGAGTGCGGGTCGCCTTTTGGAAGTCGTCGCGCACGGGCGGCGACACGGCGATAACGCGCGTCGCCTCATCCAGTACGCTCTGTTCCAACTTTTCATGCCGTCGCCTGTTCCAGGGCAGAAGTTCCAGATGCTTGAAATAGAACATCCGGGTCCAGGGGTCACGGAAATCCGCAAACCAGGGCGGGCAGGGCCTGCCCGTACGCCGGAGCGCCCGGCACAGGTCCCGGCCGATGAGGTGCATCGAATGGGGCGGTCCGGTGGTGACAATGGCATCGACGGGATGCGCCTCCAGGTAGTCCAGCAGAAATTTTACGGAAGGCTTTACCCAGCCGGCGCGGGGGTCGGGAACGAAGAAATTGCCCCGCAGGAAAAGGGAAAATTTCTTTTTCCAGCCGCTGCGGGAACGGCTGACAGGGTTGATTTCGCCTTTCGTCTTTCCGCCCCCGAAAATCCTGCGGTACAGGGCATACGGTTCTCGTATCGGAGTACGGATAATTTCCGCTTCGGGCGGAATGTCGGCGCACAGGCTGTCATCTTCCGCCAGCCGCTCCGGATTGAGCGGGGTATAAATGACCGGCTGCCAGCCCTGAGCGGGCAGGAACTTGGCGAATTTCACCCAGCGCTGCACGCCGGAACCGCCCGTCGGCGGCCAATAGTAGGATATGATCAGCAGGCGTTTCACAACGTTTCTAAAAATCTTGACAAAAATACATTGTACACATAATAATGCACCTTTTGCCCATCATTCTCTACAAGAATCAACTCCTTTTCCACCATCGACTTGATATTTTTCGATACTGCCGCCCCGGACCCCAGGCGGTATTTCTGGATAAAGGCGGTTGCGGTGGGATGGTCCACTGAACCCTCCTTGGCGATGGCCGTCAGCATTTTCCATTGGGCAGGCGTAAGCAATCGCTGCAACTCCAGAAAACGGTCACGATTAGCGGCAAGGATCCTACCCTCCGCTTCCAGGATATCTCTTGCCGAGATCTCTTCCGAACAGTTGAAATACAATTCATTGCAAAGTGTCTGCGTATAAAACGTATGGTCACGCGTCCATTTGATAATCTGGTCCACGTCATCAGACGCAATCTGTCTGCCTCCTTCACGGAACTTTAACTGGATAAAATCCTTGTAAACGGGAATATCCAACTTGTTCAATGAGAGGAAGGTGGTACTTTCGTAGAATGGCCTTTTGGCATTCGTGAAAATATCTGTCATCGTATGCTTTTTGCTTCCGCAGAAAATGAAGCGCACGTTATGTAGAGACTGAATATAACTGCGGAGTAATGCTTCCATATTGACTGCAGCATATTCCCGTACCTGCTGGAATTCATCGATGGCCAGTACAACCTTTTTGGGATGGCTTTCCAGATATTGGAAGATCCCTTTTAAGCTGAGTTCCCTGTCCTCTTCATTCCGATAAGTCAGGCTAATTTGCGGAGACCCCGTCATGGGGTCATAGGTAACCAGGGGGCGAAGTCCGCCAATAGCCTTGAAAAAAGCCGATAGTTTGCTTTGCTTTCCCAAAACAGAGATGACGGCTTCGGAGAGTAATTTGATAAAATCATCCATACTCTGGCTCGCGCTGATATCCACATAAAAGCAATCCGTATCCTTCTGGCTTTCTCCGATTTCATCAAATACCCGGAATATCAGCCCTGTTTTTCCCAGACGGCGGGGAGAAATCAGCGTCACATTACGCCCATTATTCAAATAGTCAATCATTTGTTTTGTTTCCAATTCGCGGTCACAAAACAATGCTTTACATTTATAAGGCTCCAGAATAAAAGGATTTTCCCGCATACGCTATTATTTTGAACAAAGATAGGCTTTCTTATTCAATTAACCAAAAGTTATTAACAAAAGGTTAATTATGGCCTATGAACTGATTCACAGCCCCAGTTCCGCCTTCATGGACCGCAGCAGGTCAAAGGCCTGGAGCGGGGTAAGGTTGTTGAGGTCCGTGCGTTCCAACTGTTCGCGGAGGGACGCGAGAGTCGGGTCGTCCAGTTGGAAGAAGGAGAGCTGCGCGCTTCCGTCCTCCTCCGGTGCGATGGCCGCCGCGCGCTTTTCGCGGGACTCCAGCGCCTTGAGCGTGCGTTCCGCGCGCTCGATGACTTCCGGCGGCATGCCTGCCATCCGGGCCACATGGATACCGAAACTGTGGGCGACGCCGCCTTCCCGCAACTTGCGCAGGAAAATCACTTCCCGGCCTTCCTCCTTGACGGCGATGTGGAAGTTCCGTACGCGCTTGAACCGCTTTTCCAGATCGTTGAGTTCGTGATAATGGGTGGCGAAGAGCGTCTTGGCGCCCTTCCCGCGCTCGTGGATATATTCCACCAGGGCGCTTGCGATGGACATGCCGTCGTAGGTGGAGGTTCCCCGGCCGATTTCATCCAGCAGCACCAGCGAGCGGGAGGAAAGGTTATGCATGATCATCGCCGTTTCCAGCATTTCCACCATGAAGGTGGATTCTCCGCGGGAGATGTTGTCCGTCGCGCCGACGCGGGTGAATATTTTGTCGAAGTAGCCGATGCGCGCCTGCGTGGCCGGTACGAATGATCCGCATTGCGCCAGCAGGACAATCAGCGCGGTCTGCCGCAGCAGCGCGGATTTTCCCGCCATGTTCGGGCCGGTCAGAATCATGATCTGGCAGCCGGAGCTGTCCAGCAGGATGTCGTTGGGGACGTATTCCTCGCCCGGAGCCATCAGCGCTTCGATGACCGGGTGCCGGCCCTGGCGGATATCCAGGACATTGCTTTTGTCCAGGACGGGGCGGCACCAGTGCTTTTCGATGGCGGTCTGCGCGAAGCCGGAGAGGACATCGAGTTGCGCCACGATACGGCAATTCGTCTGGATATCGCGGATATGCTGCTGGATTTCCGCGACCAGGGCGGCATAAATCCGGCTTTCGATTTCATAAATCCGGGCCTCTGCACTCAGGATTTTCTGCTCGTACTCCTTGAGCTCTTCCGTGATGTATCTTTCGGCGCTTACCAGCGTCTGGCGCCGGATCCATTCGGGAGGGACACTGTCGCGGAAAGTATTGCGGACCTCGATATAATAGCCGAAGACATTGTTATAGCCGATTTTCAGGGAACTGATGCCGGTTCGTTCAATCTCCCGCTGCTGCATCGCCAGCAGGTATTCCTTTCCCCCGCGGGAGATGTCCCGGAGTTCGTCCAGCTCCGCATCGACGCCCCGGGCAATCACATCCCCCTTGCCGAGAAATACCGCCGGGCTCTCCTCCAGCGTCCGGTCCACCTGCCCCATCAGGGGTTTGCAGTCCTTCATTTCTGCGGCGAGGGGTTCCAGCACCGGCGATCCGCTTTGCGCGAGCAGCCCTTGCAGCGGTTCCATGCGCGACAGGCTGCGCACCAGCATCCGGGCTTCGCGCGGGTAGAGCTTGCCCGTTGCCGCGCGGGAGATAATGCGCTCCAGGTCGCCGATGTCGCCGATCCAGCACTGTACTTCCCCGAGCGCGGACCCGTGTGCGCAAAACCATTCGACGGTATCGTGACGCTGCCCGAGTTCCGTCAGGTCGAGCGAGGGCATCGACAGCCACTGGCGCAACAGACGCGCGCCCATCGGCGAGCAGCAGCGGTCCACGATATCCACGAGGCTCGTACCTTCGGTACCCGACGCGGAGGCGAAAATTTCCAGGTTGCGCACCGTGAAGCGGTCCATCCAGATAAATTTGTTTCCGTCGATGCGCGACAGGGAACAGATGTTTTTCAGTCCCGTGTGCTGCGTCTGCTCAAGATAGAAAATCAGCGCGCCGGCACTGCAGATAGCCAGCGGGAAGCGGTCCGCTCCAAAACCCTTGAGTGAGCGGGTGCCGAACTGTTTGCACAGTTTTTCCCGGGCGGCCTCCTCCACGAAGGCCCATTCATCCAGCGGGGTGATATAATAGTCCTGAAACCTTTCGCGTACGCCCTGCAGGCAGTCCCGCTGCACCACGAGTTCCTTTGGGGCAAAAGAGGAAACGAGCGTGGAAATGTAGTCCAGGCCGCCCTGGGCAACCTGGAAAGTGCCCGTGGAAACATCCAGGAAAGCGGCGCCGCAGTCGGCCCCGTCAAAGGTCAGACCGCAAAGGAAATTATGCTCTTTCTGCTCCAGCATCCCGTCCCCGAAGGCTACGCCCGGCGTAAGGATTTCCGTAATGCCGCGCTTGACCAGTTTGTTTTTGACGAGCGCCGGATCTTCAAGCTGGTCGCAGACCGCCACTTTGTAACCCGCGCGGATCAGTTTGTGCAGGTACTGGTCGATGGCGTGGTGCGGGAAACCCGCCATCGGTGTGGTCCCTTTCTCGCCGTTGCTGCGCTTGGTGAGCACCAGTCCCAGCACCTTGCTCACGAGCACGGCGTCGTCGCTGTAGGTTTCGTAAAAATCCCCTACCCGGTACAGAAGAACGGCTTCAGGATGCTGCGCCTTGATGGAAAAATACTGGCGGAGCATCGGAGTATCTTCCGATTTTTTGGTCTTCTGCGTCATATTTGCAAAGATAGCAATTTTGTAACAATGGCTAAAGCGCCAATATCAATTATGTAAATCGGCGCACATATCCGGCAAGCCGCCGGATTCTTTCTCAAATATGGATATTCAGCTCTGGGGCTATAGCAGATTCGTAAAGAATATGACCAGTATGGCGGGAGGGACCAGATACTTTATGGCAAAATGGAATCCCGTCCAAAGCATTCCCGATACTTTCAGGCGGCCCTTGTTGGTAAATTCTTCCTGGAACTCAGCACGGTCCATCTTCCATCCGGCAAAGATCGTGAACGCCAGGGCACCCAGCATCATGAACCAGTTGGAGGAAATATAGTCGCAGAACGCAAAGAGGGGACTATGGAGCGAGCATAAGCAGCCAAGCAGCCAGGCCAGACAGAAGATAAGCAGTGAAGATTTGCGACGTGACCATCCCAGCCTTTCCATAAGCATCGACACACAGACTTCAATCATGGATATTTCCGATGTGAGGGCGGCAATCAGTATGGTGAGGAAAAAGCCGATGGAAACAACCCTTCCCGCCAGGGGGGATGCGGCCCCCATGCGGGCGAAAATGTAGGGGACGCTCTCAAAAACGAGGGACGGTCCGGCTTCCGGACGTATTCCGGCCGAGAAAACCGCAGGCATTACCACAAATCCGGCCACAAGGGCGAAAACCATATCAAAAATCAGGGTGAGCACACTCGTTTCCAAGATGTTCTGCTGTTTTTTCATATATGACGAGTACGTGAGTACCACGCCCATTCCTATCGACATGGAATAAAAAGACTGCCCGAGAGCGCTCGCAATCCCCTTCGGCGTCATTTTTGAAAAATCGGGTTTCAGCAGGTAATCAAGTCCCGCCCGGGCTCCGGGGAGGGAGATGGAGAAGATCATCATTGCCACGATGAGGACGAAAAGAAGCGGGATGCAGAAATTGCTGAACCTTCCTATTCCTTTTTTTACGCCAAGCACGACAACCATTATGCTGAACCCGAGAAACAGGGTGTGGGCAAGCAGGGGCTCCACCGCCGATCCCGTCATCCGGGCAAAAATACCTGACACCGTCTCGGGGTGTGCGGAATCAAAACCCCGGACCACGGAACGCGCCAGGAAATCCAGCGACCAGCCGCCGACAACGCTGTAGTATGATGCAATAATAAATGCGCCGATGACCGAAACCAGCCCCAGCCATTTCCATTTTGTGCCGGGTGCAAGGTCCGACAGCGCATCATAGGTGCTTTTTTTAGCCCTGCGGCCAATAATGGACTCGGCGATGAACGCCGGAAGCGAAATAAGAAACGCAAAAATCAGGTAAACGATGATGAATGCAGCACCGCCATACTCCCCTACCATATAGGGGAAGCGCCAGATATTGCCAAGCCCGATTGCTGATCCGGCAAGTGCCATGATTACGCCTATACGGCCGAAATTCTCCCTCGATACAGCCATTATTTCTTCTTATACACCTCAAATTCAAAGGAATAGCCGGTCTTTTCATCCGTGAAGGTCTCCGAAACCGACACCCGCTCCCACACGGCGGAATCGATTTCAGGGAAGAACGCGTCCGCATCCCTGATGACCGTATGCACGCGGGTGATGTAGAGCGTGTCCATATCGTCCAGGGCCGCCCGGTACACCGATGCACCGCCCATGATAAAGCCCTTCTGCGCCGGTTCCGCAGCGGCCCATGCCTCATCGAAGGAATAGACGCAGGTCACCTCGGGAATCGGGTCGCCGCCCAGATTGAGCACGATATTCTTGCGGTTTTTCAGCGGTCGGAACGGAAGCGAAAAATAGGTGGTCCGCCCCATGATGACCGGATATCCTTCAGTTATCCGCTTGAAATATTTCAAATCCTCCGGGAGGTGCCACGGAAGCCCGCCCTTTACACCGATGGCCCAGTTATCCGCCACCGCCACGATCAAACATTTTTCCATAATCAAACTGCGACAGGTGCCTTTATCGCCGGCCAGGGGTCATACCCCTCCAGGCGGAAATCTTCATATTTGAAATCGAATACGCTCTTTACTTCCGGGTTCAGCACCATTTTCGGCAGGGAGCGCGGTGTACGGGAAAGCTGCTCCGCCACCTGGTCGAAGTGGTTGAGGTAGATGTGCGTATCGCCGGTCGTGTGGATGAATTCGCCGGGCTGCAGGCCGCAAGTCTGCGCAATCATCATCGTCAGCAGCGCATAAGAGGCGATATTGAAAGGCACGCCGAGGAAGGTATCCGCACTGCGCTGGTACAGCTGGCAGGACAATTTCCCTTCCGCGACATAGAACTGGAACAGGCAATGGCAAGGCGGGAGCGCCATCCTGTCCACCTCCCCGGGATTCCAGGCACAGACCAGCATCCGGCGCGAATCCGGATGGTTGCGGATTAGGTCGATGACCTGCGAAAGCTGGTCGATGCTGCGGCCGTCCGGAGCGGGCCAGCTGCGCCACTGGTGCCCGTAAACCGGACCGAGGTCACCGTTTTCGTCCGCCCACTCGTCCCAGATGGAAACGCCGTTATCTTTGAGGTACTTGATATTCGTATCCCCGGAAATAAACCACAGGAGTTCGTGGATAATGGATTTCAGGTGGACTTTCTTTGTGGTAAGCAGGGGGAATCCTTCCGACAGGTCGAAGCGCATCTGATAACCGAAGATGCTCTGCGTCCCCACGCCGGTGCGGTCCGTCTTGATGGCGCCGTTCTCCCGGATATATTTCAGCAGTTCCAGATATTGTTTCATCGTTTATATATACTTCGCTCAACTCTATTTGCCGCAGGAGCGCCCTCTGCTCCCGGTTGCGCCTTCCCCGCCGTCGCTTCGCGACCCCTCCCAACCTTCCGGTTGGGCCCCTCCCTCTTACGTTGCCGAGGGTGGCACGGGCGGAGAAGGCGCAACCGGGATTTTTCATCGAACGGAAAAAGCAAAAATGATGGCCTGGGTGAATGTTTCGCCCGCCTTCAAAAGCGTGGAAGGATAGTCCGGCTTGTTGGGGCTGTCCGGGAAGTGCTGGCACTCCAGGGCCACGGCGCTGTAATCATGATAGACCGCACCGTCCTTTCCGGCGGGACAGCCTTCCAGCCAGTTTCCGGTATAGACCTGGATGCCGGGCTGCGTGGAAAAGACCTTGAGGACGCGGCCGCTTTTCAGGGAGGAAAGTTCCGCCACTTCCTGAAGCTGGCCGTCCTGCCAGCCGTCCACCACCCAGCAGGCATCATAGCCTTTCCCATAGTTCAAGGCCGGAAAATCCGCCTTGATATCCCGTCCCAGAGGCTTGGGATTGAGGAAATCCATCGGCGTACCGGCCACCGGCTCACTCTCCCCCGCAGGAATGAGGGTATCGTCTGTGGGCAGATATTCGGAAGCATTCAATTTCAGCACATGGTCCAGGACGCTGCCCGCACCATGTCCGTCAAGATTGAAATAGGCATGATTGGTGAGGTTGACGACTGTGTCGGCATCGCTTTGCGCCGCAAAGGTAAGTTCCAGTTCATTGTCCTCCGTCCAGACATAACGGGCGGTTAGCTTGAGCGTACCGGGATATCCCATCTCGCCGTCGGCGGAAACATATTGGAATTCCACCGCATCCCCGTCGATGCGGGAATCCCACACGCGGTTCTGAAAGCCTTCGGGACCGCCATGCAGGTGATTGGGACCATTGTTGACGGGCAGTTCATATACCTTCCCGTCAACTTCCAGATGCCCTTTTGCGATACGGTTGGCGAAACGGCCGGGGCATTTCCCGGCGCAGGGCCCGTCCGCAAAATAACTGAGCGGGTCCGGATATCCGATGGTGACATCCGCGGTCTTCCCGTCCCTGTCCGGCACGCAGACCGCCAGGATTCCGGCACCGACGCTTCCCAGCTGCACCGAAGCGCCGCCCGCATTCGTCAGCGTATAACGCAAAATCTCTTTTCCGTCGGGGGCCTTGCCCCAAACTTCTTTCTTAATTTCCATAACTATTTAATCCTTGTATTTTATCCAGATAATCAAGCACTTTTTCGGTCGGTGCATCACGCAGGATCACCCGTTTTTGTGCATCCAGCAGATAAAGCGAGGGAATCGCCCGCACATGGTACAGGCGGTCGGCCCGGATAACCCCGTCAGGGTCATAGCCGCTGATCCAGGAAGCGGGATAATTCGGAGCATAGGCCCTCCATGCGGCGATATCCTCATCGATATACAGGTTCATGACCGCCAGACGGCCGGAAGCCATCAGTTCTTCGATTCCGGGGTGGCCCATCACATCCTCAATGATGCCCTTGCAGGCCTGGCAGCCGGGATTGCTGAAGAAAAGCATCAGGTACTCCGCGCGGATGGCATAAAGCCTTGAAATCCTGCCGCCCAGCATCTTATAACGGAAATCCGGAACCTTCGCGCCGATGGGATTCATCGCACACATCCGCGCTTCATAGCGGTACGCGGGCCGCATGTCCTCCGGCGTCCAGGGGCTCTGTACAAGTTTTTGGACGAAGGGAAGATAAAGATCCTCGCTGCGCAGGGGCGAATTGGGATCGTACAGGTAACGGATGACGATTTCGCCGAAGCGGGCAAACACCTGCGCCGAAGTGTCGGCGGCATGGCGCGCTTCCATCGCATCAAAGGCCTTCCCCACCGCCTTTTGCGCCGCACCGACGGGCATTTCCCCGAGTACGCCGCACCAGTTCGCCATCGCCTGCTCCAGATCGGGCAGCGCAACGCCCAGCAGCGCGGAACTGTCCGACAATCCATCCCCCGAAAAATAACCGTCCCAATAATGTTCCGCAAGGTAAGCGGCGCGGGCGGCAGGCTCAGAAATCAGGCCGGGAATGTTCGTGCCGGGAAAAGGGCGGGTTTTCGTTTCCTCTCCGGAAGGACCGGCACAGGAAAGGCAAAGGGCCAGCAGGCTGACAAAAAACAAACTCCTTCTCATCCGACAAAAGCGCAAAGACGGCTAAAGTTAACCATTTTTATGATAACTTTGTCCTCCGATGCGAAAAATTACATTGTCCCTTCTGCTTTGCGCATTCTCCCTGACGGTGCGGGCACAGTTCACGCCATCAGGAAGCAATCCGCACAGTCTGAAGTGGATGCAGTTGGAAACACCGATCTACCGGATCATCTACCCCTCAGGCACGGATTCGCTGGCCCGCGTCTATGCCGTCCTGATGGAACAAATGCGCCTGCCCGTCTCCGGCTCCTGCGGCTTCATTCCCAACCAGAACTGGAAAAACCGCATGGACGTTATTCTGGACCCCCTGACGTATTCCGCCAACGGGATGGTCACCTGGACGCCGCGAAGGGTGGAACTCTACACGGTACCGGATGCCTATGACCCGCTTCCCTGTCCCATGCCCGAGCACCTGGTCCTGCACGAATCCCGGCACATCGCCCAGATGCAATATCTCAACCATCGATGGATGAAACCTTTCCAGTGGCTCAGCGGGCAGTTGTTCGGCGGTGCGGCTGCGGCCCTGTACTGCGGTCCCGCCTTCCTCGAAGGGGATGCGGTCGTCGCGGAAACGGCCCTGACCCGCAGCGGACGCGGACGTACCGGGGATTTTCTTGAATATTGGCGGGTCAGTGCGGACGAAGGACTGTCCCGCAACTGGTGGCAGTGGCGCTGGGGCTCGCTGAACCGCTACACGCCGGACCACTACACGCTGGGTTATATCACGATGGGCGGTATCCGGGCGCACTATGATGCCCCGGATTTCACAAAACGCTATTTTGACCGGCTGGGAAAGCATTTTTTCCCTTTCTTCAATTTCCAGAAAACCATAAAGGAAGTCACCGGAAAAACTTTCCGGGAGAGTTTTAAGGAAGTTACGGCGGCACTGGACAGCACCTGGTCCGCCGAGCGGGAAGCCCGGGCTCCCTTCCAGACTTCCGTCCCGCTGGAAAAAACACCGCGGCACTACACGGAATACGGCGGAACCGTTGCCGGAGACGGCTGCCTCTACGCCATCAAATCCTCGATGTCAAACATCCGCCGCCTGGTTCGCATCCTGCCCGACGGACGCGAAAAGACGCTCTCCACCTTTGCCTACGGCACTTCAAACCTTAGTTACGAGTCCGCCGGGAAGCGTCTTTGGTGGAGCGAGGGCGACCCGGACCTGCGCTGGGAGATGAAGTCCTCGTCCGCGATCCGCTTCATGGATGCGAAAGGCCGCACGGGACAACTGCTCTCGGGCGTACGCGCCTACCATCCCGCCCCTGCGCCGGACGGAGCCTTCCTTGCCGTAACGCTCTATCCCGCCGAAGGGGGCAGCGCCGCGCTGATCCTGCCGCTGCGCGAAGGATTGGAGCAGTACCGCATCGACGCTCCGGATTCCCTGCAGATTGTCGAGACCGCGTGGACGGCTGACGGCCTGTATGCCAGCGCTGTTTCCGCGGGCGGCACCGGCATTTATTCGCTGCCGGAATTCGCCCCGGTACTCGTCCCGTCCCCCGTAAAAATCAAGCAGTTGCGCGGAGACGGAGACCGGCTGCTCTTCGTCAGCGACCTCAGCGGCGTGAATGAACTTTATTCGCTGGATCCCGGCGACGGGCGGACCCTGCGCCTGAGTTCCACCCGCAACGGGGCATCGAGTTTCTGCTTCCTGGGCGATACCCTCTATTGCAGCGTCCCTTCGAGCCGCGGCCGCCTCATCCATAAAGTAAGCGCACGGACTGCGCCGCAGAGCGCCGATTTTACCCGCCCTCACCGCTATGCGATGGCCGACAAGCTGTCGGCGGGAGAGCCGCTGCCCATCACGGACACCTTGCCGGCTCCGGACGGTTCCCCCCGCCGCTATCGCCGCTTCCCGCATCTCTTCCGACTGCATTCCTGGCTGCCGTTTTATGTAGATTACGATGCCTTGCAAAGTCTCAGTCTGGAGAGCATCGCTTCGTCTGCCGGACTTGGGGCGACGGCCTTTTTCCAGAACAGCCTCGGCGATTTCAGCGCGATGGCCGGCTACCATGCCCGACCCGCCGACGGAACGTGGCGGCATTCCGGCCACCTGAAACTGACCTACAGCGGCCTGTACCCTGTCTTTGAGCTTTCCGGCGATATTAGCAGCGCCCACCCATCCGCCATGACGCTTTCAAAAGACGAAGAAGGGCAATGGGCCCTCTCGCGCACGGACCGGCGAGCCCCGCTGGTCACAGGCTCCCTGAATACCTATGTCCCCCTGCGCCGAGCAGCCTTCGGCCTCACTTTCGGCGCCGTCCCGCAATTGTCCTTCGCCATCAGCAACAGCAGTTTTGAAGGACGGCCGCTCAGCCGGATCGCCGCCGCTTTCCGGGCTTATGTACTGACGGCTACGCCCTCGTCCTGCATCTATCCCAAATGGGGCGCCGGACTGAGCGCCGGGTATGCGGCACGGCCGGGACTGGGGCAGTATTTCCGCTCCAATTCCTATATCCAGGCCTACGGCTATGTGCCCGGCTTCCAGGAGACGCACGGTATCCGGCTTTCCGTCATCTCCGAAGCGATTTCCGGAGAAGGACCGCTCTCCGAGGCCTACGCCTCCACGTCACCGCGCGGGCTCTCCGGCATTACTACGGCCATGGCCCGTTACGGCCGCCAGGGCAAACTTTCCTTCGACTATGCCTTCCCCTTCGCCCCGCTGGACTGGGCGCTGGGCCCGGTAACCTACCTCCGCAACCTGGAAGCCTATGTACAGGCGGACTGGTCCTGGTATCGGGACAAGTCCTCATCCGGCAGCCTCGGCAGCCTCGGCGGCACCCTCAACCTCAAACTGGGCAACCTGCTCTGGATTCCCTACGACACCCGCATCGGGGTATGCGCCTATTGGAATTTCGGTTCCCTGATGGGCAGCGACCCGCTCAAAGACCAGAAACCCTGGTACGTCGGTGCCGTATTCAGTGTGGATATTTGAAATGTGGGGTTATGCAAAGTTCATTCGTTATGGTTATAGATATGAAAAGACTGAATGCATTTTTACTGGCGGCCATGACGCTGCTCTGCGCCGCTCCCGGGCTGCACGCCCAGAAAGCCGAGTATCTCGGACAGCTGGAAGGAGAAAACCACAGGCAGAAGGGCCATTCCTATCAGGGGATGGACGTGTACGGGAATTATCTCATGAGCCTGCAGGACAAGGGGATTGCCACCATTTACAAACTTTCAGGCAAGAAATTCACCAAGGTGGGACAGTTCCATCTGGCCACATACGATCCGGTCAACCACGCCAATGTGCTCAGTTTCGGCTGTGACAAATTCGACCGGAAAGATCCCTTCCCCCTGGCCTACATCAGCCAGTGCCATAAAAAGCCCTACAACGGCATGAAAGACGTGCTGTTCGTCGAGCGCATCGCGCCGGACATGCAGTCCTCCACCCTCATCCAGACCATTCTGTACGATGATAAGAACAAAGACTTCGGCTATGCCCTGCAGTGGGTGATTGACCAGCCGAACCGTATGCTCTACGGCTACGGCAATACGGTGAACAACAGCGACCCGTCCAACCGGCACCGCATCATCAAGTTCCGGCTGCCCAGCCTGTCGGAAGGAGAGTTTGTCGTACTCAAGCCGGAGGACGCACTGGAGAATTATCTCATCGAAGAGGTATCTGACTTCCGTTTCAACCCCATCGGCCAGGGGCTCTATGTGTATAAGGACAAGCTCTACATGCCTACCGGGGTAGGCGGGTACGAAACCCCTTCCATCATGTACGTCTGGGATCTCGTCGGAAAAACGATGGAGACCGTGGACCTGACCCGTTGCACCTGCTGCGAACTGGAAGACCTCGGCCGCTACCGCGGGAAGTTCATCATTCAGGGCCAGGACGGACTCTTCCTCCTGAAGAGCCTGAAATAAAAAATATGGATGAAAAGATTAATATAGGAACCCCAGCATCCAAAGAGGAAGTTTTTTTCCTATAGGAAATTCCATCTCGTCAGCAAAAACATAAGAATCGGGAATATCTGCAATCTGGTCAAAACTCTTTTCCTTGCCCCCTACTTCTATTGTAACCTTTCCGTCTATAAGAAAATCCCCGGCGTTTTTTCCGTATTCCACTTCGTGATTCCCGGACAGCTGGTTGACAACGAAACACTCGCGGACTGTCCCGATATTTTCCCTGGAGCCGAGAGCATAAAGTATGTTTGTGTTGTGGATATATATCTTGTCCGGTTTCTGCATTTTTGTCACCGACATATTTTTGGAATACAACAGATGAAGCAACTGGGCATTCTTCATTCCCGAAAGGTAGCTCAGAACGGTGGCTTTGTTGAGTTCAAGATAAGATGAGAGTTTTGCAATATTCACTTCAAAGGGGATATTGTTGCTCAGGAACATCAGCATTGCCTTCAGTTTTCTGGTATATGCCGGGGTAACTCCGGAGAGAACAGGCATTTCCTGTTCGATGATAAAGTTCACCACATTCTCTATCCGGCTGTAGTAATCATCCGTATCTCCGTCATAAAAAGGATAATACCCGGCCCGAAGGTATGACTCAAAAAGGGGCTGGGGATGACACGAGCGACAAACCTTCTCACAGATGGAATCGGCATCGGACAATATTTGTTCGAACTTGTATGAGGGGAGTTTTATCCCATGATAAAAATGCAGGTATTCCCGGAACGAAAGGCCAAGAAGGTCATAGCTCAGGACTCTTCTGGAAAGGTCCGCATCCGCATTCAGTATTTGAAGGAGAGATGAGCCGGTGAAAGTGATTTTCATATCAGGATAGAGGTCCAGGATTTCCTTTATCTCTTTGCTCCATGTAGGATATTTGTGTACTTCGTCCAGGAACAGATGTTGTCCTCCGGACAGATGAAAGCGCCCGGCCAGGTCAAGAAGAGAATGACTGGTGAAATAGAGACTGTCCATCACGCAGTAAAGCGCCGCTCCCGGCTGAACCCCATAGGTGTTTTTTATATACTGCCGCATGAGCGTCGTTTTGCCAACCCCGCGGGAACCTCGAATCCCGACAAGTTGTTTTTCCCATTTAATGGAGCCCATGGCGTTACGGATTATGTCTGTACTCACCTGCGATATCAAGGCACGGTGTTTTCTTAACAACGTTTCCATATTTCTTTTTTATAGGCAAAAATAAGAAAGGTTGTTGTAATAACCAAAATATTGTCAAAAAAGGTTATTGCGATAACCGTTTTCATTATATATGTCCGGGACCTGACCTGCGGCACGTTTCCTGCCGCCGCCCGGTTTATAGAAGCGGGTAAAATAAGACAGGAGGCCAAATGACCTCCAGCTATGTTTGCCCCAAGACTACATAAATGAATTTACTTCAAAAAGCGAGGATTAAGCCGGCGGGGACTTTCGCACTATCCCTTGTCCATCCATTTCACGATTTACGTCCCGGCTCAAATGTAAGGACTTTTTTTTTACAAAATAAAGAGACGACTAAGTTGCGGGAGATGTGGCCGTCGGGATGGTGGAGAGTGGCGGAGGAACCGCAGGGGATGATGGCGGTGAAGATTACGTTCATGTTTGTTTGATTCCGCAGAAATTACAGGCCTTCCCGTAGATCGCACCTCACCTCCGTCGGTCCAGCCATTTCCAGAGGGCATACATCAGCGCACCCCAGGCCAGAAACAGCAGCACATAGACCCAGAAAGGAAGGGCGGCGTGAAAAATTCCGGGGCGGAGCGTCTTGTCAAATTCCGGAATATCGGCATAATAATAGGCCCCGGCACCGAAATCCAGGTCCTCGCTGAGCCCCAGGCCCCGGACCATTATATAGATAGCGGCCGCCAGAACAGCCCCGCCTACCACCAAAGTTACTATCTTTCCGGTTTTGCTCATCATTCCGGCTTTGCTATACAAAGCTGCTGTGTTGGTGTCCCGAAACCCATGCCACCCTCGGCAATGTAAGAGGGAGGGGCCCACGAAGTGGGAGGGGTCGCGAAGCGACGGTTTCGGGACATCAATGCAGCGGCTACTCGAGAACCGGTATCGGGAAAACCACGCCGGAAAGCAGGAACCACACCATCGCAAAAGTCAGCGCGATATTGAACACCTGACCGACGACATACAGCCAAAGCACCTTTCCGCCCTGCATCTGGGCAATCAGTTCCTTGAAATTCGTATCGAGGCCGATACTGGTGAACGCCAGCACGAAAGCCCAGTTCTTATACTGGTCCAGCACCTTATTGACCGCCCCCACCTGGTCCGCACCAAAGAGCGGCTGAATCACAAAGGACGCGACCAGTGACGCCACGAAAAAGCCGATGATGAACTTCGGGAAACGCCGCCAGATCTCCGATGCGCCCACCTTGCTCCCCTCCTGGTTCCCGGCGCTGGTCGCAAAGAACACGGCCACAAAAAAGGCGATGAAGCCTATGAGGATATTCTGGATCATTTTCACAAGCACCGCTGCCTTTTCCGCCTCGCCACCCAGCACATTACCGGCCACGACCACGGCTCCCGTGCTGTCCACCGTCCCGCCGATGAGGGCTCCTCCCATCAGTGCGGACATTCCGGCCGAACGGATGATGAGGGGCTCAAGGACCATCATGAGGATGGTAAAAATGATGGAAATGGACACCGTCATCGTCAGATCATCCTTTTTGCAGCCCGAGGCGGCGCCCGTCGCGATGGCGGCACTCGTTCCGCAGACGCTCGTTGCGGAAGCCATCGTAATCACCAGCGGCTTGTTGCCGATGTTCAGCACCCGGGTTCCGAACCACCACATGAACAATATGACAATCGGCGTGACGACCCAGGCGATTCCAAGGCCATAGAGCCCGAATTTGGCAATATTGGAAAAGAGCACCGAAAAGCCCATGATCACCAGCCCGGTCTTGATATAGAATTCCGTACGGACCGCAGGCCTGAGCCACGCGGGAACGCCGATGGTATTGGAAACCAGCAAACCGGCGATAAGCGCCCAGAACGCCCACTCAAGATAGCGGTTCAGGGTAAATTCCGCGCTGACAAGCCTGACCGCAAAAGCCAGGACAAACAGCGTCAGGAAGGCGGGAATATACTTTTTGACGCTGCCACCCTGCACTTTTATGCCGATGGTGAACAGCACGCCAAGCACCAGGACCGTACGCAGGAGCTTCCACCAGAAGGCGGCGGAGCAGAGCTGCGTCCCCAGCGGGACTGTTTTTGCCGCGGCGGCCGCACTGAGCTCTTCCCCAAGCGTCCAGGTGCTGAACTTCAGCGCAGAAAAATCAAACCCTCCGGTAAGGACCGAAACACAAGCCAGGACAATAACGACAAAACCAAGCCACACAGCCAACCAGTCTTCTGTTTTCATAACGATAAATTTCGGTGAAGATAGGTAAATAACTCAAGTTTCGCAAGTGATTTAGGCCGCCGCTGCGGCGAGGTCTAGCCGGTCGAAAGCCATCTTCACTGCTTTGATTTGATGATTGTTGTTTATTACGTTTTCAGTTAACTCGAACGGATCGCAAGAGATGAACTCCGCAAT
>JAFSVL010000079.1 GCA_017445015.1 Bacteroidales bacterium | reverse complement strand
TTCCGAAGAGCACCTTCCCAAAGAGCAGCGTTACATGCCCGCGGGCTGGCCGGAACTGGCCCGGCGCTATGGCCACGAATATGTATTCGTCGGCGGAATGCGTGACCCTTTCCCGCAGGTGATTACCTCCAAGTACCCCATCGATTCCCTGGGGGCTTTCGTGGGCTCGCAGCCGGATTCCGTGGTGATGCACGGTGCAGGATGGGCGCGTCTGAATGTGGAGGGCAAGAAAATCAATATCCTTACCGTTCATCTTCAACCCTATGGCTATTGGCGTTTTATCCCGAATGACCAAAAAGAGGAATCTTCCCGTAATTACGGAGGCGAAAAATACCGCCGGATGGAAATGCAGTGGATTTTCAACCATTCAATCCGGACCGTCGAACATCCGGAAAAGGAACTTTGGATGCTGATGGGAGACTTCAACGCCTGCTCCCGCAAGGACAATTTTCACTACAAATGGTCTCAGGCCAGCCAGAGTTTCCTGACCCACAACTACATCGAAGAACAGACCCCCTGGCTCTACGATGTCGTCGCCGAGAAGTTTCCGGAGACTTTCTGTCCCAGCCACAGCAACAAGAAGCGCATCGACTATATCTATGTGAGCGAAGCCCTGCTCAAGTCCATCAAAAAGGTGGTTTTGCAGCCGGACGCCTATTCCAAGCCGAAGTCTTCCGGGGTCAGGGACAATTTCAAGCGTCCTTCCGACCACCTGCCCATTATCGTGGATTTCAACCTTGACAAGATAAAATGAGAAAATGATAAAATGAGAAAATGGTTCCATATAGGAGCGTTCTGCCTGTCGGCGGCCCTCCTGCTATCCTGTTCGGCCAAGGACCCCGCCCCTCGCCTGGAGGTGCTTTCCTCGGACGGAACGCGGCTGAACAAGACCCTGACCGTTCCGGTAGAGGGCGGTAAATTCACCTTGACCGCCCGGTCCGACAACGAATTGGACATCTTTTACGGCGAGGCGGCCGGCGCTTCGGCCGGATGGTTCCAGGTGCAGGAAGTCACCAATCCTGCTCCCGGCGAGTACGTCGTGAAATGTTCCGCGGAATCGCTCGTCAAGAACAAGACGCTGGACTTGCGGCAGGGGACTTTGAGTTTTTCGGCTCCCAGTGCCTTCTCGGGTTGTTTCCTGGATGTCCGCCAGGGCTATGCGCGCGTCTGGCGGCAGAGTTTTGCTTCGCTGCCCGGAGGCTGCCTGACCTTGCAGCCGGGCGACCTTTGGAACAGCGGCGCGATGACGGGCATCAGCGCCATCCGGAATGCTTATGTCGCGTTCGAGGCGCGGGCGGAAATGCCGGGCGGCTCGTCGGAGATGCTCAACATTCCTTTGCATCTGACGCTCGCCGGCGGTGCGACTTTCCCGACCGTCTCCCGGACGGAATATGTGACGGATGTCGCTCCCTACGAAACTTTCGAGCCCGCCTGCTTCCAGATGATCCGCATCTACAACGGCGGCGTGGTCTTCAGTTCGGAAACCACCCTGACCCTGTCGCTTCCGGCAGGGGCGGGCGCCACCTTGTATATAGATAATGTCAGTATTTATGAAATCCCTGTCGTACGCGACGAAATCAACGGAGAGGAGGACGATGACGATGAGCCGGAAGAATAACCTGCGTATCGGGTGTTTCACCCTCTTGCTGCTGTTGCTCTCGGTGCGGCTTGCCGCCGCGCCGGTCAAGGTCACGGGCAGTATCTCCGATGAGAAAGGAGAGGCCCTGATGGGCGCCATCATCGTTTCCAAGCCCGGTGCCGACGGCCAGGTCCGCAATACATCGGCGGCCGACGAAAAGGGCCGTTTTGTCATCGAATGTGAGCCCGGAGATGTGCTGGTGGCCTATTTTATGGGCTATGATGACGCCGTCGTCCCGGCTCCGAAGAAGGGCGGGAACATCGATATCGTGATGCAGCCCAAC
>JAFSVL010000078.1 GCA_017445015.1 Bacteroidales bacterium | reverse complement strand
TCGTGGGCCCCTCCCGTTCACGAGCCACGGGCGACTACGCCTCCCGAACCCATCGCGGCAGCCTGCGGCCGGAAGGGTTCGGATCGGTACTCCCCATCGCGGCTGTCCCTCCCACTTCGTGGGCCCCTCCCGTTCACGAGTCACGGGCGACTACGCCGTCCGAACCCTTCCGGCCCTCCGGCTGGTCGTCGCTCCGGGGCATCTCCCGCTCCCGCACCTTCCGTCGCGCTGTCGCTTCCCCAGGCCGTCAGGGCCGGCAACCTTCCCGAAAATGGCTCAAAACACCGGGGTGTTGCCGGACCTTTGGATTAGCGGCGGACATTGCTGTCCCATAGCACTCGGGATCTGCGGGAATGTGTGAAAAATCGACTTCCGGAGTGCTTTCGGCACGCGTGACCAAAGAAATCAGGCCAAATACCGGGTCACGGATGCCGAATAGGCCATAAGGGACCTCGCAGCGTTGAATTTTGGTGATTTTGTACGGTGTCAGGTCCCCCGGGTCCCTGCCGCCGAACAAATCTGACGGTTTTGTACGAAGTCAGGGCCTTTTAGGGAGAATGATAAAAAGACCTGCCGGCAGAACCCCTGGTCGTATTCCGGTTCCGGGTGAATCATGCTGTAGAATGTCTCAGTGATTTCCCCGCCGCGGACGGATATGTCTGAAGGAATCAGCGGGTATCCATACAACTGAGCACCGCAAGCTTCTTTTTGGGGAACTTGTTCATAATTATCGATTTGGCTCATAACGATCGTCCGTATTCAGGAGGTTATCGGATTTCTTTGCCGAACGGGAAGATAGAGGCAATGGCCAGTCTGAAATGCTGCATACCCCAGGGGATGCCAACGATGGTGATGCAGAAAACCAGCCCGCAACCCAGATGGAGGAGGGCGATCTCCCACCAGCCGAACAGGATCCAAAGAAGGTTCATCACGATGGGAAGGCATCCCGAATCTTGCGGACCGTTTACAAGTTCATGCCCGAAGGGCCACAAGGTATAAGTGCCAAGTTTGAACAACTGAGTTCCGAAGGGGATGCCGATAATGGTAAGGCACATCAGCAGACCGGCGAGGTAATAAAGGAGGGTAATGACAATCCCGCCCAGAACAAGCCAAATGATGTTTCCTACAGTTTTCATAGCGCGCTTTCTTGATGCTTCCTTCTTACCCTTCGATACTAGCCGTGCACAATTCGTTTTTACAAAGGTATAAAAAATACGCAACACTGTCCGCGCCTAAGTTTACAGCAGTTTCAGTGCAATGGCGGCGCAGGCTTCAGCATCTGCGAGGGCGTGATGGTGATGGGTAAGGTCGTAACCGCAGGCCGCGGCGACGGTCTGGAGTTGATGATTCGGAAGCCTGCATCCAAAATGCCTGCGGGATGCGGCGAGCGTGTCGTAGAACACATAGTCCGGGTAATCCATCCGATACACCCTGAATACTTCCTTCAGACAGCCTTCGTCGAAGCGTGCGTTGTGCGCAACCAGCGGCAGCCCGGCGATTTTTGGTGCGATCGTCGCCCAGACCTCCGGAAACAGGGGAGCGTCCTGAGTATCTTCCGGCCCGAGTCCGTGCACCTGCCGGCAGAACCACTGGTAGTATTCCGGCTCCGGGTGAATCAGGTTGTAGAACGTCTCTTCGATTACCCCTCCGCGGACAATCACCACGCCAACGCTGCATACGCTGCAGCGCTGCTCGTTGGCCGTTTCAAAATCGATGGCTGCAAAATCGGTCATGCACAAAGATAACTCTTTATATTAACACCTTGAATCAAATTCAAAAAATGTAGAAGTCCTAAAGATGAGCGATTCAACCTTAATCTCCGTGCTCAAGGAAAACGATATTGATTCCTAGGGATTGCTGCTGCATATCATGAGTGGGAGATTGCAAAGACCTTTGTCAATAAGGATGGCTATCCTTCCTGGCTTGATTATCAGGAGCCAAATTTGCATTGTGAGTGAGCTCATTATGGCCCCGCGATGGTTCCGGCTGGGAATACGGTGCAATAGGGATCACCTGCCTTGCCAGCTTGCCGGCGTCGAAAGGAATGCCATGCTGGGGCGGATTAGCGCCTTCAGGACGAATTCGGCCATAGGGGAACGGCAAGACGATATCTTTTTTGCTTATTTTGAAAATCATTATCTTTGTATCCCATGATTTCAGAAAAACAGATTGATGCCTGCCTTGAGGCCTTGTTTGCCCGGATGGAGTTCCCTTCCGTGCCGGAAAATGTCTATGCGCCGCAGCGCTATATGATTGCCATCGGCGGAAAGCGCATCCGTCCGCGGCTGTGCCTGACTGCCTATGCCGCCCTGGGCGGTGAGACGCTGGGCGATGAAATCCTCGCCCCGGCGGCGGGCCTGGAACTCTTCCATACCTTTTCCCTGATCCACGATGACATTATGGATAACTCCCCCCTGCGCCGCGGACAGGAGACCGTCTGGAAGAAGTGGGGGAACGATATCGCCCTGCTTTCCGGGGATGCGATGCTCATCGAGAGTTACAAGTATATGCTGAAGGCTCCTGAAAAGGTGCGCTCGCAGGTGCTGCAACTGTTCTCCGAGAATGCGACGAAGGTCTGCGAGGGGCAGCAACTCGATATGGATTTTGAGCGGCGGACGGATGTATCGATGCCCGAATACGAAGAGATGATCGGGGATAAGACGGCGGCCCTGCTGGCCTGTTCCGCCGGAATCGGTGCCCTGGTTGCCGGGGCGGATGAGAAGGTCTGTGAGGCTTTTTATGGCTTCGGCTGGAACCTGGGCATGGCCTTCCAGGTTGCTGATGACTATCTGGATGCGTATGCGGACCAGGCGGTCTTCGGAAAACCTGTCGGCGGCGATATCCTGAACGGGAAAAAAAGTTGGCTGACCGTCCGTGCGCTTGAAAAGACCGGCAATCGGGCAGGACTTTTGCAGTTGCTCTCCCGGCCTGCAGTAACGGATGGGGAAAAGTCGGAAAAGATAGCGGCGGTAAAGGCTGCCTACGAGCACTTGGCCGTGCCTGAAGAGGCGCTGGAAACAGTGGCCCGGTGGCATTCCTCCGCCATGTCAAACATTTCCGGATTGAACCTCGGCGGTGTGCGGATGCAGCTGCTGGACCGCTTTGTCCATTCCCTGATAGGCCGCGTAAAGTAATCCATGGACAGGAAAGAACTGGAAATCATGGCTCCGGCAGGCAACTTTGAATGCCTGCAAGCCGCTATACAAGGGGGCGCGGATTCGGTGTATTTCGGCGTCGGCAGCCTTAATATGCGTTCCCGTTCCGCGGGGAATTTTCTGGCGGAGGATCTGCCGGAAGTTGCCCGCATCTGTCATGAAAACGGACTGCGTTGCTATCTGACTTTGAATATCGTCCTCTATCAGGAGGATTTTGAAGATATGAGGACTACGCTCCGCTCCGCCAAAGAGGCCGGTGTGGATGCCGTTATCGCAACGGACCCGGCGGCGCTGCTCGAATGCCAAAGGCTCGGGCTGGAAGTCCACCTTTCGACGCAGCTGAACATCGCCAATGCCGAAGCGCTGCGTTTCTATGCCCCTTATGCCGATGTCGCCGTGCTGGCCCGGGAATTGAATCTGGAGCAGGTAAAGGCCATCAGCCGGAGCATCCGCGAAGAGAAGATTACCGGTCCCGGCGGCAAGCCTTTGCGGCTGGAGATGTTCGTGCACGGTGCGCTCTGTATGGCGGTATCCGGAAAGTGCTATCTGAGTCTGCATAACTACGGTGCGTCCGCCAACCGGGGGGCTTGCTTCCAGGTCTGCCGGCGCGGTTATGAAGTCACGGACCTGGAGACCGGGCAGCAACTGCGACTGGATAACAAATACATCATGTCGCCCAAGGATATCTGTACGATAGAATTCCTGGATAAAATGGTGGAGAGCGGCGTGAGCGTCTTTAAGATTGAGGGGAGGGCCAGGAGTGCCGAGTATGTGAAGCGATGCGTTTCCTGTTACCGCAGGGCGGCGGATGCCGTCTGTGACGGGACGTTCAGCCCTGAACTCGGTGCGAGGCTCAAAACGGAACTGGACGAGGTGTTCAACCGTGGGTTTTGGGATGGATGGTATCAGGGGGCGCAACTGGGACAGTGGAGCGAGGTGTATGGCAACCGTTCGTCACGGCGGAAGGTCTATTGCGGCAAGGTGGCCAACTGGTTCGACCGTATCGCCGTGGCGGAAATCGCCGTAGAAAGCGTGGATTTGCAACGCGGCGATGAAGTGATGGTCATCGGCCGGAATACCGGAGTGGTAGAATTCCGCGTCGAGGATTTGCGCGTGGATCTGGAACCGGCGGACACGGCGGGGAAAGGGGTGCGCTGCTCTGTCGCGGTAAAACCGGAAGGAGCATGGCCCGGAAGACTGCATCGCGGAGATAAATTGTATATATGGGAAAGAATATGAAAAAGATGCTATTGGCGGTCCTCCTGCTTGGAACGGGAGTTGCTGCAAACACTTTTGCCCAGTCCCGGGACTTTACGATGGGGAAATGGATTGAAATCCAGAGTGCCATCCTCAAGGAACTGGGGCGCAGTTATGTGGATTCGCTGCCCGTGGACAGGATGGAAAAGGTGGGCGTGGATGCCATGCTCTCCAACCTGGACCCCTATACCGTCTATGTCCCCGAAGAAGAAGGGGATAATTTCCAGATGATGATCAGCAATACCTACGGTGGCGTCGGGGCCATTATCTATAAGCCGGAACTGGACGGGGGCGTACTGATCAACGAGGTGTACGAAAATTCTCCCGCACACAAGGGCGGGCTTGAACCCGGTGATGTCATCCTGACGATTGACGGAGAGAGCGTCGCGGGCCTGAAAGTCTCCGAATGCAGTTCCCGGATGAAAGGAACGGCGGGGACGGAGGTGCATTTCCTTGTCGAGAAGGTGCGGGGCGGCGGCCGGAAGGAGTTGACGGTCACCCGCGAAAAGATTCACCTCCCGGATATCCAATATGCCGGGATGCTGGATGCGAAGACCGCCTATATCGCCCTCAGCGGCTTTACTTCCGGGCTTGCGGACCAGCTCCGTTCCAAACTCCCGGCCTTGCGGCGGCAGGGGATGAAGGAACTTGTGCTGGACCTTCGCGGCAATGGGGGCGGCCTGCTGCAGGAGGCGGTGGAGATTGTGGGGCTTTTTGTGCCCAGAGGCTCCCTGGTCGTGACTTCCAAAGGCCGGAGCAAGGACGAGGACCGGGTGTATAAGACGCAGGAGTCTCCCTTCGATGTGAACCTGCCGCTGATCGTGCTGGTGGATTCCCAGTCCGCGTCGGCCTCGGAAATCGTTGCCGGAGCGCTACAGGACATGGACCGGGCGACCGTCATGGGCCAGCGCACCTTCGGAAAGGGTCTCGTGCAGAGCATTCATCCGCTGCCTTATGGCGGGCAGCTCAAAATAACGACGGCGAAGTATTATATTCCCAGCGGACGTTGCGTGCAGATCAAGGATTATGCGCATCGCAGGGAGGATGGCAGTGTGGGAAATATCCCGGATTCCCTGACCAGCGTGTTCCGGACCGTATCAGGGCGCGAAGTGCGGGACGGGGGAGGCATCACGCCGGATGTGCTGCTCAAGCGCAGGGAGTATAGCCGTATCGTCTATGCGCTGGCAGGATGGCAGGTCATCGAGCATTATGCGCTCGAGTATGTGAAGACGCATGCGTCGATTCCCGCGACGGACAAGTTCCATTTCGAGGATTACGAAGATTTTGTAAGTTTTGCCGCGAAGCAGGAATTCGATTACAGGAGCAGTGCCAAGACCTATTTTGACCGGATGCGCGATTCCCTGAAGAAGGAGGGGCCGGATCCGGAGACGCTGGCGTTGCTGGAGGCGCTGGAGAAGAAGGTGAATGTGAGCAAGGAAGATGCGCTGCGACGTGCCAGGGAGGAACTGATTCCTTTTATCGAGGAGGCGATCGTGGTGCGATACCGCTTCCAGAAAGCCGGAATGGAGATACGGCTGCGTTATGACGACGAATTGCGCGAGGCGCTGAAAAGTCCCCGGATTAACTGAAAAACGTTACTTTTTGCTATTGCAGCGGATTGCCATCTGCTCCCTGTCGCTTCGCGACCCTGTCCGGGTAAATGGTCGCAGACGGCGAATCCGCAGCATTTTTCCATTATGGGTTTGATTTATCTATGATGACAAGTTTGCTGTTTGCTACTGGAAACAAGGGAAAGCTGCGGGAGGCTTCCGAGATATTGGGGCCGGACTATGAACTGGTGACTCCTGCGCAGTTCGGCATTACGGAGGAGATTCCCGAGACGGGAGAGACGCTGGAGGAGAATTCCGTCCAGAAGGCGGAGTATATCTATGCCCGGACGGGAGCGGACTGCTTTGCCGATGATACCGGCCTGGAAGTGGATTGCCTGGACGGTGCGCCAGGAGTTTATACAGCGCGTTATGCGGGAGAGCATTGCAGTTTCGACGATAATATGGAGAAATTGCTGGCCGAAATGGCCGCCCTGGGACCGGACGTTCCCCGCACCGCCCGTTTCCGCAGCGTAATCACCTTGATCCTGAACGGAGAGAAGCGTTTCTTTGAAGGCTGCGTAGAGGGGCGGATCGCCCTGCTGCGCAGCGGGGTCAAGGGCTTTGGATACGACCCTGTGTTTATTCCCGAGGGCTTTGGCGGGAAAACCTTCGCCGAGATTTCGGAAGAGGAAAAGAATGCCGTTTCCCATCGGGGAAAGGCGCTTCGTGCGATGGCCGCTTATCTGGCGAAATGATTCTTGCCGACCGTCTGATTGTCCTGCATGCGACCAAGACGGGGGAGCGCTCCCTCGTCCTGCAGTGCCTGAGCCGCCGGATGGGGCGCCGCAGTTTTCTGGTAAGTCCCGGTTCCAGGACACCTCAGGCCTTCTTCCTCCCTTTGTCCCTTCTGGATGTGGAGATTATCGAGAATCCACATTCGGACCTTTGGCGGATCCGCTCGCTTGCTGCGGAATCGCCGCTTTCCGGTATCCGCAGCAACCCTGCCAAGAATGCGCTGACCCTCTTTATGAGCGAGGTTCTGTTCCGCCTGATGCGGGACGGAACGGGTGACGCTGCATTTTTCGACAACTGCCGTAAGCATATCCTGACGCTGGACTCGCTGGAGGATAATTTCGCCTCCTTCCACCTGTGGTTCCTGCTGGACCTGTGCCGTGAACTGGGCTTCGCTCCGGGGCCAGAGTCCATCGCTCCTTTTGCCGGGGAACGTCTGCAGCAACTTTCCGCCCTTTGCGGGGCGGATGAGGCTTCAGTGCTGCTCTATCCGCTGAAAGGAGAAGACCGCAGCGCTATCGCCACGGTCCTCCTGAATTATCTCGGCTATCATGCCGAATGTCATCTGGAACTGCGTTCCCTCGCCGTACTCCGGGAGATTTTCGCCTGAATGCCTATTGCGCTTCTTCCAGGGTCCAGCCGTCCGTGCGGAACGGTGCGGCGGGAATGCCGTAATTGTTGAAGACGCTGCCCACCGCCCAGTTGCGGAAGCCGTATCGTACGGCGACAGGTTCGGGAACCTCATCGCTCCACACGTCCACGCAGGCCTTGTCTTTTGCGCGTGTCGCCTTGGCCTTGTGGAAGACCTTGTCCGCACCTGCGATTTCGAAACCCTCATACATAACCCCCATCGGCGAGAGTCCAAGTTTGTCCACTTTAAAGCGGACGGTTGCCTTCCCGCCGTCGAAGGTGACGCTTTGGAAGGTAGGGCAAACCGGATCGACGCCCTTGAAGCCATAGTCGTTGACGAGGGCCAGAAGGGCCAGCCGCTGTCCCACTTCCCGCTTCCTGCGGGGATGGATGGTGCCGTATTCCCCGATGTCAAGCGTGCCGGCCATGCCGCTGTGGGGAATCAGTTCGGAAGCTTTTTGCTGGGCTTCATACAGGTAGCCGGAAACATAGGAGTTGACGCTGTCGCTCCTGTCATAGTTATAGGGCGCAATCTGTACAAAGTAATAGGGCGCGTCAGGATTCTGGAACTTGTCGCGCATCATCTTTGCGTAGGACTGCATCAGGCGCAGGTATTGTTCGGGCCTGCTGCGGTTGGCCTCGCCCTGATACCAGATTATCCCCTTGAAGGTGTAGGGGACCAGGCCGTTGACCTGACCGTTGTAGAGCAGGCAGGGCCATTGGTGATCTTTCTTTCCGTAACTCTTGTCCCAGGGCTGTCCGAGGTAGAAAAGGTCGAATTCCCCGGCAAAGTCCCTTTCGATGGTCTCGCGGTCCAGCCAGGTCTCGATGGAACTTCCGCCCCAGCTGGTGACGAGGATTCCCACGGGAACGTCGATGTGCGCCTGCAGGTAATCGGCAAAGAAATAGGCCGTGGCGCTGATGTTCGCCACATTCTCCGGAGTATGCAGCTGCCAGCTTCCGGTGGTATTTTCCTTGACCGTAGTCGAGGAGCATTTTTTGATGTTGCAGATGCGGATGGGGCGCTCGGGGCGGGCGGCCATGATGGCGTCCGTGCCTCCTTCCGCCGGCTGGGAAGCATAGCCCTTTACGGGCATTTCCATGTTGGATTGCCCGGAGCAGTACCATACTTCGCCGATTAAAATATTGCGCAGAATTGTCTTTTCGCCGTCCGAGATGCTGATTTCATAGGGCCGCATGCTGCCTGCGGGGGTAGTGACTTTGACGGTCCATTTGCCATAGGCATCCGGAATGGCGACAGTATTTTTTTTGTCCCAGCCGGTGATGACGCTCACTTTCTTCCCGGAGTCGCTCCACCCCCAGAGGGTGACGCCGGTGTTTTGCTGGAGGACCATGTTGTCACTGATGACGGAGGGGAGGGTAATCTTTGCGTGTGCCGCACTTCCGCCCAGAAGCGCAAGCGCTAAAAATACGGAGACGAAATGTTTCATAATAGTACAAAACTCGTAAAAAAATTGTAATTTCGCAACAATCGGCGGGAATTTCCCCCGTAAGATATTTGTACTGTTTTTTAGCAATCAATAAGCCGATTGATGAATAGTGTTAAAGGAAAAATAGAGCAGATCATCGGTCCTGTCGTCGATGTGCATTTTGAAAAGTGCGGAGCGGAACATCTGCCCGGTATCCACGAGGCCCTGCATATCACCCGTCCCGACGGACGTATCCTGGTGGCGGAAGTGCAGCAGCATATCGGAGAAGATACGGTGCGGGCTGTGGCCATGGATTCGACCGACGGCCTGAGACGGGGTCTTGAGGCCGAATGTACCGGAGCTCCCATCTCCATGCCCGTCGGCCGTCTGGTCAAGGGGCGCGTGCTCAATGTCAACGGTGACGTGATTGACGGGCTGGACCCCGTTCTCGGTGGCGAATCGCTGCCCATCCACCGGGATCCGCCTCTCTTCGAAGACCTGGCTACAGCCAGCGAGGTGCTCTATACCGGCATCAAGGTCATCGATTTGCTGGAACCCTACCTCAAGGGTGGAAAAATCGGTCTTTTCGGGGGTGCCGGCGTAGGCAAGACCGTGCTTATCAAGGAACTCATCAACAATATCGCCAAGAAACACAACGGATTCTCCGTATTTGCCGGTGTGGGGGAGCGTACCCGCGAGGGCAATGACCTCCTGCGTGAAATGATTGAATCCGGCGTCATCCGCTACGGAGAGGAATTCAACAAAAGTATGGCCGAGGGGCACTGGGACCTTTCGAAGGTCGATAAGGCGGAGTTGGAAAAATCCCAGGTGTCCATGGTGTTCGGTCAGATGAACGAGCCGCCGGGAGCGCGCAGTTCCGTGGCGCTTTCCGGGCTGACGCTCGCCGAATCCTTCCGGGATTCGGACGACCCTTCCATACCGCACGACATCCTCTTTTTCGTGGATAATATTTTCCGTTTCACGCAGGCGGGCAGCGAGGTTTCGGCCCTTCTGGGACGTATGCCTTCGGCCGTGGGATACCAGCCTACCCTGGCTACGGAAATGGGACAGATGCAGGAACGCATCACATCGACGAAAAAGGGCTCCATTACCTCCGTACAGGCGGTGTATGTGCCTGCGGACGATTTGACGGACCCGGCGCCTGCGACAACTTTTTCGCACCTTGACGCGACCACGGTGCTCAGCCGGAAGATCGCCCAGCTGGGCATATACCCTGCGGTGGACCCGCTGGAATCCACCTCGCGCATCCTGGACCCGAATATCGTCGGCGAAAAGCATTACGAGACGGCCCAGCGCGTGAAACATATCCTTCAGCGCAACAAGGAGCTGCAGGACATCATCGCCATCCTGGGCATGGATGAACTTTCGGAAGAGGACCGGATGACGGTCAACCGGGCCCGTCGCGTGCAGCGTTTCCTTTCGCAGCCTTTCGCCGTGGCGGAACAGTTTACAGGCGTTCCCGGAGTCATGGTCGATATCGAGGATACCGTCGAGGGTTTCCGCCGTATTCTGGACGGGGAACTCGACGACCTTCCCGAACAGGCTTTCCTCAATGTCGGGACTATCGAAGAAGCCATCCGCAAGGGAGAAGCCCTGCTGGAAAACAGTAAATCATGACGGGACGACTCACACTTCGCATTTTTACCCCGGACGCTTTCCGGGAGGAGACGGCCGAGGCCGTCTGGCTTCCCGGTGCCTATGCGCCGATGGAACTGCTGCCCTCGCACGCGCCGTTGACCGCTGCGCTCACCGCGGGGGAAATCCGCTGGAAGGCAGGGGAGGGCGAGGAGCGTTTCTCCATCCGCAGCGGAGTGTTTACCATAGCTCAAGACATCGTTACGATATGCGTGGAAAAGGCTTGAACTGCATTTTCGTCCTGGCGGTGCTGCTGGTGCTTTCCCCGCTTCGCGTATCTGCCCGGGACGTCCCGGAGCAGGCGGACCTGGATGTGACGGAAATTATCTATGAGCACACCGGGGACGCCTATTTCTGGCACAAGGTCCCTCTGCCGGTCATCGTGCGCAGCCGCACTACAGGCTGGCACGTATTCCTTGCCTCGGCGCTGCCCTGCGCCGGTTTTGAGATGGCCGCCGAGGACAGTCCGTATGCGGGGAAAGTGGTGGAGAACACCCCGGACGGGCCCGTGCGCCCGGCCGACCTTTCCATCACCCGCAATGTGCTTTCACTGCTTTTCAGTTCCCTGCTGCTGGTCGTGCTGATCCTGCTGACGGCACGCTGGTACCGGAGGCACGATGTGCTGCACGAGACGCCGACGGGGATTGCGGCCCTGCTGGAACCGGTCATCGTGATGATTGAGGACGAAGTCATCAAGGAAGCGGTCGGCCCGGATTACAAGCGCTATTCCCCTTATCTGCTGACGGCTTTCTTTTTCATCCTGCTGAACAACCTGCTGGGCATCCTGCCCGTTTTTCCCGGCGGGGCCAACCTGACGGGCAATATTGCCGTTACCTTCGTGCTGGCGATGTGTACCTTTATCGCGACCAATGTGTTCGGCAGCAGGCACTATTGGAAGGATATTTTCTGGCCGGATGTACCGGTGTTCCTGAAGGTGCCGTTGCCGCTGATGCCGCTCATTGAACTGATCGGGCTCTTTACCAAGCCTTTCTCGCTGATGATCCGGCTCTTTGCCAATATCTTCGCCGGGCATGCGATGCTGATCGGCCTGCTCTGCGTGATTTTCGTCACGGCCAGGATGGAGCCTGTCATCAATGGTTCGATGATGGCGGTATCCGTGCTGCTGGGCGTCTTTATGGACTGCCTGGAGCTGCTGGTGGCCTTTATCCAGGCCTATGTGTTCACCATGCTTTCCGCCGTGTTTATCGGCGCTTCACGACAAACAAACCATTAAATTATACTTCTTATGTTACTTTCAACCCTTTTACTTCAGGTGGCTGCCGGTATGCAGATCGGCCGCTTCGGGGCTGCTTTGGGCGCCGCCATCGCCGCCATCGCCGCCGCATTCGGCATCGGAAAAATCGGTAAATCCGCCATGGAGGGCATCGCCCGCCAGCCTGAAGCCGCCGGAAGCATACGTACCAGTATGATTATTGCCGGGGCACTGATCGAAGGCGTCTGCTTCTTTGCCATCGTCGTCTGCCTGATAGCGAAATAGTTATGTCGCTCTTGCTTCCCGAACCGGGCCTGCTGCTCTGGATGGTCCTGATCTTTGCCATCGTGTTCTTCATCTTGGCAAAGTGGGGATTTCCCGTCATTTCCTCAATGATTGACAAGCGCAATGCGTATATAGAAACGTCGCTCAGAAAGGCGGAAGAGGCGGAAAGCAGGCTTTCCTCACTGGAAGAGGAACATCGCCGGATCATGGAACAGACACGTCACGAGCAGGCGCAACTGCTCAAGGAGGCGTCCGAAGCACGGGCCCGGATGCTTTCCGAGGCGCGCGAGGAGGCGCAGGCGCTCTCGGCGCAGATCCTTGACCGCGCCAGGGAGGAAATCGCCGCGGGGAAAGAGGCTGCCCTCTCCCAGGCCCGGCGGGAAATAGCCCTGCTGGGCGTAAGCATCGCAGAGAAAATCCTCCGGGACCGCCTCTCGGATGATGCGTCGCAACAGGCGCTGCTGGACCGCCTTTCGGATGAGGTCTTGCGGGACAATGATAACAGTTAGGCGATGAATACGGGGACTGTCTCACTGCGTTATGCCAAGGCGCTGCTCAAGTATGTAAACCATACCGGGAACGGCGAGGCGGTGTGCGCCCAGGTGCGGCGGCTCCTCAAAAACCCCTCGGCGGCGAAAGGCATGCAGTTCGAGAAGGAACTCTCGGACTTTGTGGTGCTGCTGGTGAGGAATCACAGGAAGGAATACCTGAAATTCATCCTGCATAGTTTTATCAGGCTTTATGATGCGCAGACCGGGCGGAAAGCGGTGAGGCTGGTGACCGCCGTCCCCGCGCCGCGCTTCGCGCAGCAGGTGCGGGATCGTCTTGCCTCCGGCCAGCCGGGCACCCTTGTGATGGAAGAAATCGTGGACCCTGAGATTATCGGCGGTTTCGTGCTGGACGTGGACGGGAGCCGCATGGATGCAAGCGTACGGACGCAGTTGCGCACGCTGCTCGCATCCCTTAATGAAAAAAACAGAACCAGAGTATTGTAATGGCAAATAATTCGATAAAGGCCAGCGAAATTTCCGATATCCTGCTGGAGCAGCTTCAGGGCGTGGATCATCGTGTTCGCTATGAAGAGGTGGGCACCGTACTGCAGGTCAGCGACGGGGTGGCCCGTATCTATGGGCTGGAAGGCGTGGAAGCCGGGGAACTGGTGGAATTCGAATCCGGCGTAAAGGCCGTGGCGATGAACCTGGAAGCGGACAATGTGGGCGTCGTGCTCTTCGGTGCGACCGACCTGGTGCGTGAGGAGATGAGCGTCCGCCGGCTCAGGACCATCGCCTCCATCCCCGTGGGAGACGGCCTGGTGGGGCGTGTCGTGAATCCGCTGGGGGAACCCCTGGATGGTTTTGGGCCCGTGACGGGAGAACTTGTGAGGATGCCGCTGGAGCGCAAGGCCCCCGGCGTCATTTTCCGCGAACCGGTGACCGAGCCCCTGCAGACCGGGGTCAAGGCCATCGACGCCATGATTCCCATCGGCCGCGGCCAGCGCGAACTGATTATCGGCGACCGGCAGACGGGAAAGACAGCCCTCGCCATCGACACCATTCTCAACCAGCGCTCCGAATACCTCAAGGGGAATCCCGTTTATTGCATCTATGTCGCCGTAGGGCAGAAGGGCTCCACGGTCGCATCGATCGTCCAGACCCTGCGCGACAAGGGGGCGATGGATTATACCATCGTCGTATCCGCGACGGCCGCCGATCCCGCCGCGCTGCAATATTTTGCACCTTTTGCCGGTGCTGCCGTGGGAGAATTCTTCCGCGATACCGGCAGGTCGGCGCTCGTGGTCTATGATGACCTATCGAAACAGGCGGTGGCTTATCGCGAGGTATCCCTGATCCTCAAACGTCCCTCGGGGCGGGAGGCCTATCCGGGCGATGTTTTTTACCTTCACTCGCGCCTGCTGGAGCGGGCTGCCAAAATCGTGTCCCAGGAGGAAGTGGCGCAGCAGATGAACGATGTCCCCGAAGCCCTGAAAGGCAAGGTCCGGGGCGGCGGTTCGCTGACGGCCCTTCCGATTATCGAAACGCAGGCGGGAGACGTTTCCGCCTATATCCCCACCAACGTGATTTCCATTACCGACGGACAGATCTATCTGGAGTCCTCGCTCTTCAATGCCGGAATCCGGCCTGCCATCAACGTGGGTATCTCCGTGTCCCGCGTGGGCGGTGCGGCCCAGGTGAAGAGCATGAAGAAGGTGGCGGGTACCCTAAAAATCGACCAGGCGCAGTATAATGAGCTGGAGGCCTTCTCCAAGTATTCCTCCGATATGGACCGGCTGACGCTGATGACGCTCGACCGCGGACGTAAAAATACCCGTCTGCTGGTGCAGCCGCAATACAGCCCGATGCCGGTGGGAGAACAGGTGGCGGTTCTCTATTGCGGAATCAATGCCCTGATGGAAAGGATTTCCCTGGAGCAGGTGCCCCAGTTCCAGCGCTTGTTCCTGGAAAGGATGCGCGACTCCCATAGCGGGCTGCTTGCGGACCTTGACGCCGGCCGCCTGCCCGAAGGTGCCGGCGATATCCTCCGCGGCGTCGCCGCTCAAATCGTAGAAGCATTGATTTGATGGCATCGCTGCGGGAACTCAAGGACCGGATTGCATCGGTGAGGGGGACGCTGAAGATCACCTCGGCGATGAAACTCATCGCATCGTCCAAACTGCACAAGGCCCAGCAGTACGCCGACGGGCTGCGGAGATACGGCGATGCGCTCTCCGACGTCGCCCGGACCCTGCCCTCCAATGCCTTTAATGGCCGTTTGCTGCCGATAGCGCCGGATGCGCCCGTCGCCATCGTCGCGCTGGCCTCCAATACTTCGCTCTGCGGCGCGTTCAATGCCAATGTCGTCCGGCAGGCCCTCCGGGAAGTGGAAAACCACCCCGGTGCTACCGTGTTTGCCATAGGCCGAAAGATGGCCGATGCGATGCGGCGGGCGGGATATTTCACCGGTGAGGATTTCAATACCCTGGTTACCCTTGCGGGGTTCCAGGGGGCTGCGGCCCTGGCGGACCGCCTGATGGCAGCCTGTGCGGAGGGAAAATTCTCCCGCGTCATCCTTGTTTATACGCATTGCGCCTCCCTCTCCAGACAAGAGGTGCGGGTCAGCGACCTGCTGCCTTTTGCGTACGGGGGCGGCGGCGACGAGGCCGATATGGAGAAGCGCGTGCTCTATGAACCCGCTCCGGCGCAAATTGCCCGGACTTTGCTTCCCGCGCTGATCCGGCTGAAACTGCGCACCGTCTGTATCGACAGTTTTGCCGCCGAGTGCGCGGCCCGTACGCTGGCGATGCAGGTGGCCACCGACAATGCGGAAGCCCTGCTGTCCGAGCTGGTCCTGGAGTACAACAAGGGGCGTCAGCAAAAGATTACCGCCGAGATCCTGGAACTTCTCGGCGGCCAGTCATTGTAAATTTCTACAGGAAACGGCCCCGGGAAGGGGCCGTTTCCATTATTATCTTAAAGAATATCTGTGAGGATTATTTTGCCTCGCGGACTTTCCTTGTGATGGTGGCAGGCTGCTGGGTGGCAGGAACCTTTTGCTCTGCAGTCTGGAATTCTTTTCTTTCGGAATTCCTGAGATTTGAGTTGACATTTTCTCCGGCCTTTATTGTCTTTGACTGACCTGTCGCTGCTGATGCAGAGACGGATGAGGTTCCGTACACTGCGGGATCAAGCAGAAGAATATGACCGAATTTCTCCCACCAGCCGGCATAGGAGTTTCCGCTGAAAGCTCCGACACCAAATCCGGCAGTTTCCACGCCCTGGGAAGAGTAGGCACCTACGTCAACCAGAGCAAGAATACCTTCGTTCACATAGCCGCCGCCCAGCCAGTTTTGGTAAAGGCTTGAGTAAACACCTCCCGAAGAATTGAGTACGACGGGACGCAAGGAATATGTATAGTAACTGCCATAGTTGCCCACATATGTGGAGGTATTGTAAATGAATCCGTTATTGTAGCGGAACTGAAGCTGCCCAGGCATGTCCTCTCCTAGCATTCCACTGGCATTTACAAGCGTGCCTGCATCATCGGCGACAGTGAACGTAACATACCCTACGACATTGCGGTCTTCGGCAATTTCTCCATCTGTGCGCGCATAATAAATCCAGTTTGTGGATGTGAGTTTATCAAGAGAAATCCCGGCGATGATATCGGAGGCCGTGTAGTTCTTCTCAAGCGGGCTGGGCTCCACACTCGGATCCACCCACTCCCAGATGGTAGGCATTTTCTTATAAGCGAATTCCGTCTTGCTGCCGTCGGCTTTGAGGCCCCAGAGACTCATGTAATTATATTTCCCGTAACCCTCGAGTTGGCCAGGCGTAATTTCGAAACTGCCATCCTTGAGTCCGGTTACCGAGAAGATGACAGAAGGTTCGGTCAGATTATCGTTCAGCCCCCAGTGTTCGGTATTTGAATAATACTCACCGCCCATCGTCACGTGCTCGTAACCCTCGATAATCGGACCGAAGTCCTTCTCCATGAAGGCGAAAGAGCCGTCAACATACAGACCGTCGAATTCGAGTTCGAGGTTGTTGTAGCTAATAGCGCCGAGCACGGTGTAGGACTCGCCTTCCACATTCGGGTTGATGGTCCACTCAACACCGCCGACCTTCCAGTTCCCAAGCCACTCGGCATAGGCAAGCTTCTTGTGGGGATCTTCCTTGGTGTACTGGAGGACGGCGTATTTGCCGCTTACGTATCCTTCTTCGGTAACTCCGACGGCAAAGGCGACAAATTCGCCGTAGCCCTTGGCATCCGGATAGAAGCTGCCGGTTTCAATACTGGCGTTGTCGTCAATGGTTTGCTGATAGGCGTACATGTAGTACTGAACCCAGTCCGCGGCCTGCATACTCTCGTAGGCGGCGAGGTTTTCAAGGGAACCGGCCTGCTCAATCATGGAGACGGGATAGGTGCTGTTTCCGTAGATGGCGTAATAATCGCTGCCGCCGGAGACGGTGTTCAGAATCTCGTCCATCGTGTAGATAGACTCGGTGACTTCGCCTTCGAAGCTGAGCGTCCAGTTGGGATTCAGTTCGAACACCACTTCCTCAACGGAGTTGACGATGAATCCGTAGAATTCAGATGTGGCGCCGTTAGTGTAACCCTTGATGGTGATGACCTTGCCTTCCAGTGCCGCGAGGTCGATATCCAGGGGCTCTTCAATGTAAATGGGGGAGCCCATGGGCGCGGTGATGAACCAGCCTTTCTCGTCTTTCTCGAGAATGCCGCTGGAACCGGAGTTGATGGAGTTGTAATTTTCTCCTGCGCCGATGTACATCCATTCAAGATCGGTCACTTCCTGTCCGCTGGCCGTCACTTCGATAAGGTCGGCCTCTACGTACTTGACTTTCGTGTCCTCGGTGGTGTTCTTCACGCCCGCAAAGGAAACCTTGTCGCCGCGCACCGCGGTGTTGCCGTCCTTCTTGAGGTAGATGTATGCGCCGTCGGCATCCACTACGAGCGCACCCTCCTTGGAGGAGGCCAGGACGACGGCATCTTTGCCCGCTACCGCGGTCCCGTCGCTGAGGGATCGGATGGAGTAGATGTCCGTGGCCACATCGGCGTTCGGCTGCTGCAGAATGACAAAACTCTCGATGGTCTCGCCGGTAGCGTCGTCGGTAATGGTGACGCTTCCCTCACGGTATGCACCGGTGGCATTGGGCGCAACCTTGATGACGAGGTTGTCGGTGCGGACGGCCTTGGAGGCTGCGTCTTCGACGGACAGCCAGGACTCGTCTCCCTCGGAAATGAACACATTGTACTGCTTGTTGGTGTTGACCTTGAGGGCGATTTCGCCACCCTCGGGACCTACCTGCGCACTCACATCGGCGATGGCCTCAAGTACGCCTTCTTCCAGCTTGATGACCTTGATGTTGGTTTTGCCCTTGTTGTTGTCGGCAAAGACGAACACCTTTCCGGAGTTGACCCCTTCGTCGGCGGTGATAAGGATATAATTGGCGGAAATCCTGGCGTTGAGGCCTGCGGTTGCGCTGAGCACGTCCACGGTCACATCGTCGTCCGCGCCGGCGCCTTCAACGGTGAAGGGGAGGGCGAGGGTGCTGCCGCCGTTGATTCCTACGCTGCCCAAATCGCCGGTATATTCAATCTTGAGGGCGAATGCCTTTTCCTTGGGGATCTGCACTTCGGTGTCACCGACGACAAGGACGATATAATCCTCGGTGGATTTCTCTTCGTCGATATAGGCGGAGGTGAACCCGCTACCGTCGATGATGCTCAGGCCCACAGGCTGCCAGGTGGCTCCGTTGTCGTAGGATACGATGAGCTTGTGGTCGGAGCTGGTGCCGAAGAGAGGGGTATTACCGTCTTTACCGGAGGCTCCGGGCTCTCCGGGCTCACCGGGCTCACCAGGATCGCCCTGAGGACCCTGGGGGCCCTGGGGGCCGGGGGTCGTTACGGGCACCTTGTTCCCGTCGCCGTCAAGCAGCCAGGCTCCGTTGACGGTCCAGCAATAGACGCCGTCCTCGTTCATGGCGATGCTGATGACGGGGGTCTTTCCGTCATCGCCGTCCTTCCCGTCTTTTCCGTCCTGGCCGTCCTGGCCGTCGGCACCGTCAACGCCGTCGATACCGTCAACGCCGTCGCGCAGGACCGCGGTGGTTCCGTCGGAGAACGTGATGGTGTACTCGCCGTCACCTTCCACCACGGAAAGAATCGTGAGCTTCTGGTTGATGGCGTTGACAAGGTTCTGCAGACCGGGAACGGTCTCCTTGTTGATTTTCTGCACGGCCTGCTCCAGGGCGGAAACCCTCTGGTCGAGATTATTCACCTGTCCCTGGAGGACGGAATAATCAGCCGCCATGTCGCAGCCTGCCGTCAGCAGCGCGATGAGCGCCGTGAGCAATACTGTCCAAATGGATTTTCTCATAATGTAAAACTATTTTGGGTTAATAATTAATATCTGTATCCTATGCTTATCGCAAATGAATTTCCAATGATGTCGTTGGCCGTTATATACGCCGCGTCGAGGCAGAAGCCCTTCCATTTTACGCCGATTCCAAGGGCGAGATGGGAAGGGAGGGGGGCTCCCTGCGCCGCAAAGCGGTATCCTGCACGCGCGTACAGCAGATTGTCGTAGCAGTACTGCACCCCCGCAGCTGCGGTGAATTTCCCGCTGAAGTACACGTCCATGTCGAGGGATGCCTCTATATTGCTTTTCCCCACGTTTCCGTTGTATGTGGCCCCCAGACGCGCGGAGGACGGCAGGGCGTATTCGTTTTCCTTTTCCGACTTTATCGCGGGGCCGATATTCCTCACGGCCGCCGTAACGTCGATGTTTTTGGCATGGTACTGCGCCGCGATGTGGAAGGCGTATGCGGAAAGGGAATAATCGGGCATCAGGCGTTGGTGCGCGTATATGAATGATGCGCCTATCCCGACGTGTTTGCCGAATGCGACGCCCGCCCCGGCGGATATGAGACCGTCAAGCGGTTTGTATGTGTCGTCGCCGAAATTCTGGGCCGGGTGTGCCTGGTTGACGGCTGCAACGCTGAGCGCCAGCGCCTTCCAGGGCTTTGCCGTTACCCCGAGACTGATATTGTCGCTCTTTGCGACGGCGGACCCGGGGGCCCACATCCCGTAAGAGGCTGCGGCGTCAACGATGCGGGTGGTGAAAGGCAGGGCCGCCGGATTGTCGAACGCCCCGAAGGCCGCAGAAGATGAAACCGACGCGCTTCCGGCGCCTGCCATCGCGCTGCGCGCCGCACCGCGGTGCAGGGACAGGAGTCCCATCGCTTCAGCCCCGGGATTCTCCTGGGCATACGCCCCCAGGCTGAGCGCCGCCAGCAGCAGGACAGGTATGAATCCGCGGTATTTCATCGTTTGACGATATTGAAGGTGTATGTTTTTTTCTTGTAAACGACCTCAAGGCCGTAGATGCCGGGGGCGAGGGCGTCGGTACCGATGACAATCGGTGATGCGGCGCTGCAGACGGCTTCCTTGCTGTAAACGACCGCTCCCGTGGCGGAGATAAGGCGTACGCGGGTGAGCGATTCTTCGATGCCGGGGATGACCGTGAGATTGCCTCCGGTAACGATATTGCTCCCTGACATGAATACTTCGGGGGAGTCCTTCGGACGTACGAGTACGGTAAGCGGAGCCTCGACCCTCTCGCTCTCATGGTCTTCGGCAACAATCTGCACGGTGCATACACCGCCCGAAACGGCGCTGACGGTCAGTTTCCCGTCGTCATCCACGGTTGCGGAAGCCACTTTGGCATCCATGGAGGTGGCGCGGAAGAAGAGCGGCTCTCCGTCAGGATCGTTGAAATATTCTCCGAGGTTGATTTCGGCGGACGCGGTCTCGCTCTCCAACAGCACAACCTCAAAGTCCTTGACTTTTTCCGGTGCGGTATTGGGGAGTATGGTATAAAATATCGTACCCCGCGTGCTTGCTCCGACCTCATCCTTCACCTCAAGGGTGGCTGTATAACTGCCGGGCGCGGCGAGAGGGCACATGAGCTTGAAGTTGTAAAGCCCTTCGGAGCCGTTGTTGGGGTCAAGTGAAGCGCGTCCGGAGGTCTTGAAGGTCACGGTCATGGCATCGCCGTCCGGGTCGCTGAACGTGACGGGCAGGCTGACGATGCTGTGATGCGGGAAGGAGAACCCTCCTACAGGATAATCGGAAATGTTGTAAACCGGTTTTTGGTTCTGTCCGGTTCTGATGGTCTGGATGTCCGAGAGTGGCGAGAACTTTTTGTCGTAACTGTAGGCGACCACGGTCACGTAGTAGTCGGTGTCGGGCGCAAGCCCGGCCAGCAGGATGGACATCGGTGTTCCCTGTGTGTCGGATGCGGAGGCAATCCTGGTGGCGGTTACAAGCGCGGACGAGGGGTTGTACAGGTCCGCGTTTGCGACCGCGGATTTCTGCCTGCCGGCTATTGCCATGTAGGCGTAGGCTCCGTTGGAAGTGAAATCCACCGTGAGGTTGTGTCCGACGGCCGCGGTCTTCGCATCTTCGATTTTATCGGGCGTTTTCCCCGATGCGTTCATGTTGATGGCCCCCATCGCGTCCACGAGCGGACCTATGGGCTTGCTGCCGGTTGACGGCGCAATCGCCTTTGCTCCGGTGGTAAGGCGCGCCCGGAGTTCATCCGCCGTAAAACCCTGCCCCCCGAGGTGGGAAAGGACGAGGGCGGCGACGCCGGACGCATGGGGGCAGGCCATGGAAGTCCCGCTCATGTAGGTGTATTGCCCGTTGAGATAGGTGCTGTACACATCCACTCCGGGAGCGCAGATATCGACCCACTCGCCGTAGTTGGAGAAATAGGCACGGGTTCCGTTGCGGTTGATGGCGCCTACGGAAAGACAGCCGTCATAATTGCCGGGCGAGCCGTAGGGAATGTCTTCGTTGCCGGCCGCAAAGATGACCACGCCGCCCTTCATCGGCGACGAGGCTTTCTGATTGCCGTCATTGTCGCAGCCGGCGTATTTGTTGAAATAATCCACGGCCTGCGTAAACGAGCGTTCCGGGTTCTCATGGGCATTCCTTGCGTAGGTGAGCTCATAGCCGGTAATCTGACCGTCGTCGTTGAAATCGAAGTAGTGTCCCCAACTGTTCTGGGAGATGAGAGCGCCTTTGTCCGCCGCTTCTTTCAGGGCCCTGGAGAAGTTCGCCGCGCTGGCGTCCTGCCCGTTGTCCAGGGTCTTGAACACCTGCAGCGACAGCAGCTTGACACCGAGCTGTCCGGCAGCCGCGTTGCCGCCTGCGATCCCGGTCACGCCGGTTCCGTTGTTATTTACCGCGCCGATGGTCCCGGCCACATGCGTGCCGTGGAAATGCTGGTAAATGGTGGTATTGTTGTCAACATAGTTGTAGTGGCCGGACGCAGCGACGTTGGCGGCCAGGTCCGGATGGTTGAGCTGGAATCCTCCGTCCACTACGGCCACCGTCACGTTGGAGCGCCCCATGGTGTAGTTGTCCCACACCGGTTTGCAGTTCACGTCGTAACCCGGATAGGTGGTGTTGTTCATGCCCCACATCTTGCTCCAGTGAGGGTCGTTGACGGCGACGTGCTGCCGGATGACCCGGCACGGCTCGGCGCTTTGTATCCCGGGAACGGCCCCGATGGTTTCTATGGCGCTTTCCGGCGCTATATCGCGGCTGTAGTCCACGATATACCATCGGTGCAGCCCTTCCCGGCGCGTGCGGGGTTCATATTCTCCGGCATCGGGGAAGAGGCGTTCGGATCCGGTCAGTTTGATTTCCTTTTTCAGGAGCGACCATTCGGCCGGTTCGCTGGCTTTCTTCTCCAGTTGCTCCGCCAGTTCTTCGCTCACATACACGAGCGCTTTCCCCGGCAGCATGCCGCGGAAGTTTTCCTGCGCGGTGCGGGAAAACTCCGGCTCAGCGGCCGGCCCCCTGTCCGAGGGCACGGTCGCGGTGTCGGAAAGCGTCTCCGCAGTACAGGAAACGATACATGCGAAGCTGACGGCTATGCGGAGAATCCGTTTCATTTACTTTCTCTTGAAGTCGGGCGAAAGAACAATATTGCGGGGTTGCCGTGCAGCGGAAACCGACGCGGACGCAACGGTTTTCTCCGGCATGCCCTTCGTCACCATGACGTCGTCCAGGTTAAGGACAAACATATCGGTACAGTTGAAGTGACGGAAGGCGATATATGCCGGCGCGTTGTCATAAGCATCCGGGATTTTTACCGCTATACGCTGCCAGGTAATATTTGAGGTGCCGTCGGTTGCCTCATACGGGATGATTTCCTCTTCCATAGGGTCATCCACCGGATTGGTGGCCTCAAAGAGTTTCTCGAACGAAGCAAGGTCTGCACCGGTCTGGGGTTCGGTAGTGGAAATATAAACACCATAGTGCTCGCTGTCCCAGTCCGGGTCTTGTCCTGCCACCCAGAAACTGACATAATTGTCTGTAGAAAGCTTGATGGCGGGAGTGATTACCCAGTTATCCGGTGTCAGAGCCCCCGTACCATTGATGTATGAGGCACTGTAAAGAATGCCTATTCCGGAATGAGAAGCCAGACCGTCGCCATAATTCCACGTGTTTTCGTCTCCGTCAGCGTCAAAGAGAGACCATTCGCCCAGGTTGTCGATGTTCTCAAAATCCTCGCTGAAGAGTACGTTCCCCGTCGGTTCGTCAGGATCGTCCCCGCCGGGAGTCCCGCCGGAAGGATTCGCAGCCTGGCTGATGGTGAAGCTGCGGACGTCTTCTCCGGCCTGCCAGTCGATGGAGCCTTCGCGGGCCTCCTTGTAGGGGTTCTTTTCCACCGTAACGGTGAGAACGCCGTCCTTGGGCTCCGCGCTGATCCAGTTTCCGCCGTTGATCTTGACGATGACGGTCGCCTCGGTGCGGTAGAGCAGGGAAAGGGTGCCTCCGTTGTAGGTGAAACTGTAACTGTCGTTCCAGTCGTACTTGGTGCTGCTTCCGAACTGGACGACCTGTACGGAAGCCTCAAGTCCGCCGGATTTGACCGAGATGATGGCGTAGCGTGTTTCGATGTCCGTGTTTTTCCCGGCATCGACGCTGAAGCCGTACCTGTCAACGGTCACGACGGCCCAGTCCCTGTTGGATTCGGCTTCGATAGCCTCTTCGGTGGTGACGCCGACATAGGAGGAACCGCCTTCATCTCCGAACTGCACGGTTCCGGTGGAAGTGGGCAGTTTGGGTGCCGGGGCGTATTTTGAGCCGTCAGGCTGCTGGGGCTGGCATGATGCCAGTGCCAGCGCCGCCGCGGTCAATATTGCGAAGTATTTTTTCATATGCATAACTATTCTGCGATTTTGACCATGGAAAGAGGACCGGGGAGCTGGTAGTTGCCTGTGGCGAAACTCCAGTCGCTGTAAGCCCCTGCGGATGAGCCTCCGCTCAGGCCCCAGATGAGCCAGCTGTCATTGCTGTACGAGCCCCAGACTCCGTTGTACTCCCAGTTGACCTTGAGATTCTCTACGGTGTTGTCTTCCACGAAACCGTCAAGTCCTACAGGGTCTTCGGTGTTCCATGTGAGATAGCCGGCGGTGGAATCCCAGGCGCACAGCATAATGTCGATGGCTCCGGCGGAACCGATGGCCTGGACGAGCCAGGTAAGGTATCCGCGCGCGGCATTGTAGCCGATGACGGGTTCGAAGTATTCGGACAGGCCCTTGATCTTGAAGGAACTGCCTTCTTCGAACGCAACGATTTCGACAGGGAAACTCCCGCCGTCGTAGTTGAAGGTCCAGTCGCCCAGATAATCTCTGTAAGGTACGAAGCCTTCGGGGACGACCTTCTGGAAGGTGAGCCCGGAGCCGGTGAAGGTTCCCGCTTCCTTGTCGTAGGTGAAATCCTGGAATTCCACGCCCTGGAAGGTGAAAGGCTCGTTGATATGGATTCCACCGGGCACGATCATGTAGCGCGCGGTGGTCATTTCCGCCGTTTCGGCTCCCTTTCGGCCGATGGACAGGGTGTTGGACACTCCGTCGAGGAACCCTTCCACGAGACCTCCGGTGATTTCTCCCCTGAAGGATACGATGTCAAAGTCGTTCTGGGCTTCATTGATTTCCTCGAGGAATTCGGTAGCGCTGACCTTGAGCCGGTCGAGATAGCAATAATTGCGGGACCGTTTTCCGCGCAGTACGATGCGGTCTTCTCCGACGTTCATGATATCGAAGTCGAAATCCCCTCCGCGAGCCTGATAGTGGCTTGCATCGGGCGTCGCATAATAATGGATGGCGGTATTGTAGGTGTCGAACGAAAGTACGGCCCCGTCATTGGTGGAAAGGACGTATGTCGATTTGACACCTTCTTCAGGGGCGCCCTGGCTGTAAGCCACGACTTCCTGGTCCGTGAACTCCACGCCGATATAGCAGGTCGGGGAGGTGGAGCCGGGATAATAGGACAGCATCCATCCTTTGTCGGCCTCCTTCAGGACGGTCCTTACATTTTCAAGAAATTCCTGCATACGTGTGGATGACGGCTTCTCGAAAATGTCCGCCTGGTCCTTGAGGCAGGAGGAGGCGAGGGGAGACAGAAGCACTGCCGCCGCCAGTAAGATAAGACTCTTTCTTGTTTTCATCATTGTTCCTCCTGAGCTGTGAGTTTTACGGAATTGAGATCCACCCGTCCGGCTACGACGTCGCCGAAGCGGCGTCCGAGGATGTCGCGCAGCTCGTCTATGTCGATGCCCCAGGAATCCTGGAGATAGGCGCGGACGATGTCCATCTTGGCATTGATGAGAACGTCGCCGTACTCCGCGTCAGGAGTTACCTGGCGTACATTCGTGGTCTCGCTGTGCGCCGCGTCAAGCTGCGCCTGCCACCAGGCGGCGTCATGGGTGATGTACTCGGAGAAGAGCTCGGCGAAATCCTCGCGGTGTTCGCTCTGGGCATAGTCCGTGATGTAGCCGCGCCCCCTCCAGTACGGGTCGGTGTCGAAGCAGGCGTCACCTACGTAGGTGTTGGACGTAATCTGCCCGAAATTCTCGGCGTAGGTCTTGGTCTGGTTGAGGATGTGGGTGAATTCGTGGTGAATCGTCTTGATGTAATAATGGTTCAGGTTGTCCGCGAGTTCCGTGCCCTCGTAATAATCCAGGATGAACGGCAGGTCATTCACGCCGGACAGCATGATTTTCTTTCCGGCCTCTGCCGTACCGAGGACGAACGAGCCGTTGTTCCGGTACTCCCATGCACCGATAAGGAAGAACATCTTGGGGAAGTAGGAACGGGTAAAATCGATGCCCGCCACCTCGTCGTAAGTGTCCACGCAGAGGTATTTCACCAGATGGGCGTAGTTGATGGCGGCATTGATGTCGGCCGGAACCGTCCAGAAGCCCAGATCGGATTCGTTCATTTCGTAGCGGTACTTGAATTCGATGTTGTAGGGCCGCAGGAGATTCGCCTCCAGCCAGTAGTCGAACTCGTTCATCTCCACGGTAGTGTCCTTGATGACGCTCTCCTCGTCGAGCCGGTCCTGCTGGCAGGATGCCAGGCCGGATGCGGCCAGGATCAGTAGGGGAAATATATACTTTTTCATAACTGTTCGGAATTAATGGGTTCAGCAGGAATGTCCTTGGGCTTGAGGCTCCTGTCGGCAGGTTTTCCGACGGTGCGGGGATTCGGTTCCATGCCGGCGGCAATCACGTCTTTGGGAAGCTGCACGGCGCGGCGGGGGTCGCCGGCGAGCAGTACGTCGTCAAGCCGCTTGGGCTTGAGGGCTGCATCGTATTGTCCGGCCTTGGGATCCGGTTCCAGCGTGCGGCGCCAGATTTCGATGCCGTAACGCTTGACGTCATACCAGCGGAGTCCCTGTCCGAGCTGGTTGATGCGCTTCATCCCGAGCACGCATTGCAGCATCGACTCCTGGACGCCGCCGTCGGCTCCGATATTGAACGCCGGGTTGAGTTTTTTCTTAATGGTAGGATTGTCCCATGTCCCGTACCCGATGGCCGAATAGAAGTTCACGATGCCCTCGGTGCTAAGGTCATTGGGGAAGTTCGCAGGCTTGACGATGCTGCGGATATAGGTATTGATGTCGGCGGTCGCCTTGTCGTACTCATGCTGCATGACATAGGCCTCCGCACGGTTGAGAAGGGTCTCGTCCGTCGTAAAGGCCGGGCATACGGCATGTGCATATCCGATACGCGCCACAGGGTCGGTGTATTCGAACATGTAGGGAATCGTCATGTTGGTTATAACATCGTAAGTGGCTCCGTTGTACCAGCCGGGACGCAGGAAGAACCAGTTGGACAGGGGCTGGTATCCGGCCGCGGTGTTGCCCCATACGTTCTTCGCGAATATGTCCTCTGTAAAAGCCAGATACGAGTTGTGCGAATATCTCTGCTGGCCGGGGTAGCAGAAATAGTACCCGAAGGCCGAGTAACTGGTCAGCAGCAGCAGGTTGGCATCATACGAAGACTTTACAAACTCGTAACTGATGACGTCCCAGTCCCTTTCGAGTTTGCCCAGGGCCTCCCAGTTGCGAAGGACGGTCGCGGGCTGCGACCCCAGGCACCTTGTCGCGTAGTCCGAGGCTTTCTCCCACTGCTCTGAGAACAGGTAGAAGCGGGCGGCGAATGCGTAAGCGGCCCTTGCATTGAAGTGGTACTTCGGGACCGTGTAGTAACTGTCGCTGACGTACTGCAGGGCGATTTCAAGGTCCTTCTGGATCTTCTCATAGACTTTGGCCACATTGCTGCGCTCGTACTTGGGATTGAGCTCCTGCTCAAGGCCTTCCATATAAGGGATGCCGAGGTCCGTCGCACTGGTCTGCTTGTTGTAGTTGAGGCAGAAGGTGTTCACGAGCATGAAGTGGCTGTATGCGCGGATGAGCAGGGCTTCGGCAAGTTCGGCGCCGTATCCTTTGGCGGCGATTGTGGCGGCATCGTCGATGGACGATGTGCCGGTCAGGGTGTAAATGGCGTCAAGGGCCTGGTTGGCGTGCGCAATGCAGAGCCAGGAATTGCCCCAGAATTCGGTGGGAGCGTCATTGTCCGTTTCCGTCACCTCTTCCCAGTTGTAGATCTGGTCGATGTAACGGTCGGAGTTGGGAATGTCGTCACCGATTTTGTCCACGTCGTCGGACAGGTATGATGTGATGGTGAGATAGGTGACGACGGGGTAACCGGAGGTCAGCAAGGCATGTATCTTGGACTTCGAGTCCACTTCGGCCCTATTGTCAGGCATCGTGTCCAGGAACTTGTCGCAGGATACAAGGCTGGCAAGCATTGCGATGGCTATGATGATAAATCTGTTTTTCATAATACTTTGCGCCGATTTGATTAAAAACCGATTTTGAGGGTGAAGGTGAACTGCTTGGCCATAGGCACCGCGACACCGCCCGTATTGAAGAACTCAGGATCCTGTCCGTTCAGCTTGGGATCCGCGTAAAGCAGGAAGAGGTTGGTCGCCTGCACCTTCAGGCCGAGGTTGGCAAGATGCAGTTTGTCCGTGATGTTTTTCGGGAAGTCATAGCCCAGGGAAAGTTCCTTGAGACGGATGAAATCCCCCTTTGCAATACGTTCCGTAGAGAAGTTGTATGCGTTGTAAGCATAACTGAGGGAGTTTTCGGTGTTGCTGTAATGGCGGTTCTGCCAACTTGACGCAATGACAGGTATGTTGGTTTTCCGTTCATCCCCGGGGACCGTCCAGCGGTTGCGGAATTCCTTGGGCATGGAATCCAGATCGTCATAGGTGCTCTTGAAGACCGGATCCAGACGGATTACATTGCCGAACGAGTAGGTGAAGAAGATGTTCAGTTTCAGACCTTTCCACGAGAAGATGTTCCCGAAAGAACCGACGTCCGTAGGATCTACCGAGCCGGAATAGACGAGATTCTTGAGTTTGCTCTCCTCCCTTTCCTGGAAGTAGATACCGGTGACGGTCTTCTCACCGTTCTCGTTGATGAAGGTAGGAAGACCTTCCTCGTTCAGCCCGTCGAACTTCAGGGAGAAGAGGCTTCTTACCGGGTATCCCTTGCGTGTGAAACCGGTACCGGAAACGAGGTCTATCATGCGGGACTGGTTCTCAAGTTCGGTGACCCAGTTGCGGGAATGCGAATAGATGAAGTTGGTGGACCAGGTGAAGTCCCTCGTCTTGATGTTGGTGGTGGTGAGCGAAAGTTCCACACCGTCGGAGTGCATCGACGCGACGTTGCCGAGTTTCTGCACGAATCCGCCGATACCCTGGGTCGTGACGGGACCGATGAGGTCGTAGTTGTCACGGGTGTACCAGTCCGCGGCGATGTTGACGCGGTTGTCAAAGAATCCGGCTTCGAGGCTGATGTTCAGCTCGTGCTTTTTCTCGTAAGTAAGGGCGAGATTGGCGGGTTCCTTGATTTCAAGTGCGCTCTCTTTGTCGTCTGCAAATGCCCTCCAGGGGTTGTATGCCTCGATGACCACGAAGGAGTTGGTCACCGAAGGACGGTCGCCGGTCAGGGAGTAGGATGCCTTGAGGGAGAGGTGCGACAGGGTGGGCTGGAGCGGCTTCATCCAGTTCTCTTCGCTGATATTCCATGCGCCGGATACGTTCCATGTGGGCAGCCAGCGGGCGGAACGGGACCGTCCGAGGCTGTTGGTGCCTTCGTAGCGGATGGTGCCGTTGATAACGTAACGCCCTTTGTAGGAATAGGTTCCGTTGGCAAAGAAGGCGGCGCTGCGGATATGGGTGTTGGTCAGGGTAAAGTACTGGGAGTTCTCTTCCGTACCGCGCTTGAAAACGCGATAGTCATAGTTGGCGATTTCGCCGAAATCGAACTGCATGCCCCAGCCGCGGAACCATGAGCCGTGACGGTCGAGGCTGTTGATTTCGGTCCCGCCGAAGAGGCTCACGGTGTGATCCTGTGCAAAGGTCTTGTTGAAATTGAAGGTGGCCCTGAAATCCCAGCCGTCCATGCTGTTGTTGGTGCCTTCATAGATACCGCCGACAGGCAGTACGCTGAAGGGATAGCCGTACAGGTTGTCCGGATCCTTGTAGAGGAACGGGTTGGCGTCACGGATGGCGGGAGTGGACATCTCGCGGTAGGCGAGGGCCTGGTTCGCCTCGTCCAGGATGTAGTGTTCCTGGCTCGTCGCGGCGTGCTTGTAGGCCCCGATGGCGCTCAATTCAAGGAAATCCCAGGGTTTGTACTTGAGTTCGCCCTGCACGCGGATGTCGCTCACGGTCAGGTCCAGGAAATTGTTCTCGAGTTCGTGCACGATGTTGAACTTGGTATAGTTGCGGGTGTAGAACTCGTCGGGGTCCAGGGCGCGCGAGGTGTTGAGGGCGTAACTGTACGGGTTGATGTCGAAGTCGCGCTTGACCTCGCCGGACACTACGTCCGTCTCGCTGTTGATGGTTCCCGGAGCCCTCTGTTTACGGTAGGATGCGTTTCCGATGAGGTTCACCGACAGGGCCTTCGAGATCTTGAAGGTCGTGTTGATGTTTGCGGTGTAACGCTGTACCGAACTCTGGAGGGTCCAGCCCGGGTCCTGCATCACGGAGAGGGAGGCGTAGTAGTTGGCCTTGTCGCCGCCGCCGGAAACGCTGAGGGAATGGTTGTGCTGGACGGTGTCGTTGAACAGCAGGTTGAACCAGTTCGTGTTGCGGAACTCGGCGGCCCGCAGGTAGGCGTTGCGTGCGGCCTGGGTGTTTTCCAGCCCGAACAACCCGCTGGTCGCGTCGTACTGGGAAATCAGCTGGTACATCTTGCCGTAAACACCGCTGTTGCTGGCGTTGGCCGTCTCGGCATAGTTCAGGTAACCCTTCTGCTGGAGTTCCTGATAGACCTCCATCTGGTCCTGCGAGTTCATGATGTTGAAGGTATCGTAGGAGGGTTTGAGCCTATAGGTGTATTCACCCGTATAGTTGATGCGGGCTTTTCCGGCCTTTCCTTTCTTCGTCGTGACGACAATGACGCCGGCCATGGCGCGCGCACCGTAGATGGAGGTCGCCGAACCGTCCTTGAGGATATCGAAGGTCTCGATGTCGTCGGAGTTGAGTCCTGCGATGGCCGATGAAATCAGGGTGTTTGCATCACCGGAGGACAGGTCGTCGGCGCTTACGTCAACGACATCTTCCATGATGACTCCGTCCACGACCCAGAGGGGTTTGGACGAACCGTAGATGGAGGTGGCGCCGCGGACGCGGATCTTGGGCGCCGTACCGAAGGTACCCGAAACGTTCTGCACGGAAACACCGGCGGCGCGCCCTTCCAGGGAGCGGGAAATGTCCGCCATACCGGAGATATTGGACTCGGCGGCGTCGATCTTTACGGTGGAACCGGTGTTGAGTCGGCGGTCAACGGTGTACATACCGGTCGCGACGGCCGCTTCCAGCATATTGACATCATCCTCCATTGCGATTTTGACGTTGGAGGATACCGCAACGGAAGTCTCCTTGTATCCCATGCTGGAAACGATGACGCGCTTCGCATTGGAAGGGACGTTGTGAATCTGGAAGTTACCGTCCAGGTCGGTAATCGCGTAATGCTTTGTGTTCCCGTCTATGGTCACCGCTGCGCCCACGATGGGCTGGCCGTCAGATGCGGCCGTCACGGTACCTTTCACCGTCAGCGGCTGCGCCTTTGCCGTTGCCGCGCAGAGGGTGACGAGAATACACGCGAGAAAAAATCTGAGTTTTTTCATATAATGTCGTTACTTACTTGCTTGTGATGAAACGTGTACCCTTGGTAAGCATGCGTGCTTTTCGGGCCCTGGCGTCTATGGTGTGGCCTTCCGGGGATGCGGAAGCCACCGAGGATGCCTTTGCCGCCTTTTCCGGGATGAAATAGCCATTTGCGCTTGCGAATCCGTAGTTGTTGCCATTGCCTGCATGCTCTCCTTCACGGATGACCCAGATAAAGTCAAAGTGGCTGAACGTGCCGTAGGTGCAGCTTCCCGCTATGATCTCCATCTCTCCGCTGCCGTTGAGGTAGGCGGTAAGGATGCGTGTCGGGTTGTCCGTGTTGAAGGGATAGGCGAAATAGCCGGATGTATTGTAGGGGAAGTATCCGGAAAGGTAGTCGTCACAATCACCGTACTGGTTGCTGCCGAATTCGGAGTGGTCCGCCGTATTGAATTCTCCGAGTTTCTGCTCCATGATGTAGAATTCGTGCTTGGCCGGATCATAGTTGCCGGTTATTACGCTGAGGTTCCCGTAAAGTTCGTCCTGACCGGTGAGTCCGGTAACGGAATATGTGCTTCCGGCAGTCTTCTGGCTGATGGTGATGACCTCGGAGCCCAGGTTCCAGTTACCCAGGAAATCGGCGTAAGCGGCTGCGGCCTTGTCAACCTTGGTGACGCTTGCGGGGAGTTCCACGTTGACGGAGTAGGCGTTGCCTCGTCCCGAATAGCTTCCCGTCAGGATGTACCATCCGAAGGTGGTGGCTTCGACGCCTTCTGCAGGACGCAGCTCGTAGGTGCCGTCGTCAAGCCCGACGAAGCTGAAGACGCGGTTCTTTTCCGTGCTGCGGAAAGGATAATTCGGCCAGTACCGTTCGCTTCCGTCAGACATTTGGGACCATACGGCTCCGCCGAAGAAGTCCATGAGCGGTCCGTAGTTGTTGGAGGAAGGATCGTCGTACTGTGCGACATCCTGATCTTCGACATAGAGCAGGCCGTTTTCGCTGTCGTACATTCCGACCAGCGTCGAGGACGGCCCGCGCGTCGAGGAACTGCCGGGGAATCCGTCGATAGCATAGCTTATGCCATTCTCCCTGGCGGAAATGGTTACTGCGCTTCCTTCGATCTTCCATTCTCCGATGAAGTCGTCGTAAGCGAGTTGAACCACATTGTCCGCCGTGGTGAAAATCACTTCCCCGCGCTTGCCGTAATCGTTGCCGTAAACGCGGCCGGTTACGATATAGCGGTACTGGGTAAGGGGCTCCAGATTGTCAACCTCGACCACATTCTCAAGCCCTTTCATCAGGTTGTTGTCCGCATTGGCGGGCGTGGGGATGTCGGCGAGCGCCGACTGAAGGTCGTCGGTGAAGAAGCCGAAATATTCAAAGTCCTCGTGCCCGTTGTGGGTGATGGTGAGTTTCGCCCCATGGGCAGTCACGTCGCTTGCATCGACGCTGAATACGGTGTCGTCATAGGCCTGGCTCAAACTGGAGAACCGGACCACCGCGGGTATGCCGTAAATGCCGTCCGCGTTTACGCCGGTGACGATGTAGCGGTATTCGGTTTCAACGCTAAGATCCGCAAGGGATATCTTTCCTGCGCCGTGGTTGAGGTCACTTTCCGACAGGCCGGCCACCTTCTCCGCGATAAGTGTGGCGGGGGCGGTGGTCAGGTCTTCGGTTACGAACCCATACCAGCCGAGGTCCTCCTGCTTGGCGTTGTAACTTACGCTTACGTCCGCGGAATTCTTGGTGATATTCGACACTGTCGCGCTGAAATTCACGATCGAAAGGTCGATCGGGGTCGTAAAGGTGACTTCCGCGGGCGTGCCGTAGTAAATCGCCACGCCGTTGTTGTCGTATATACCATATATAATATAACGGTATTCCGTCTCGTGGGCGAGATCCTCCACCTTGACGGTATTGGCTACGCCGTTGAGCAGGGTCACGTCGCTGTTGAGTTTGCCGTCCGTGGTGATGGACGCATAGTTGGTGGCCGCAAGGACGGAGGCTTCGCTTTCCATATCTTCGGTAAGGAAACCCATGTAGGTCAGGACCTCGTGTCCGTCGTGGCTCACGTTGAAGGTCGCCTCATGGGAAAGGACCTCCGCCGCCTCGAGCGTGAATGTTACGTCGAAAATAGGGGAGGTGTTGAAAATCAGGCTGCCGGCGGTGCCCCAGTACTGGTTCTCTTCGTTGACTGCAAAGGCGATGTAGCGGTAGTTTACTACTTGGTCGAGATTCCTCAGGGCTACTGTCTGGGAAGTTCCGACATGCAGCTCGCTGCGGTTGATCGCTGCGGCCTTTTCGCCGATAAGCGTCTCTACAGATGAGGTTACGTCTTCAGTAACGAACCCGTACCAGGCTACGTCGGAGGCGCCGTCGTGGCGCACGACAACTTCCGCATACTCCGCTTCGACGGTGTTCAATGCCACCGTAAAGTTTGCGGTCGGCTCCTTGTCGATGTCCTCCTCTACCGGCGGCCGGTAGCAGGAGTGAAGCACGAAAGCGGTAGATACGACCGCAAAAGCGGTTACGGCAAATTTCGCTATCTTCATAGGTTCTAGGTATTTGTTATATATACATGCTTGTCCGTGTCCCCTCGCGGGGTAATTAATAAAGCAAATTTGGCGCGCAATATCGGAATAATATTTCTAAAATCCAAGTTTAAGCTGAAAAAATCTCGGTTTAAAGCCCCTATAAGCCCGTTTTCGTGTTTTTCTCAAAAGGATTTTAATTATTTTGCTTTATATTTTTAAGCCGCGAGGTCGAAAATGAAATGATTTTTAAGAATTTTTTTTACTTTTGCCTAATGAAATGGATTCGTGCAGTACTGGGACTGCTTTTCTGTACGGCTGTAACACTTTTTCTGTCAGCGATAACGCCCCGGTATCTCGCCTGGGCGGCGGAGCTTCAGTTACTGCCGGCGCTGCTTGCGGTAAATATCGCGGCAATCGCCTTCATTTTGCTGATAACTCTCGTTTTCGGGCGGATTTATTGTAGTGTGATATGCCCGCAGGGGGTGTTCCAGGACTTTTTCTTTGCGCTCCGGACCCGGATATTCAGGTCACGTGGCGGGCATTTCGTGCCGGAACGGAAGTGGCTGCGATACGGCTTCTTCGTTTTGTTTTGCGCCCTGCTGCTCTGCGGCGTCCAGGCGGCGGTCGCACTTTTCGCACCTTACAGCGCTTACGGGCGTATGGTCCGTACGGTATTGGCGTTGGCGGACGGCTCCGCGTGGGCCCCGCCCGCCCTGGCAGTCAGCATCGTCGCCGTCATTACCTTTGTGCTGGTGGGCCTGCTGGCCTTTTTCGGCGGGCGGACCTGGTGCAATACCCTCTGCCCTGTAGGGACGCTGCTGGGTTTCTTTTCCCGCTTTTCACTCCTTCGTCCCGTGCTGGATACGGACAAATGCGTATCCTGCGGCAAGTGCGAGCGGGGCTGTAAAAGTTCGTGCATCGATATCCGGAACAAGCGTATCGATTATAGCCGTTGCGTGGTTTGTTTCGACTGCCTTTCCGATTGTAAGTTCGGGGCGATGAAGTATCGTTTCGCCTACAGGCGTCAGTCTTCCGGCAGCGCCGTGGACAGCGGCAGGCGGCGTTTCATCTCCGGCAGCGCCCTGCTGCTCGGGGCAGGAGTTTCCGCCCGGGCGAAGTCGCTCGCCGGCGGCCCGGAGGCGGCGCCCCTCCTCCCTCGTCCCGTTCCCCCCGGAAGCGGAAGCCGGGCGCGGTTTTTCAGTAAATGTACGGCTTGCCAGGCCTGTGTGACGGCATGTCCGAACGGGGTGCTCCGGCCCTCGACGGACCTGGCGCACCTGATGCAGCCGGAGATGGGGTTTGACAAGGGATATTGCCGTCCGGAATGCAATGCCTGTTCGCTGGTCTGCCCGACGGACGCCATCCGGCCCTTTGCCCGGGAGCAGAAGCCCGATATCCATTTCGGTTACGCTTCGGTGGACCTGGAGCGCTGCGTGGTGAATACGGACGGCGTGCAATGCGGAAACTGTGCGCGGCACTGTCCGGCAGGTGCCATCCGTATGGTCGCGTCCGGGGAGGGCGGCCACAGGGTCCCTTCGGTGGATACCGAACGCTGTACGGGCTGCGGAGCCTGTGAATATCTGTGCCCGGCGAAGCCCGTGTCGGCCATCCGGGTTACGGGCCGGGAGATTCATATCATGTGAGACCTGACGCTGTATGGCAATGAACAGAAGAGAGTTTATAAAATCGGCCGGAATGGCGACGCTGGGACTGGGCGCTACGGCCTGCGCACCCCGCGGCCCAAAAGGCGCCGCCCCCATAGAGGGGCAGGTTATCCAGCATTATCCCGGAACGGGACTGCTGGGATATGGCTGCATGCGCTGGCCCGAGGAGGAAGACGGCGAGGGCGGAAAGCGCATCATTCAGGAGGAAGTCAACCGTCTGGTGGACGAGGCCCTCTCCCACGGGGTGAATTACTTTGATACGTCGCCGGTATATCATGGCGGCGACAGCGAGCGTGCGACGGCCGAGGCACTGTGCCGCCATCCCCGCGACCAGTGGCAGCTGGCGACCAAACTTTCCATTTTCCGCAATGTAAACTATGAGGATGCAGTGGCGATGTACCGCCGCTCGATGGAACTCTTCCGGACGGATTATATCGACAATTACCTGCTACATTCGCTGAGCGGGGCGGAGGCGCTCGATGAGCGGTTCATAAAGACGGGCGTGATGGATTTCGTGCTCAGGGAGCGCGAGGCCGGCCGCATCCGCCGCCTCGGCTTCTCGTTCCACGGGAACCGGGAAGGCTTCGATTCCCTCATCGCCCTGCACGATAAATACCATTGGGATTTCGTGCAGATCCAGATGAACTATCTGGACTGGAAGCATGCGGGGCGGCGCAATACCAACGCGGATCACATGTACGCCGTGCTTGAGGCGCTGGATATCCCCGTGGTGATGATGGAGCCGCTTCGCGGCGGCGAACTGGGTTCCCTTCCCGCCGCCCTGTCCGACCGCCTGAAAGCCCTCCGGCCGCAGGCGAGCATCGCTTCATGGGCCTTCCGCTTCGTCGGCTCGTTTCCCAAGGTGCTGACGGTGCTCAGCGGCATGACCTATCGCGAGCATCTGGAGGACAATCTGCGGACATATATCGATTTCGAGCCGCTTTCGGCGGAAGAATTCGCGCTGCTTGAAGAGATTGCGGAGCAAGTCAGCGCCTATCCCAAGGTGCGCTGCACGGCCTGCCGCTACTGCATGCCCTGCCCTTACGGCATCGACATCCCCGGCCTCTTCCACTTCTATAACTCCACCGTCGATAACGACACCTACCTCATTACTCCGGAACAGAAGGACTTCGAGCGGGCACGCAGACGCTATCTCGCCGCCTATGACAAGGCCGTGCTGAGCGCTGCGCAGGCGGACCATTGCATCGGTTGCGCCCAGTGCGTCCCCCTTTGCCCCCAGCATATCCCCATCCCCGGAGAAATCCGCCGCATCGATCGGCTCATCGAAACGCTGCGGCAGGCGTAGGGGCCACCGCTCTCCAGACCAAAATATTTTATGTCGGGCAGGTCGGGCAACCATCTTCTTGAAGGGCCCTCCTGTCAAACAAAATCGCAGGATGTTGTTCGGAGACAGGTTCCTGGGGGACCTCCCTTCGTACAATATCGCCCAAAATTGAACGCCGAGAGGTCCTTTTTGATTGGCCCGGCATTCGTGACCCCGGTTTTTAGCCAAGTTTCGCAGTTTCCGCGAGCCATAGGGACAGCAACCTACGCGTTTTCGGCTGTTTTTGAGGAGGTTGCTGTCCCTGACGGCCGGGAAGGTCGGGACCGGTTGTACTATCCTGAATATTTCGTATCTTTGCGGATTGGTTCCCGGATAGGGGCCGCGAAGCGTCAGGCGGGAGGAAGAAGGCTTCTGCGACCATTTACCCGGACAGGGTTGCGAAGCAACAGGGAGCAGAAGCCTTCTTTTTCCCGACAGCGGAGCGACCATTTACCCGGACAGGGTTGCAAAGCAACAGGGAGCAGAAGCCTTATTCCTCCCGCCAGCGGAGCGACTGTAAAGTGTAAAGAAATGGAAAACAATAATATGACGGCTAAGGAAATCAGGCAGAAATTCCTGGACTTTTTTGCGGAAAAGGGACACACGATCGTCCCTTCCGCTCCCATGGTGCTCAAAAATGACCCCACGCTGATGTTTACCAACGCGGGGATGAACCAGTTCAAAGATATTTTCCTGGGGAATAACGCCCCCCGGTTCAAACGGGCCGCGGACTCGCAGAAATGCCTGCGGGTAAGCGGAAAGCATAACGACCTGGAAGAGGTGGGGCATGACACCTACCACCACACGATGTTCGAGATGCTGGGCAACTGGAGTTTCGGCGACTATTTCAAGACCGAAGCCATCGACTGGGCCTGGGAACTCCTGACGGAGGTCTATAAGATTGACAAGAACCTGCTCTACGCCACGGTATTCGAGGGCAGCGAGGAAGACGGGACGCTCATGGACGAAGAAGCACGCCAGGCATGGCTCAAGCACATGAGCCCTGACCATATCATCCTCGGCACCAAGCATGACAATTTCTGGGAAATGGGCGACACCGGTCCCTGCGGCCCCTGCTCGGAAATCCATATCGACATCCGTACCCCGGAAGAGAAAAAATCGGGCATTGCGGGGCGGGACCTCGTCAACAAGTCGGACCCGCACGTGATTGAAATCTGGAACCTCGTGTTCATGCAGTACAACCGCAAGGCGGACGGGTCGCTGGAACTGCTTCCTGCGAAAAACATTGATACGGGAATGGGCTTCGAGCGGCTCTGCGCGGTACTTCAGGGAAAGAACAGCAACTATGATACGGATGTATTCACGGGCCTGATCGGGGTGGTGGAGCGTATCTCCGGACACAGCTATCACGAGTCTGAAAAGACCGAAGTGGCGATGCGTGTGATCGCCGACCACATCCGCGCCATCAGTTTTTCGATTGCGGACGGCCAGCTGCCTTCCAACGTCAAGGCGGGCTATGTCATCCGCCGTATCCTGCGCCGTGCGGTGCGCTACGGCTTCACCTTCCTGGGTCTGGGCGAACCCTTCCTCTGCCGGCTCGTCCCGCAGCTCGTATCGGAACTCGGGGAGGCCTATCCGGAACTCGCCAGCCAGCAGAAGCTGATTACGAGCGTCATCAAAGAAGAGGAAATGGCCTTCCTGCGTACGCTGGACCGCGGCATCAAACTCATCGACGACTATATGGCCAAAAACCCCGGCAAGCAGTCGATGAGCGGTAAGAGTGCCTTCCTTCTCTACGACACCTATGGTTTCCCCATCGACCTGACGCAGCTCATCGCCGCGGAATACGGCTTTACCGTGGACCTGGAAGGGTTCCGGCAGGAGCTGGAAAAGCAGAAGGAGCGCGCCCGCAACGCCACCGCCAACGAATTCGGCGACTGGATTGTCTATCACGAAGGCGAGGGCGTGGAGTTCACGGGCTATGACGAGACGATTACCTATGGCGCGCGCCTGCTCAAGCAGCGTACCGTCATTCAGAAAAACAAGGAGATGATCCAGCTCGTCTTCGACCGCACCCCGTTCTACGGAGAGATGGGCGGCGAAGTGGGCGACACCGGCAGCATCATAGCCGAAAACGGCGAAAAAGTCTCCATCCTCAATACGGTCAAGGAAAATGACCTGACGATCCATATCGCCGAAAAGCTTCCGACGGACTGCAGCGGGCTCTTCACGCTGGTCGTCAATGCCCCGCGACGTCTGAAGATTGCCAACAACCATACTTGTACGCATTTGCTGCACAGGGCCCTGCGGGAAATCCTCGGCACCCATGTCGAGCAGAAGGGCTCCTTTGTCACCGAGGATTATTTCCGTTTCGACTTCTCGCATTTCGAGAAACTTTCGCCCGAACAGACAGCGAAGGTGGAGGCGCGCGTAAACGCCTTCATCCGCGCCAACAGCCCGCTGGAAGAGAACCGTCACGCCACGATGGCGGAAGCGCAGAAAATGGGCGCGATGGCGCTCTTCGGTGAAAAATACGGGGATGAGGTCCGCGTCGTCAAGTTCGCCGACAGCGTCGAACTCTGCGGTGGCTGCCATACCTCGGCGACCGGCAATATCGGCCTGTTCAAGATTGTCTCCGAAGGCGCGATTGCGGCCGGCGTACGCCGTATCGAAGCGGTGACCGGTGAAGAGGCGCTGGAGAGGCTCAACGGCTTTGAATCGGCCGTGCATGAGGCGAAGGAACTGCTCGGAAATGCGCAGGACCTTGGGGCAGGCATCCGCAAACTGCTCTCCGAGAACGCTGCATACAAGAAGATGGCGGATGAACTGGTGAAGGAGCGTACGCTCGCGCTCAAGCGCGATATCCTCTCCAAAGTGCGTGAAAAGGCGGGGATGCGCCTTGTCCTGGTGGAGGGTTCCACCGATGCGGCGATGCTGCGCTCTGCGCTGCTGATGCTCCAGAAGGAGGAAAACAACCTGGCGGTGGCGGCGGCCGTCGAAAGCGAAGGACGTCCGCAACTGATGGTCATGTACAGTGCCGACCTTGTCGCGGCCGGGAAGGATGCAGCGGCGCTTGTGAAGAGCGCGGCCCGTTTCATCCAGGGCGGCGGCGGCGGTCAGGCCGGTCTTGCTACGGCGGGAGGTAAAAACCTGCAGGGACTTCCCGAGGCTTTGAAATTATTCTCGGAGCAGATTTGAAACGACTCGACAGGTTCATCGTCAAGGCATTTTTGCTGCCGTTCATAGCGATCTTACTGGTCGTTATCTTCGTGCTGATGATGCAGTTCCTCTGGCTCTACATCGACGAGCTGGTGGGGAAGGGCCTGAGCCTGGGGGTCATCGCGGAGTTTATGATGTGGGGGGCGTGTACCATCCTGCCTCTTGCCTTGCCGCTATCGACCCTGCTCGCCTCGATGATGACCGTCGGACAAATGGCGGAAAACAACGAACTGATGGCCATCAAGGCTGCGGGGATATCGCTGATCCGCGTCATGGCGCCGCTGACCGTCATTTCGCTCATTATCTGTGTTTTTGCCTTCTATTCCGGCAATAAACTGGTTCCCCGGGCCTATAATGAGATTTTTACGCTCCGGGACGACATCGGCCGCACGAAATCCGAAATCAAGATTCCTTCCGGCGTCTTTTACGAAGGCATCGAGGGGTATATGCTCCGGGTGGATGCGCAGGACGATGCAACGGGCATGATGCACGGGGTGATGGTTTACGACCATACCGGCGGCAAGGGGAACACGGCGCTGATGCTGGCGGATTCGGCCCTGCTGAAGATGTCTCCGGGCAAGGACTACCTGATTTTTACGCTGTATGAAGGTGCCAACTATCAGGAAAACAATGTCAAGAAATACCGCGATACGACACTGGAACTCCAGCGTATCGCCTTCTCGCGACAGGACCTGGTCATCCCCCTGAAGAATTATAGTTTTGAAAAATCGGATTCCAGCCGCTTCGGAGACCAGATCAAATCCCAGGATGTAAAGCAGTTGCGCTATCTTCAGGATTCCCTGGGACGCCTGAACCGCGAGCAGCAGGAACGCCATTACCGTTCGATGGCCGCTTCTCCGGTCTTTATGCTGCGCAACCAGCTGGATACGGCTTCGCATTATCGTGCGACGCAGCGCTTCCGGGCGGATAATTTTTGCCGTTGGGCGCGGTCTGAGGATGAAATCGATGCTTTACGCCGGGCCTCGGAATGCGCGGAGCGGTTTTCCGGGGAACTCTCTTCTTATGACCGGGATGTCTATGAATACAATTTCTACCTGAACCGCGCCGATATCGAAGTCCTGAAAAAATACGCGCAGGCGCTGGCCTGCTTTATCCTGTTCTTTATCGGGGCGCCGCTGGGGGCGCTGATCCGCAAGGGCGGACTGGGCACCAGCGCCATTGTCTCGGTGCTGTTCTTCGTGCTGTACTGGGTGGTGGATATTTCCGGAACGAAACTGGCGCGGGACGGTGCCATAGGTGCGTTTACCGGAGCGTTCATATCGGCCTATGTCCTCTTGCCCATCGGCGGGTATCTGACCTGGAAGGCGGTGCACGACGCCTCGCTGCTTAGTGGAAATGATACGCTGAAAAGTGCGTTCCGCAGGGTCTGGAGCCGGATTTCCGGTTTCTTCCGGCCGGTCCGTATCGTGTATATGGGGACGCCCGGGTTTGCGGTGGCGCCCCTCGATGCCCTCGTGCAGGCCCGTTATAAGGTCGTGGGTGTGGTGACGGTGGCGGACAAGCCTTCCGGAAGGGGACTCAAGGCAGGGGAGAGCGCCGTCAAGCAATATGCGGTGGAACACGGCATCCCCGTGCTGCAGCCGCTCAGGCTCAAGGATCCGGAATTCCTGGCGGAACTGCGTGCCCTCAAGGCCGACCTTTTTATCGTCGTGGCATTCCGCATGCTGCCCGAGGAGGTCTGGTCGATGCCGCGCCTGGGCACCTTCAATCTGCATGCCGCGCTGCTCCCGCAGTACCGGGGTGCCGCTCCCATCAACTGGGCGGTGATTAATGGGGAACGGCTGAGCGGCGTGACCACCTTCATGATTGACAAGGATATCGATACGGGCGGCATCATCCTGCGCGAAGAGTGCCGGCTTTCGCCCGGGGAAACCGCCGGGAGCCTGCATGACAAACTGATGCCCGTCGGCGCGCAGCTGGTCCTCCAGACCGTCGAGGGGCTGGTGCAAGGCAATGTGGAAACCCGTGTGCAGCGTTCCTTTATCCAGGGCTCCGAGGTGCTGCGTCCCGCGCCGAAACTGACGCGCGAACTCTGCTTCCTGGACTGGAACGATACCAGCGCCAATCTGCTGAACCTGATCCGCGGCCTCAGCCCCCATCCGGCAGCCTTTACCCAACTCGAAAAAGAAGGGGCGCAGAGCCTTCCGCTCAAGATTTTTAATGCGGAAATCATCGATGCGCACGCGCCTGCCGGTACGGTGATTTCCGATGGGAAATCGCGTTTCGCCATCGCCACCTCGGACGGGGCGCTGGCCCTGACCGACCTGCAGCTCGGCGGCAAGAAGCGGATGGACGTGAAGGCCTTCCTCGCCGGTTTCCGGGATCCCGAGGCCTGGCATGCCGCGGCCGGCACTTCCAGGCGGGAGCGCGAGCGCCTGACGGGAATTCCCGAAAAATAATTATCTTTGCCTATTATGCGGAATGTCGCCTGGGTCGTCGGCCTTGCGGGGCTGTATCTCCTGCTGTATTTCGGGCTGTTGCGTCTGGAACCGCCCAAAACGGCGGTGATGCGTCTGCGTCTCGACCGTCTGAAATCCCGGGTGGAATTGCTTACCGCCCGTACCGGCCCCTGCGAGGAACGGCTCCGCACCGTCGAAGGCCGCAGCGATTATGTGTACCGTCCGCTCTATGGGATGGATCCGCTGCGGCGGGCCGGGGAGCCGGCAGCCGGGGCGGAGTGGGATCCCGATATCCTTTCCGTGCGGCTGGACAGCCTTTACAGGCGGGTGTCCCTCCAGGAGATGGTGCTTGACGAACTGCTGAAAGTGCATGCGCAGACCGGGGAGATGCAGCAGTGCCTGCCTTCCATCCCGCCCATCGATACGAGTGCGGCCTATCACCTCTCCAGCCGGTTCGGCTGGCGTACGGATCCGGTGTTCGGAGGGGCGGAAGGCCATTCGGGGGTGGATATCGCCATGCGCCGGGGCAGTCCCGTCTATGTGACCGGCGACGGTATCGTGGAGGAAGCCTCGTTCAATATAGGCGGTTACGGCAGGGTGGTCACGGTGAATCACGGATTCGGCTACAAGACGCGCTACGCCCATCTCAACCGGATGTATGTGCACGAAGGGCAGCGTGTCAAGCGGGGGACGCTGATCGGGACGGTGGGGACGACGGGGAAGTCCACCGGCCCGCACCTGCACTATGAAGTGCGCTACCGCGGAACGCCGGTCAATCCGATGAACTTTATGGATTTGCAATGAAACGGGCGATACTTTTGTTTTTGGCTTCCGTCCTGCTCTCCGGCCTGGTTTACCTGGTCTATGCCCTGCTGCACGACAGTGCGGCGCAGAAAGGGCTGCGCAGGGATATCGCCGCCTACACGGCGGCGGTCCCGCAACTGGAAAGCCGCGTCCAGGCCCTGGAAGCGGAAGTGGAGGCTTTGTCCGCGCTCGATGATTCGCTCTTCCGGGGTATTTTCAAGGGTCCCGCCCCCCAGGAAGACCCGGTCTCTTCCCTGGATTTCCTTTTTGGAAACGATACGGTCCCCAATTACCGGCTTGTGCATTATACCCGGGACAAGGCGGACCGCCTGCTGGAACGCAGCGCGGCGGTGGATGCCACACTCCGGGAGATCACGGCGCTCGTGCGTGCGGAAGGCTTCGTCCCCCCGCCGCTCAGCCTTCCGCTGGACAGCCTGCACGCTTCGCAGTTCGGGGCATCGGTCGGGGAGAAACTGAGCCCCGTGTATTCAAAAAAGATACTGCACGGCGGCATGGACCTGATTGCCGGGCGCGGGACGCCGGTGCGGGCGACGGCGGACGGGACCGTGCGTACCGTGGTGCGGCAGCGTACGGGCCTCGGACATACAGTGACCATCAAGCATGCCGGAGGCTACCTGACACGTTATGCCCATCTGGACGATATCGATGTGGCGAAGGGACAGCGGGTCCGCCGGGGGCAGGTCATCGGCACGCTGGGGATGAGCGGCGCGGCCTTCGCCCCGCATCTCCACTACGAAGTGGAGCGTGACGGCCGGAGGCTGGATCCGGTACATTTCTTTTTCCTCGACATCCCCGTGTGGGATTATGCCAATATCCTGTTTATGACAACCAACACCGGACAATCACTCGACTAATGGAAAAACTCTATTATTCTATCGGCGAAGTGGCCCTCATGCTGGGGGAACCCGTCTCCCTTGTCAGATACTGGTCCAATTACTTCAGCCGGTTCGTCAAGCCCTCCCGTACGGGGAAGGGGAACAGGCAGTTTACGGCTTCCGATGTCGAGGCGCTCAAGCAGATTCATTTTCTGGTGAAGGACAAGGGCCTCACCCTGGACGGGGCGATGCGCTCCATGCGCGGCGACAAGGCGAAAGTCGCCGCCCCCGTCAAAGTGCTGGACGCGCTGAAGTCCATCCGGGACCAACTGACGGAAATCAAGAAAATGTTGTAAATTCCCCGGAAAATTGCTACCTTCGCCCCCTAATATACACTGGAATAAAAATTTCAAGATAATGGCCACCACCAAGAAAACCCAGAAGGTGCTTGCACCGATGATCGACGAGCGTGAAACTTTCGTGTCCCTGCAGAAGAATTTTGCGGATTCGGAGGCTTCCGTGCAGGAAAAACTAAAAATTCTCTACGAACTCCAGCAGGCGGACAACGCCATCCAGGAACTGGTGCAGCTGCGCGGGGAACTGCCCGCCGAAGTCGCCGTGCTCGAGGATGAGGTCGGCGCACTGAAGGCCAAATCGGCGCATCTTGAGGAAATGATCGCCGGTTATGGCGCACGCATCGAATCCGAAAAGAAGCAGATCGTGGAGATCGATGCCGATATCGCGAAATACCAGCAGCAGCTGAACAATATTTCCAACAGCCGCGAGTTCGATTCCATCAACAAGGAACTTGAAAACCAGGGCCTCCTGCGCCAGATTTCCGAAAAGAACATCAGCGATGCGAAGGATGCCATCGATGCCCGCAAGGCGGATATCGAGGCGCTTCAGGAAAAAATCGCCGTCCGTGAGCAGGATCTGGACGCAAAACGCGAGGAACTTTCCGGTATCGTGGATTCCACGGCGAAGGAAGAGGCGGGGCTCGTGGAAAAGCGCAACGCGCTCTCCGCCCGGCTCGACGAGCGTACCCTCAGCGCCTACAACCGCATCAAGGACAGCGTACACAATCATCTGGCCGTCGTGACCGTCTGCAACGAAAATTCCTGCGGCGGCTGTTTCAACACCATTACCCCGCAGCGGCTTATCGATATCGCTTCCGGCAAGATGCTGGTCATCTGTGAGCACTGCGGACGCATCATCGTCAGCAACCAGCTCTGATGCCTGCCGATATCGCTGCAAGGAACCGGCGGAAAAAGGAGCAATCCTTGGATGTCGCCAATCTGGGGCTTGAGATAGGCAATGTGCCTCCTCAAGCCCTTGAAGCCGAAGAAGGGGTGCTCGGTGCCATGCTTCTGGAGCCTTCCTGCGTGGACCAGGCCCTGGAGGAACTTGGGGCGTCGAGTTTCTGCGACCCCAAGCACCGGATGATTTTCGAAGCGATGTCGAAGCTCGTGGGCGAGCACAGCGCCGTCGATATCATTACCGTCAGTACCCGGCTCAAAGCCCTCGGCAATCTGGAAGCCGTGGGCGGCCCGGTGGCGTTGACCAACCTTTCGCTGAAGGTAGGTGCGGCGGCGCACATGGAGTCCTACATCGGCATCCTCAAGCAGAAAACCATCCAGCGGGACCTGATCAGCGCCTCCATCCACATCCTCAAGAATGCCTATGACGATTCGGTGAATGTGGATGTCCTGATTGACGAGGCGCAGACCAAGGTCTATGACGCCATACGCAGCAATATCCGCAAGGAAGTCCAGGATATCGGCAGCCTTATCAACGAGGCGATGGCGGATATCCAGGAACAGCAGGGAAAAGAAGGCCTGAGCGGCGTGCCGTCGGGTTTCCGTTCCCTGGATAAGGTGACGATGGGCTGGCAGCGCTCGGACCTGATCATCCTCGCGGCCCGTCCTTCCGTGGGAAAGACCGCCTTCGCGCTGAACCTGGCGCGCAACGCCGCGGTAGATGCCCACATGCCCGTGGCGTTCTTTTCGCTGGAAATGTCCGCCCTTCAGCTGGTGAAGCGGCTCATGACCAGTGAATCCGGTCTCGGCGCGGACAAGATCAAGGGCATGCGCAAACTGGAGAATTACGAGTGGGAGCAGCTCGATTACCGGCTGAAACGCCTGATGGAGTCTCCGCTGTATATCGATGACACGCCTTCCATCCAGCTGACGGAGTTCCGCACCAAGGCCAAGAACCTTGTGAAGAACAAGGGCGTCCGGATTATTTTCGTGGACTATCTGCAGTTGATCCAGGGGCCTTCGGAGCTGCGCGGCATGCGCGAGCAGGAGGTGGCGGCGATTTCCCGTACCCTGAAGGCTACGGCCAAGGAACTCGATGTTCCCATCATTGCGCTCTCCCAGCTCTCGCGTCAGTCCGTGCAGCGCCAGGGCGGCAGCGGGAAGCCGATTCTGAGCGACCTCCGCGAATCCGGTTCCATCGAACAGGACGCCGACATGGTGCTTTTTATCCATCGTCCGGATTATATGGGCCTTTCCGAGAGCGAAGAAGACCGCGGCCGCGCACAGATTATCATCGCCAAACACCGTAACGGCGAGACCTGCGATATCGACATGGTCTTCCGCAATACGGAAGTCAAGTTTATGGATGCCGAGGATGCCATGGACGTACAGGCGGGCCGGATGGTGGAATCTTCGATGAATAGCAGTAACGAGCCGTGGTAGCAGGAGAAATCGCACACAAGGGGAAAATCGTTTCCCTGACCCCCGAATTCACGACAGTGGAAATCATCTCCGAGTCGGCCTGCGGCAGTTGCCATGCAGCCGCGCTCTGCGGGATGGCTGAACTCCAAAAGAAAGTGCTGGAACTGCCTACGCGGCATTATTCTTCCCTGCGCGAAGGGGATGAGGTGAATCTGGTGCTGCGGCGTACCATGGGCTTCAAGGCGGTCTGGCTGGCGTATGTGCTGCCCCTCGTCGTGCTGCTGGCCGTGCTCCTGGGCCTGACCGCCGCCGGCGTGAAGGAATTGCAGGCCGGGCTTGCCGCCATCGCTGCCGTGGCCCTGTATTATCTGGTCCTGTACCTGCTGCGGGACCGTCTCCGCAATGAATATTCATTTTATATTACACCCATAACACAAAAACAATGACTAGTACGATCCTTTGGACGATTTTGATCCTCTCGGGTCTGGGACTGGTGCTTGCTGTAGTCCTCTTCCTCATCGCGAAGAAATTCAAGGTGGAGGAGGATCCCCGTATCGACGACATCGAGAAAGCGCTACCGGGTGCAAACTGCGGCGGCTGCGGCTATGCGGGCTGCCGGGCGTTTGCTTCATCGGCGGTAACTGCACCGGACCTTGAAAAGCATTTTTGCCCCGTCGGCGGGAATGCGGTGATGAAGCAGGTCGCGTCGATTCTCGGCTTTGAAATGCGCGAAAAGGCACCTCAGGTGGCCGTGCTCCGTTGCAACGGGACTTGCGAAGCACGTCCCCGCGTCAATACCTATGACGGGCTCAAGTCCTGTCGCGTGAAGGCTTCCCTGTACAGCGGCGATACGCTCTGCGCCTATGGCTGCCTGGGCTGCGGCGACTGCGAAGCGGCCTGTACCTTCGGCGCATTGCATATCAATCCGGACACCCTGCTGCCTGAAATCGACGAAACAAAATGTACGGCCTGCGGAGCCTGTGTGAAGGCTTGCCCGCGGATGCTGCTTGAACTGCGCAACAAGGGACCGCGCGGGATGCGCGAGTTCGTGGCCTGCCGCAATCTCGACAAGGGTCCGGTGGCCAGAAAAGCCTGTGCCAATGCCTGTATCGGCTGCGGCATGTGCCTGCGCACCTGTACGCATGGTGCAATCGTATTGGAAAACAATGTATCCTATATCGACTTCAGCAAGTGTAAACTGTGCCGCGAATGCGAGGCGATGTGCCCGACCGGCGCCATCCACGGCGTGGGCTTCCCCAAGCCCCTGGACAAGGAGGCCGTAAAGGAACGGATACGTAAAAGAAAGGAGGAGGCAGCCCATGAGTAAGATTACTTTTCCTATCGGCGGAGTACATCCGCATGACAGCAAAATCGCTGCGCAGCGTCCCATAGAGATGCTGCCGCTGCCTCCTGTGGTCTATGTCTCGATGGCCCAGCACCTCGGCGCTCCCGCCAAACCCGTCGTGGCCGTGGGGGATAGTGTCAAGGTCGGCCAGGTCATTGCGGAACCGGGCGGATTTATTTCCGCTTTCGTGCACTCACCGGTCTCCGGGACTGTCAAGGGCATCGCGCCGCGCAAGGACCTGGCGGGAAATCCCGTCCTTCATATCGAGATCGCCGTGGAGGGGGATGAGTGGATGGAAGGCATCGACCTTAGCGATACCCTGGTGACCGATATTCCCGACGACCCTGCCGTTATTATCGAAAAGATCAAGGCCTGCGGCGTAGTCGGCCTCGGCGGCGCCACTTTCCCCACGCATGTGAAACTCTCTCCGCCTCCGGGCAAGAAGGCCGAGTGCCTGATCCTGAACGGCACGGAGTGCGAACCTTACCTGACCAGCGACTACCGCATCATGCTGGAACGTCCGAAGGAAATCCTTGTCGGCGCGGCGCTGATGCAGAAGGCGCTGGGCGGCTGCCCCTGCGTGGTGGGCATCGAAGAGAACAAGCCCGAGGCGGTCAAGGCGATGCGGGCGGCCATCGAGGAACTGGGCTGGCAGCAGAAGCCTGTCCGGATTGCCGTGCTGAAGAAAAAATACCCGCAGGGCGGAGAGAAGCAGCTGATTGCCGCTGTCATGCACCGGGAGGTCCGTTCCGGAGCGCTGCCCATTGATGCGGGCGCCGTAGTGCAGAACGTGGGGACATCCCTTGCGGTCTATGAGGCGGTTCAGAAAAATAAGCCGCTGATTACCAATGTGCTGACCGTTACCGGAAAGTTGTTGCCTGCGGAAAGGCAGCACAATTACCTCTTCCGTATCGGCGTGCCCCTGTCGTTCATCATAGAACAGGCGGGCGGAGAGCCGGACGGGGCGGTCAAGCTCGTCAGCGGCGGTCCGATGATGGGGAAGGCCATCGCCAATCCCGACGCGACGACCGTCAAGGGCTCATCTTCCGTGCTGTATCTCGGTGCGGAGGATACCGTCCGCAAGGAAGCCTCCGCCTGTATCCGTTGCGGCCGCTGCGCCGATGCCTGCCCGATGGGCCTGGAACCTTTCCTGCTCAACCGTCTTTGCAAGGCGGGCGACCTGGAGGGCCTGGAAGCGAATGCCGTGCAGGATTGTATCGAGTGCGGCTGCTGCCTTTATTCCTGTCCGGCGAATATCCCGCTGCTGGACCGTATCCGTATTGCAAAAGGCCAGGTGATCGGTGCCATCCGCGCCCGCGCTGCGGCGAAAAAACAATAGTCTCCTATGGAAAAATTACTGATATCCCCCAGCCCCCATATCCACAGCGGCGCATCCACGCAGAAAATCATGCGGGATGTACTGATTGCCCTGGCCCCGGCGGAACTGCTGGCCGTGCTTGTGTACGGCTGGTCTGAACTCCTCCTGCTTGCCGTGGGTGTCACCGCCTGCGTGTTTTTCGAATGGGCAATTACCCGCTGGATGCTCAAGAAGCCCTCTACCATCGGCGACCTCTCCGCCGCCGTGACCGGCCTGCTGCTGGTGATGAACCTGCCTACAAGCACGCCCTGGTGGATGGCGGTCATCGGCGCGCTCTTTGCCATCGGTGTGGCGAAAATGAGTTTCGGCGGCCTCGGACAGAATCTGTTCAATCCTGCCATCGCCGCGCGCGTATTCCTATTGATTTCTTTCCCGCAGCAGATGACGGACTGGACGGCGACGCCCGGTTTCATCCACGCGACGGACGCCATTTCCGGCGCTACGCTCCTGGGCGTGTATGCCGAAGGCGGAATGGATGCGCTGGTGGCGGCGGGTTATCCCGGGAATCACCGGCTATTTTTTGACATCGGCGGCAGTGCGGGTGAGATTTCCGCCGGTCTGCTGCTCCTCGGCTTTATTTACCTGTTGTGCCGCAGGGTCGTGAAGCCCTGGATCCCGCTGTCCATTATCGGGACCGTGGTGCTCATTTCCGGTATTTTCTACCTGGTCAACCCCGCGGTCTATACCGGTCCCGCCTTCAATCTCATGACAGGAGGCCTTCTGCTCGGCGCCTTCTTTATGGCGACGGACTATGTGACCTCGCCGATGAGTGACTGGGGCGGCGTTGTTTATGGTGTAGGTATCGGCCTGATTGTGATGATGATCCGTTATTTCGGCTCTTATCCGGAGGGAATGTCCTTCGCGATTCTCATCATGAACTGTGCAGTACCGCTGATTAACCGCGCGTTCCATTCGCGCAAATACGGGAGGGCCTGAGTATGGCGGCAAAATCCAATCTTATCAATATGGCGGCCTGCCTGACGGGGGTCTGCCTGGTCTGCTCCGCCATCCTGGGCGGCGTCTTTTCGATGACCAAGGAACCTATCGAAGAGGCTTCCCGCAAGGCCTTGCTGGAGGCGCTTTCCGTCGTCCTTCCGGCCCGGGGGGAGGTGAATCCCGAGGCGCGGTCCGTGGAACTTGACGGAAGGACCTATGAGTATTACGAGCAGACGCTGGATACGGCAGCGGTCTGCTGGGCGGTAAAATCCACCGTGGGTGGCTTCGGCGGCCCGCTGACGCTGCTTGTCGGCGTGGAAAAGGGCGGGGTCGTGCATGCCACCCGTGTCCTGTCGCACAGCGAAACGCCCGGTCTGGGCGCCAAGTGCGAGACCGACGCCGCCTTTATCGATCAGTTCAAGGGCTTCGATACCGCCACCAAGTCGCTGAAAGTCCGTAAGGACGGTGGCGATGTCGATGCCATCACAGCCTCTACCATAACCTCCCGCGCCTATGCGGAAGCGGTCGCCTGCGCCGTGCGGGCAGCCGCCAAAATCCAGGAGGAAGCCCGATGAGCAAGTTGTCAATCATTACACGGGGACTCGTCAAGGAGAATCCCACCTTTGTGCTGGTGCTCGGCATGTGTCCGACGCTGGCTACCACCACATCTGCCATGAACGGTCTGGAGATGGGTCTCGCGACGATGTTCGTGCTCATCCTCAGCAACATCGTGATTTCGCTCATTGCGCCGGTCGTCCCCGACAAGGTGCATATCCCGGTCTATATCGTCGTGATCGCCACCTTTGTGACGGTGCTGCAACTGCTGATGCAGGCCTATGTGCCGCAGGTCTATGCGACGCTCGGACTCTTTATCCCGCTGATCGTGGTCAACTGCATCGTCCTGGGCCGCGCTGAAGCCTTTGCCGGCAAGAACGGTGCGCTGGACAGTGCACTGGACGGCATCGGCATCGGTGTCGGTTTTACCTTGTCGCTGACCCTCATCGGCATGGTCCGGGAAGTGCTGGGCAGCGGTTCCCTCTTCGGCTGGAAATTCCTCGCCGGCGACGGCATCCTCGCCTTTGTGATGGCGCCCGGCGCGTTCCTCGTGCTGGGGTACCTGCTGGTCCTTTTCAATAAACTCGCCAAGAAGTAAAAGCCTTATGGAATATTTTCTGATTATCATATCGGCGATTTTCGTCAATAATATCGTCCTGGCGCAGTTCCTGGGGGTATGCCCCTTCCTGGGGGTGTCGAGCCGCCTGTCCACCGCCACCGGTATGTCGGGGGCCGTCTGTTTCGTGATTACCCTCGCGACGGTGGTGACCTATCTGCTCAATACCTATCTGCTTGTCCCTCTCGGACTGGAGTTCCTGCAGACCATTTCCTTTATCCTGGTCATTGCGGCCCTGGTGCAGATGGTGGAGATCGTGCTGAAGAAATCGAGCCCTTCGCTCTATGCCGCTCTGGGTATTTTCCTGCCCCTGATCACCACGAACTGTGCGGTGCTCGGCGTCGCCATCACCGTCGTGAGCAAGGAATTCAGTTTCGGCGGTGCGCCGCATCTGATGAATCTCGGGGAAGCGACGGTCTATGCCGTCGCCACCTCGCTCGGATACGGCCTGGCCATGATCCTCTTTGCCGGAATGCGTGAGCATCTTGCGGGGAACGATGTCCCCAAGGCCTTCAAGGGGCTTCCCATCGCCTTTATTACCGTCGGTATCATGGCGATGGCCTTCCTCGGTTTCTCGGGAATCGTATAGGCGGTTTTATTTGCGCCCCGGATGCGAGGCTGCGTGGTTGAGAACCACCGCGGAGGTGTCTGAAAGGCGGATTTTCAGCCAGGATTCCAGTTTTTCCCTATCGGTCTCGGGCATGCTCTTGCCTGAGACCGTTATCATTACGATACAGCGCTGCTCGCGGGTGATGCTGTCCTGTTGGACCTTTGCGCCGCGGGCCAGATAGATGTCCTTGAGATAGGGGTACTGGCTTTTGACTTCGTTGTAAATCTGGGTATAGGGAATCTCGGCGTTTTTCATTTCCCGCAACTGTCCTTCGAGCAGGCGGATCTGCGCCTCCCGTTTGTTGATTTCATTGTCGGTACGGGCATAGATTCCCTGCATCAGCCTTTCGGACTCGGCGGATGTCTTGCCGTTATCATCCATAAGGCGCTCCTTGAAAATCACCTTGTCCGGATTCAGTCCGGCCTCCCGGGCGGATTCGCGCAGTTTCTCTTTTTCATAGGTGTTGAGCGGTTCTCCGCCGATAAAGAGTTCGACGGTCTTTTCGCGGTCGTCGATGCCGTAGTCATAGACGTAACTCCGTTCCAGCGTTTTGTTCCGGGCGACGAATTCGATGGCCTTGTTCTTGAAATTGTTGGCACGGATGACGTCGATGGCGGAAATAAGGCTGGGAATCGCGACGATGATGACGACTGCGGTGATGATACGGCGGTTGCGCAGGCTTTCCGCGCTGTCCATCTGGGCGCAGACCGGGAACTTCAGGTACTTGACCATCAAGTAGGTTGAAAGGGTGATGAAGATGGTATTGATGGTGAAGAGGTACAGCGCGCCGAAGAAAAAATGCATGTTGGCATTGGCCAGTCCGTAACCGGCGGTACAGATAGGCGGCATGAGGGCCGTGGCGATGGCGACGCCCGACAGTACGGTGCCCTTCTCCCTGCGGCACATTTCGAAGATGCCTGCGGCGCCGCCGAAGAGCGCGATCAGCAGGTCGTATATCGTGGGGTTGGTCCGCGATTCGAGTTCGGTAGGGTTGACGAGGTTCAGGGGGGAGACCAGGAAGTACAGTGCGGAGGCCAGCAGGGAAACCGCTACCATCACGAGCAGGTTCTTGGCCGAATGCCGCAGCATGGGGATATCGTTGGTGCCGAGGGCCAGGCCGAGGCCGAAAATCGGACCCATCAGCGGGGAAATGAGCATGGCGCCGATAATGACGGCGGTGGAATTGATATTCAGCCCGACGGAGGCGATGATGATGGCGAAACTCAGAATCCAGACGTTGGGACCTTTGAACGGGATGTTTGCCCGGATGGTCTGCGTGGCAGCCTGCGGGTCCATTGAATCACGAATATATCCCAGGGCTTTCAGCTTTTCCCAGATATCTCGAATAAAACGCATAGGCGTAAAGCAATTTTTTTCGTTTGGCTACAAAAATAAGAATCTATTTTGAAATATTGCTAAATTTGCATTTTGTACCCGGATGAAACGGCTTTTTACCATAGTTTGTCTGCTGCTGGCTACGCTGACGTTGCCGGCCCAGTACCGCAGGCCTCCGTACGGAGACCTGTATGAGAGCGTGACGGTGGCGGCGATGCGTGAAGATGTGCGTTTCCTCGCTTCTGCGGCCCTTGAAGGCAGGAAAGCCGGTTCGGAAGGGGAGAGGGAGGCGGCGCGTTATGTCTCTTCCCGGCTGGAGGAAGAGGGTGTCGATGTGCTGACGGGACCTCAGGGAGAGCCCTTCGGCATCCGCCAGGAGAACGGGGATACCCTTTCATCGCACAATGTGCTGGCCTTTATCCCCGGTTATGACAAGTCCGTTGCAGACCATTATATCGTCATCGGTGCGCGCCTGGACAATATCGGGACCTATGAACTGACGATAGACGGAGAGAAAGTGACGCGCATCTGCTACGGTGCCAACGGCAATGCTTCCGGGCTTGCCATGCTGATCCAGCTGGCGTCGATGCTCCAGCGCAACAAGGTGCTGCTGCGCCGTTCGGTAATCATCGCCGCTTTCGGGGCGTCCTGCATGCTGGGCGCGGGATCCTGGTATTTTCTGAACCGAAGCTTTTCCGCGGTGGACAAAATCGATGCGATGATCAACCTCGATATGCTGGGGACGGCCTCTTCGGGCTTTTATGCCTGGCCTTCGGGGAATGCCGACCTGACGCAGTTCCTCTCCAACCTGTCTGCCACCCTGCAGCCGATCGTGCCGCAGGTCGTAACGCGCGAGCCCTGCTTTTCAGACCACAAGGCTTTCTATGACAAGGAGATTCCGTCGGTGTTCTTTACGACCGGCATGTATCCCGAGTATAACAGCGAGAAGGATACAGAGAGCATCCTCGAATACGATAATATGGAGCGGGAACTCGAATATATCTATAATTTCGCCGTGCAGCTCTGCTGCGGCCCCCGCCCGCTCTTTAAGCTCGATGAGGCGACGGCGGCCCGCCTGAACGGGAAAATGGTCGTTCCCTATTATGAGTGCGATGTCAAGCCGACCTTCCTGGGCAGTACGGACCCCGGTGTTTTCCTGCAGAAATGGGTATATGCCTACCTGCATTATCCGGCGGAGGCGGTCCGTCAGGGCATTCACGGCCGCGTGCTGGTCGATTTCCTGATTGACGAAAAGGGAAATGTAAAGGACGCGCATGTGCTCAAGGGCGTGCATCCGCTCCTCGACGAGGAAGCCGTGAAGGTGGTGGGGGCATCCCCGCGCTGGAAACCCGGCAAGGTGCGTGGAAAGCCTGTCATCAGCGAAGTTTCCCTCTATGTGGAATTTATCCTGGAAAGAAGAAAAAACAGATAAGTGATGGATTACGATTTCAAGTCAATTGAAAAGAAGTGGCAGGCCCGCTGGGCCTCGGAAAAGACATTCAAGGTAAAAGCGGATGCGTCCAGACCCAAATACTATGTGCTCGACATGTTCCCGTATCCTTCGGGTGCCGGACTTCACGTGGGGCATCCGCTGGGCTATATCGCCAGTGATATTTATTCACGTTACAAGCGCCTGAAGGGGTTCAATGTCCTGCACCCCATGGGGTATGACGCCTTCGGCCTGCCCGCGGAGCAGTATGCGATACAGACGGGGCAGCATCCTGAAAAAACGACGACGGACAATATCAACCGTTACCGCAGCCAGATGGACCGGATCGGCTTTTCCTATGACTGGGACCGCGAGGTGCGCACCTGCGACCCCCGCTTTTACAAGTGGACACAGTGGGCCTTCCTCAAGATGTTCGACAGCTGGTACGACCCCTCGGAAGACAAGGCACGTCCGATTTCCACGCTGGTCGGGAAGTTCGAAACGACGGGTTATGGCGACGTGACGCCCGCCGCCTGGAAGGCAGCCTCCGACAAGGAAAAATCCGATATCCTGATGGGCTACCGCATCGCCTATCTGGGCGAGTCTTCGGTAAACTGGTGTCCGGGGCTCGGGACGGTACTCGCCAACGACGAGGTAAAGGACGGGCTTTCGGTGCGCGGCGGTTTTCCTGTGGAACAGAAGAAAATGGCGCAGTGGCAGTTGCGGATTTCCGCCTATGCCGAGCGGCTGCTCAGTTCGTTGGACAGGTTGGAATGGACCGATTCGCTCAAGGAAATGCAGCGCAACTGGATCGGCCGTTCGGACGGTACCGAAGTGGTATTCCATACCGAATGCGACGGCCGGGAGCGCGACATTACCATCTTTACCACTCGGGTCGATACCATCTTCGGCGTTACCTTCATGGTGCTGGCGCCCGAGAGCGAACTGGTGAGTGAACTGACGTCGGCTTCCTGCCGGGAGGCGGTCGGGGCTTACCTGAATGCGGTAAAGAAAAAAACCGAGCGGGAACGCATGGCGGAGACCCGCAGCGTCACCGGTGTCTTTTCCGGTTCCTGGGCCGTCAATCCCCTGACCGGGGAGAAAGTCCCGGTCTGGATATCCGAATATGTGCTTGCCGGCTATGGTACGGGCGCCATCATGGCCGTCCCCGCGCACGACAGCCGCGACTATGCCTTTGCCCGAAAGTTCAATCTGCCCATCGTCCCCATTATCGAGGGCTGTGACGTGTCGGAGCAGAGTTTCGATGCCAAGGAGGGCAAGATGTGCAATTCCGGATTCCTGAACGGCATGGAGGTCAAAGAGGCCATCGAAGCGGCGAAGGATTATGCCGAGGCGAAGGGCATCGGTCACCGGAAAACCAATTACCGCCTCCGTGATGCGATTTTCTCCCGGCAGCGCTACTGGGGAGAACCCTTTCCCATTTACTACAAAGAGGGCATTCCCTGTCCGCTCCCCGAAAGCGCCCTGCCCCTCACCCTGCCGGAGATCGCTTCCTATAAGCCGTCCCCTGACGGAGAACCGCCCCTGGCAAGGGCGAAGGACTGGACCTGGGACGGCTATCCGCTGGAAAAGAGCACGATGCCCGGATTCGCAGGTTCCAGCGCCTATTATCTAAGGTATATGGATCCCTCGAACGACGAAGCGCTGGTAAGCCCGGAAGCGGATGCCTACTGGCGTAGCGTTGACCTGTACATCGGCGGGACGGAACATGCGACCGGCCATCTGATTTATTCCCGTTTCTGGAACAAATTCCTCTACGACCTGGGCTATGTCTGCGAGGACGAACCTTTCCGCAAACTCGTCAACCAGGGCATGATTCAGGGCCGCTCGAATTTCGTGTACCGCATTGTCGGCACCAACACCTTCGTCTCTCTCGGCCTGAAAGACCAGTATGAGACGACGCAGATCCATGTGGATATCAAACTCGTGCGCAATGACCGGCTCGACCTGGAGGGGTTCAAGGCCTGGAGCCCCGATTACGCCGATGCGCAGTTTATCCTGGAAAACGGGGAATATATCTGCGGCTGGGCCGTCGAGAAAATGAGCAAGAGCATGTACAATGTCGTGAATCCCGACGACATCTGCGATACCTATGGCGCGGACACGCTGCGTCTCTATGAAATGTTCCTCGGCCCCCTGGAACAGAGCAAGCCCTGGGATACCAAGGGTATCGACGGGGTGAACCGGTTCCTCAAACGCTTCTGGAAGCTTTTCTGGGACCATGACCGTTGGCTCGTCACGGAGGAAAAGCCTTCGGCGCAGGAACTGAAGGTGCTTCATAAACTGATCGGCAAGGAGCAGGAGGATATAGAGAATTTCTCCTACAATACGACCGTCAGCGCTTTCATGATCGCCATGAACGACCTGGTGTCGCTCGACTGCCACAAGCGCGGGATCCTCGAGCCCCTGACCGTGCTGCTTTCGCCTTTTGCCCCGCATATCGCGGAAGAACTGTGGGAAGCGCTCGGACATTCGGACAGCATCGCCTTTGCCGCATTCCCTGAGTATGTCGCCGCCTATACGGTCGAGGACAGTTGTACCTATCCCGTCTCTTTCAACGGAAAGACGCGTTTTACCGTCGAACTGCCCAAGAGCGCTTCTCCGGCGGAGGTGGAAGCCTTTGTCCGTGCGCAGGAGCAGACCGCAAAATATGTGGGCGGGCAGCAGATTGTCAAGGTGATCGTCGTTCCCGGACGGATTGTCAATGTCGTGCTGAAGTAATGAACTGGAAAAAAGTCCTTACGGGCGTCAAGGAATACGCCCTGATTACGCTGGGCATCCTGATGTATGTCATCGCGTGGTGTATCTTCCTTGCGCCCAACAACCTTGTCGGCGGCGGGGTGACGGGTATCGCTTCCATCATCCAGTATGCCACGCACGGGAAGATAACGATCGGCTATACTTATTTTACTGTCAATGCCGTGCTGCTTCTCCTGGCGATGAAGACGCTGGGAAGGAGTTTCGGGGCCAAGACCATTTATGCGATGGTGCTGGCGTCGGTGGGCCTGAATGTCTTTCAGTCGATTATCCCGCAGGAGGTCATACAGAGCCTGGCTCTGGAGAACGGGAAATTGATTTCCTCCATCATCGGCGCCGTCATGGTGGGTGTGGGGATAGGCATTTCCATGTCGCAGGGCGGTTCGAGCGGAGGAACGGACATCATTGCCCTGATGATCAACAAGAAACGGAATATTTCTCCGGGCCGGCTGATGATGATGATGGACGTGGTGATCATCCTCTCCTCGATGCTTTTCCCCTCTTATACCCCGGACGGGACGCTCATGCCTTTTACGGAGAAGTTTGTCACCATCATTTACGGCTATCTGATGGTCGGTATCGAGAATATGTCCCTGGATATGTACCTGTCGGGAACCAGGCAGTCCGTCCAGATGTTCGTCCTGTCCAAGAAGTACGCGGAGATTGCCGACTATATTACGACGGAACTCAAGCGCGGGGTTACCGTCCTGGATGGAAAGGGCTGGTTTACCAAACAGGAAGCGCAGGTGTTGATGATCATCACCCGCCGCAGCGACCTCAATCTTTTCCTCCGGGCCATCAAAAGTATCGACTCCCGGGCCTTCCTCTCCGTGTCTAATGTGATGGGGGTTTATGGTGAAGGCTTCGATGCAATCAAGGGAGGAGCCATAAAACGTAAAAAAAAGATGTAAAAACGTAAAAATCTGATATTTTGAAGGCAGGATGCCCCTTTCCGGCGCTGGGTCGGGAAGGGGTATTTCTTATCTTTGACCGCCTGATGTGCGGATGAAAAGAATCGTTGCATACCGTTTCGTCATAAGACTTCTCTCCTGCGCGGCCGTGCTTTTCCTGCTGTGCTGGCGCTGGACTGTCGCGCCTTCCCTTATCTGGGATCGCGGGGTGGGCGATGCATTTTTCGGGGGTTGTCTGCTTCTCCTGCTCTATCCGCTGAAGGGAGAGAGCGCCCTTTTCGCGGTGCTGCAGGCCGTCCTGTTTGTTGTCTTGATGGCGGCGGGGGAGTGCCTTCCCCGTCAGCACCTTCTCCTGTGGACCTGCGCGATTCCGTTGTTGCTGATGATTGTCCTGTGGGAACGGCGGCGCTCGATGCCCCGGCTGGTGACCAAGGAGAACAGGCTGTTCTATACCTGCCTTGTCCTGATGCTGAGGCCGGTCGGGAACGGTATTCCGCTGGTCTTCCTCTATGTGCTCATGTATGTCCTGTGCTATTATGGAAGTACCTTCAGCCTGGCAGGCTATCTTGCGCATTTCAAACGTCGTACGGAGAAAGGGAAGTGCGATCCTGCGCAGATGCGTTCGCTTTTTGAGCGGGCCGAACAGTTCCTTGTCAGGGAACAGCCTTTCCTGAACGCAAATTACCGGGAAGATGAAATGGCAAGGGCCCTCTATACCAACCGAGTCTATTTGTCCCAGACCATCAATGCCGTGTCCGGGATGAATTTCAAGACGCTGCTCAATTCCTACCGGGTCCGCTATGCGATGGCCCTGATGCGCGAGAAGCCCGCGCTGAATATCAAGCAGGTGGCGATAAATTCCGGATTTAATTCGTCCAATGTATTCGTAACCTCCTTCCGGCAGATTACGGGAGAGAATCCGCAGAAATTCCTTTCCAGGATGCGGGAACGGGGGCCGTGACGGAGATTTCCTTTTTGCTGACGGGATGGATGAAGCTGACCCGCCAGGCGTGGAGGCAGACGCCGCCGTCCGGATTGGAGCGGGGGGCTCCGTATTTCAGGTCCCCCTTGATGGGGCAGCCGATGTGGCTGAGCTGGCAGCGGATCTGGTGGTGGCGGCCGGTGAGCAGGCGGACTTCCAGCAGATGGTATCGGTCGGTACTCAGGATATATTTGTATTCAAGCCGGGCTTCTTTTGCGCCCGGCGTACCGGGAGGGACAATGAATGATTTGTTCATCGCCTCTTTCCTGACAAGCCAGTCCGTGAGCGTCCCTGCGGCCGTTTCCGGTCTGGAGCAGCAGAGGGCGAGGTAGGTCTTGTGGATGTTCCCTTCCCGGAACATCGCAGACAGCCTTTCCAGTGCCTTTGACGTTTTTGCAAGCAGTACGATGCCGCTGCAGGGACGGTCCAGCCGGTGCGGAAGCCCCATGAATACCCTGCCCGGCTTGGCATCGCGCTGGGCGATAAATGCCTTCATCGTGTCGGTCAGGCATTCGTCTCCGGTCTTGTCGCCCTGGGTGATTTCTCCTGGGCGCTTGCCGATGGCAAGGATATGGTTGTCTTCGTAGAGTATGCGAGACTCCAGGTCCGTGTATTCTTCCCTGGTCAGTTTCCTGTATATCATGGCGCAAAGATAGCCATTATTGTCAATTTCCTGTCACTGTCCGGTCCCCGGACAGCCGCCTTTGCCGGAGCGCCGTCTCCATGAAAGGTTAAAAATTGACAATTTGTCAGAGGTGCGGCACTGGCAAACGTTTTGATGAGTTGTACGCCGGAACCTGCTCTGAAAGGCGTGTTCCGGAGTGATTGAAATTATCAAAACAAAAAAGGAATTATAATTATGGGAAAAATTATCGGAATCGACCTTGGAACCACCAATTCGTGTGTTTCGGTCATGGAAGGCAACCAGCCTACCGTTATCATCAATGACGAGGGCGCGCGTACCACGCCGTCCGTCGTGGCTTTCACCGGCGGCGGCGAGCGCAAGGTCGGCAACCCGGCAAAGCGCCAGGCCATCACCAACCCTCACAATACCATTTTCTCCATCAAGCGTTTTATGGGCGAGACCTATGACCAGGTGGGCGCTGAGGTTTCCCGCGTACCTTATAAGGTAGTCAAGGGAGACAATAATACGCCCCGCGTGGATATTGACGGGAAGTTGTATTCTCCGCAGGAGATTTCCGCGGTTATCCTGCAGAAAATGAAGAAAACGGCGGAAGAGTATCTGCGTCAGGAAGTCACCGAAGCCGTCATTACGGTCCCTGCTTATTTCTCGGACTCCCAGCGGCAGGCCACCAAGGAGGCGGGCAAGATTGCCGGACTCAATGTGAAGCGGATCATCAATGAGCCCACGGCGGCGGCCCTTGCCTATGGCCTGGACAAGAAGAACAAGAATATGAAGGTCGCGGTGTACGACCTTGGCGGCGGTACTTTCGATATCTCCATCCTCGAACTGGGAGACGGTGTGTTCGAAGTCAAGTCCACCAATGGCGATACCCACCTGGGCGGCGATGATTTCGACCAGGTCATCATCGACTGGCTTGCGTCCGAATTCGCTTCCGAGAACGGCGGCATGGACCTCAAGAAGGATCCGATGGCCCTTCAGCGCCTCAAGGAAGCGGCGGAGAAGGCGAAGATCGAACTCTCCAATGCCAATAGCGCGGAAGTCAACCTGCCTTATATCACGGCCGTGGACGGAATGCCGAAGCACCTGGTGCGCAGCCTTTCCCGTGCCAAGTTCGAAGCCCTGTGCGACGATCTTTTCCGCCGCAGCATCGAACCTTGCCGCAAGGCCCTTGCAGATGCGCACATGAGCGCTTCCGATATCGATGAAGTCCTGCTTGTCGGCGGTTCTACCCGTATCCCGCGCATCCAGCAGATGGTGAAGGAGTTCTTCGGAAAGGAACCGAACAAGAGCGTGAATCCGGATGAGGTGGTCGCCATCGGAGCGTCTATCCAGGGCGGCGTGCTTGCAGGCGACGTGAAGGATGTGCTGCTGCTCGACGTCACCCCGCTTTCGCTCGGTATCGAAACGCTCGGCGGCGTCATGACGAAACTCATCGAGTCCAATACCACGATACCGGCGAAGAAGAGCCAGGTATTCTCTACGGCAGCGGACAACCAGCCCTCGGTGGAGATCCGGGTGCTGCAGGGCGAGCGCCCGATGGCCAAGGACAATAAGCAGATCGGTATCTTCCATCTGGACGGCATCGCTCCCGCACCGCGCGGAATCCCTCAGATTGAGGTGTCCTTTGATATCGATGCCAACGGTATCCTGAACGTGTCTGCAAAGGATAAGGCCACGGGCAAGGAGCAGAGCATCCGCATCGAAGCGTCCAGCGGACTTTCCGAGGCCGAAATCCAGCGCATGCGGGATGAGGCGAAGGCCAACGAGGAGGCTGACAAGGCGGAGAAGGAAAGGGTTGACAAGATCAACAACGCCGATGCCATGGTCTTCCAGACCGAAAAGAACCTCAAGGAGTATGGCGACAAGATCCCTGCGGAAAAGAAGACCGCCATCGAGAATGCCTGCGGCGAACTCAAGAAGGCTGTCGAAGCCAAGGATATCGCTGCGATAGACAGCGCCAACTCCGCCCTCGAAGCCGCCTGGCACGCCGCGTCCGAGGACATGGCGAAGGCCGCGGGCGCCGCGCAGAACGGTGCGGGTGCCGGATTCGACCCCGGTGCCGGGCAGCAGGGCCCCCAGGGCGGTCCCCAGCCTGACTATGGCAACGGGAACGACGCTCCCGACGAGCAGTAATTACATCAGATAGGCGGACATATCCTCGCCGCGGGCCATCCCTTCGCGGATTCGTGTGGAGGATATGTCGATGAGAGGAGCCTCTATGACAGCGATGTCGTAGAGGCTGTTTTCGTGCAGGAGGGCGCTGCGGACGGCTTCGAGGTCGATTCCGCCGCGCGGATAGACCGCCACGCCGTATTTCGTGAGCAGTTTTTGGTAATCCTTCCACCGGCGGATTTCAGCGAGGTTGTCGGCTCCGATGACGAGCGTGAAATCGTTGTCCGGTTCGCGCCTTTTCAGGGCGTCCAGGGTGGTTATGGTGTAGTGGGGCGCCTCCATTCCCAGTTCGATGTCGTCCACTTTCACTTGGAGTTCCGGATGTCTTTTGACGGCCGCCACGGCGGCATTGTAACGCGCCTTCCCCGACGGCTGTTCCACGTCCTCCTTGAACGGACTGACCGGTGAGATGACCAGATATACTCCGTCGAAGCGGCGCTCGCCGCAGAGCCGCTCCAAAATGGCAAGATGCCCTATATGAAGCGGATTGAAGGAGCCGGAGAAAACGGCGATCCTCATTTTGAAAGGAATTCGTCCACCAGTCTTTCCGCCTCGGAAAATGCGGCGGGGAGGTCGTCGTTGACGAGGACGGCGTCAAAACGGTTCTGATAAAGCATTTCCTCCGAGGCTTTCGCCACCCGGCGCTCAATCGCCTCCGGGCTGTCGGTGGCGCGCAAGATGAGCCTGCGCCTCAGTTCTTCGATGCTCGGCGCCTTGATGAATACGGAGAGGGCCGCGTCGCCGAAATATTTTTTCAGATTGACGCCGCCTTTGACATCGACATCGAAAATGATGACGTGGCCCTTGGCCCAGATGCGCTCCACCTCGCTTTTCAGGGTGCCGTAGCAACTGCCCCCATAGACTTCTTCCCATTCCACGAACTTGTCCTCTTCGACGAGGGCGCGGAACGATTCGGGGCTCAGGAAGAGGTATTCGACGCCATTCTGTTCGCTGCCCCGCGGGGCGCGTGAAGTCGCGGAAACGGAAAATTCCACTTCCGGATGCAGTTGGAGGATATGCCCTACGATGGTGCTCTTGCCCGATCCGGACGGAGCGGAAAAAATCAGTGCTTTCCCTGTCATACCCGGCAAATATAGTCAAAATCGCAGGATTCGGAAAATATCATCAAAACTTATTATTGCATCTGAAAAACTTTTGAAGTATTTTTGCAAATATGAGAAGGTTTGGACTGATAGTAATGCTATTGAGCCTCGCGCTTGCCGCGTCGGGGAAAGCCGGGACGGGAACCCCCGTTGCGATTGTCGTGGACTCCGCTACGTTCAGCGCAGTGGGCTCTTCTGTTGAAAAGTATGCTTCCGCAATCCGGAAATTCGACCGGAAAGAGGCGCTTGTGCTTGTCGCCGCTCCTGCCTGGTCCCCGTCGGTCATCCGCGATACCCTCCGGTCCCTGCATGACGCGAAGGGCCTCGAAGGCGCGGTGCTTGTCGGGGATATCCCGGTCCCGATGATCCGGCGTGCGCATCATCTGGCCACTGCCTTCAAGATGAATCCGTCGATGCCCTGGAAACGTTCATCCATCCCCTCAGACCGTTTCTACGATGATTTCGGCCTGCGTTTCAAATTCCTGAAGAACGAGGGTGCGCTCTGGTATTATGACCTTCAGCCGGAAGGGGACCAGTTCGTGAAATGCGATATCTATACGGCCCGCATCAAACCGCCGAAGACAGACCCGTCACATTCCTTTACCGACCTTGTCGCCGAATTCCTTGACCGGGCCGCCGCAGCGAAGGCGGAGGCTCCGCAGCCGCTGGACCGGCTGTTCCACTTCGGCGGCCATGGCAACAGTTCTGAAAGCATCAATGCGCGGATTGATGAAAACCGTGCGATGTATGAGCAGTTTTCCATCGACGGGGTCGGAGGAAGCGTCAGTTTCCTTAATTTTGACGAGGAACGTGTCATCCGGGCGAGGCTCAAGTCCGTGCTTGCCGACAAAAATCTGGATTATGCCCATCTGCATACGCACGGCGGAGTAAGGGCACAGTACCTGAGCAAGGAACCCTATACCTTCATGGCCTCGGAGCATATCCGCAATGCCAGGGCGTTCCTTCGGGGCAAGATGCGTTCCGCCAAGGAAAAAGACCGGGAAAAGCTCAAGTCGTCCCTGATGGAGTCTTACGGGGTGCCCGCAAGCTGGCTTGAAGACTGGGACGACCCTGTGCTGGCCCTTCAGGATTCCCTGCGCTCGGCTTCGGTGGATTTGGTACTCTCCGACTTGGACGGCTATGCCTCCGGAGTAAGGCTCCTGATCCTGGATGCCTGCTTCAACGGTGCATTCCTTCATGATGATTATGTAGCCGCCCGTTATGCCTTCTCGCACGGCAGCGCTTCGCTGGCCGTCTTCGGCAACAGCGTGAACATCATCCAGGACCATTGGAAGAATGAACTCGCGGGCCTGCTTTCCTGCGGCGTCTGCGTGGGGAACTGGGCAAAGTGCAATATGACGCTCGAATCGCATCTCTTCGGGGATCCGACCTTCCGTTTTGCCGCCGTACCCGGCGTTCCGGCGGACCTGGATGCCATCGTGGCTTCCGGCCCTTCCGCGAAACAGTTGAAGCGGCTTTCCCGCTGTACGCCGGTGGATGTGCGCGCTTATGCCATGAAATGCGGGGCAGACGTGGATCCCGGGGCTTCGATGAACCTCCGGATGGAGAAATTCATGCTTTCCGTACGCAACGCGGCATCCGTGCAGGAACTCGGTGCCGCAATCCGGACGGGTCTGGGCGATTCCTACGAACTGATCCGCCGGATGGCTGCCCGCTATGCCGAACAGTGCGGCGACCCCGCCCTGCTGCCGCTTCTCGTACAGCGCTATCTGAATCCGCTTGAGACTTCCAGGGTACGTTATCACCTGCTGAATGCCTTCGGCCTTTATCCTTTCGAAGATTTGCAAGCCGCTTTCAATCGGTATTACGACGGAATCTGGCCTGTCCGTGAAGATTATGATGCTTTCCTTTCCAGGATTCAGAAGTCTCGAATTTCATCGGAGACGGAGTTTGCCGCCATTTCCCGTCCCGGTGAGGCCTCGCTCAAGGAACGTTCCATGACGGTGAGTGCGCAGCGCAATGCCTGCAACCCTTCGGCCGTAGCCCCCATGCTGGAAGTGATTGCGGACGAAGGCGGGGATGCCGGCCTGAGATGCAAGGCTGCGGAGGCGCTCGGCTGGTATGTCTATTCCGTGAAACGGGCGGATATTTACAAGGCGCTCAAGGGGCTTGACATCAAGGATGTGGAGGTTGCCGATGAGGTGACCCGCAGCATAAGAAGGCTTGAGGACAATGCGCATTTACGCTAAAAGCATATTCCTGCAACTGGCTCTCTTGTGCCTGATGGGCGTTCAGGCCTCTCCCCAAAGTGCCGGCGGAGGCCTGGAGGGCCGCGTGCTCTGCGGAGACGAACCGCTTCCGTCGGCCGTGCTTCTTTTGAAGCCGGCGGGCATCTATGCGGTAAGCGGTGCCGACGGGCGTTTTTCTTTCAGGCATCTGGATAAGGGAAACTATGAACTGTCGATACAGCTGATAGGTTATGAGACCCTGGAGACTACGCTCGAAATCCGGAAGGGAGTCGTGCTGAAACGGGATTTCTCCCTCAAGGAGACATCATTCCGCCTGGAAGAGGTCAATGTGGTGGCCGAGGCCTCGAAAGCCGGAGAATCCACCGCTTCCACCATTTCCCGCCAGGCCATCGACCACAGCCAGACCAGTTCTCTGGGGGATATCATGCAACTGCTTCCGGGCGTGAGCTTTTCCAACCCGGACCTCAGTACAACCCAGACGCTGTCGCTGCGCACGGCGGATCCCACTTCGATGAACAGCCTGGGTACGGCGGTCATCGTGGACGGCGCCCCCATGTCCAACAATGCCAACATGGAGGGGATTTCCACGGCTATTACCGGCGTGTCGTCCAGCGTAGCTTCGACAGGGACGGCCACCTCGTCCGCGGCGCCCAATACGGGAATCGACGTGCGGCAGATTTCTACCGACAATATTGAATCCGTCGAGGTTATCCGCGGCATCCCTTCCGTCCAGTACGGCGACCTCACTTCCGGGGCGGTCATCATCAATTCCAAGGCCGGTGCAGAGCCCCTTACCGTCCGGCTCAAGACAGACCCCAAGATATGGCAGGCGGCCATTTCCAAAGGCTTCCGGATGCCCGGCAGACTCGGGGAAGTACACCTCAGCGGGGATTATGCCTATTCCAATGCCAAGACGACGGAGGCGTATGCCAATTATCAGCGGGCCAATTTCAAGGCGATGTTTACCCGCCGGTTCGGCGATCTGAACATGTCTTTCTCCGCGGACGCCCGTTACGGGCGGGATATCCGCAATCCCAATCCGGATGAAGAACGTACGGCACTGGCTACGGGAGGCACCCGGATCGGCGGCCGGGTCGCCGTGAACGGCAACTGGAACATCGACCGCGGCTGGTTCAAGAATTTGCGTTTTGACCTGGCCGCAAGTTATACGGACAAGGCCTCCTGGTATGAAAACAACATCAGGGGCGACCGGATTTACTCCACGAACATGCGTGACGGGGAAGCGGTTTCGAACGGGAAGGGGCGTATATTTGCCGCCGACGGCAGTGAAATCACCCGGTATTCGGAATCCAACGATGCGTTTGCCACGATCCTGCCCTATTACTATTTCTCACATTACGATTTCTATGGGAAGGAACTGAACGCATTCGCCAAACTGACGCTGAACCTCTACAAGTCCTGGGGCGAGACGGGGAACCGCATTCTTGCCGGGGCCGATTTCAAAACCGACGGCAACCTCGGGCAGGGGCTGGTCTATGCGGCGGAGGCCCCGCCTTCGCACAGCGGAAACGCAGAGGCCGGATTCCGGCCGCGTCCCCTTTGGGACATTCCTTTCCTGAACCAGCTGGGGGTATTCGTGGAGGACTCTTTCCGGACGAAGTTCTGGAAACGGACGCTGAATCTTACCGCGGGACTGCGCTATGATTATGCCGGCGGCCTGAGCGCCCTGTGCCCTCGGGTGAACTTCTCCTTTGAACTGATTCCCTCCGTCTGGACCCTGCGTGCAGGCTACGGTATTACATCCAAGGCTCCCACGACGTCCTATCTTTATCCCAACAACGCGTACTACGACCAGATCAACGTCAATACGCCGGAACTGAACCCTTCGGATCCGGCCAAGACCGTGGTGGCGACCACCTATGTCTTCGACACCTCCAATCCTGAACTCAAAATGGCCCGGAACCGGAAGGCCGAGGTGGGCTTCGACCTGGTGGTCGCCCGGCGTTACCGTCTGTCCCTGACCTTTTACGACGAGCAAATGAAAAACGGCTACAGTTTCGGGAGAGACCTCTCTTCCTGGGTGCTGCTGCCGTACAAGACCTGGAAACGAAGCGGTTTTGCCGGGGACGGGGCTCCTTTGTTCACCCCGGATTTTGACACGCAGCGCTTCTTTTCCTACTACAAGCCCATGAATACGGCGGCCGAACACAATTATGGTATCGAGTGGGAATTGAACCTGGGCCGTTTCGATGCCATCCGGACCTCCTTCTTCCTGAACGGGGCATGGATGCATACCGAGACCTGGTCCGAAGGCTGTACCTTTGACCAGAAAATGCAGGGCGGAAGCACGGTCAACAGCCATGTGGGTATCTACGAGCCGGGAACATGGCGGTATCATCGCGAAAAGGCGCTGACAACGCTGCGCATTACCCACAATATTCCGTCCATCGGCTTTGTGGTGACGCTCACGACCCAGATGAACTTCTATACACGCAACTGGACGGTGTACGGGAACGACCTTTACCCTTCCCGCTATATTTCCAACGATGACGGCCAGGTCTATCCCTTTACGGCGCAGATGGCGGAAGACGACGCCTTCAAATATATGCTGACGCAGCGTTCCGACAGCCGTTTCATCGTCAGCCACACCATCCCGACGGTCGTGTTCAACCTTAACGTGTCCAAGGAGTTCAGGAAATTCCTCACCGCGTCCTTCTATGTCAACAACCTGTTCAATTCCCGCCCGCTCGACCCTTCCGAGGTGACGAAAGGCGCCTTTACGGAGTTGAACAATCCCATATACTTCGGATTTGAACTTAAAGTAAAACTTTTTTAAATGTATTGTAGCATGAAAAGAATCTCTTTGCTTTTTGCCGCGGCCATCGCGGCGCTTTCTGTTGCGTCCTGCGATTTCCCCAACGGGGAAGTCGTCAGCAACAAGGGTACGGTAAGTCTGGATTTCGGCGAGGCTGCCGCTGCCGCCGCTGACGAACCCGTCAAAGTCGTCCTTACGAATGTAGGTACGGCCCAGGCGTATGAGTTTGAGGCCAGGGCCGGCGAGACGCTCGACTTCTCCGGCGTCGTTCCCGGTGTTTATGATATCGTGGCCAGTTCCCAGTATTCCAGGAACGGCATTATCTACAACTGCCTTGGAACGCTCAAGAACGTTACCTTCAAGCCCTTTGTCGAGTCTCGTCTCAACGTGCAGATGAATGTTACCAAGTCCTCGCCGTTGATTTTCAAGGAAGTGCATTACAACGCCAACAAGTACATCAACCCCGTCACCGGGAAATCGGCCAGTTATCTCAAGGATACTTTCTTCGAGGTTTACAACAATGGAGAACAGACGGTTTATCTTGACGGTGTCTGTATCGGTGACCCCCTGGGAATCAACTCTTTCAATTTTGCCCATCAGGCGGACAAGCTCAAGCACCCCGTCAGCGAATATATCTGGATCGGTACCTATGTGTGGCAGATTCCCGGCAACGGCAGCGAGTATCCCCTCGCTCCCGGCGAATCTGCGGTCATCGCCGCTTCCGCGGGCGACCACGGACTCGTGGGCGAGGGCCTGATCGACCTCAGCCAGGCGGAATTCGAGTGCATCTGCCAGAAATATATCGACAAGGGACAGGTGGACGAAGCGGCTCCCAACATGAAGCTCGCCTGCACCATCAAGGAGACCGGCCTTGCCAACCAGTTCGGGAACTTCACGGGGACGGCCTGGGTGCTTTTCTATCCCAGCGAGGGCCTGCGCAAGGACGGCGAATACCTGGAGTCCGACAAGGCGAACAACTACGGGCAGGAAATCCTTATCTCCGACGTGTTCGACGCCATCGACTGCGTGAAGAACGCCACCACGGACAAGAAACTTCCCGACGTGCTCGATGCAGGAAAGATTTTCTGTGCTACGACCGGAAACAATCAAAGCATTGTCCGCAAGGTTGCCAGTACCCTTGAGGACGGCCGCAAGGTCTATCAGGATACCAACAATACTACCGAGGACTTCGAGGTCGTAACTCCTCCCGCCATCCGCCGTGACGGTGCCAAGCGTCCTTCCTGGGCGACCTGGGGACGTTAGACGGCGCAGCAGGCATGTTTGAAAAAGCGCTTATATCGCTGACGCTGTGCCTCCTCTCCTTCGGGGCGGGGGCGCAGCTTTCCTTGCCGGATCCCACCTCCCTGCGTCTGGAAAACGAGCGGGCGTGGATGACGGCATCGGGGAATGCCGCCGGCCTGGTGACCGATTCCCTGAAGTCGCACAGCAGTGTCTCGCTCCGTTATCTATACGGGACCGGGGAGTACAGGCTCCTGCCAGAGGGAAAGTCCGTTTCCGATTTTTCCTTTGACACGGAAGGCGCCGTCAAGGCGGGGAAAGTCAAGCTTTGGGGGCACTTCAGTTACGATTATATCGCTTCGGAAGGGAGCAGTTACAATACCCTTCTATATGATCCTTTCGATACCCGTTTCCTGTACAGCGTAGCCGACAGCGTGGAGAGCGGCTGGCGAAGGCAGGCCTATAATCTGGAATTCAAGGCGGCGATGCCCCTTGCGCGGGACAAAGTCATCGGGGGGCTGCATGTGGCCTACACGGACCGGATTGCGGCCAAACAGAACGACCCCCGTGCCGAGTCTTACCATTACAGCGTCGCACTTACCCCCTCTTTGATTTTCCGGGGGCATAAGGGGAATTTCGGTTTCCACCTCCATTATGCCAATACCTTTGAGCGTTCGACGCCGACCCTCAGCAATACGGAGGTGAACCAGATGGTGTATGTGCTGCGGGGGCTGGGGAATTACATCGACAATGTCGTCGGAGGAAATTCGATGAAGACGATGTATTTCCGCTGCAACAGCATGGGCGCGGGCGTGCAGTATGAAGGGACCGGACGGCTGCCCTGGCTGCTTCATGCCGACCTTCGTTATCATCTGACCAATATCACCGAGAGCGCGACACAGCCCCGGCTTCAGGGGCGCACGAGGCTCTTTGAAGCGAATCTCGGCTGGGATATGCGCTTCGGACGGGGACATCGTGCAGGCATTGCCTTTTCCCACGGCGGGACTACCGGAGTTGAACCGACCACGGTATTGAATATGGACGGTATCTGGGAAGTGCTGTCGGAACTTCCGCAGTGCAAATATTCCAAAAATCTCCTGACGCTTTCCTGGGATAAGACGGTGGGCAGCGTGCATGACTGGAAGTGGGTATTCCATGCTGCGCTCTCGTACGAATCCGAGAATGACAGTTACGCCCAGCCGAATTGCGTGTTTGCCTGGTCTGCGCTCAAGCCCCGGGTACGTGCAGAGTGGCGGCAGGTTTTCCGCGGCGGGGCGGCTTTGCGCCTGGGTGCGGAACTCGGAGGAGGGAAAAACCTCTCTTCGGAATATCGTTATGACGGCGTCCATCCCGACGGGAAGCCGGCAAGCGTGTGGTATCCGCACGAGATTTCTATTCTGGGTGCGGATTACATGCAGGAGGCGCTCTCCATCGGATTTACGGTGCCGCTGCGTCGCTGCGCCCTCGGGGGAGACCTGCGTGTCCGCGGGGCCGAGACCTTCGGCGGCCTGTGCAGGCTCTTTCTGAACGCTTCTTTTTCAGTGTTTTTCTAATATGAAAAGTAAGATTTTGATTTTTGCGGTGACGGGGCTGTTGCTCTCTGCGTGCGACGGGAAGGTCAAACTCCTTCCCGAAGTTGCATTCAGGACCGTAGTGGACGGAAAACAAGTTGAACTCTATACCGTGAAAAACGGAGACGTTACGATGCAGGTGACCAATTATGGTGCCCGCGTGGTGACGCTCTGGACTCCGGACCGCAAGGGGAAGCCCGCAGACATAGAAACGGGGTACGAAAATATCGACAGGTATATCAACAATACCGGAGAACGCTTCCTGGGTGCGGCGGTAGGTCCCGTGGCCAACCGTATCGCAGGAGGGAAATTCAGCCTGGACGGGGAGGAATATTCACTCCCGCAGAACAATAACGGCAATACCCTGCACGGAGGCGAGTTCGGCGTGGACCGCCTGGTCTGGGACGTTGTCGAAAAGAACGACACCAGCATCAGTTTCATGCTGGTCCTTCCTGACAGCCTGGACGGATTCCCGGGCAATCGGAAGATCCATATGATTTATTCCCTGACGCCAGCTAATGAATTTTCCGTCAGTTATCTGGCCATGACGGACCGTGCCACGCCGATGAATCTGTCCCACCACTCCTTCTTCAACCTCTCCGGCCGGAGCGACAGGTCCATTCTCGGCTATGAACTGTGGATCAAGTCATCCCGCGCCACGGAAGTGGACAGCCTGCTGATCCCTACAGGACGTATCCTGCCCCTGGACGGCTCTCCGCTGGATTTCCGTACGCCCTCCTTCATCGGCAGCCGGGTGAATGCGGATGACGCCCAACTCAAGTGCGGTCCCGGGTACGACCATAACTGGGTGCTGGACCGCGACGGGGACGGCGTGGAGAAGGTGGCGTCGCTTTATGATCCGGAAACGGGCCGCGGCATCGAAGTATGGACGGACCAGCCCGGCCTGCAGTTCTACTGCGGCAATTTCTTTTTCGGCGAATATCCCGACAAGTATGGGAAAAAGATAGGATACCGCTGTTCCCTGGCCCTCGAGACGCAGAAGTTCCCGGATGCCGTACATCATCCCGGTTTCCCGGATACCATCCTCCGGCCCGGGGAATTGTATTCGCACACCTGTATTTATAAATTTTTTACACGATAGACAGGACATTCCTGAAATGATGAAGAAGACGGTCTTGGTCATCGGCGGAGGCGGAAGGGAACATGCGATCGTTTCCGCACTGGGCCGCAGTCCGCAGGTGGGGAAAATCTATTGTGCGCCCGGCAATGCCGGGATTGCGCAGGAAGCCGAGTGTGTCCCGTTGAAGGATACCGATGTGGAGGGGCTCAGGGCCTTTGCCCTTGAGAAGCGCGTGGACCTCACTGTCGTAGGTCCGGAAGCGGCGCTGGCCGCAGGCGTGGCGGATGCCTTCCGCGCCGCCGGGTTGAAGATTTTCGGCCATACGGCGGCGGCAACCCGCATCGAGAGCAGCAAGGAATTCGCCAAGCATCTGATGCAGCGATATGGCATCCCTACGGCGGATTACCGCAGTTTTTCGGACTATGAAGCGGCGCTGTCCTATGTGCTGGCACGGCCTTTCCCTGCCGTGCTGAAATATGACGGGCTGGCCGCAGGAAAGGGGGTGGTGATTGCCGCCGACGCGGATGAAGCGCGGGCGGCGTTGAAAGATATGCTCCTGGACGGGTCCTTCGGCAAGGGCAAGGTGGTGGTGGAAGACTTTCTCACCGGGCCCGAATTTTCCTTCATGTGTTTTGTGGACGGGAAGCGCGTCTATCCCATGCCGCTTGCGCAGGATCACAAACGTGCCTTTGACGGGGACAAGGGACCCAATACCGGCGGGATGGGGGCCTATACCGGTCTTCCGTTCATCACGGAGGAAGATAGGGAATTCGCGTTCAGGGAAATCCTGTGCCGTGCCGCGGATGCGATGTGCAGCGAGGGCTGTCCGCTGAGCGGGGTGCTCTACGGCGGCCTGATGAAAACCCCGCAGGGGATCAAGGTCATCGAGTTCAATGCCCGTTTCGGCGATCCGGAAACGGAGGTGGTGCTGCCCCTGCTGGAGAGCGACGCTTACGAGATTTTCTCCGCCGTGGCCGCCGGGGCGGAAACAGCCGGCCCCCGTTGGCGCGAGGCCGTGACCCTGGGTGTCGTGCTGGCCTCGAAGGGCTATCCCGGAGCTTATGAGAAAGGCTTCCCCATCAGCGGGCTGGAAAACGTCCGGGCCCATGTCTGCCATATGGGGACCGCTGTCAGGGAGGGCCGGCTGGTTACCGCCGGCGGCCGGGTGCTGATGGTGGTGGCGGAAGGGGCGGATATTGCCGCTGCACGTGACAAGGTGTATGCGGAGATCGCCGGCATTGATTGCCCGAATTTGTTTTACAGAAACGATATTGCTTATCAGGCGTTGGAAATGGCTGACAATTAAGAAACAATAAAAAACCGCAGGTAATTTTTCATAAATACGAAACGGATAAAGTGGCAAAAATTATTGACGGAAAGGCAGTGAGCGCGGCCGTAAAAGACGCTTTGAAGGCGAGGATGCCGGAGTTGGAGGCCAGGTATGGCCGCAGGCCCTGCCTGTGTGTGATTATCGTCGGGGAGAATCCCGCCAGCAAGGTGTATGTACGCAATAAGGTGCGTGCCGCCCAGTACGTGGGGATGGAATCGCGGCTCGTCGAACTGCCGGAACGGACTTCGGAAGCGGAGCTGCTTTCCCTGATTGCGGAACTGAATGCGGATAGCGGCGTGGACGGTGTGCTGGTGCAGTTGCCGCTGCCGCGCCATATCGACGCCCAGAAGGTCATCGAAGCGATTGCGGTGGAGAAGGATGTGGATGGCTTCCATGTGCTGAATGCGGGTTCGCTCTGGGTGGGACGCCCTTGCAGCGTACCCTGTACGCCCAAGGGTATCCTCCGGCTGATCGACAGTACGGGAGTCGGTATCGAGGGGAAAACCGCCGTGGTAATCGGTCGCAGCAATATCGTCGGCAAGCCCGTCGCAAAGTTGCTGCTCGACCGCAACGCGACCGTCGTCCTTGCGCATTCCCGTACGCCTGACCTCAAATCGTTTACGCTTCAGGCCGATATCCTCGTCGTTGCCGTGGGAAAGGAGAGGGTTGTCACCGGCGATATGGTCAAGCCCGGCGCCGTCGTTATCGATGTGGGAATGAACCGCCGTGCGGACGGCAGCCTGACCGGTGATGTGGAGTTTGAAACCGCGTCGCAGGCGGCGGGCTGGATTACACCCGTCCCGGGGGGCGTCGGCCCCATGACCATCGCCATGCTGATGGAAAATACCGTCGATTGCTTTCTCGCGGCCCGCGTCAGCGCGTAATCACCCCTTCGCGAAATACGATTTCCGCCGCATCGACCTGCTCTCCGGTGGCGAGCCGCCACAGCAGGGCGGGGATATCGAATCCGGAAGAGAGCGCGGATGCCAGCCCGCCCGAAAAGCGCGGGTTGCACTCCAGGAAGAAGGCCCGTCCGTCCGCCGCGCGTATCCGGAAGTCCAGGCCGCAGACCCCGTGGTAATCGACGGCATCCAGCAACTGTCTCGCCCAGGCTTCCAGCTCCGGGGCGCGCAGGCTTTCGCGAAGCGTCGAGACACCTTTCCGCAGCGGTTCCAGTACCCGGTAGGAAGCGGCGAAGAAAAATCCGTCCCAGCGGAGCGCATCGACGCAGACATCGTATCCGTCGATATACTCGGTCAGCAGGAATTCTTTTGCGGGGGCGAGAATGTTGCGCAGCGCCCTGGGGTTTCCGGGAAAATAGACACTGTCCCCACCCTGTCCGCAGGGGCGTTTGAAAACGACCGGATATTGTTTTACTTCGTCAAACCCGCTGAAACGCCGGGGCTGCGGAATGCCCAGGGACGCTGCGAGCGTGCTGCAACTCAGTTTATTGTCCAAAAGCTGCAGTTTCTCTGCGCTTTCCACCGGAATCAGGATGTCCGGGAACCGGTCCCGGTGCGCGGCGAGGACCTCCGGGAAAAAAGTCGGAATCACCATGCCGGCGCCGCATCCGTCAAGTTGGAGGCGCAGTTTTTTCAGGAATTCCCCTTCATGCTTGCGGGCGTTGGGGCCTTCCATTACCGTCACTTCCAGCCCTTGCGCGCGCAGGCTTTCCGCGACCAGCAGGCCGGTATTTCCGCATGGATTTGCGACAAGTATGTGCCTAACGGATGACAATCCTTTCGATGCGGCGGGGGATGGAAGTCAGGATTTCGTAGGGTATCGTTCCGAGAATGCCGGCGATTTCTTCTACCGTAGGGTCGTCCCCGAAAATCGTCACGGTGTCGCCGGGGGCGGCATCGACGCCCGTAATGTCCAGCATGCACATATCCATGCAGATATTCCCGATGGTGGGGACGCGCTTCCCGTTCAGGGAGAATGTAGCGGCGCCGCAGCCCAGGTGCCGGTCCAGGCCGTCGGCATAGCCGGCCGGGATGGTGGCGATGACCGTCCCTTCCGGGGCAATTTTTCCGCGCCGTCCATAACCGATGGTGCCGTCCTTCGAGACCAGCCGCTTGATCTGGAGGATTTTGACCTTGAACGAAGCAACGGGGGACAGGTGCACGCCGCGCAGGGCGCTGATGCCGTAAATGCCGATACCCAGGCGTACCATATCGAATTGCCATTCGCTGAAACGCTCGATGCCGGCGGAATTCAGGATATGGTACATCGGCCTGTATCCCAGGGCCAGGCTGATACGGTCGGCTCCGGATTTGAACGACTTCAGCTGCCCGAGGGTGAAGTCATCCTCGGCAGGGTCTTCGGCAGCGGCAAGATGGGAATAGACGGACAGGACACGTACCTGCGGATGCGTCCGGAGAAAAGCGGTCAGCGTATCGATTTCCTCCCGGAAAAAGCCCAGCCGGTGCATCCCGGTGTCCAGCTTGATATGGACGGGATAGCCGGTGATGCCGCGCCTGTCCAGTTCGGTGCATAGGGCTTCGAGGGTAAAAAGGTTGGGGATTCCGGGCTCCAGCCTGTTTTCGATGATTTCAGGGAAGAAATCCGTGCCGGCGGTGAGCACCAGGATGGGAAGGGAGATTCCGTTCCGGCGCAGTTCGACGCCTTCGAGCGGAAGGGCGACGGCAAGATAATCAGCCCCTTCCTCCTGCATGATGGCGGCAAATTCGGCGGCCCCGTGCCCATAGGCGTTGGCCTTGACCAGCACCAGCAACTTGGTCTCCCGTTCCAATAGCGAGCGGAAGTAGCGGTAGTTGGAGCGGCAGGCGCCGAGTTTCAGCTCCAGTCTGGAAAAGTCCGTATCCTTGTTCACGGGGTGCAAAATTACGAATCTTTTTGATAAAAACGCGGGTTTTTGTACCTTGCACCGGATTTATGTTTCAAGTCGTTCGTATGAAAAAAAATATACTGATCGGACTCTTTGTTTCTTTCGCGCTTTCCGCCCTTGCCGAGGTGAGAGATACAATGAATGTCAACATCCGGGAGTATAACAACGAACTTGGTTTTTATCAAAAGGCAAACCGTGACCAGGGCGATCCCCGTTTCATGTTTTATGACGATAAGAGCCGCATCGAGTTCGGCGTCGGAGGGACGGTGCGCGTTACGCCTTACGTCAGTTTTATGGGTGAAACCCTTTTTGATGCAGCGTTTCTTTCCGGGACCATCGAGATTCCCACCGACGAAGCCTCTTCCTTTGGGACGGTGCTTTCCGGCAGCGAGGTGCATTTCAAGGCAAGGAGCTTCCTGGGAAAACATAAAATTATCGCTTTTGTGCAGTTGGGCGGCCGTATGGACGGCAGCGTCGGACTTAATCAGGCCTACCTTTCCTTTGACGGACTTTCCGCCGGAATCATCCCTTCATTCTTCATGGACCTGGAGGTGGGGGCGATGACGGTCGGACTTTGCCCTGACGTGCAGGTGGAGCAGGTCCATCCGCTCATCGGTTATACCTATGCCTTCCAAAACGGCGTATCGCTCGGGGCTTCCCTGGAACATCCGACCCTGGACCTTTCCGATTTTTCTTTTGTAAAGTCCGGAAAGAATTATGGCGTTGACCGTGAATACCAGTCCTCGCCGGATATAGCGGCCCGTGCGAAATACCGCTGGTCCCACGGGCATATCCAGCTTAGCGGCATTTTCCGGAATCTGGTGTACAGTACCTCTGATGACCCGGATGCCCCGGCGGAGGACTGGGTCACCCGTTCTTGCTATGGTTATGGCGTGAGCCTGAGCGGCAACCTCCGGCCCATCGACGATTTGAAACTCTCTTTCCAGGCTGTATATGGCGCCGGAATCGGCAGTTATATTTCCCACCTTTCCGCCAACAGCTTCGATCTCCGCGCCGCTTCAAAAGACAAGGACGGATTGACGGTAATGGCCCCTGTCCCCTTGGTGGCGGGGATGCTCTCCGCCCAGTACGATTTCGGGAAGAAATTCTCGGTCTCGCTGGTCGGCGAATACAACCGTCTTCTTACGGCAAGGCAGGGAGGCCTGCTTGAGAATTTCAGGGACTCTTTTGCCGTGCTTGGAAATTTCTTTTGGAATATTACGGATTATGCCTACATCGGCGTGGAGTACAACTTCGGGATGCGTTTTCGTGTTCCCAGGTTCGGAACCAGCCACCTTTATGGTATGGCGAGCCGCATGTCCGCTGTAATGGCTTATTGTTTTTGATATGGATGCAAATGCTTTGAGAGACGGCTGCATAGCCTGGATACGCGATTGGTTCGATGCCAACGGCCCGTCGTGCAGCGCGGTCCTGGGGATGAGCGGCGGCAAGGACAGCACGATCGCAGCCGCGCTTTGTGCGAAGGCGCTGGGACCGGAGCGGGTAGTGGGCGTTGCCATGCCCGCCGGGGGCCAGGGCCTGAACGGAGCCGACGAAATCGCCGCATACCTGGGGATACGCTATCTGTGCCTGCCCGTTGCCGGAATGGCAGCCGAGGCGGAAGCCCTTGCCGGATATATGCCGGAAGGCGTTTTCTCGGAACTGACAAGGCAGAATATCCCGCCGAGGCTCCGGATGACCGTGCTCTTTGCGGTGGCGCAGAGCGTGAACGGGATGGTCGCCAATACCTGTAACCTGAGCGAAGATTATATCGGTTACGCGACGCTTTTCGGTGATGCCGCAGGTTCCTTTGCCCCGTTGGGCGGGCTGTGCGTGCGCGAGGTGCGTGCCGTCGGCCGCGCACTCGGCCTTCCTGCCGCATGGGTGGATAAGATTCCCGACGACGGCCTGCCTTGTTCGGCCCCGGATGAAGAGAAATTCGGATTCAGTTACGATACCTTGGACCGCTATATCCGCGAAGGAATCTGCGAAGATGCCGCCGTGAGGGACAAAATCGACCGGATGCACCGCCAAAACCGGTTCAAGACCGATATTTTGCATATCCCCGCCTACCTGCCGGATCCCGAATTACTTTGATTTTGTTTTTTTTAATGTCGGTATAATGTTTTCAATGTTGATTGGCATAGCCGCTTTGATAATCGGCTATCAGGTTTACGGAAGATTCGTCGAAAAAGTATTCGGGGCGGACGCGGGCCGTCCGACTCCGGCGCATACGAAGACCGACGGTGTGGACTACGTCATCATGCCGTCCTGGAAGGTCTTTATGATCCAGTTTCTGAATATCGCAGGGACGGGTCCCATCTTCGGCGCCATCCTGGGGGCGATGTACGGGCCTTCGTGCTACCTGTGGATTGTGCTGGGGTGCATTTTCGGCGGTGCCGTGCACGATTACCTCTCCGGAATGCTCTCCGTCCGTAACGAAGGGAAAGGCCTGCCTGACCTTGTCGGGAAGTATCTCGGCGGTAGTACCCGGAAAGTGATGCTGCTGTTTACGGAGTTGCTTCTGCTGCTGGTGGCGGCGGTCTTTGTTTACAGTCCCGCCCTCATTTTGGGCGACCTGACCGGGGGAGGCGACAAGAGCGCCATCCTGATCTGGGTGGGCATCATCCTGTGCTATTACCTCATAGCGACGCTTGTTCCCATTGATAAACTCATTGGGAAAATCTATCCGCTCTTTGCCATCGCCTTGATTTTCATGGCGGTGGCCTTGTTCGCCTGCCTTGTCGTCAAGTGGCCTTCCAATATCCCTGAACTTTGGGACGGGCTGCAGAACCGCAATCCCTCCCTCGGACGGGTGTTTCCCGGTCTCTTTATTACCATTGCCTGTGGTGCCGTGAGCGGTTTTCATGCCACACAGTCCCCGCTGATGGCCCGTTGTATCGGCAATGAGAGACTGGGCCGTCCCATTTTTTACGGTTCCATGATTACGGAAGGCATCATCGCCCTCATCTGGGCGACGGTATCGTCCTGGTTCTTTTTCGGCGGCGGAAATGTCGAAATGGGTGCCGTCGGGGTCAGCGCCGCACCGGCCGTCGTCACCCGCGTTTCCCGTTACTGGCTCGGCACTTTCGGAAGCATACTCGCCATGCTGGGCGTGGTCGCCGCCCCGATTACCAGCGGAGATACGGCGCTGCGTTCCGCGCGCCTGATGCTGGCCGATGCCCTGCACGTGGACCAGCAGCCTATCCGGAACCGGCTGTCCGTCAGTATCTTCCTTTTCATTATCACAGGGGTGTTACTGGTCTATAACATTCTGGATGCACAGGGATTCAACGTCATTTGGGGCTATTTCGGCTGGGCCAACCAGACCCTTTCCATCTTTACATTCTGGACTCTGACGGTCTTCCTTGCAAAGCATCGTGAGGGTAAGCCCTACTACTTCATTACGCTGCTTCCCGCCTGCTTCATGACGGCGGTCTGCATCACTTTTATCCTGACAGCCAAAATCGGCTTCCGGATTCCGCAGGATTATGCGCCCCTCATCGGCGCCGTGACTTTTGCGCTTTCCGCGGGTCTGTTTTTCTTCCTTAAACATAAAAAAATCGATGGGAATGCACTTGCGTAAACTGGTTTTCGCCGCGCTGGCACTGTTGCCGCTTCACCTTTCCGGCCAGGGAGCCTATGAGCCCGTGCAACTTTTTATCAATAGCTCGGACGGTATCTATGCCCGTGGCGATTCTGTCAAAATTTCGGCCCGGGTCACGGCTGAAGCGGAGGATACGCTCCTCCTGCAGCTGATGAGTTACGGTCAGGTGACTTTGAAAAAGAAACTTCCGCGCCCGCAGGGGGACACCCTCCTCTATGCTGCGGTCTTTGACGCGCCGACCTCCTGCATCGTGCGGCTGGGGCCTGCATCGGATCCGAAGAATGTTACGGGCGTAGGCTTTCTGGTGGAGCCGGAGCATTTCCGCCCCGGGTTTACGACGCCCGCGGATCTGCGGAACTACTGGGACAGGGAACTGAGGCAACTCCGCCGTCTCAAACCCCAGGTGGAAACCAGCCCTGCCGTCGGACTGGAGGAACAGGACGAGCAGGAGTTTGTCTGTTACAAGATTGAAATCAACATGCCGTCAGGAAGGCCTTGCAGAGGGTATGTGGCCTATCCCCGCGGAGCGGCCGTACGCTCGCTGCCCATCTATTTGTACGTGCACTCCGCCGGGGTGAACAAGCTCGACAAGCGCGCATCGGCCCTCAAGGCGGTCTCTTTTGCCAGGAAGGGCTGTATCGCCCTGGATATCAATGCACACGGCTTTGAAGACGACATGCCGCAGGAGTATTACGACCATCTCGACAAAGGGGAATTGCACAACTATTCCCGCCGGGATTTTTCCGGAGTCGGGGATTATTATTTCCACAACATGTATCTGCGCGACGTGCGTGCCCTCGATTATGCGGTTACCCTTCCTTGCTGGGACGGGGAACGGATCATTGTCCAGGGGACCAGCCAGGGCGGCGGCCAGGCGCTGGCGCTCTCCGGCATCTATAGGGGCATCACGCACGTGATTGCCATCGTTCCCGCCCTTACCGATACCGGCGGCATCCTGGACGGACGGAAATGCGGCTGGCCGAGTTCGACCAATGCGAAGTTCGCTCCGACCCCCCTGGGTCCGTCCGTCATGGCCTATCACGACGGTGCAACCCTGGTCTCCCTTTTCAACGGCGACCTGCATATCGAGGCGGGAAATATCGATACCACCTGCGACCCGGCCGCGGTTTCCGCCGCCTTCAACAACGCGGGGGCCGTGCGCTCAAAACAGATTTTCTATTTTCCCTACATGCCGCATACCCGTATGGACATACGCAACAACACCGACTGGCGGGAGTCGGTGTTGAAGCAAAGGGAGTCTTTTATCGAGCGGGCCTTGAAGCGTAAGCCCTGAGGGCTTCGGAAAGCAGGGCCATGGCCTTTTTGAGTTCAGGGACCTCCAGGACGTAGGCGATACGCACCTGGCGCTTGCCCGCATCCGGGGTCTTGTAGAACGATGCGGCGGGGGTGACCATGATGGTCTGGCCGTCCATGCGGAAATCAGTGAGCAGCCATTTGGCAAAGTCTTCGGCATCGTCCACGGGCAGTTCGGCGACGGTATAGAACGCGCCCATCGGTACGGGGGTAAATACGCCCGGCATTTGGTTCAGCGCTTCGACGGCACAGTCCCGGCGGCGGATATACTCTTCGCGTACTTCGTCGAAGTAGGATTGCGGCGTATCCAGGGCGCCGAGCGCGGCCCATTGCCCGAAAACGGGCGGGCAGAGGCGGGACTGCGCGAACTTCATGGCCGCGGCCATCACTTCCTTATTGTGCGAAATCATGCAGCCGATGCGGGCGCCGCAGAGATTGTAGCGCTTTGATACAGAATCGGCGATAATGACGTTCTGCTCACATCCGGGGATGTTGATGGCGCTGAAGTGCGGCTCGTCGGTATAGCAGAATTCGCGATAGACTTCGTCGGAAATCAGGAACAGGTCGTGCCGGCGGCAGAATTCCCCGATTTGCAGCAGTTCTTCCTTGCTGAACAATTTGCCCGAAGGATTGCAGGGATTGCTGATAAGCACCGCTTTCGTGCGCGGCGTCAGCAGCTGCTCGAAGGCCTCTATGCCGGGGACGCGAAAGCCCTCCCGGATATCGGTCTTTACCGCCTTCAGCGTGATTCCGTTCAGGAAGGCAAAAGTGTTATAGTTGGTATAGAAAGGTTCTACGACGATGATCTCATCGCCCCGGTCGGCGGCAATCTGCATCGCGACGGAAAACGCCTCGCTCCCCGCAACATCGATGAGGATTTCGCTCACATCGATGTTTATACCTATCTTTTTGTAGTATTTTTCCACCATATCCCGGCGCAGTTCTATCAGACCTGCGGAATTGGTGTACGAGAGGTGGTGCATACCCTTGCACTTTTCGATAAGGGCATCAACGGCGCAGTCCGGAGATTTGATGTCCGGAGCACCCACGTTGAGATGATACACCTTGACGCCGGAAGCCTTTGCGGCATCGGCGAAGGGAACCAGTTTCCGGATGGCGGAGGCGGGCATGGCCGCCGATTTCTCTGAAATCTTCAACATACCTTTATATACTACTATACATTAAATATTTATGAAAAAATGACCTGCGGCACTTTTCCTGCCGTCGCCCTGCGGGCGACCCCTCCCAAAACAAGTTTTGGGCCCCTCCCTCTCATGTTGCCGAGGGTGGCACAGGCGATAAAAGTGCCGCAGGTGATTTTTTTCATTGTTCCTAAAATAATTTATAAATTCGAACTTCTTCTGTCCGGTAGCGAAGCGGCGCCGTCATTTATCGTTTTGAATCAGGTATTCTGCAATCTGGACGGCGTTGAGGGCAGCCCCCTTCTTGATCTGGTCGCCGGAAAGCCAGAAGGTAATGCCGTTCCCGCACGCCAGGTCCTTGCGGACCCGCCCTACGTAAATGTCATCCTTTCCGCCGGTAAAGAGCGGCATGGGATAGGTCTTTGTAGCCGGGTCGTCCTGCAGCGTTACGCCCGGGGCGGCAGCCAGGGCTTCCTGCACCTGGGCCACGCTCAGCGGCTTTTCCGTCTCTACCCACACGGCCTCGGAATGGGAACGCAGCGAGGAGATGCGGACGCACATCGCAGAGCACCGGACATCCGAGTGCATGATCTTCCGTGTTTCGTTGAACATCTTCATCTCTTCCTTGGTATAGCCGTTGTCCGTAAAGACATCAATCTGCGGAATGACGTTGTAGGCCAGTTGATAGGCGAATTTATCGACGGTGACGGGCTTCCCTTCCACAATTTCGCGATATTGCTGCTGCAGTTCCGCCATGGCCTGCGCGCCGGCGCCGGAAGCAGACTGATAACTCGCGACGTGGATGCGGGTGATGTGCGACAGCCTCTCGATAGGCATCAGGCAGACCACCATCATGATGGTCGTGCAGTTGGGGTTGGCGATAATGCCCCGCGGGCGGACAAGCGCATCGGCGGCATTGCATTCGGGCACCACCAGCGGCACGTCCGCATCCATGCGGAAGGCACTGGAATTGTCGATCATGACTGCGCCGTACTTCGTGATCGTAGATGCGAATTCCCGGGACGTTCCGGCGCCTGCGGAAGTGAAGGCGATGTCCACGCCCTTGAAGTCGTCATTGTGCTGAAGCAGTTTGACCTCGTATTCCTTGCCCTTGAAGCTGTATTTTCGGCCCGCACTGCGTTCGGAGCCGAACAGCAATAATTCATCAATGGGGAAATCCCTTTCCTCAAGAACCCGCAGGAACTCCTGCCCGACGGCGCCGCTTGCGCCAACAATCGCAACTTTCATCTTATTTATACTCCATTAAATATTCCCTGAACCCCTGATATTCCCTGCCGAGCGCCACGCTCTGCTTCCTGCCCCGCATAAAGGCGGCAAGCCGCTCCGGGACGGCGACTTCGCTTCCGGTAATGGCTTCCACTTTCTCCTTGAATTTGGCGGGATGGGCCGTCTCGCAGAAAATGCCGGTCTCTCCGGGTTGCAGCCCGTCTTTAAGGGCGCGATAGCCGCAGGCCCCGTGCGGGTCGAGCAGGTAGCCGTTGGCTGCGAGACATTCCCGGAGGCTGCGGGAGATGGTCGCATCGTCCACGAAGGCGCCGCTGATCTGCGCCCTGACGCGCTCCGCATCCCTGCCGTACAACTCGAATATTCGGGCGAAATTGCTCGGGTCTCCCACGTCCATCGCATTCGCGAGGGTCTGTATGCTGGCCCGCGGGCTGTAGCGTCCGGTCTGCAGGAAGTCGAAAAATACGCGGTTGGCATTGTTCGCGGCGATGAATCTCCGCAGCGGAAGCCCCATTTTCGCTGCGAACAGAGCGGCGCAGAGATTCCCGAAATTGCCGCTGGGTACGCACATGACGGGCTCGCCGTCGAATACCTGCTCCCGCAGCCTCGCATAGGCGTTGAAGTAGTAGAACGACTGCGGAAGGAACCTTGCCACGTTGATGCTGTTGGCCGATGTGAGCGGAAGCGCCGCACGCAATTCCGCATCCATAAAGGCATTTTTGACCAGCGCCTGGCAGTCGTCGAAATTCCCTTCGATCTCAAGGGCCGTAATATTGTGCCCGAGCGTGGTGAACTGGCATTCCTGGATGGGACTGACCTTGCCCTTGGGGTAGAGTACGAACACGCGGACGCCATCGACCCCGAGAAACCCGTTTGCCACGGCGCTGCCGGTATCGCCGGAGGTGGCGACGAGCACGTTGATCTCCCGCCCGGAGGCGAAGTATCCCAGCATCCGCGCCATAAAGCGGGCGCCTACGTCCTTGAAGGCAAGGGTGGGACCGTGGAACAGTTCAAGCGACCAGATGCCGTCTTCCACTTTAACGACGGGGCAGTCAAAGGAAAGCGTATCCCGCACCATGCGGTGCAGCACGTCCGGGGCGATGTCCTCGCCGAAGAGGGCATCCGCCGCAGTGCACGCGATGTCCCGGAAGTCCATCTCATGGATGTGCGCGTAGAAATGCTCCGGGAGTGTTTTCAGCGACCGGGGCATATACAGGCCACGGTCTTCCGCAAGGCCGCGGACCACCGCTTTTTCCAGTGTGGCGTCCGGGGCCTTTCCGTTTGTACTGTAGTACATCATATCTCTCTGGCCCCCTTGTTGGTAATCTTGATGGCGTAGGACTCGTAGGCGATGCCCAGCGCATCAAAGTGTGCATTCATGATTTTCCGGGCGCGGTAGGCCGTTTCATAATGGTCTGCAAGCGCGAAGACCGAAGGGCCGGAACCCGCGATATTCATCGCCAGCGAACCGGCGTTCAGCAATTTCTCACGAAGATTGTCGAATCCCGGGATGAAGGCCTTGCGGTAAGGTTCCGCCACGATGTCTTTCATCGCCCTTCCCACGAGTTCCATGTTGCCTGAGTAGAGTCCGGCCACCATTCCGCCTACATTGCCCCACTGGCGGATGGCATTATGCAGGGGGATTTCGCGGGGGAGTATGCTGCGGGCCTCTTTGGTGGAGACCACGATATCGGGGTGGACGACCGCGCAATAAAAATTGCCCGGTACGGGAATCTTGATGAGGTCGAGGGGCTCGTAGCCGCGGATGAGCACGATGCCGCCCATCACCGCGGGCGCGGCGTTGTCGGCATGATAGCCGCCGCTCGCCAGGTTTTCTCCTTCCATCGCACAGAGCACCGTGTCCTCTTCGGTCAGCGGACAGTCGAAGAGAAGATTCATGCCGTAAGCTGCCGCGGCGCTCGATGCGGCGCTGGAGCCGATACCTGAGCCCGGACTGATCTTGCGGGTGATGCGCACGTCGATATGTGCCTGTTTCCCGGTAATTTCCAGGAATTTGCGGATCACCGGAGTAATGACGTTCTTCTCCGGGTCTTCAGGCAGGGGAATGTCCGTTTCGTTGACAATACTGATGCCCGCGCCCTCGGAAGCGCTCATTTCCAGTACATCGCCCACTTCATCGAGCGCGAGCCCGATGATATCGAAGCCGCAGCCCAGGTTGGCGATCGAAGCCGGTGCGAAAACCCTTACAGTACTCATCTCAGTGAATGTTTGCGATACTCATGATGTCGGCGAACACGCCCGCTGCGGTGACGCCCGCCCCGGCACCGTAACCCTGTATGAGCATCGGATGCTCGTGATAGCGCTCGGTCGTAAGCAGGACGATATTGTTGGAGCCGTCCAGCACATAGAAGGAGTGCAGGCTGTCCACGGTCTGCAGCGATACGGAGAATTTGCCGTTCTCCATTTTGGCGACGAAGCGCCAGCGCTCGCCGCGGCGCTCAAGTTCCCTGCGGCGGCTTTCGAATTCCGCGTCGAGGGACGGCAGTTTGGCCCAGAATTCCTCCAGGCTGCATTCGAAGAACTCCGCGGGGATGAAAAGATGCGCCTCCACATCCTCCTGGTTCACTTCATATCCGGCTTCGCGGGCCAGGATGACCAGTTTGCGGATGACGTCCTTCCCGGAAAGGTCGATGCGCGGATCCGGTTCCGAGAACCCCTGCTCCTGCGCCATCCTGACCGTGCGGCTGAAGGGGATGTCGGCGGAAAGGGTGTTGAAAATGAAATTCAGCGTCCCGCTCAGCACCGCTTCGATCTTTTCAATCTTGTCGCCGCTGTTTACCAGGTCGTTGATGGTGTTGATAATCGGCAGTCCCGCGCCGACATTGGCTTCGAACAGGTATTTGACATTGCGTTTCAGGGCCGTTTCCTTGAGGCGGCGGTAGTTGCCGTAATCGGAAGAAGCCGCGATCTTGTTGGCGGCCACCACGGAAATGCCCCGGTTGAAAAAATCGGCGTACAGCGACGCGACCTCCGTGCTGGCGGTGCAGTCCACGAACACCGAATTGAAGATGTTCATGCCGATCACCTCGTCACGAAGTTTCCGCGTGTCGAGGGGAATTCCTTCATACTCGATGAGTTCGCGGTAATGCGCGCCGTCCAGCCCTTCCCGGTCGAAGATCCCTTTCCTGCTGCGGGCGATACCCACGATATTCAGTTTCAGGTTCCGTTCTTTCATCAGGTTTTCCCGCTGGGCGGTAATCTGTTCGATCAACTGGCCGCCCACCGTACCCGTTCCGCAGATGAAAAGGTTCAGTTCCTGGTACTCGGACAGGAAGAAACTGTCGTGGATGATATTGAGCGATTTGCGCAGGTACTGTTTTTCCACCACGAAGGAGATGTTGCGCTCCTCCGTACCCTGGGCCAGGGCGATAATGCTGATGCCGTTGCGCCCGAGCGTGGTGAACAATTTGCCGGCCACGCCGGAGTTCTGCCGCATGTTTTCCCCGACGATGGCGACCGTCGCCACATCGTCGCGGTATTCCACCGGGGCCATCGACCCTTCGGCGATTTCGTGCTCGAATTCCGCCCCGAGCAGTTCCACCGCCTTTTTTGCGTCACCGGCACTGATGCCGATGGAAATGCCCGTTTCCGAAGAAGACTGGCTGACGAGGAATACGCTGATCCCCGCATCGGCAAGGGTGCCGAAAATGCGGCTGTTGACGCCCACGATACCCGCCATCGAAGGTGCGGAGACCGTCATCACGCAGCTGTCCTCGATAGAGGAGATTCCCGTGACGGGGAATTCCCCGCCGCGGTGCTCCCGGCTGATGACGGTGCCTTTGGCCTCCGGATGGAACGTGTTTTTGATCAGGATGTCGATGTCCTTTGCGCAGACCGGATACAGCGAGGGCGGGTAGATGACCTTCGCGCCGAAGTTGCACAGTTCCATCGCTTCCTCGTAACTGAGGGTGTCGATCACGTAGGAAGTGCTGATGATGCGCGGGTCTGCGGTCATGAAGCCGTCCACGTCCGTCCAGATTTCCAGCCGGTCGGCATTGAGCGCCGCGGCGATGATGCTGGCGGTGTAGTCGGAACCGCCGCGGCCCAGGTTGGTAATCTCGCCGCTGCGGCTGTCCGTAGAGATAAAACCGGGGACGACGGCAATGCGGCCCGCCCCGAAGTCCTTGAACGTTTCGCAGACCAGACGCTCGGTCAGTTCGGAATCCAGGACGGTCTTTCCGGAACGGCGGGTGGTCTTGATGAAATTCAGGGCATCGTAGCGTCTCGCACCCGGAAGCATCGCCGCAATGATGAGCGAGGACATGCGTTCCCCGAAACTGACGATTTCGCCGGCGGTCTTTTCGGGCAGTACGCGCAGGGAAAACACCCCTTCGCAGAGGGCGCCGAGGGATCCGAGCAGTTTTTCGATTTCGGCGCGAAGGGCCATGTCCCCCGGGACGCAGGCGTCCATGATCTCCGTATGCCGCTCCTTTATCGCGGCAAGGCGGGTGCGGAAAGTTTCATCGCCTCGTTCCGCCATTGTGGACACTTCCAGCAACTGGTCGGTGATTCCGCCGAGTGCCGAGACAACGACCACAACCCCTTCGTCATGGAGGGCGACGATGTTTTTGACATTCTGCAGGGGCGCTACGCTTCCCACCGAACTTCCCCCGAATTTCAGTACGTTCATAACTTTCTATAGCCTTGACGCGCCCACGCGGGCACCAAACTTACAAATATCGAAATAATCGAAGAAAATTCCAATAGTCGCGGGTGGCATTCCTGAAAGCGGCTGCCTGTGCCGGTCTGGGACTGCATGCTCGCTAAGCTCACTCCGGACCCTTCCACCGTTTCCTTCGTCCTTGCTGGGCAAGAACTCGTCTCCGGCAGACCCTACCCGCTCCCCGTGGCCGCGGGTGGCCACGTCCTTCGGATGCAGAACCCCTCCCGCCGCTCCCCGCTGTTTCCCGGACGCCAGGCCGTCCCTATAGCACGTGGGACCATGGAGGGACCTCTCGGTGTTCAATTTAGGGCGATATTGTACGAAGCAAGGTCCCTCTGGTACCTGGCATCATACTAGATCCAGGGTTTTTGTTTGAAGGGAGGTCCCTTTGACGAAGTTGGGTGCTGGACTTCGCCGTCTGATTGTGGATATTAACGTTTTTAACGAAAACAAATTCATATGTTTGTAAAAACATGCCGCGATAATGGAGATGACGAGGGGAAATGGCCGTGAGGACAACAAGGCCCGGAAACAAAGCATTAAAGATTTTTATGCTACGTGGAGTGCCGAACATCCCGGTAAACGCGTTTGGAATCATGCGTTGAATGCTGATATCTGTGTAAAATTCAAATCCATCAACGAGACAGCCGGGCAGGCATCTGCTTCATATGAATCTACCTTGGAAGTATTTCGCCTGACAGAAATTCTATCCAATGCAGTCTTGATGAAAAAGACGTCTCCAAAACGAGGTGACGAGAATCAGAAGCCGTTCTCGGAAATACTGATTATGCGTCACAAATCAGCAAGGCTGATTGTTGGACGGCAACGAACAACAGGAGAGTACGTGCAGTATTGCGTTTCCGCATGGGATAAAAAATAAAAGCCGCCCAGGCGGCGACTTTGTGGGGCTCGCATCAAGATTACTTGAGAGGGTTGTCATCCCTTCTGCCCGAATTCCCCGTGACGATTCCGTTGCAAAGGTATAATTATTTTTCGGACTGACAAAATCCACTCGCGGGCGGCACATGAAAAATGCCAACAATTTGCGCAGAGGGGCTCATCAAGCAGGGGACGCGTGGAATTCAGGCACGCATCTTGAAAATAGGGAACCAAAAATCAGGAAGATGATGTCTTACTTGTATTGTTCTCCCAGGATGAGTATGCTGCTCTTTGCGGTAGTTTGTCTGTCCGGTTGCGGGAAGATCGATGAAAACCTTCTTCCCGGAACGTTTAACCGTAGCACCGTCATCGTTGACGGGAAGGGAAAAAGCGTTGACATTGCAGGTGACTGGGCGGTTTTCCGGGATTCGGGCACAAGTCAGTTCACCCATTACCTGCATTATGATCAGGAATCGGAAATCGCTTACAGCGTCCTTGATAACGAAGTATTTATGCTGGAGTATGATCAGGGGAGGGAGAGTTTGCCGAAGTACAACAACGGCCGTGTAGACAAACCTCGCTCAGTGTTTATTCAGCGCAATATAAGAAAGGTCCTCTTCATCGACGGAAAGATTCATACGGACTATCGTGATTATCCGTTACTGTACAACAAACTCTACGGAGAACCGGACTTATTGGTTATCCTTGATAAGAATACATTGACTTACGAAGACCTGCCCCATGTGCATCTTCGCCGGATTTCTACATTCCGGTGAGTCTCTTTCTGAATCCTGAGTTTACAGGAGTTCCAGGGCGCTGAACTTCGTTTTTATTTAAACAAATCCACAGGATTCATAGAAAGGAAATCCTCGGCCTGCATGCCGCCGCGACCGATGACAAGCGAAAGATAAGGCTTGAAGGCCTCTTTGAATTCCGTGAGGCCGACGTTCCAATCGTCCTCGTTGCTTTTGACCTCTATGGCTACCAGTTTCCCTTTCTTCTCCAGCACATAGTCCACTTCGCAGCCTGGTTTCGTGCGCCAATAGTACACCTTGTATTCGCCCGCATATGCATAGCTCTTGATATGTGCGCCAACGGCGGACTCGTACAGCCTCCCCCAGAGTTTCCGGTCCACAACGGCATCCTCCAAGGGCTTCTCGCAATAGAGCGTTCTCAGGGCATTGTTGTAGACCTGGTGCTTTGGAACGGAATTCTTTTTCCGGGCCATATCTATGGCATACTTGTTCAGGCTGCATACAAGCCCGGCCTGTGACAACAGATTCAGATAGCCGGTGATGGTCGTCGTGTTGCCCGCATCGGTCATTTGGCCCATCATCTTTGTCAGCGACAACTCCTGCCCGGAATAGGCCGATGATAACTCGAAAGTCTGCCGCAGCAGAGCAGGCTTGGCAATCTTCTCGTTAACGAGGATGTCCTTGTTGATGGTTGCATCCACGATGGAGCCGCTGATATAATTCCTCCAGCGCTCGGGGTCGTCAATTAATTCTGCAGAACCCGGATAAGCACCGTAGTAAATATACTGCTCCAGCGAGAATCCGAAGGCATCGCGCATTTCGGCAAATGACCAGTGTGAGAGAATAATACGCTCGAACCTCCCCTGCAGACTGTCGGCCAGACCCTTGTCCAGCATCACCCGCGAGGAGCCAAGCAGGATGACTTTCAGGGGGATGTCATTAAAAGTATCGTCGTCCCATTCTTTTTTTACGATTTCACTCCACCCGACAATCTTCTGGATTTCATCGATAATCAAGATGATCTCCGGTAGTTTCTCTACCTTCATCTTTGCCCTGGCGGCATTCCAGCAGTCGCTGATCCATCCGAAGTTCGTGACTGGCACGGCGTCCGCAGTGTAGAACAGGTGCGGAATGTCCTGGTTTTTCACCACCTGCTTCATAAGCGTGGATTTCCCCACCTGTCTCGGTCCCATGATTACCTGGATAAACCGACGCTTCTCTGCCATTCTCTTGGCAAGTATCTCATATTGAGCCCTCTTATACATAAGCACTTACGTCCATTGTTTGAAATTTACTCAATAGACTGCGCAAATTTACTCAATATATTTACAATGACAAATTACAGGAGTTTCAATGCGTGGGCGAGTTGGTCGGGGCAGCTGGTGCCGCGGCCTTTGCAGTCGATGCCGCCCAGGCGGGCGATGACCTCGTCCTTTTTCATGCCGCGCACGAGGGCGGCGATGCCTTGGGTGTTGCCGTGGCAGCCGCCGGTGTAGCGGACGCTGCGCAGCGTGTCGCCCTCCAGTTCAATGTCTATCTGCCGGGAGCAGACCGCATCGCAGGTAAGGAAAGAGGCCTTGCGCAGGCCCCCTTCGATAGTGTCCGATAGTAGGGAAACGTCAAACATAGGAAATGTCTTTTACGGCCGGGTCTGGCCCTCGCCTTCGATGAGCCATTTGTAGGTGGTGATTTCTTCGAGGCCCATGGGGCCGCGGGCACCGAGTTTCTGGGTGCTGATGCCGATTTCCGCGCCGAGCCCGAACTGCGCCCCGTCGGTGAATGATGTGGGCGCATTGACATAGACGCAGGCGGCATCGACGGCCATCTGGAAACGGCGGGCGTTTTCCGTCGATCCGGTAACGATGGATTCGCTGTGGCCCGACCCGTAGCGGGCGATGTGCCCGAGCGCCTCTTCGAGGCTGTCCACGGTCTTGACGGCCATCTTGTAGTCCATGAATTCTGTGCCGAAGTGCCGCTCCTCCGCGCGTTCCAGCCGGGCGTGCCGGCCTTCGAGGGCGGCATAGGCGCGCCTGTCGGCGTACAGGGTGACCTGCGGCATATCGGAGACGATCACCGGAAGGTCGGAGAGGCGCGAGGAATGCACGATCAGGCAGTCCAGGGCATTGCATACGCTGACGCGGCGCGTCTTGGCATTGGTAATGATGCGGCGGCCCTTTTCAAGGTCTCCTGAGGCGTCGAAATAGGTATTCACGACGCCGGCGCCCGTTTCTATGCAGGGCACTTTGGCATTGTCGCGTACGAAATCGATCAGGGCACGTCCGCCCCTGGGAATCAGCAGGTCGATGTATCCGGTGGCATCCAACAGGGCCCTGGCCGCTTCCCGGCCGGCGGGGAGCAGATTCACGACATCCTCGCAGACGCCTTCGCCGCGGAGGACCTCCCGGATGAGTTTCACGGCGGCGGCATTGGAGGCATGGGCATCGCTTCCGCCCTTCAGGACGCAGGCGCTTCCGGCTTTGAAACACAGCGAAAATACGTCCCAGGTGACATTGGGGCGGGCTTCGTAAATGACGCCGATGACGCCGAAGGGGACGCTTACTTTCCGAAGATGCAAACCGTTGGGCAGCGTCCGTTCCAGCAGGATGCGTCCGAGCGGGGAGGGGAGCGAAGCGACCTTCCGCATATCGGTGGCGATGCCCTCAAGGCGTTTCCCGTCGAGTTTCAGGCGGTCGTACAGCGGGCTTTCCGGGGACATGCGCGCAAGGTCGTCGGCATTGGCGGCAAGGAGAGCTTCCGCCTTGCCGGTCAGGGCGTCCGCCACTTTCAGAAGGACGGCATTGCGTTTTTCGTCCGTCAGGCGGGAGAGTGCTCCCGCGGCGCGGGAGGCGGCTTCGAAAATCGTTTTCATGAGAATTCCGTGTGAATGATGTCGGCTGGGGCGTCTGCGAGACGGATCAGGATGTCGTCGCGTTTTCCGTTGGCAAGGAGTACCCGTATACCGATCGCGCTGAGCCGTTTGGCTACGCTGTATTTGGTGTGCATCCCGCCGCGGCCCGCGCTGCTGTGCGCTTCTCCGATGCAGGCGCTCAGGTCATCCGAAGGACGGACCCGGGCGATGACGCGGCTGCCGGGGGCCTGCGGCTCCCCGTCGTACAGCCCGTCGATGTTGCTCAGGATAATCAGGGTGTCCGCCCCGGTCATTTCGGCGACCAGCCCCGAGAGTTCGTCGTTGTCCGTGAACATGAGTTCCGTGATGCTGACCGCGTCGTTTTCGTTCACGACAGGGAGGATGCCGCTCTCCAGCATGCCTTCCATGCAGTTTTTCTGGTTCTCGTATTCTTCGCCGGGCTCGAAATTCTTTTTCATGGTAAGGATTTGTCCGATGCGGATGCCGTAATCGGCGAAAAGCCGGTAGTAAAGGTCCATCAGACGGACCTGGCCGACGGCGGCGTGCAACTGCCGCTGCTGGACTTCGTCCAGGCCGGGCGCAGCCTTCACCAGGCTCCGCCCGCACGCCACCGCGCCGCTCGTTACGAGAATCACCTCTATCCCGCGCCTGCGGAGCGCCTGTATCTGGTCCGTCAGCGCCGACACCCTCGTGGTGTCCAGTGTGCCGTCTTCCCGTGTGAGCACGTTGCTGCCTACTTTTACGACAATCCTTTTCATTTGATTCCGGCTTTGAGTCCCGCGATGACGGCTGCGCTGAATCCCGCTTCTTCCATCGCGTTCAGTCCCTTGATGGTCAGGCCGCCCGGGGTGGTGACGCGGTCGATTTCCTGCTCGGCGTGCGTCCCTTTTTCGACCAGCAGCCGGGCTGCGCCTTCCACAGTATCGCACACGGCCTTACTGGCGACGGCTGGCGGAATGCCGAGCTCGACGGCCCCTTCGACCGCCGCCCGGATGTAGCGCAGCGCGTAGGCGATCCCGCAGGAGGTGACGGAAGTCCCGGCAAGCATCTTTTCCGCGGGCAGCGGGAGGATGCCGCCGATATGCTCCAGCAGTTCCGCCGCCTTCCCGGTCTGGGCTTCGGAGGCGCGTACCGGAGAGAGAATCGTGGCGCTTTTCCCGATTTCGGCGGCGGTGTTGGGAATGGCGTGCACGATGGGCGTCCTGCCGGGGAAGAGTTCTTTGAGCCGGGCTCCCGGTACGCCCGGGGCCATGCACACGATCATCTGTCCCTCTTTCAGGACCGGGGCTACGGCTGCGGCGACCTCCTCCATCATCCAGGGTTTCACGGCAATCAGTACGAAATCCGCCCCGTCTGCCGCCGCGGCATTGTCCGTGCTTACATTGAACCCGATGCGGGCAAACTCTTCCAATGACGACAGGTGGGCTGCCGTCAGCGTGATGCCGGGGGCGTCCAGGCCGGCCCGTATAAGGCCCTTTGCCACGGCGCCGCCCAGGTTCCCGGCGCCGATAATCGCAATTTTCATACGCATGATCCTTCTATCCAACGAAATGCAAATATAACAATTATTCACCGTTTTTCCTATCTTTGCAGAGCAATGAAGAAGGGAAGTTTGCTGTTCGATCCCCTGCGCCGCAAAGAGGTCCCCGACACCCCTGAAGAGCGGGTGAGACAGTGGTTTATCGCCCTGCTGCGGGACAGCGCCGCCGTACCCGTGGGCCTGATGATGAGCGAATGGGCGCTCGACTACGGTGAAAAGCGCTACCGTGCGGACATCGTCGTCTTCGACCGGGAGGCCCGGCCGATCGCCGTCGTGGAATGCAAACGCCCGGAAGTGAAGATCGACGCCGCGGTGATCGGGCAGGCGATGCGCTACCATATCGTGCTCGGCGTTGATTTTTTATTCCTGACTAACGGAAAAAACACCTATCTTTACAGACGCGGAGGCGGGACTTTCCGTCCGGTGGACCATTTGCCTTCGTATGAGGAGATGCTGCAATGCCGACGATAGTACCCCAATACCTTGACCGTCCGGTCTTCAGGCTCGTGAGTGAAACGGCCCGTGAGACGGGGATGCGCGCCTTCGCCATCGGCGGTTATGTGCGCGACTGTTTTCTGGGCCGCCCCTGCAGCGATATCGATATCGTCGTAGAGGGAAGCGGCATCGACTTCGCCCGTGCAGTCGGGAAGAAAACAGGCACCAAGGTCTCCTATTTCAAGAATTTCGGTACGGCGATGCTGCATTATCGCGGCGACGAGGTGGAATTCGTCGGCGCACGCAGGGAGTCCTACCGGCGCGAATCGCGCAAACCCATCGTCGAAGACGGGACGCTGGAGGATGATCAGTTGCGCCGCGATTTTACCATCAACGCGATGGCTTTCAGCCTGCAGGAGGACAGTTACGGTGAACTGGTGGACCCCTTCGGCGGAATCAGGGACCTTATGGCGGGCGTTATCCGCACGCCGCTGGATCCGGACACGACCTATTCCGACGATCCGCTCCGGATGCTGCGGGCCGTCCGCTTTGCCGCAAAACTCTCCACGCCGGAAATGGCCTTCCGCATCGTGCCGGAATCCATCGCCTCCATGCGGCGGAATGTGCGGCGCATGGAAATCCTTTCCGCGGAACGGATCGCCGAAGAGGTGAACAAGATGCTGCTGACCGCCGCTCCGTCGATGGCTTTCCGCCTGCTGGACGAGGCGGGGCTGCTGAGCGCCGTGCTGCCTGAAATCTCTGCGCTGAAAGGCGTGGAAACCGTAGATGGCAAAGGACACAAGGACAATTTCGAACATTCCCTCGCCGTGCTGGACCATGTAGCTCAAGCGACGGCCTCATGGCCGCCCGAAAAGGCCCTCTGGCTGCGCTGGGCTGCGCTTCTGCACGATATCGGGAAACCTGCGAGCAAGCGCTTCGCACCCGGGCAGGGCTGGACGTTCCACGGACATGAAGTCATCGGCGGAAGGATGGTCCCGAAAATCTTTGACCGCCTGCGGCTGCCGCTCGACGCGATGAAATATGTGCGGAAACTCGTCCAGTTGCATCTGCGCCCCATCGCCCTGGCGGACGAAGGGGTGACGGACAGCGCCGTACGGCGCCTGCTCTTCGATGCCGGAGACGATACGGACGACCTGATGCTGCTCTGCCGCGCGGATGTCACCTCCAAGAATCCCGTCAAGGTGGCGCGTATCCAGGCCAATTTCTCACTGGTGGAGCGGAAACTGGTGGAGGTGGAGGAAAAGGACGCCATCCGCAATTTCAAGAATCCCATCAGCGGAGAATATGTCATGCAGACCTATGGCCTGTCTCCCTGCAAGACCATCGGCGAGTTGAAAGAATATGTAAAGGAAGCCATTCTGGACGGGAAGATCGGCAATAATTTCGAAGAGGCGGACGCCCTGATGCGGGTCCGTGCCGCCGAGATGGGCCTTACCCCTGTGGATTAGCGTATGTCCCTGACGGAACAGTATTTATCGTTTTTGTCCGGCATACGGCGCTATTCCCCGCGGACCGTGGCCATCTATCGCGACGTCCTGGGACGTTATGAAGCCTTCTGCGGGGACTTTCCGGAATCGTTGGATGTCCGTTCCCTGCGCAATTACGAAATGCATCTGCTGGACGGGTGCGGGGAATCCCCGCGGACCGTGGAACTGCACCTGAGCGTACTGAGCGGCTTTTCCCGTTTCCTGATGCGGGAGGGGAAGTTGTCCTCGAACCCCGTGCGGCTGATCCCCCGTCCCAAGAAGGAAAAGCGGCTGCCGGATTTTTTCCGCGAAGAAAGCCTCCGGGATTATCTCGACGCGACACAAGCCGATGCCGGGGAAGATACGCTTGCGCTGCTCAATGCGCTCCCGCCGGGGGACAAAACGGCGATGAGCCTCTACAAGCGCCGGCTGTCCCGGCTGATTATCAGTTTATTGTATTCGACGGGCCTGCGCCGTGCCGAACTGATAGGGCTGAACCGGAGCAATCTGGACCTCCGGCGCGGTGCGCTCAATGTATTGGGGAAGGGAAATAAAATGCGCGAAATTCCGCTCGTCCCTTCGCTTTGTAAAGAAATTTCACTATATTTGGAATCGGTTGACAAGATGGGCGGCGCCCCCGCAGGCGCTGACGGACCGCTCCTTGTTACCGAAACATCCAGGAGGCTGTATCCGGTCTATGTGGACCGGGTCGTGAAGCGGGAACTTGGCGGCGTGGCCGGGATATCCGGACGTAAATCGCCGCACGTGCTCAGACACACCCTCGCAACGGAACTCCTGGACGGCGGGGCCGACCTCAATTCCATCAAGGAACTGCTGGGACATTCCTCGCTGGCTGCAACGCAGGTGTACACCCATAATACCGTCGAGCGCCTGAAGACCGTGTATGACCACGCCCACCCCAGGGCCAAAAACACTGAAAAACATGGAAGTAAAGATTAAAGCCCTCAAATTCGACGCCGAGCAGAAACTCATCGCTCTGGTCGAAAAGAAAGTTGCCCGCATCGAAAAGTTCTTCGACAACACCGGAGACGCCGAGGTAACGCTTACGCAGCTCAACGAGCCGGTCGGGAAGCAGGTGAAAATCATGGTTCACGTTCCCGGGGAGGAACTTGTCATCGAGCGGAATGCCAAAACCTTCGAGGACGCGCTTACTGAGGCCGTCGATGCCATGAAGGAACGCATTACCCGCAACAAGGAAAAAAAGTACGCCAAATAGGTGGCGGCGCCCAAGGTCAATACCGGCGCCCAGTGCCGGACCCTGCTTGAAGATGTCGCGCGCGGCATCTTCAAGCCTGTTTATCTGCTGATGGGCGATGAACCCTACTACCCGGACCTGGTGTGTGCGGCCATCGTCAGGCACTGCATAGACCCTGCGGACAAGGATTTCAACGAACTGATCTGTTACGGCGCCGATGTGACGGCGGACCAGATCATTACGACGGCCCGTCAGTTTCCGGTGATGGCGCAGCGGCAGCTGATCGTAGTCAAGGATGCCAACCTGATGAAGGGTCTGGAAGACCTTGCGCTCTATTGTGCGGCCCCGCTGGAAAGCACCGTGCTGGTCCTCCTCCTGCGCGGCGCATCGGCGGACAAACGCAAATCACTCTACAAGGCCGTCCAGAAGACAGGCGTCGTCGTGGAATCCCCGCTGTTGCGCGATTACGAAATCAGCGGCTGGATCAGCGCATATTATGCTTCCCGCGGGTTGGAAATCGAGCCCGAAGCCGCCGTGCTGCTCGGCGAATCGGTGGGTACGGACCTTTCCACCATCGCCCTGGAAACGGACAAACTCATCCAGGCACTTCCAGAAGGTTGCAGGCAGGTGAGCGTGGAGGATGTGGAGAAGAACGTGGGCGCATCGCGCCGCTACAGCATCTTTGAACTGTCGAGGGAACTTTCAGCACGGAATGCGCCCAAGGCGCTCTCCATCGCCGCCCGCATGGGGACGACCGCCAAATTCAACATGCCGGGCGCGGTGAGCGTGCTTTCGACGTATTTTATCCGCATTCTCAAATACGGCGCACTGCTTGCGCGGGAGCGGTACCCTTCCCCGGAGGACAAGGCGGCGGTGCTCGCCGGGGTAAACCCTTATTTTTACCGGGAATACGATATGGCCGTCCGCAATTATCCGCTTCCCAAAGCCCGGCAGGCCGTTTCCCTGCTTTGCGAGTACGACTATCTGGGCAAGGGCGGGGACGGCGGCGTCACCGCATCCCAGGGCAGCCTCCTCACAGAACTTGTCGCCAAACTTTTAAACCTTTGATTTCGAATTGCATCCGTTTAATGGAATAACCTGCACCAAAAGGGTGCATTTCCCCGGGCAGGGTTGCGGAGCAACAGGGAGCAGAAGCCTTCTTTCTTCCGGTAGCGTAACAACGGGAATCGTGGAAATGAATTGATGAATATATAATTATATGGGATTAATTGAATGTAAGGGGGTTTGCAAGTCGTTCGGGCCGAAAGTCGCGCTCGACGACGTCTCGCTCGACATCCCCGAAGGAAAGATTTTCGGACTGCTCGGCCCCAACGGCGCCGGCAAGACCACCCTCATCCGGATTATCAACCGGATTACCGTTCCCGCTTCCGGGGAGGTCCTTTTCAAAGGCGCTCCCATCGCGCAGCGCGACGTCGAAAAGATCGGCTACATGCCCGAAGAACGCGGTCTCTATCGGAAAATGAAAGTCGGTGAGCAGGCGATCTATCTCGCACAGCTCAAGGGCATGAGCGCCCGGGATGCGCAGGCGGAACTGAAAAAATGGTTCATCCGTTTCGGGATTCAGGACTGGTGGAACAAGAAAGTTGAAGAACTTTCCAAGGGCATGGCACAAAAACTCCAGTTCATTACCACCGTGGTCCACAGGCCTTCGCTGATGATCCTGGACGAACCCTTCTCCGGTTTCGATCCGGTCAATGCGGAACTGATCCGCGAAGAAATCCTGCGCCTGAAGGGCGAGGGGGCCACCATCATCCTCTCCACGCACAATATGGAATCGGTCGAGGAACTTTGCGACAACATTGCCCTCATCAACCAGGCGAAACTGGTCCTGACCGGCGGCGTGGAGGACATCCGCCGCAAATATGGCAACAACCGCGTGGAAGTGGTCTATACGGACGCCGGCGGCGTCCACACGGACATCCTATCCGCTGAAGAAGGCGGCAACGCGGTGCTCTCCGCCCTCATGGAAAAGGGCGCCGTCATCAACGCTTTCCGGGAACTGATGCCCCGGATGAACGATATTTTCATCAAACTGGTCACCGGGGAGGACAAGTTATGAACCTGCATATCACCAGCATTATTATCCGGCGGGAATACCTGAACCGCGTCAAGAAGAAGAGTTTCCTGCTGATTACTTTCCTGGCTCCGGTCCTCTTTGCAGCGCTCTGCATGCTGCCTACCCTCATTATGATGAATGCCAGGGAGGAGGCCAAGAAAATCGCAGTGGTGGATGCTTCCGGCATCGTAATGCCGTTGCTTCAGGACAGCGAGACCACCCTTTTTACCGATCTGAGCGGCGCCGACGCGGATTCGCTGAAACTGGCGATGAAAGTACTCGGTTACGATGCCGTGCTCGACATCTCCGGCATCGACGAACAGGAAAAAACGCTTTCCGCGTCCATCTATTCGCTCAAGCCGCTCGGGATGGACATGACCCAGAATATCAATGCCCGTGTCAATGACGCCGTAGAAGCCTATCGCATTGAATCCTACAAGATTGCGGATCTGGAATCCATCATGAAGGACGTGAAGTCCGACGTCCGCCTGCGCTCCTATACCATCGGTGAGGACGGCAGCGAGACGGTTTCGGAATCCGGCGTCTATATGCTGGTCTCGATGCTCCTGGGCATGGCCATCTACATGTTCATCGCCCTGTTCAGCGGCATGGTGATGTCCTCGGTCATCGAGGAAAAGGCCAGCCGTGTCGTCGAAGTGCTGGTTTCTTCCGTCAAGGCGACGGAACTGATGTTCGGCAAGATCATCGGCGTGGCGCTCGTGGCGATGACCCAGTTCCTGCTCTGGATTGTACTCACTGTAGGGATTGTCGGCGTTGCCGGCGGTTTGATGGGGCAGGATATCCTTTCGTCGATGAGCGCCGACCCGACGGCCATGATGTCGTCCGGCGACATGGCCGCAGGGGCGGCCGAAGCGCTTGAGGCGGCCGCTTCCGGTGATGGCCCGGCAGTGATTGTCAGTACGTTGCGCAATATGCCCATAGGTACGATCGCCCTGAGTTTCCTGCTCTACTTCCTCTTCGGCTATATGCTCTATGCCTCGGTTTTCGCGGCCATCGGTTCCGGTGCGGAGAATGAAGGCGACACGCAGCAGCTCCAGCTTCCGGTGACGGTTCCGCTGCTCATCGGCTTCTTTATTGCCATCTATGCCTTCAAGGCTCCGGACAGCGCGATTGTGTTCTGGGGCTCGATGATTCCGTTCACTTCGCCCATCGTCATGCTGGCGCGCCTGCCCTTCGGCGTTCCCTTCTGGGAACTGGCCCTGTCGGTGGCGCTGCTTGTCGCCACCTTTGCGCTCTTCGCCTGGGCATCGGCCAAGATTTATCGTGTCGGCATCCTGATGTTCGGTAAGAAAACTACTTGGAAAGATCTTTGGAAATGGTTCAGACAAAATTAGTTTCAGCAGCGGCCCTGCTAGTGTTGGCCGTCTCCTGTGCGGGGACGGTACAGTGGAGCCGTGTCCCGATGGACGCTTCCCGTACGGGAGTGCATGCAGTGGTCGGGGATAACGCCGCCCGGGCGCTCGGCACCTTTGCCGAAGGGATATATACCGCTCCGAACGGTAAACGCTTCACTTGCGGGTCCACGCCTGCGGCGGCCAAATTGATGCTGGATGCCCAGCCGGCGATGGCTCCGCTCCGGGAGGTGGTGGGCTATGCTCCGGCGGCCATCCCCAAGGGGCGTCCCGAAAGTCCCCTGAGCAATCTGGCCGTGGATGTGCTGATGGCGCAGACAGAAGCGGCCACGGGCAAGAAAGTGGATGTGGGCATCCTGAATTTCGGCGGAATCCGTCTGAATGAGATACCCCGGGGAAATGTGTTGCTGGATGATTTTGTGTCCATGTTCCCCTTCAAAAACCATCTTTGCCGCGTCCAGCTTCGCGGGGCGGATCTGCGCCGGATCTTCGAGCAGATGGCCGTTTCAGGGATGCAGCCTGTCGGCGGAGTCCGCCTGGTCGTGAACGGCCGTAGGCTGGAAAGCGTCGAGATTGGGGGAGCGCCGCTGGACGATGCGCGGGAGTATGGCGTGGCGACCATCGACTTCCTGCTGGACGGCGGGGACGACCTGTATGTCGCGCGCAATGCGAAGGACCTGATTATGACGGATGTAATGGTCGTGGACGCTATCATGAATTATGTCCGGGCCGAAACGGCGGCCGGCCGCCCGCTGACCTATCAGGCGGATGGCAGAGTGGTAATTCGGAAATAAGCTGCAACAACGGGCATTATGAAAAAATATCTAATACTAATGGTTCTGGTGCTGAGCGCCGCCTGCTCGCCGCGCCTCGTCATCGTCCACACCAACGACACCCATAGCCATCTGGAGCCCCTGAGGGAAGCACCGCGCGGCGGCATCATTGAGCGGGCGGCTTTCGTGGACGCTGTACGCCAGCGTAACGGGGAGGGGAGGACCCTGCTTCTCCATGCCGGGGATTTCAATCAGGGCACTTCCTATTACACGACGCTGGGCGGGCAGTTGGAGGTGGATCTGGTCAATGCCATGGGCTATGACTGCATTACCCTCGGCAATCACGAATTCGATAACGGCATAGAAGACCTGACGGAGCGGGTACGCCAGATCCGCTGCCCCGTCGTCTGCGCTACCCTGGACTTGAGTTCCTTTGAATTAGGCCGGTACGTAAAACCCTATACCGTGATTGAGCGTGGAGGGATGCGGATCGGGATTGTCGGTCTGCTGACGGATATCACCACCTGCGTGAGCCGTACCATCTCGTCCCGTATCCCGCAGTTCGACCGCGTGGAGATGCTGAACAAATACGCTGAGCTGCTGCGGACGGAGGAAAAATGTGATTACGTGATAGCCCTTACCCACATAGGTTTTAAGGAAGACCAGGAACTGGCCGCCGCCACGCGGGGGGTGGACCTTATCGTAGGCGGACATTCGCATACCTTCATCAAAGGCGTGAAGAAGGTGCGGAACCTGGACGGGAAGAAGGTCCCGATCGTTACTGACGGCTGCTGGGGTCTTGAGATGGGTGTTCTGAAAGTCTATTAAGGCGAAGAAGAAAAATTCGCCGTCTTCCTCCCGACTTTTCCACCGCTCCCTGTGGCCGCGGGTGGCCCGTCCTCCGGATGCAGCACCTCCCCCGCCGCTACGGCAGCCGCTTTACGTCGCCTAAACCCTTCCGGCCCTCCGGCTAAACGCCGCTTCGGGAAAGGTACGCGGTTTTGCAAATTTCGCGTGCATTTCTTGCAAGACCGCGTACCAATTGCCTCCACGATAATCTATTTATCACATACGGGACGGACAGATCGCCCGTAGAAGCGGTAGTCGTAGTACCAATACACATTGTCTGAACGGAAGCTCACGCGGTACGCGTAGTACGAGTTGTCCGTATCGAGGGGCGAGGACCAGTAGCAGCCGTAGGAGCCCGCATCGAGGAGACTCGTACCATCCCGGTAGCCGGCAGCAGGAAGAAATATCCACTTGTCCGTGTAACCGGATTTTTTACTGGTTACCTTCCTACCGTATACGCCGTTTAAGCTTGTCCATTCCCAAGTGCAATCGTTTCTCAACTCACCCTGTTCCGCTTTAGTAGGCATACGCCAACTGCCGCCCCAATTGACAGCTGCTGCGTCATCCTCGGGGTCGAGCACGGTTTTGTTGTCCGTAAAACCGTTGTATCCTAAACTGGATATATTGCAGTATTTGGTCAACTGATTTGAACTGCCGTTCATACACCATTTGTAAGTGGACCAAGAATAATCGTCCTTAGGCTCAACCTCTCCCCAAGCAAAGTAATCGCCGTACTCCCAAGGATAGGATGCGCCAACGTTAATGGACGCCCATTTGACAGAAAGCCCCAAATCAACGGAAATATCTATTCCGATAGGATACTCTTCTATAGAATGTATCCTATCTGCGTACGCGCTCCAGTTTGTCCGAACCTTATACATTTCCACCTTGCTCGCGGGAACATACAAATTTGTATAGCAAACTGCAGGGTTTCCGAATGCATTACTGGATATCGACACACTTGAAGTTGAGGGAATTATCAGGTGGAATATACCTGTGAAAGCATTTGCTCCGATAGCTGTCACACTTACCGGAAGTTCCAGCGTATGCTCATTGCTCTCAAAATAGCATCCGTTAAACGCATTGTCCCCGATGGACTGTAAATTGGTAGGCCAGGAGATTGAAGTCAGTGCAGTACAACCTTGGAAAATCCCCGTAGCTAGGGAGGTTATTCCGGCCGGAAGGGCCATCGTGACTAGGCTGGTGCAATTCTGGAAAGCATATGCTCCAATACTGCCAATGTTCTCCGGAAGAAGCAAACCGTTGAGGGAAGAACAACCCTGGAAAGCATTATTTCCGATACTTGTTACCTTTCCCGGTATAGTTAGTGATGTAAGCGCTGAACAATCTCCAAAACAGCGGTACGGTATGGTTGTCAGCGTGGCGGGAAGTTCTACTTCAGTAAGAGCTCTGCATCCGCTGAAGCAGGCGCTGGGCAAAGATTCTACACCGTCGGGAAGCACTACCCGTTGCAAGTTAGAACACCCGGAGAACGCTGAGTTGCCTATGCTCGTTATTTTGGATGGCAATACGATGCATTTTAACTCAGAGCAATTCCGAAAACAATTGTTCGGGATAGTGGTACGTTCCTCCGGCAATACCACCTTATTGAGCGCTGTGCAGTTCTCGAAGGTGCCGAGGGTGGTAATCTGTGCAGGGATGGTGATGCTGTCCAATTGCGTAAGGCCGGTAAAGACATTTTCCGTGGAAGTCACGCCGGTGAAGTATTTAATTTCTTCGAAACTAGTAACGGTGTTCCAATCAGTGAACAGGCCGCTGAGCGTTGTTGCGGAGGCAGCCTCGGCGTAGGAGACTTCTCCGTCGCCGTTGGTGTCGAATTTGTCCACGCAGGCATATTTGGCGATGGGATCCGCGAAAGAGATGAGATCTTCGGGATCCGGGTCGTCTCCACCCCCGCCCGTGGGCTTGAAGATCAGACTCTCGTCAGCATCAGCAAGGGAACCAAAAACTCCACGCTTGAAGCAGACTGGGCTGGAAGAAGTGAATTTCGCAGATTCGCTTTCTTTATAGAAGGTCATCTTGTAACCGCCGGAAAGAGTGCCGGGAACCGCCTCGATGTAATACCAGACGCCGGTCTGAAAAGTGCCATCTGCGGGAGCGGTCAGCGTGAGTTTCGTCTGGGGCTCGGTGAGTTCCTGGATGACGGGGAGTCCGTCCACAAAGGCCATCTTGATCGTTCCGGCAAGGGTCTCGCCATTGTTCCCCTCGAAGGTCACCTTCTTGATTCCCTCCTGAGTGAGAGAGAAGCGGAGACCGCCGCAGACAGCGTAGAAGCCCATTGAATAACTCGTACTGCGCCCAAGGGTGATGTGGGTGTTCTTGGCAAAGGAGCCGGCGCGGCCAACCTGTTCGGCGGGCAGTGTCGTGGTAACTGAAGCGCCGTCGGAAGTGGCGTCCGCCCGGTAGGGATAAAGACCCCAGAGCGGGTTATCATCGGCGAAACCCTCGTTGAATCCGATAACAGCATTCAGGGTCCCGGTGAACTGAGCAACGCCCGCGAGTTCCGTATTGTTGGAGATGAAGCGGCTTCCGGTGCCGTTAAGGAACAGTTTGATTTCGTCGGCGGGCTCCCAATAGACTTCGGTGCCGCCGTCCTGGACGGTCGTCTTTGAACCGCCTTTCAGCGTAGCAGTAATCGATATTTCCTCTCCGGAACCAATGGCATCGGAAACTTCTGCTTCCCGGGTACAGGAAAGCGCCATTGCCGCGATGATGGCGGCGCAAAGTATCTTTGTCGATTTCATAATCATCGTAAGGGTTTACCATTCTTCATAAATCAGGCTTTCGTTGCCTCCGGGTTTGGGGCTTTCGCACAGGATGGCGGCATCGTCAATAGGCATGACGGATACCTCCGGCGCGGCGTAACGCGTCAGTTGTTCATTCATAGGTAAGCGGTTATTTCTTCCAGAGTTTATTTTTGCTCTTTTTCCCCATAATGTCCTTAATGCTTTTTTCTCCAACCTGCTTGTAATGGGAGTTCAGATACCATCGGGCAATCCAGCTATGAAGACCGCGATAATTAGTCTGTCTTAGGACAGAGGTGAATTTATCGCCACAATAATCCTTTGCTGCCTGAATAAACTGATCGGATGAAAATTCAGTGGGGAGAGAAGATTCAATGCGCTCTTTATGCGCATCAAGAATACCTGCAAAAGTTCTGTAAGACATATCGTCATACTTTTCCCAGATGGCTCCTGCTCTGGTATTAGTATAAACAAAAGTGTGGAGCCGCAATCGCACCACCCTAATGAGGTTCTGGGAAAACCGTTGAGCGTAGATATGACCGAGACTCCACACTCGACAACATATCGCCTAACCAAAGACGGTTGAAAGATAGCATTGCCGAGCGGAGTGTCCTGCCGTTGTCGCTCAATTGAAATTTCCCAGATTCCATTAGGAACAACGCGAAACACTTGCGCTATATGTAAGCCGTTCTCCTTGGAACGACGATGCTAAGATAATCAATATTTTGGAATTCTCGTATCCGGTTGCGGTCCCTGTAGCACGCGGGACCCGCGAAAACGGGCCGAAAAACGAGGTCACGAATGCCGGACAGATCAAAAGGGCCCTCCCGGCGTCCAATTTTGGCCGATATCGTACGAAGCCAGGTCCTTCGGGGACCTGGCGCCGAACAACGTCCTGAGGTTTTGTTTGAAGGGAGGGCCCTTCAACGAAGAGGGTGCCGGACCTCAGGCCCCCGCAGACTGTCAGACCTCGTCGTTTGCCGGGCAACGGCCGGGCGTGGAGCGGGCTGCTCCATCGAGCCCGGCACAGCGAAAGCGTTCGCGGGAGCGCCCCTCCGCTCAATGAAATAGGGAGCGATTCGCTCCGGAGCATCTCCCGCTCCTGTATTTTTCGCCGCCGAGCCTGGCTATCGCGAGGCGGCAGTGCCGACCCCGACCTTATAACGTTTGCGTAAAAATGTGTATATAACGTAAAATCTTCAGTTCTCCATTAAGAGTCGTTTATGAAGTCAGGATTTATGTCGTAGTTTTACTGCAAAAATTTTAGTATAAAAATTTGTACTATACGAAAAATCGTACTATGTTTGCGGAAGAGAAAACGACAAATATGGCTTTATCGGACCGCGAGGCGGATTTGATAGCCGCAATTCGAAACTACGTCAAGAGTTATCCGGATGGATATCCGGAACTTCTGGACTACGCGCAAAGATTATTTGATGATTTGGTTTATCCTTTCGAGATTTAACGGAATACTATTATGGAAATCGTAATTAAACGCAATGACCGGGAAATGATTGCCGACGTAAAGCGGCAGCTCTCCGATATCTATATGAAAATCACCTGGCGTGAGATTGCCAGTCAGTACTTCGGGAAATCCCCGTCCTGGCTCTATCATAAACTGGACGGGATAGACGGGAACGGAGGAAAGGGCGGATTTACGCGCGAGGAACTCGCCACGCTCAAAATGGCGCTGACGGATCTTTCCGCGCAAATCCGAGCTGCCGCAGATCGGCTTTAACCTGATTTATTCATAGTACAGCCGTTCGCCGCGGCTAAAGTTGCCGCCGACCTACTGATCTGAAGTCTGGAGCCACACGGATTTTCAAGAATTCGGTCACATAAGGGGCTGGAACGCCATTCGTATCAGTTCATGATACGGCATTATTGAGGCTTTTTCAAGTATTCAGGTGCAGCAGTGCTTCCCTCCGTGAGGGTGACGCATGAAGTATGACTATCATTATTCGGTTT
>JAFSVL010000077.1 GCA_017445015.1 Bacteroidales bacterium | reverse complement strand
CAGGCTGGGCATTCTGGTGAGCCGTTATGTGCTGGACGACAACATCACGGCCGTCAAGGACGTTACTGTGCGCCTGGACGGCGGAGCATTTGACGGAAAGGTCCGCTGCCACATCACCGACGAATTCAACATGTACACCGAATACCCCGTCGCCCTCCAGGAAGACGGTACGCTTCTGCTGCAGCTCTACCCGCACTCGTTTGTGTTCATAGAGGAATAAAACCGCGTCTAATACAGAATGCCGAATTCAATCCCGTCAAGCGCCAGATAACTCGACGTACACATTACCATATGATTGTGATCCCAGATTTGCGGGATAGCGGGCGAAAATGGTAAATTTTTCTTTGGTTTCGCCCGCTATCGCGCATTCCCGTATATTTTCAAACAGGTCATCTATAATTTCCGGAATCGTTCAGGCTTTATATTGCCTGTACAGGTCTTGTGAGTCGTTAGTGTTGCAAAGAGTTCCCGAAAAAGCCAACGAAGTGTCTGCGCTGCTGATTGTCGGGCTGAATGGATCAGGGAAAACCCGCCGCAAACTCCTTTTCAGCCCGGGGGCGGATTTTAGTGGAAGAGCCTCAGTTGATGGTCTCGGGGCGGTAAGGTATATCAGTATCTGTAAGGATTTACTTGGCCCCGTAGGATACGTTAATTGTGGAGCTGGCGAGAACGGGCCTGATCTGCATACCCCATTCACGTTTGATACTGCCGCGCCACCAATCAGCGGAACCGTGACCACTCTTACTGCCCACCATATAGGCACAATCATAGCCGGCGCCGCCCTGGTTTCTCTGGAACTGGTCCGCCGACCAGATGCAAGCCTGGTCAAAACTCTTGGGCTGGTATTCTGCATTATCCTTCCTTGCATTGTGTCCAGGAAGGAACACTCCGCCGTAAGAGAGTCCGCCCTGACCATTGACGGTAGTCCAGCTTGCTTTCCTCAAGGTTGCATAAGCCTCGATGTAGCCGGGCATCCTCCAGGCGCTTCCCCACTTGACGCGGGCAACATCGTAACGTCCACCCCTTATGGTGTTGTAACGGCTGGCAAGTGATGAGGTCTCGACCGCAGCATATACCGAGATGTAATTGTAATAATTGGTTGAAGCTCCGCTCGGCTGGCCCCTCAAAGAGTAGCCAGGGAAAGAGTAACCATCTGTCCTGTTGCGCTCTTCGGGAGTGGAAATTTCTCCCCAGGCATAATATGTCCCCTTTCCTTCAGGGGTAGATGCGCCCACGTTGAAAGGGGCCCAGAAGGTATCCGTTCCTGTGAGATCGAAATAATAGTTTGAGTCTGATTCCGTGACAGAATCGGTTGTAACAACCTCGATGGCATCCGAGGGCCTGGGCCTTGCAATCAGGGTCACGCCGGTCATATCCCAGGTGCCTACCTGGCCGCCCTTGGAAGAAAGGTCGCTGTCTATTACGGAACCATTGGAAAGGGTTGCATTATCAGATGCGTCGTTGAGCAGGGTAATGATCACACCGGTCCTCATATTACCATATTGCTTGTTGCTGTTATAGGTCCAGGCCTTACTGTCGTGCTTGATGGCCGGGATGACGATATAGGACAAATCTCTGGTTGCCGAAACGTTTGACCTTGTTATTGTCCTTGTAGGGATATTTGAATACGGATCGTTTTCCCCCTTGGCATACATAGTCTCAATACCTGATGACGTTACTTTGAACGATGCCGGACATGTGTATTCTATGCACTTCACACCTGCAGGAAGTTTGAGACGAACGATATAGGAAAGCTTCTCACCGTTCTCGAAATCGAAATTCGGAGTAAGGCCGGTGCCGTCGGCAACTACGTAGTTGTAGTTGTTCAGAGAACTCAGGACGCCGCCCTGGTCGGTGAAGCCGCAGTGGATTTCGGTTCCGTGCACCAATATAAGAATGGGGAATCAGGCCAGCCGGAGGGAACATATCTTCTTTATTTATCCCAAATCATATCCCACGATACAACTACAGCAGATGGTTGAATTTTTCCATGGAACGGGCTTTTTCAGCATCCACGATGTCTATATAGGGTTGCATGGCCCTATAGCTGGAATGCCCGGTCCATTTCATGACTACGCTGGGCGGGATACCCAGAGAAAGCGCCTGCACGATAAAGGTCCTGCGGCCGGTGTGTGTACAGATCCGCTGCCATTTATGGAAGAAGAAGTCTTTCCTCTCGCCGCCCCGGTATTGGGTAATCCGTACGTCATCGTCCAGGCCGGCCATCCTGCACAGTATCTTCAGACGCTTGTTCATGGCCTGGTTGGAGCTGCAGGGGAGCGCCTTTCCATCAGGGATAAAAACATCTTTGTATTTCCTTATGATTTCATTCGTTACTTTATTCAATTCAATGGTAATGCTGTCTCCGGTCTTTATCGTCGTCACCTCAAGGTGATCCCCTTTGATATCGCATTTTCTGAGGTTCCTTGCGTCCGAATAGCGGAGACCGGAAAAACAGCAGAAGAGAAAAACATCCCTTACCCTTTCCAAATACCGGCTCGTCAGTTGTAGCCGGCGTAGTTTCACGATATCCTCCCGCGTAAGATAGACCACAGGGGGCCTTACCTGTTTTAAGGTCGGGCGGAAAGTTTTATATGACGGATTTACCGGACAGCCATGCTTCGAAGCCCAGTTCAGAAACCAGCGCAGATATTCCAACTTCTTTGCAATGGTAGAATTACAGAAGCGTTCCCGTAATTCTTGGGTAAAACCGGTCAAGGTTCCCTCGTCCAACCCACTGAAACTCAACCCTTAATTGAATTGGAACAATTCTTTCCGAAAAGTTTTCATCCTTGCTTTCGTAGAGGAAGACCAGGCGTTATTTATTGCGCAGCTTGCGGTAAATTCATCGAATTTTGAGAAAAAGTCCGGTTCTCCCGTCTTTACCGGAGTTATCCCCGCCATCCTGGTTCTGTACATTTGAGCCACCTCTCTTACCGACGGCTTTGCTTCATTGACCTCAAAGTACCGGAATACGATTTCCATTGTATCCCGGCAACTGCGAAGTTCTTCATTTACTGCCGCGGAGAGTCTGACATTTTTTTTCACACACTCTTCTTCGGCATTCCAATCCTCAGTATTGCCGAGACTGAACCCGGTACCCAAATCCAGCCTCTTCCCCAGAAATGAAACCCTCATCCGTATCTGGAACCGGTCCTTCCGTTTGCCGTAAGTATATAGCCGGAGCAAAACACTATGCCTTATTATCATATCCCATTAATATCCCGATTTCCCGGCAAATATAGTATTTGGCAGGGGATATCGTCTCCATCGTGTAATAATATAAATAAGCTTTACCGTATGTATTGTTTCCTCCTGCTGCAACTGTCGATGGCTGTCATATCGGCCATGATGACGGAACATATAGAGAATCCTATCGGCATTGACAATCCCGCGCCGCGCTTTTCCTGGCAGATGGAAGACGGAAGGTCCGGGGCCCGGCAGACGGCCTATCGGATCAGGGTGGCGGCCGATTCGCCGGACTTTGACGGAAATATGGTGTGGGACTCCGGGAGCATTGCGTCTGATGCCGTGATGGCGGTCTATGGCGGCCCGGCCTTGAGGCCGTTCACCCGCTACTGGTGGACGGTCGAATGTGAAGATAGGGAGGGAAAGGAAGTGCTTTCGGAGACAGCCTTTTTCGAAACTGGGCTTATGAGCCAGTCCAACTGGCGCGGAAACTGGATATCTGACAATCAGGACGATAATTTCAAGCCCGCTCCCCGATTCCGGGAGGAATTCAAGCTCCGCGGCGGCATCGTCAGCGCCCGGGCTTATATCGCTGTCGCCGGTCTATATACGCTGTATCTGAACGGGAAAAAAGTGGGCGACCGCGTCCTCGACCCGGCCTTTACCCGCTACGACCGAAGGGTGCTGTACACAACATACGACGTAACAAACTTGCTCCGCGGGGGCGCCAACGCCGTGGGAGTGGAACTTGGAAACGGCTGGTACAACCACCAGGCGGTAACCACCTGGCACTTTGACAAAGCCCCCTGGAGGGCACGCCCCGCCTTCTGCCTGGACCTGCGTATCCGTTATGCCGATGGCACGGAAGAGGTCGTTTCCTCCGGCGCCGGATGGAAAACCTCATCGGAAGGGCCCCTTGTGTACAACAATATCTACACGGGTGAGCACTATGACGCCCGCAGGGAGCAAAACGGCTGGTCCGAAGCCGGATATGACGATAAGGACTGGACCGGGGTAACGCTGAGAAGCTGCCCTGCAGTTCAAATTACAGCGCAGCAGGCCGTTCCCATCCGCGAAAGCGGGGAGATGGAGGCGGTGAATATCATTCAACTCAGGCCTACACGCTGGATATACGATTTCGGCACCAATATGGCCGGCAATGTGCACCTCCGGATCAAGGGCCCGAGAGGAACCGAAATCAAACTGACCTACGCCGAAAGGCTCAACAGCGACGGCCGGGCCGACCAGGACAATATCAATTACTATTACTTCGGCGACCGGAATGCCGAGCCCCTGCAGACGGATATCGTCACGCTTAGCGGCGACGAAGATTTCTTTGCCCCCCAGTACAGTTACAAAGGCTTCCGATATGTCGAAGTTAATACTTCTTCCGCTCTCAAATGGGGGAGAGAGCAACTCCGCGCCGTGCGCGTCCACAGCGATGTTCCCGAGACCGGCAGCCTCTCGGCGTCGGCCGCCATCGTAGGCGACCTGTGGCAGGCCACCCGCAGGACCTATTTGTCGAATCTGCAAGGCTATCCCACCGACTGCCCCCAGCGGGAAAAGAACGGCTGGACTGCCGATGCACATATCGCCGTGGAATCCGGGCTCTATAACTATGATGCCTTTACTGTTTATGAAAAATGGCTGGCAGACCACCGCGACGAGCAACAGCCCAACGGCGTGCTTCCGGACATCATCCCCACCTGCGGCTGGGGCTACTGGAATCCGGAGGCCAACGGCAACGGGCTCGACTGGACCAGCAGCGTTGCCCTGATTCCCTGGGAACTGTATCTTTTCTACGGTGACAGCAAGCCGCTTCGTGACGGCTATGACGCTATCCGCCGCTATGTGGACTACGCCCTGACGCTTACCAAAGACGGGCTGTGCTCCTGGGGCCGCGGGGACTGGGTGCCGGTGACGACCCGTTCCAACAAGACGCTGATTTGCAGTTGTTTCCTCTACAAGGATCTTGATATTTTATGCCGGGCTGCCCGGCTGTTCGGATTCGATGCGGATGCTCAGAAATACGGCGCCATTGCGGAGCAAGTGCGGGGGGCCGTGGGCGCAAAGTTCCTCAACACCGCTACCGGAGTCTATGCAGACGGCATGCAGACCGACCAGAGCCTGCCGCTTTCATTCGGCCTTGTGCCGGAGGAAAGCCGTCAGTCGGTCCTGAACGCCCTGGTCAAAAGAATTGAGGCGGACGGCTTCCATATCAACGCCGGTGTGCACGGTGCAAAAGCGGTGCTGAACGTGCTCTCCGCAGGTGGCTACGGCGAATTGGCCTACCGGATGGCCACGGCAACGGATTATCCCTCCTGGGGCTGGTGGCTTGAGAACGGACGCACGACGCTGGTTGAAAATTGGCGCATCGATGCCGCACGCGACAATTCCGACAACCACATTATGTTCGGTGACATCGGAGCCTGGTTCCACCGGAGCCTGGGCGGCATAAACCCGGATCCGGAGCAGCCCGGATTCAGGCACATTATCCTGCGTCCCTGCTTCCCCAAGGGCCTGGATTCATTTTCCTGTTCGCACGATTCCCCGAGAGGGAAAATAGAAATATCCTGGAAGCGGAAAGGGCGTAACATCCGTCTGAAGACCGTCATCCCCTGCGGGGCCGCTGCGACATTCTACTACCCGGACGGCAGTACCACAGCGCTGCCTTCGGGCATCCACGACATCAGTATAAAACTTTCCGGGCGCCTTTAAGACGCACCTGCGCTTCGCCGGGGACGAACGCCCCGCCGACGGGGTTTACCGGGTAATAGCCCAGGGCCGAGAAAATGTACCATGCGCTCATCTGGCCGCAGTCGTCGTTGCCGCAGAGGCCGCCCGGCTCGTTGCGGTAGAAGTCGCGGAAGACCTGTCGGACCAACGCGGCCGCCTTGTCCTGCCTCCCCGCGAGCGTATATAGATAAATCACGTGATGGCAGGGCTCGTTGCCGTGCGAATACTGGCCGATGAGACCGGTAATATCATTGCTTTCTCCGGTGAGGGAAGAAGGGGCACTGACGGAAAACAGGGAATCCAGTTTCTCAACGAACTTTTCCTTCCCGCCAAGCAGGGAAATCAGGTCGTCTGTGTCGTGCAGGACGTGCCAGCGGTAATGCCAGGCATTCGCCTCCGTGAAGTCTCCGCCCTGTTTCCCGGCATGCGCATAGCGATACGGCTCGAAAGGCTCACGCCAGGCGCCTTTTGAGTCCCTGCCACGGAAAAAACCCGTCGAAGCATCAAAAAGATGACGGTAGTTGCGGCTTCTTTCCATGAAAAAAGCGTAATCTTCCTCCTTCCCCAGTTTTCGGGCAAGCTGCGCCGCACACCAGTCGTCATAGCAGGATTCGAGTGTGCGGGACACAGACTCTTCCTTTACCAAGTCGAAGGGATAATAGCCGCAGCGGTCATAGATTTCCCAGTCCGACTTTTCATGGGATGCCGTAAGCGAGGCCCGCACCGCCGCGTAAGCCCGCTCCGGATCCACGCCCCGAAGGCCGCGCAGGCAGGCATCGACAACCGTGGGCACAGAATGATTGCCGATCATGCAATAATTGTCTTTACCGCAAAGGTCCCACACGGGAAGATGTCCCCGGTCTTCGGCCGCATCAATCATGCTGTTCACGATATTGGCCTCTATATCAGGGGTGAGGAGCGTCCTCAGCAAATCTGCCGCACGGAACGTATCCCACTGGGAAAAGGTGGAATAACGGGGCTTCGCGCCAAGGTCGGAAATCACCGTCGGCTGGAGGTAAAGGTGATAAAGCGACGTGTAAAAGGCGGTAAGAACACTGTCCGGGGCTTCTATGGGGAGTAAGTTCAAAATGCTCTCCCAACTCTTGGCGGCCGATTTCTCCACCCTTGCAAAGTTCCAGCCGGAGACCTCCGCCATGTTCGCGTGTGCGCCTTCTGCGCTTGTGTACGACAGGGCGATCTTTGCCTTCAGGGGACTGCTGCCACTGCCGAAGTCCATCACATAAGCCGGAGCTTTATAGGCGGGATTCAAACATAGGGTATCCAGCGTCACGATGTCCTGGTCAAAGGCTATTTCGTACCAAAGCGTGTATTCCACCCAACTTTTCAGACCGAGCCTTCCGCGAAGGGTCCTGCAGTCCGGCATATCTCCTTCCCAGTCCAGCACGGCGCCGGACAAATCCGGATCCGGCGTCTTGATCCTGAGTTGTGCACTTTGAAGATTGACAAACAGATGCCTCCCTTCTCCGGTGAAGTTCATCTCGTAGCACCCCACACGCGGAGTGCAGGTGATATACACCGTCGCTCCATTGTCAGGAAGGCTCACGGAATAGCTTCCGGGAGAGGCCTTCTCATCCTGCTTGACACTGGCATATTCCGGCCCGTGGCTGCCGGAAAAAGGCATAATGAGGATGTTGCCCAAAGACGGGACGCCGGTGCCGCTGAGCCGGTTCTGGGTGAAGCCAAGGATAAGCGAATCCGACCAGTTGTACCCGCTGCAATACTTCCAGAGGTAATTGCCGGTCTGAGGGCCTGGCTGAACCATCCCCAGGGGACATGATGCCGCCGGAAAGGTATGGCCCGTATAATCGGTACCGATAAAGGGGTCCACCCAACGGCCGAGGGGCTTCGTGCAGCCCGCGATACAGACCAGCGACAACAGAAGCAGCCGTTTTCTGAGCATATTACTTTCGGATTGTGATGTGATAAGAACCCTTTTGCGGAGCCGTTTCCGCCGACAGGGAGATGTTGAAAAGACTGGGGCCGAACGCCTCCCAGCCGATACCGGTGCCCGTGACGGGGATCTCCTCGAAGGAGGCCTTCAAGGCTTTCGCATCGTAGCGGAGCGTCAGGCCGCCGCCGAGACCGATCCTGCCGGGGCCGGAAAGATCCGGGCGGGAGGGTACCAGGAAATGAAGCACTGCGGGAGCCGGACGGTGCAGCCGGAAAGTTTCGGTAATATCGAGCGATCCGTCCTTCAGCAGCCGATAATCCAGCACCCAGGATTCAACCCCCGCAGAATCCGGATAGGCCCCTGCAATATCGGTGACAAATTTTTTGGATTTGCGGCTGGCAACCGTGCCGATCGCTTTGAATTCATAGCCATACCCCTGTGCAAAACCGCCGATGTTCGGGAGGTTGTGGCCGTCGCTCGAGTTGTTCCACATCTTGTAGCGGTAGCGCTTGTCAAAGGTCTTGGAATTGTACGTCGCGGGACCGGCATCCACCAGCACGGGCCTGCCGTCGTAGAAATAGATGCAAGAGCCCACATCATTGTGGTTATGCCGTTCATGGTTGTGGCCGCCTTTGACGGCCAGATAGCCCTTGCCGGAGCGCATGAAACAAAGCTCGGTCACCGGATACCAGGCAAAATCAGAGGGGGTATAACCGTTGTCGGGCAACGCCCCCATCGTCTTGCATGCACGGAGGTTTTCCATCGCCCGGTAGAACGTAGTCCAGTTGGCGTCCACAGGATTATAGCCGTCCGCATGGTAGGAGTGGAGCGCAAATTTATGCAGCAGCTCACTGCCGCTAAGCCCGGCGAAACGGAACAACGTCGGGCTGCCGACCTTGTCCGAGGGTACGGCATCGGAGAAATTGGCCTGCCAGTCACCCACAATGTTGGCATGGGCGATGTAATCCCCGAAACTGCGGACAAATGCATTCCCGGAATAGCCGAGCCGCCCTCCGGTGATGAGTGACAGGCATTCCAGGCAGCCCAGCAGGTTCCCGGCGGAGGAATACCAATAGACCGGTCCTTCGTCACAGGCGCCGTCGGCAGGAAGACTGTCGAGATATCGGTCCAGCGAGCGGATGCATTTCTCCAGCGCGGCGCTCAGACGGACCGGATCGTTCTCCAGCAGCATGAAGCAGATGAGTACGTTCGAGTTGCACCAGGGATTCCAGTTGTTGGGCCGGCTGAACTCAGGCAGAAACCCCATCCAGTTCAGATCATCCCTTTCAAGGAACGGATCCAACTCCCGGCGGCGGATCTCATACGCGAGCCGCTCTGACAGCCCGCGTGCCAGTTGGTCAAACTCGTGATGGAAGAAGTACCAGGCCCAGGAAAGCATTTGTGAAAAGTTCCCTTGGTAAAGGGCCAGAACGTTATCCCGATAATCCGGCAATGTCATGCCAGATTGCTGCAAAAAGCCGATGTGCGCCGTAACGGCCCAGGATGTCATCTCGCAAAACAGAAACACGCCATCCATGATATCATCCATGAAACGCCCTTTTCCCTCTGCCAGTTCGGCAAGCATAAGGCAACTTAGCGCCTTGCCGTTACCCCTTATTTTGTCCTCCTGTTTGTATCGGTCTCCCGTCCTTTGGTATTCAAGATAATCACTTGCTTTGGAAATCTGCCACTGATAGTCCAAATAACGCTCTCCCTCGGAAATGACAGATTCCTTGTACTGCCCCAAAAGTCCATCCCAGCCGGCCCTGTCGGAATAATCCGGGTAGGGAACCCACTTTTGGTCCATGACAAGCATGGAGGACAGGTCCCTGCTTCCCAGGATACCGCGAAGAATCTGGCCAAGGCTAATCAATGGGAGCAGTGCCAGAAAGATACAGATGGCAATTTTACGCATTCTACCTTGAATAATGTGTTCCGGTGGCAAATCCGCGATAATCCCGCATCAGGACTTTGCTCCGGCAGGTGACTTTTTTTCCTGAGGGCATCCTGTGCACGGCAACCACTTCCCAGTTCTTTTCTTTGGCAGGATCCCCGCAGGGCGCCGCCACTGTCCAGAAAGAATCCACCCTGGCCTTGTAGATGCCGCTTCCACCGTATGGGGCCCCGAAAACGTCCACCATGAATGCGGCCGATGCGGCATCGAAAAACTTGACCTCCGTCTGCTTCATGGGATACGCTTTCCCGCCGCACACCAGTTTCACTTCCCAGTCCCGTGTCCCGTCCCATGCGCGGACGACAAAATGGCCTTTCAGTTCTTCCGGCCATTCATATACGTGGGTGCGTCTGGGCGCTCCGGTGAGTCCGGATTCCGGAGTGTCCGGGCCGTAGGAATCGTTTCCGCTGTAAACCCGCATCTGGAAACCGGCGGATTCGGTTGTGGCCTTGTTATACTCTTCGGCAAGGGAAGCACCGTCGAAAGTGAGCACGCAGTATCCGAGCGGACAGCCGCTGGGAGAAAGGTTACTGTACCACCAGGCACCGCAGAGGGCCTGGATGTTGTGCTCCCATATCTTCGGCGAGGGCCACATATTGTTGATATTGTGCTCGTGTCCGGAAAGGACGTGCGCGTCGGCAAATTCCTCCAGCAGCGGCTTGACATCATCCTTATGGGAGAATCGGCCGGAGAGGGGAGCATGGACACAGAACACTACGGCCTTGTGTTCCTTGTCCCTCACCAGCGACAAATCTTCCCTGAGCCATTGAAGCTGGGCGTCGTTAAGTCCCGTGGTATAGGATATCTTTATCCCGTCCCGCTGTGTCCCGGTATGCTGGATATCGTCCATGACAACAAAATGAACCTTTCCGATATCGAAGGAATAGTCCACAGGCCCGAAGTGACGCACAAAATGCTCCGTAACGGCATATTCATTGTTCCCGGCTCCGCTTTCGTGGTCGTGATTGCCGATGCAGTAGAAAAAGGGGACGGTCTTGCGGCAGGCCTTGAACCCGGTCAATCCGTCTTTGATGACGTCCCACCTGTCCATCACGTCCCAAAGCTGGTCCCCAAGCCCCATGCCTATGACCGGCCCGCCGCCGGCATGCCTTGAAATGGTGCGCCGGATGTCGGGGAGAGATTCCTTCCTGAAACGTTCGACGTTCATGGAATCCCGGATGTGTGCGTCGGAAAGCGCCACAAGGGTAAAACGCTCCGGAACCCTTTTACGACGGGAAAGCACAAAAGCGGTTTCTCCGGAATCTATATATTTGAAAAATGCCGGCGCGGCGTCGTTCCCGAGCGGAATTTCATATTCCGCCGGGACCGTGATGCTGATTGTCCGCGCCAGGGAATCAGCCTCGATAAAATACTTGCCGGTACTGTCCGTTACCGTACAGTGATATCCGTCAGATACGACTACATCCCGGATGCCCCGGCCTGTTTCCGAGTCCGTAACGAACCCGGAAACAGGGACACCCAGAAGAAGAAGCAGCAACTTGAACATGGCCTAGTCAAAGCGCTCGCCGTATGCAAATCCCTTGTAGGTACTGCCGTTCACGTAGTGTGTACTGGTATAGGTTGCACTCCAGCCGCTGGGCAAAGTATGCGTGGCGGTGACGGTAAACCCGCTGGAGGCGAAACTTCTTGAGGAATACCAGAAAACGTCGGAATCTCCGTCGCCGCCGCCATAGCCGTAGCTGCTGTCAAGATTCTTGGAGATGTAGCAGTGGGCCGCCTGGTCGTTGACTGCGGAAGAAACGCGCGTCAGGGTTTCCGTCGTACCGCCGGATGTCAGTTTGACCGTCCATGTGTTGCCCGAATCGTTCAAGGAACCTGCATCCGGGACCTTTACTACAAACTTGCCGCTCAGGGGACTGCTCCAGCTGTATGATTTGCCGGAACGCTTGTACGTCTCGCCGCCATTGTACAGCCAGAATTGGAAGTCAGGATTTTCCTTGGTAACCTTGTTATACTCCGCGTATAAATCATTGTTGCCGAAGGTATATACGCCATAACCAGCCGGAGAGGCCTGATGAAAACTGATATCGGCTTCCCAGAAATATCCCGAAAGGGTCTGGATGGTATGCTCGGTAATATTCCGGCCGCTTTTCGCCGCCCATCCCGCATAATAGTTGTTCTTGGTGACGTGCGTATGTCCGGAGAAGACGTGCACATTGTAGAAGTTGTTCTTCAAGGCGCTCATGACCTGGGACTGGGTATCGGTGTCTCCGCCGGATGCGGTACTCAAAGGAGCATGGACACAGAGTATCACCACCTTTGCCGCCGCACCCTTCACGCGGGCGATATCGGCCTTGAGCCAGGTAACCTGCTCGGCCGTGAAACCTTCGCCATACTTGACGGTAGGGTATCCGTTGGAGCCCGAACCGTTTCCGGAGCGGCGGATAATGTCGTCCATGACGATAATGTGGGCATTGCCCATGTCGAAGGAGTAGTTTGTGGGGCCGAAGGTGTTTACAAAAGCGTTCTCCGAATCATAGTCCGTTGACTGCGATGAGTCATAGTCATGATTGCCGATGGTATAAAAGACCGGAACGCTCAGGCTGGTAAACTTGGTCCTGAGGGCCGATGCAATGGACATATTGTCCCAGAGCTGGTCTCCGAGGGTGATGGCTATCACCTCTCCGGCGTCACCTCCGTCTCCGACAGGGATGCCCGAAGCCTGCAAGGTTTCAGCCGTTTCCTGAATATCCTCTATGGCTGTCTGGAATTTGGGAAGGTGGGCATCTTTTTGGATATGCTCGTCAGTGACGGCAAGGATGGTGAAGCGGCTCGGGATGCTTGAACGCCTGGTAAGCGTAAAGTCCCGCTGGATATTGCCGGTTGAGGGAATGGTCACATACTGCCAGAAGGCGGGACGGCCTCCCGACATGGGAATCTCGTATGCGGCAGGTACGGTTACATTCACCGTGCGCGCGCGGGTGTCGGCCGCCATCTGGTAGGTTCCGTTTACATCCGTTACGCAAACGCTGTAACCGTCAGATACCGTAATGCCGGGGATGGGATTGCCCTCCGTATCCTTAATGACTCCCCAGAGGTTGCTGGAAGGAGAGATGGTGCTTTCACCGATATCTTCCCACAGGGACGGGGATGTCGCGGAGCCGGATCCCTTCTGGACATTGCGTACCGGGCGGATGCTGAGGCCATAGTACATTTCCGTGGAAGGGCTGCTGTTCCGTCCGTAGTTCAGGGAACTGCCCGTCATTTCGAAACGGAGGGTTGCGTTGGTCAGGTTGCCGTTGGACGGCGTAGCCCTGATGCGGCTGTCGCTCCAGTAAAATCCCCGTGCTCCGTAATAGGCGTGGCCGGTTCCGTACCAGCCGGCAAAGGGAAAGAATACTTTGTTGGAACCATCGCTGAACCAGCGCCCCTTTACGGTGCGGCCCACGCCGTAGAAATCAATCGTCTCAATCTTTGTGGCAAGACCGGACTCCGTTGTACTTTCGCTTTCGGGGATGTCTATGGCGGCATTGTCGCCCACCAGGGAAACCAGTTCCTCGATGGTAGGCATCCTCCAATCGTGTCCCCAGCGGACGCGGGCCGCATCGTATTTGGTGCCGGAAATGCGCTGGAACTTCATCGTCCCGTTGGATGCGCCGTTGGAGACGGATACCGTCTCGAAACAGCCCAGTTGCGTGGAGGAATCGCCATAAGTCCAACTGCCGGAAGAAAATGAGGTCCGGGGGGCCGTCTCTCCCCAGGTAAAGCTGTCGCCATAAAAATCCTCGGCTGTGGGTGAAGCCTTGCTCACTTTTGCACCAAGATTATAGGGTGCCCAGGCGGGAGAGACCGCAGTCCTGTACTCATAGTCGTCCAGATTGTTGTATTTATTGCAAAAATCCGGATCGGGGTCCTTGCGGATGAGTACGCTCCGGGCACCCAGCGAGACAGCATTCTCCGGGAGCGGACGGTCAATCAGTTCCATGCCGGACACATCGAAGCTGCCGATCTGTCCCGCCTTGCCGCCGAGGTCTGCGCTGAGGACCCGGCCGTTGGACCTGGTCTTGGCAGCATTCATGAAAGTGAGGATAATCCCTCTCTGCTGCTCGTCGATGCTGCCGGAGTACTGAATGGCGGGGATGGCCAGATAGCATACGTCCCCGGCGGAAGATTCGCTTCCCAGGTCGGCGACCGAAACGACATCGAAATTGCCGTCATACATTATGGTATTGGCAGAAAAAGACACCGTCCAGTTTGCCGTGGTGCAGTACTCCACATACCTGACGCCCGCAGGCAGTTTGATGCGCAGGAAATACGAAAGCCGGGTACCGGTGGAAAAACCAAAGTTCGGGACTGTTCCGGAAGCGCCGGCGACAATAAAGTCGCTGTCCGCCAGTTTTTCCAGGGATCCATCCTGGCCGGCATAGGAGCAAAGGAGCGAAGATGAGGAAGACGTGATGGTATTCTTCCCAAGAACGGCGACCCACTGGGTCCCCGAACCGATGCCTGAAGCCTCGGCGGTGAAGGTTGCCGACGACTTGCCGGCACCGGAACTCAGTTCGAAGCGGACGCGCTGCCCACCGTTCGTGAACGCATAGAAATAATCGCCGTCTTCCCAGACCGATTTGAGTCCGGAAGCCTTGCCGGAGGGATCATTCTCCGAGTACAACACTTTTGAGCCGGACTCCAGGGGAAGGGAGGCCGTGGCCGTAATAATCTCTGTGCCGGAGTAATCTTCGCCTGGAAGTTCTTCTTTGTTACAGGCGGGGAATAATGACACGCAGACCGCGGTCAGAAAGATAACAGCGAAAAATTGATGTTTCATACGTCAGTTCTATGATGTAATAGATAATACACCAATTCCGGGGGACTTCCCTTTAATTTTTTATCAGGGATAATAGGGACTAAAGTGTAATTAATATATGCGTGTATTGCGAAGTATCGCCTTGTTTCCAGCCCTTCTCACGTGTCTTGCTGTTTCCTGCAAAAAGGAAGCTGCAGACCAGGCCCCTTTGTCACAGGAGGCCCTTATCATGGCTACGGCTTCGCTGCCGGAGAGCCGCACGAAGATGATTTACGAAGAGCAGGAAGGCGGTATCAAGACCGGCTGGGTTACCGGAGACACCTTCCTTGCACTGGAAATCAACGGCAATACCGTCACCCCGGTGACCTTCACAGCCTCCGCGCCCGCCTCCGTCAAGACGACTTTCGCCTCATCCGGCGCTACGGCGGCCTCCGCCACGACCACCTGGGTGGCCGTCCTCGGCAAGAAGGCCTCCTTTGACGGCGGGAATGTCGTCTGTTCTTATTCCGGACAGAACGGCTCCCTCAAGGGGCTGGAAGGCTTCGATTATATGGTCGCATCCTCCACCGGCGAGGCACCTGACTTTCATTTCGGCAACGGGAAACAGCTCTCTTATCTTCTCCGCATCAAGATGCCGGAGGGGGTGGGAAAGTTAGAATTCAATACTGCCGCAAATGGCCCGGAATGGACCGTACGCAGCGACGGCAATATTTCGGGATGCACGGCGGACTACCGGCCGCGGGCCGTCAAGAACCTTACCCTTTCACGGGAAACTTCCGCCGGACAGACGGTCTATCTCGCCGTCCCGGCGATTGACTACGCCGGGGCCGGCCTCATCGTGACCGCGCTGAGCGCCGACGGCCGTCGATCCGAGGGCAAGGTCCTCAGCGCCGACCTGTCGGCAAGGGGCGGCAAGGCAGGGGATTTCGACCTGAGCGGCTTCCCCCTGCTGGACAGGCCGCTTCCGTCCGAGGCCATCGACTTCGTGTCCAAGGCCTCCGGCACGCTGATGTATCTCAACAACTCCTCCTGGAGCGGCGTAGAGGATATCTTCGATTTTAGCAACCGTCCCTCCTGGGCGCCTTTCAACGTGGGGGCGAAAGTATCTCCCTCGACGGCGGAAGAGGCCTATGGCAAATACTTCGCCTGGGGCGAAACGGAGCAGAAAGACAGCTATACCGAAGCCGGATACAAGTATGCCGGGAAGGAAATCGGTTATGTCCGCGAGCACAGGGGACGGGCTGACAAGCAACTTCTTCTCCGCACCGTCTCCGGGACCAAATACGATGTGGCCCGCGTCAAATGGGGCTCCGCCTGGCGAATGCCCTTCCTGGAAGAATGGCTGGGCCTCCTTGGCAGCAATGAGGCGATAACGACATCATCCGGCGCCAGGGTTACGACAGGAAGCAGTTTCATCACGACGGACGTAGCGGCCTGGAACGGTCTGTCCGTAAGCGGACGCACGTTTACCCGGAATGGAATCACGCTGTTCCTGCCTTTCGGCGGCCGGTATTTCTATACGGCGGGCACTCCGGCCTCGAGCCCGTCCATGGTGGGCAAGGCCGGATATTACCTCTCCGGCTCCCACAATAATATCGCCGGAACAGAGGAAGCCTACCAGTTATACGTCCGCAACAATCAGATCGACCTGCTCTCCCAAGGGACCGGTCACGGATTTTCCGTACGGCCCGTCCTCGCCGGAGAGACCGACGAGCCTGCGCCGCCCGTCACCATCGACGGAAAGGTAACGGACAGTTCTACCGGACAGGGCATAGCGGGCGTCGTCGTTTCCGACGGCTACAACTGCGTCAAGACAGATGCCTCCGGGGCTTATTCGCTGGAGGCCAGGGCAGTGGCAAGGACCGTTCAGATTACGGTTCCCGCAGCCTATGAAATCCCGCTCGACAGTAAAGGCCGGCCGGCCTTCTGGCAGAAAATCACGCCCGGCACCCGGGCCGACTTCTCCCTGACGCCCAGGACTTATTCCGGCAGCCGCTTTTCCTTGGTCTTCGTTTCCGACGCCCACGTCCAGAACGCCTCCCATCTTGCACAGTTCAGGACCGCGCTGCAGGATATCCAGAATACGGTCAATACCATCGGGGAAGGTCCCGTCGCCGGCATCGCCCTCGGAGACCAGCTCTGGGACAACATGGCGATGGCGGACGACGTGATCCGCGAATACTCCAGCCTCACCAGGGCCGGCAGCACCCTTCCGTTCCTTTATGTCATCGGCAACCACGATCACCAGTCCGGCGCGGGAGATGACGACTACCACGCCACGCAGTATTACGTGGACCATTTCGGACCGACCGAATACTCCTTCGATATAGGCAACGCCCACATCATCGTGGCAGACAACATCGACTACAGCGGCAGCGACGCCGCGGGCAGCGGCGGGTTCAACAAGATTAATTACAAAGAGCGTTTCTCCGGAGAAACCTTCCACTGGGTCAAGGAGGATGTGGCCAATGTCGCCGACAAGCGTAACAAGATCGCCATTTTCTGCACCCACTCGCCCTTTTACAATTCTCCCGGAAACGGGGAAGGGGTCAAAAGCCTGCTTTACGCCTTCAACGAAGTACACCTCTTCTCCGGCCATATCCACAACCTCACCAATTACTACATGCTCGGGAACAAGGCCGCCGGGGGAAGGACGCTCGTGGAACACAACATCCAGTCGCTCTGCGGAATGTGGTGGCTCGGGGGCATCTCTCCCAACGGTACTCCCGCCGGCTACGGCGTCTATACCTTCGAAGGTGCGGGCCTGGCCGCAGAATTCAACAAGACGAGCGGAAAGGACAGGGGAGCCCAGATGAGGGTTTACAGCGGCAACGACAGTTATGGCGGGTACGCCTGGGACAGCGCTTACCGCGGCAAGTTCCTCGTTAGGGTCTGGGACGGCGACGATCCGAGGATTTCCGCCTCATCGGATGACCTTACGTGGAGTGTCACTTTCGAGTATAACGGCTCGCAGACGCCGATGACCCGCCTTACCGAGGCCATCGTTGACAAATGCGCAGCAGCCAAGATTGTCAAAGACCTCGGTTCCCCGTACGGGACCGGTCCCAATGCCAAGTCCTACTCCTGGTGGGTCGTGGACGCCCCCGGAGGAAACCCGGAGTCGCTCTCCGGATGGAAGATCGTCGCAAAACACACCCTTCCGGGAGGATGGGAAGCCACTTATACGGAAAACACTTTAACCCGGAATTACCAAATTCTATAACCCCTTTGCTTTATGAAAAGAAAAATTCTGACATTCACCGCAGTGCTTGCCCTTCTTTTTGCAGCATGCGGATGCGAGGAAAAAAAGCCCACGCCGGGTCCCGGTCCTGAACCCGGTCCAGAAACAGAAATCACGACGGACAATGCTGCGCCGGCAGGTTTTGCCGACGAGGGTCCCATGTCCTGGGATGAATAAACGGAGGACTGCCCTATGAAACTCAGATTCATTCTTTTTGCAGGTCTTACCCTGCTGATGGCGGCCGCCTGTTCCAAAGAGACCATCGAGACCCCCGCCGCTACCGCTGACGGATACGCGATTACCGCAACCGCCATCGCTCCCGGCGCATTTATCGGCAGCAAGGCCAGTTACACGGACAATTACTCGGAGGCTGAAGAAATCAGCGACATATCCGGTGCCTGGGAGGCGGGAGACAGTTTCACCGCCCTCGAAATCAACGGGGAAACCATTACCGAAGTCAAGTTCACGACAGAGGCCGGCGGCGCCAATGCGACCTTCAAGGCCTCCGGAGCCGTCGCCGCCGATGAAAACACCAACTGGGTCGCCGTCAGCGGCGACGTCACCGTCGAGAACGGCTCTTTCGTCTGCACCTATGACGGTCAGGACGGAACGGTGGCCAACCTCGGAAAGTATGACTATTCCGTCGCTACGGCGACCGGCGCCTCGCCCGTATTTAATTTTGACGGAGACAAGAGGCTGACCTACGTGATGCGCGTCATCCTTCCCGCCGGCATCAAATACATCGAGTTCAACACAGGTACCGCCTACAAGGGCGGCTGGAGCGTTTCCTCCACCGGCAAGGAGAGGGGAACTACGTCTTCGACAGAAAAGGAAGCCGTGAAAATGATTACGCTCCCTTCTGTCTCGACCGACGGAAAAGTGGCCTACATTGCCGTACCCGCCATCGATTGCATGCATTCCTCCGACAACCGTCTCGCCGGCATCATCGTGACCATCATGTCCCTTGACAAGAAAGAGTCCCAGGGCAAGGTCACTTCGGCCAATCTCAGTGCCAACGCGGGCTGCGTGGGCACCTACGATATGAGCAAGCTCGCCCTTATCCCCCGCCCGCTTGCCAGCGAGGCCATCCGGCTCGGCAGCGTCACTTACGGCGCCACGACCTACCATCTCGGCTCCTGGGCTCCGTTCAACCTGGGCGGTGACACCCCGACCTCGGACGCCGCCATCATCGGCAACCTTTATTCCTGGGCCGAGACCGAGCCCAAGACCTCCTTCTCCAAGGAGAGCTGGAGATGGTATAAGGGCGGGAATTACGACTCCGGCCGCGGCTACAAATATGTCTGCGCATCCGAAGGCGTGAAGCCCTTCATCGAGGTCCACTATGCAGGCGGAAAGGGCCTTCAGTCCGGCCCCGGAACCTTCTATGATATCGGCGGAACCAAATACGATGCCGCCCGCGTCAAATGGGGCAGCGAGTGGAGGCTCCCGTCCAATGATATTTCCTGCAATATCCTTAAAGACACGAAATACAGCCTCACTCCGGAGATTGACACCGAGAATAAGGTGGTCATTACGGACTATGCGCCCGGGACATACACCAATGAGGAAGGTTATAAGTCCTCGTCCCTCGGCGCTGTCGTCATCGAGGCCAATGGAAAAAAACTGGCCCTTTACCGATGCCCCTACACCGATAATGGAAGCAAGACGGCTGACGGGACACACGGGCGTTACTGGACTTCGACCACCGATTACGGCAACATTATCTATTCCCCCGGCACTTCCAATTACTGGAACAGGGCTACACTGCTTCGCGTCGATGAAGGTGACAACTACGTCAGCAACAAGAGCTGGATCTGGGACGGCCTCTCGATCCGTGCCATCCTGAACGAATAATCCGAAGATTCGGAAGATTTTGAATCATCCCCGGTCCTTGCAAAAGACCGGGGATATTTTGTTTCAATGATTTTCCAGCAGATTTTCGATAAACCAGTCGAGGTCTTCGGCTGAGATCCTGGCAGCGGTCGATGGTCCGTAAGGATAGCCGTTCAGGCAGAAATTGTAGATTTTCTCCTGCCAGGATGTACCCTTGAAAATCGAAGTTCCCAGACCCTCGGCCATCTGCCGGTAGCGATAGACGCTGAGTTCGTTCCGCGGGCCGCGGCGGCGGGGAGGGGATTCGAGTCCATAAGAGAAGGATGTGAGTTCGTAGTCGATGGCGATCTGGTTCTCGCTGACACCCAGCAGGGCTTCAATGATGAAGGCGAAGGTCCCCGTACGGTCCGCGCCGAAAATGCAGTGGAAATAGACAGGCTTCCCTTCACGGAGCCTGTCAATGGTCCACTGGAGGGCCCTGATATACTCGTCGGTCGTCCAGAATTTGTCGTAGTAGTATTGATTGGCGGTCTCGTAACGCACATAGTCGATATCCTCTCCGAGGGGAGAGGAGGTGATGGACTCCGCTTCCGATGCGGTCCGCATATCCAGATCCGCCGCAATACCGGCCTGAAGCATAGCCCGCCGGCCCGCCGTTTCGATCCGGCAGAAGACGCCGTCATAGTCCTTGTGATGCCCGTTCATCTCGCCGCCGCGAAACAGCATTCCATATTTGATGCGTTTGCTTCCGTCTGCGGTCGGGATGCCGCCGAGATCCCGGACATTGCAGACTTTATCCACCTTGAGGAAACGCTTTCGCCCCAGGGTGCGGAAAGAGCCGCTGCCGGCCACCTCGCCGGAGGTTGAAGTCACCTTCCACCAGTATTCCCGCCCGGGGATGAGATTATAGATGTCATGTGTGACGGCGGAGCCGGAGATAGAAGTGGTCACGGCACCCTCGAAATCGGGATTGTCTGCGAGAATGACCCGCTGAGAGCCACCTCCCGCGGCCTTCTCCCAGGAGATGGTCGCAGGCAACGGCCTGTCCTTCCGATAGCCGGTGGCCGTCAGGTAATAGTCGTCAATGTTGGAATAAGAGTAATCTCCGTCCCTGTAGGGCAGCTTTTCGAGCCAGTCGAGATAGGAGGTCACCAGCGGATTTTCCAGATTGAACTCCGTCTGTGCGGGCTGGGGACCCGGCGGAAGCGGCGGCTCCGGATCCTCCTTCCGGCAGGATACGGCCCAAAGGACCGCTCCCGCCAGAAGCAGTGCTGCAATCCTTTTCACTAGTAAGCCCAGTTAGGACGCCGCTTCAGGTTGGCATTCATTACAATCTCATCCAACGGAGCGCTGAGCGGCCACATTCCCTTCGTATAATAATAACCTGTTTTCCAGCCGCCCTGTCCCCAGCAGGAGCGGGGATCCCAGAACTTCTTGCCCTGGAACTTGGTCTGCTGGAAGGTTCCCCAGCGGATTTCGTTGAAGAAATCCTTGCCCTCCTGGCATAGTTCCACACGGCTCTCATAGCGGATTTCTTCCAGCACTTCGGCCGGATCGGAAGAAGTGACGTCCGGCATCCCAGCACGGGCCCGGATCTCATTGAGCAGGATGACGGCTTTTCCGACTTCGCCCATTCCGACCAGGGCTTCCGCCCACATCAACTGAATCTGCGTAAAGCGCAGGAGCGGCCAGTCGGTCTCATCCCAATTGCGGTCATTGGTCGAAGCGTCCGCCACGATATACTTGTTCCAGGCATAGACCATATTGGCAGAGAGTTCAACCCAAAGGTCCGATCCCGATTCCCCGTCCTGCCGCTTGAAACGCGGCCACCGGAGTACGAAATCGATCGGTCTCGCGCAACTCTCGTTAAACATCTTATAGGGCTTGTAGGGCGTGATGACCGCCTTGTCGAGCCGGGGATCCCTGCCGTCGTAAGCCTTGCGCAGGCGGGCTTCGTTCCCCAAATCAAGATAATAGTCATTGTAAACGTCTTCGCCGATGCGTGAGATAACCTTTTCCCGCTGGGCGGTCAAGGTAATGTATTTCTCATTGTCCGAACCGGCATCGACGGCCGCAGCAAATGTATTTAGGGAGTCGCGCAGGAAGAAAACTTCGCGCTGCTGTTCGGTCAGCCTGTTCCAGGCGGGGAAGACCTGGGACCAATCAAACTTGCTTCCGTCCGCCCACTCGAAGTCGTCCACAAAGTCGGACGAGGGCACCAGACGGTCCCAGGCATTGAGCTGGGAACGAGTCCCGATAACCCACTGCCAGGAGGAACTGTACCCGTCAGTCAGTGTATATTCCAGCGGGAATATCATCTCCCGGTTATGCTCGTTCGCGGGCAGGAACATGTCTTCCCACGCTCCCGTCCACAGTCCGAATCCACACTTCTTGACCTCGGCAAAATCAGCGGCGGCAAGGGAGTAATACTTCCTGATCTCTTCAGCGGAGATTCCTGCGGCGCCTTCGTAGATTTCAGGATTCTTATTTGCCGCAAGCCACATATAGGCATTGCCCCGGAGCGCATAGGCCATGCCCTTGGACGGCTTGTACAGCCTTTCTCCCGTAAAATTATTCAGTTGGAACAGCGGATTTTCGATACATTCCGTACACTCGCTGATAACCATGGTCCACACCGCATCCCAACTGTCCTGCGTCTTGGTACACTGGGCATTTGTAGTCTCTTCGAGGTAAACCGGCACCTCACCGAAGACCATGTTGAGCCGGCTATAGCAGAAGGCCCTGATCATCCGGGCTTCACAAATGTACTGCTGATACAGTTCTTCGCCCACGACCTCCTTTTTCAATCTGGCGATGGCTGTGTTGCACGCCTGAACTGCGGTAAAGAGGTTCTTCCATTCCGCCGCATTCTCCACCCCGCCAGCCTTTTTGGTCGCTTCCTTGAGGAAAGGAATGGTACCGTCAAAAAGGCTGGTATAACCCATTCCTTCCATACCCATCCGGTTGATCCCGCCTTTCCCGTCACTGCTCATCAGGGTACTGAGGCCGCTGATATTGCGGTAGAAAGGATACATCAGCCCGTCCATTCCGGCCCTGGACATCGCCTGCGATGTCCACATCTTGCCTTCGGAAATCTGATTTTCCGGACTTGTGTTGAGAATGTCCTGGCAGGAGCATACCAATACGGCCAGGGTAAATAATATGATGGTTTTTCTCATGGTGCTTTCCTCCTTAGAACGTTAGTTGAAATCCCGCGCTCAGACTCCTCATCAGAGGATATCCAATCGACGTACCGATCTCGGGGTCAAGCCCCGGGTAAGCGCTGAACGTGAAGAGATTCTCTCCGTTGATAAAGAATCGCATGGATCCGGCATGTATGCTGTCCATCCACTTCTGCGGCAGGGAATAACCCAATTGCAGGCTCTTGACCTTGACATAATCTCCCCGGTAGTGATAGAAATCGGAGAGTTCGGCATTCAGCGTCTTGTTGAACGTCAGACGGGGATAGGTACCGTCGGGATTGTCCGCACTGTAATGGTCGTCGGCAATCCTGCGGGAAATGGATTGCGCCACATTGACCAGGGTTGTATTATAAACGCTGGTGTTCCAGTTGAGCCAGAAGCCGAACGCTCCGGTAAACAGGGCATAGAAATCCAGTCCCTTCCAACGGAGGCTGAGGTTCAGTCCCATCGTGACCTTCGGCACATTGCTGTGGCCGGTGAAGACAAGGTCGTTGTTGTCGCCATAGTCTCCGTCCCCGTTGATGTCCGCATAAATAAAATCTCCATAGTAGAGTGTATTCTTCGAGACCGACTGGCCTCCCTGGAACTTGTATCCGGCGGTAATCATCGCTATTACCCAGTCCATGTCGGCCTGGGTGCGGATCATGCCGTCCACAGGACCGGCGGTGATGTCCACTTCCCCCTCGCCTGAATAGCCGGCCCCGCTGCCGGTGTAACGCTGCCGGATATACTGATCGCCCAGGATATGATCCTCAAGGATATAACCCCCGAAGCCGCTCTGGGCCACATCGCCAATATTGTTGACATAGTAGCGATTTTCGTCCTCGTCCACGCGCCACTCCTGAATCAGTTTGCCCTTGTATTTCTTGACGGTGGTGATATTGTAGGCCAGATTGAGGCCGACGGAATAGGAGAAATCTTTCCCTATGCCGTCCCTCCATTTAAGCCCCAGTTCCAGTCCTTTATTCTGCACCGCGGCAAGATTTTCGTACGGGCCGGTGACCGCGCCCATGGTCATATAAATCGTGGGACGGAAAAGAATCCCCGTCGTATTGCGGATATAGCCGTCGATTTCGCCGGTAAGGCGGTTGCCGAAAAATCCGAAATCCAGACCTACATCCCCTGTCCTGGTGGTCTCCCATTCCAGAAACTTATTGCCCAGGGCCGTTATGATCAGTCCGGAGGTATCGCTGCCGCCGGAAACCACATTGACGGAACTATAGGTGCTCTGCCAGGCATAGTTCCCGGAATTGTTATTTCCGGTCACACCCCATGATGCCCTGATTTTCAGGTTGTCCAGCCATGAGGAAGCACCCTTCATCCACGGCTCCCTGCTGATATTCCAGCCTGCCGAAAAAGAGGGAAAAAGCCCCCAGCGCGACTCTGGGGCGAAGCGGGATGAGCCGTCATAGCGGAGATTCGCCTCGAAGAGGTACTTTTCGTCATAAGCGTAGTTGACACGCCCGAAACCGGACATCAGTCCCCACTCGGAAGTACCGCTGTCCGAACCGGTCAGATTGACATACGCGGAATTCTCGGTGATGGACCAGTCGCTCTTGCCCTGCCTCTCTACGTTGTACCAGGGGGCAATATGGTAATTGACGGAATAACCGGCCAATGCCCCGATCTCGTGTTTTCCGAAAGTTTCATTGTAACGGAGAAGCACCTCGCCATTGGTCCGGTTGCTGTTGGATACGCTCAGCCTGTTCCATGCGGTAGCCAGGGAGGTCTCGCTCTGGACGGTGTCCGAAACATAATTCCATACCCGCGTCGATGTGGAATACATCTGCTCGAACATGTGGCTCAAGTTATGGTTTGCCGTCACCTCCAGACTCAGGCCCTTATAAAGTTGAGCCTTCAAAAAAGCGGTCGCCGACACCCTGTAATAGTATTTTTTCCCATCCCTCGAAGCCATATTCTTGAAAATATTGTTGGCGTTGGCGTTTTCCTCGTCTGTGGCGATATAGCCCCACTTGTCCGGTGAGCCCGGATACATTCCCGGGACGGTCATCTTCAGATACTGGAATCCGGAACTCAGGTCCATCATTCCGTAATCCTGCCGCTCGCCGAACACTTTTGCGCCTGCTGTCAGCCATTTGGCGACCTTTACCTCCACATTGGTTCGGATGTCGAATTTGGACGAGCCGCTGCTCATCCCGTGGTGGCTCATTACACCCTGATTGTCCATATATCCAAGAGAGGCGTAAGCCTTTACTTTTTCCGTGCCTCCGGAAATGGAAAGGTTGTGCCTGTGCATGAAGCCGTTGTGGAAGACCTCCTTGAACCAGTCCGTGTTGGGATAAGCGATGCTGTTCTTGACCCCGTAGGCGTTGAGTCCGTCCGGATTCGCCTTGGCATTTTCCCAAAGGGCGATGGTCTGGTCGGAATACGGATGCGCGATGCCGATGTTGTCTGCGCCCTCGTTATTGAGGCGCATCGACTCTGCATAATCGGTCACAAAACCCAATTTGCCCAAATAGGGCATCTGGAGGGTAAAATTATTGTTATATACTACCTGTACCTTGCCCGAAGTCCCCTGTTTGGTGGTAATCAGGATGACGCCGTTGGCAGCCCGGCTTCCATAGATGGCCGTCGAGGAGGCGTCCTTCAGGACGGTTATCGACTCTATATCCTGAGGATTGATATTGTCCATCGAATACTCGACCCCGTCCACAAGGACCAGGGGGCTGTTGGTGTTCAGGGTGGTATTTCCACGGATGCGCAGCGTCGCGCCGTCCTCGCCGGGCTGGCCGGAAGTCTGGGTCACGGCCAGACCCGGAGCAAGCCCGCCGAGCGCCGTGGACGTCGAGGTGATCGGCCGGGATTCCAGGCCATCGCTGAAGTTGATGGAGGAAACGGCTCCCGTGAGGTTCGCACGCTTTTGCACACCGTAACCTACGATGACCACCTCGTCCAGATAGTTGATATCCGATACCATTTTTACATCGAACTTCGCATCGCTGCGGGAAACCGTAAATTCAGCATCCTTGAATCCCATGGAACTGAAGACGACCGTAGCTCCCGGAGCCACGCTCAGGGAGTATTTTCCGCTGAGATCCGACGATGTTGCGTTCTTGCCGCCTTTTTCAAGCACAAAGACTCCGGGAAGGCCGGCACCGGTATCGTCGGAGACAATACCGGAGATGGTTATCTTCCCGGGGGCCTCCTTTTTTCTGCCCGGAGTCAGGACGATCTGCGTTTCAATGATTTCATAATCTACCGGAAGTCCCGACAATACGGCACTCAGAACGGTCCTGAGGTCTCCGGAAACCTTCGCCGTCACGGGCGTATTCACGTCCACCAGAGAGTTGTTATACACAAAATGATAACCCGACTGCTTCTGAATGTCAGAGATGGCATAACTCAACTTGACGGCATCATAATCTACGGTAACCGTCTGTGCCAGGGCAATCAAGGAACTCAGCATCAGCACTACGGCCAGGCTGAGTTTTTTGGGAACAGATGACATAAGAGGGGTTTGACTAAAACTTATACATATCTATATACACTCAACTTGTATTTTTCCCGAATCCGAAACCCAACTTTCAGGGTTTTTGTTCCGCTATGTGTACTATGATATTATGAGGTCCTATTTGCTTTTGCCGGCAGTCCTGTTCTGCCAGCTGTGTTTCCTGTCGAGCGCACAATCCCCGACAGGGGAAATGACCCTGGAAGAGAAGGCAAGATGTGTCGTCGGCATAAACAGAAGCGACTTTCCTCCTACCAATCAAGGAATTTGCGCCAGGACTGCAGCGTTTCCCGTCCTTGGGGTCCCGACCCTTGCGCTGGGCGACGGCTCTTCCGGAGTGCGCCTCAGCCGGAGGGAAAAAGACAGGGCTACAGCCTTCCCCTGCAATATGGCCCTGGCTTCATCCTGGAATCCCGGGCTCGCAGGGGAGGTGGGTGCCGCCGCCGGGTACGAAGCTCTCGGATACAACATCAACGTACTCCTGGCGCCGGGAATAAATATCATCCGGAATCCGCTCTGCGGCCGCAATTTCGAGTATTATTCAGAAGATCCTGTCCTTTCCGGCACGATGGGAGCCGCCTTTGTAGGCGGGATCCAGAGCCATGGCGTCGGCGCTTCCGTCAAGCACTTTGCCTGCAACAACCAGGAAACCAACCGCGGCCACAATAACGCCCTGGTGGGGATGAGGGCCCTCAGGGAGATTTATCTGAAAGGCTTTGAGATATGCGTCAAGGAAGCCTCTCCCTGGACGCTGATGACTTCCTACAACAGTCTCAACGGCCTTCCGGTACAGGAAAGCCCGTGGCTTATTACCGGCATCCTGCGTAACGAATGGGGCTTCGACGGACTGGTGATGACCGACTGGAGCATCGTACCGCACAATCCGGCCGCGCAGTTGCATGCGGGCAATGATTTATTCATGCCCGGAAGCGACAACCAGGTGCAGGATATCATCGACGGGGTCCGTAACGGCACCATCGACGGCGCAGATCTGGACAGGGCCTGCGCCAAGGTCATCCAGCTCGGCAAAAGAACCTGGCATGGCGATAAAAACCAGGCCCCGGACCTGAAAAGAGGAGCCGCAGTGTCAAAGATTGCGGCCTGCGAAAGCGCCGTACTGCTGGAAAACCGGAATATGCTTCCGCTTGAAACCGCAGGCACGGCGGCCCTGTTCGGCGTCCGGTCCTACAATCTGGTCCCGGTCGGTTCTGGCTCCGCGTATGTCGTCAGCCCTCACGTAATCCAGCTGAATGACGCTTTCCGGGAGGCGGGCATTTCTACGGATACCGAACTGGAAGACCTGTATCTCAAGTATATCGCATTCGCTTCTGCCGATATTGCCTATAACGAAAAGGTTAAAGTCCATATCGGCATGCCTCTGCTCCCTGAACTGGAATTAAGGCGCCTCCTTATCGAAAAGGCGGCGGAAAGGGACGGTTATGCCGTCATCACGATAGGCCGGACGGCGGAAGAAGGTGTGGACCGGAATCTCAAAAATGATTATTATCTTTCCGCCACGGAAAGGCAACTTATCATCGATGTCTGCGAGGCGTTCCATTCAAAGGGGAAAAAGGTGGCCGTCGTATTGAATATCGCCGGAATCATCGAAACCGAATCCTGGAAAAATATGCCCGATGCCATTATCAATATGTGGCTGCCCGGGCAAGAGGGCGGAACGGCCATCTGCGACCTTCTGACCGGCCGGGCCAATCCCAGCGGGAGGCTTGCCGTTACTTTTCCCGTGGATTACTTCGACTGCCCTTCGGCTCACAATTTCCCTTACGACCACCCGGAATCCGGGAAGAATTACGACTTCACAGACTATTCTGAAGGCATTTATGTAGGATACAGGCACTACCTTTCCAAAAACGTGGCGGTGTCTTATCCTTTCGGTTACGGTCTGAGTTATACTGATTTCGAATACTCGGCCCTGAAAATAAAGACGACGAAACACAGCGTAGTCATCACGTTCAACATCAGAAATTCAGGCTCTTCCTCAGGCAGGGAGGCTTTCGGAATTTATGTTTCTGCCCCGGCGGGAGGACTGGACAAGCCTTCCAGGGAACTCAAGGCCTTCGGGAAGACCGGGATGCTGGCTCCCGGAGAAAGTGAGCCTGTACGCATTGAAATTCCTTTGAGCCGCCTTGCTTCCTACAACGAGAAGGCCGGCGAATGGCAGACAGCACGGGGACAATATACGCTGTATGTCGGAGCCAATGTGGAGAAGCCCTGCCTGATGGGGAACTTCCGCAAAATCTGAAGTCGCCTGCCCGATGAAACACAATATTGTAGAAAGAATGCAGGAAATCACCCTGGCCATCAAGGCCGGGAGTGAAGATGTATTCCGTTCCGTTTACCGGGCGGAATACAACAACCTCGTCTATTTCGTCAATAGTTATACAAAAAACAAACTGGATGCGGAGGATCTGGTCCAGGAAACCATGATGACCATCTGGGAAAACCGGGAAACCCTGGACCCGAACCGCAACTTCCTTTCCTATCTCTACACAATAGCCCGTAACAAGTCCCTTAACTATTTGAGAGATAATGCAAAGAGACTAAAGGGCAGTTCACTGGAAGAATCTGAGAACCTGATATCCTCGCTTGCCCTGAGTTCGCCGTCGGTTGAAGAAGAAATCAATGCCCTGGAACTCCGGGAGTTCATAGAAAGGGTTTACCTGTCCCTGCCGGAAAAGGTGGTCAATACCTTCCGGATGAGCAGACAGGACGGTATGGCCTACGGAAAGATTGCCGAGAAACTGGGCATATCGACAAAAGTTGTCGAATACCATATCAGCCTCACGCTGAAAGCGCTTCGCCTCAGGCTGGAAAAAAGAGAAAACAATTCATACTCAGCGCATTTTGCCAAGAAATAATGAACGATCGCTTACTTCAGAGATACATAATGAGCAAATCCGGCAAGCGGGAGCGCCGGCAAGTGGTTTCGTGGATTCAAGAGAAACCCGAGAACCTGGAAAGGTATGCCCGGATGAGAGCGCAATACACCTTCGCGGGAATGCCGAACACGATACTGCCCGACAGACGTCTGATGATGCGTCGTCTTGTGGTGAACTTTGCCCTTGCCGGAATACTGCCGCTGCTGATACTGTCCGCATGGCTGTTGATTTCCAGGAACAAGACCGCGAGGCAGTATGCAAATGCAGTACATCAGGTAGAAATGCTCAAAGCACAGTCCTCCGCAAGCGTCACCTACTACGCCAATCCGGGGACCAAGGGCCTGATCGTGCTTCCGGACAGTTCTGTCGTGAGACTCAACGGGGCCTCGTCCCTCAAAGTTCCTTCCTGTTTCGACGCCGATTCCAGGGAATTGTTCCTTTCCGGCGAGGGTTATTTCGAAATCAAACACTACGAAAACTGGCCCATGAACATCCATACCGCCAAAGGGGTGGTAGTCAAAGTCCTTGGGACGACCTTTGCCCTTTCCGCCTACGACAATGACGGAGAATTGAAACTGACCCTGATTGAAGGCCGCGTCGTTGTCAAGGAAGAAAAAACAGGCCTGGAGCACGAAGTAAGACCCCTTCAGGAGATTACGGTGACCCCTCCGCAGGACAACGGCGGACCCGACGGGAAGGTGACGGCAGAAATCAAGAAGGCAAACGTCGTCCAGAACACCGCCTGGGTGAAGGGTGAGCTTGTCTTTGACAATACGCCGATGCCGGAAATCGTCAAACAACTGGAACGGTGGTACGGTGTCCACGTCCACATCGTGGACCCTGACATACTGAACTACAGGCTGACCGCCACGTTTACTACGGAATCCATCACTCGCGTGCTGGATCTTATCCGTTTCTCCTCGATGTTTGCGTATGAAATCAACGGAACGGAGGTCTATATCCGTCACGCAAACTAAATTCAGATCCTCATTTCGTAGTCATGGGCATTGAGCTGGTGGAGAATGTCCATGTGCATGTAATTGTCTCTCGTTGCGGGAGCGGAGCCACTCAGGACCGCTTCCGCAAATCGTGAAACCGTGTAGTGAGACTGCATCGGGATGTTCCTTGTCACGAGGTATTCGACAAGGCCTTTCCTCAGGGCGTCGAGATTCTGCTGGAGGTCGTCAAATCCGACGACATGGCGCAGCGGGTCGGGGTGGGCCTCCAGGTAGGGCGCCATCAGATGGATACGGGAATTGGCCATGGTGATATGCCGGACGAGCGGATGGGCGCGGAAAAAGGCATCCAGGATTTGTTCGGTTTCCTCCGGGGCGTCGGGATGAATGAACACCGTATGGACCTTGCAATGCGGGAAATGCTCTGAGATATAGCCCAGGAATCCCTCACGGCGGATTCTGTTCGGGTCGGCAAGCTGGCGCGGGTCGCGGATCAGACGGACCATCGCCAATTCTTTCACGTCCATCCTGTGGGTCAGCAGGTAAGCCCCGAGACGGCCTGCTTCGTGTGGATTGGTACCATAGTACAATGTGTAGTCTACTCCGTCCAGCTTCTGGTCAACGAAGGCGAGCGGAATACCCGCCTCCTGCAGCCGGAGAGCAAACTCCCGCAGCGCCTCCGCGAAAACGACATTGGTGATGACTCCGTCGGGCTTTTCCTTGAGAATCTTTTCTGTTTCGGCCTTGAAGGATGCGACATCATCCGAGTCGTACAGATGCATCTGGAGGCCGATATCATGGCTATGGATGCTTCTGGCGCCGTCCAGGAAGCCTTGGCAGGCGACATCCCAGTACTCGCCGCGTTCAAAACGGGGGATGAGGCATGCAAAGTTGGCCTTTTTGCGGGAGGCCAGCGAGGAGGCAATCGGATTGGCCTTGTAGCCGAGGCGCTCAATGACAGCCTCGACCTTCTCCCCGGTCTTCCGGGACACTCCGCCCCGGTGATAGATGACCCTGTCGACGGTCGCTCTGGCTACGCCTGCCTCGCGGGCTACGTCGAATATGGTCGGGTTTGCTTTTTCCATGTTTCAAAGTTAGTTTCATTTTGCGCTTTTTCAAAAATAATGTACCTTTACACGCTAAGACGGGCACGCGCCCGAATTTAAGAAAGTATGACAGCAAAAGAACGAATTGCGTATGCCATGTCCATTTCGACAGATACAAAACTGTTCGAAATGGGGCGGGGAGCCAGCGAAAAGGCTCCGGAAGTGTTCAAGCGTTTTTTCCCTGGCCGAAAGGCCCTGATCCTGGCCGACGTGCACACCTGGCCCGCGCTGGGAGAGAAGGTTTTCCGTCTCTTCACGGAGGCCGGCATCCCCACCGGCCGGTACATCATCATGGAAGAAGAGTTCCATGCCGAATGGAAGTATGTGGAACTGGTGGATGCTCTTCTCGACGCGGACAAGGAGGCGGTGCTGGTGTCCGTCGGCTCCGGCGTGATCAACGACCTGTGCAAACTCTCTTCCCATCATCACGGGCAGTCTTACCTTACCTTGCCCACCGCCGCCTCCGTTGACGGATACTCTTCGTTCGGGGCATCGATAACCTACCAGGGCGCCAAACAGACCTTCTCATGCCCCGCGCCCGTAGCCATCGTCGCAGACATAGACGTCATCGCCGCCGCGCCGAAGGAGATGACGGCTGCCGGCTATGCCGACCTCGCCGCCAAAGTGCCGGCCGGAGCGGAATGGATGGTGGCCGATTTCGTCGGAACGGCGCCCATCCACCCGGAGGCGTGGCATGTACTGCAGGACTATCTTGACGATTTTCTCTCCCGCCCGGCCGAAGTCGCGTCCGGCGACCCGGACGCCATTGCGGACATCTTTGAAGGGCTGACGCTCAGCGGCATCGCCATGCAGGCAGCGCGCTCGTCCCGCCCGGCCTCGTGCTGCGACCACCTCTTCAGCCACATCCTGGACATGACGGAACACCGGTACAACGGCAAACTCCAGTCCCACGGATTCCAGGTGGCGATAGGAACGCTGACGATGTGCGCCGTCTTCGATGAACTCTTCAAACTCGACCTCACGAAACTCGACGTGGACGCCTGCATCGCCGCCTGGCCCACACTGGAACAGGAACAGGCCCGGGCGCTTGAAATCTTCAGGGATTTCCCGGCGCCCCGCCTCGGATACGATGAGATTACCAAAAAATGGCAGCCGGCCGAAGAAGTCCGGGCGCAGTTGACCCGCCTGAAGGCCGAATGGCCGGAACTCAAGGCAAAGTTGCAGGGACAGGTCTATCCGTATCAGAAGATGCATGACCTGCTCAAGGCCGCCGGAGCCCCGTGCGAACCCGGACAGATCGGTCTCAGCCGCCGGAAGCTCCACGACATGTTCGCCTTTGTCCAGCTCATGCGCTTCCGCTTCAATGTACTCGACCTTGCCAAGCGCGGAGGTTTCTATGATGCCATCGTGGAACCCCTGTTCGCACCCGACGGACCCTTCGCCCTATGAAAACGAAAAAAAGTTTCAGTTACTGGCAGTGGAGAGTCATCCTCTGCTCGATGATCGGCTACTCCGTCTTCTATTTTGTCCGCAAGAACTTCGCCTTCGCCATGCCGGCCCTCGGCGTAGAGTACGGGATTACCGACACCTCGTTCGGCGTCATCCTCACGATGGCCGGGCTGATCTACGGCGTATCGAAGTTCCTCAACGGATTTATCGCTGACCGGACCAACGCCCGGTGGCATCTCGCCATCGGTCTCGGCGCCTGCGTCATCCTGAACTTCATCTTCGGCTGGAGCGCCGACATCAGCCGCTGGATGACCGGTCAGGAAGGAGGTCCCGATTTCGTGAACGCCATGGTTGCCGTCATGGCCGTCCTGCTGATTCTGAACAATGTCTTCCAGGGCGCAGGATTCGGCCCGTGCAACCGGCTGATGGTCCACTGGGTTCCCCCGAAGGAACTGGCCACCAAGATGTCCATCTGGAACATGTCCCACTCGATCGGGGCGGCCATCGTGTCCGTCGTGTGCGGCGCCATCGTGGCATCGCTCGGATGGAAATGGTGCTTCTGGATTCCCGCGGCAATCGGTGCCGGGGGCGTCGCGTTCATCATCCTGACCCTCCGGGATACGCCGTCCTCCGTGGGGCTTCCCGAACTGCCGGACACCAAGACGGAACTGGATGACAACGATACGAAGGAAGGATACCGGAAGTTCGTGATGGACAAGGTGTTCAAGAATCCCGTTGTCTGGATTATCGCAACCACGGCCCTGATGCTGTATATCGTACGTTTCGCTGTTCTCGACTGGGGCCCGAAGTTCCTTCAGCAGGGCGGGCAGAAACTGTCTCCGCAACTGGCGGGGTGGACGATAGGCATCTTCGAAATTGCCGGCTGCCTGGGCATGCTGTCAGCCGGATGGATTACCGACCATCTTTTCCACAGCAGGGGACAGCGGGTATGTGTCATCGAAATGGTACTTACCGGAGTGTGCCTCCTTGCCATACACTTCCTCCCGGAAGGGACGTCTCCCGTGGTCATGCTGGCGCTTCTCGCCCTGGCCGGATTCTTCCTCTACGGACCGCAGGCCCTGTTTGCCGTGATATCAGGCAACCAGGTCACCAAGAAGGCGGCATCCGCAGCCGCCGGCTTCATCGGACTGTTCTCCTATCTGAGCACGCTGTTTACCGGCGCGGGCGTCGGCCTCCTGTCCGACCGTTTCGGGAACGGCTTCTGGGACAACCTGTTCCTCATCATGGCCTGCATCTCCATCGCCGGCGGCCTGCTCATAGCCACCATCTGGAACATCAAGGATGATGGCTATGTCCACGAATGATCGGGTAAGCCTCTCTATTTCCCGTTGATATAGGCATCGATGGCCCTGGCGGCGGTACGTCCGGCCCCCATGGCGAGGATGACCGTCGCGGCGCCGGTGACGGCGTCACCGCCGGCGAACACGCCCCTGCGGGTCGTGGCGCCGGTCTCGTCTGCGACGAGACAGCCGCGCCTTGTCACCTCAAGCCCTTCCGTCGTCCTGGAGATCAGGGGATTCGGCGACGTTCCGAGCGCCATGATGACCGTCTCGGTAGGGATTTCGAATTCCGAACCTTCCACCGGGACAGGACTGCGGCGTCCGCTCTCATCCGGCTCGCCGAGCTGCATGCGTACGCACTTCAGGGCGCGCACCCAGCCTTTCTCGTCGCCCAATACCTCCACAGGATTGGTAAGCATGTCAAAGATAATCCCTTCCTCCATGGCATGGTGCACTTCCTCCACGCGGGCGGGAAGTTCCACCTCGGTACGGCGGTACACGATATGCACCTCGGCGCCAAGCCTCAGCGCAGTACGCGCCGCATCCATCGCCACATTGCCGCCACCCACGACGCAGACCTTCTTTCCGGCGTGGATCGGCGTAAGATAATCCTCACGGAACGCCTTCATCAGGTTATTGCGGGTAAGGAACTCATTGGCGGAAAACACCCCGTTCAGGTTCTCGCCGGGAATGCCCATGAAACGGGGCAGGCCCGCCCCGCTGCCGATAAACACGGCCTCGTAGCCTTCGTCGTCCATCAACTGGTCGATGGTGATGGTCCGGCCGATGATGACATCCGTCTCAATGGTTACGCCCAGACGCTTCACCTCTTCCAGTTCCTTGGCGAGCACCTTCTCCTTGGGCAGACGGAATTCAGGGATTCCGTACTCCAGCACGCCGCCCGCCTTGTGCAGCGCTTCAAAAATGGTAACGCTGTAGCCCCACTTCGCAAGGTCGCTCGCACAGGCAAGACCGGCAGGACCGGAACCTACGACAGCCACCTTATGCCCGTTGGGGGCAGGAGCGACGGCACCGGAACCGCCGTTGGCATGGCTCCAGTCCGCAACGAAGCGTTCCAGTTTTCCGATAGCCACCGGTTCCCCCTTGATTCCGAGGATACAGCTTCCCTCGCACTGGCTTTCCTGCGGGCAGACACGTCCGCAGACGGCGGGGAGCGAAGAATCTTCGGCAATCACGCCGGCCGCACCGCGGAAATCTCCCGCCAGTACCTTCCCGATAAATTCGGGGATTTTGATATTGACGGGGCAGGCGCCCACGCAGCGCGGGTTCTTGCAGTGCAGGCAACGGGACGCTTCCCTCTGCGCTTCTTCCACATTATATCCGTAACAAACTTCCTCGAAGTTGGTTGCACGCACTTTGGGGTCCTGTTCCCTGACAGGGACCCTGGGTATTTTATTTGCCATTATTTTCCCCTCCCGATTTTACAAACATGCTTTTCATTCGCTTCGGCCTCTTCCGCCTTGTACTGGCCCTGACGGCGCATCGCCTCATCGAAATCCACCTCGTATCCGTCAAATTCAGGACCCTCCACGCAGGCAAAGCGGGTTTTTCCGCCCACGCTTACACGGCAGGCTCCGCACATGCCGGTACCGTCCACCATCAGGGTGTTCAGGCTCACCGTAACGGGAAGACCGAGTTTTTTACAGGTCAGCGTGGTGAATTTCATCATGATCATCGGCCCGATAGCCACCGCCCGGTCATAGACATGCCCCTCGGAAACCAGTTTTTCAAGCAGGGCGGTAACCATGCCGTGGAAGCCCTCGGAACCGTCATCGGTACAAATGAAGACGTTATCGCTGACGGACTCCATCTCCGCCTTATAAATCAGCAGGTCCTTGGTTTTTGCGCCGATAATCACATCCACCTTCGCCCCGCGCTCATGCAGCCATTTGGCCTGCGGATAGACGGGCGCAGTACCCACGCCGCCGGCGATAAAGATATAGCGCATGGTACCCAGTTTCTCCGGGGTGAATTCCATGAACTCGGAAGGCAGGCCCAGGGGCCCTACCACGTCGGCAAAGCATTCTCCGGGTTCATAGGCAATGATATCGGCGGAAGACGCACCTATTTTCTGCGTAACGATCGTCACTGTTCCTTCCGACGCATCATAATCACTGATCGTCAGGGGAATCCGTTCTCCTTTTTCGTCTGCACGGACGATCAGGAACTGGCCCGGACGGGCCGCTGCGGCGAGCCTGGGCGCAGAAAGCTTCATCCTGCATATCGTAGGAGTCAGCATTTCCTTCTGTAAAATCTCAAACATTATTTCAAAAATTGATCTGCAAAGGCAATATAATGCAACCAGTCGAATTCCGTGATATCGTGCTTTCCCTCACGCAGGTGATAGGCCATCCGGTCGGAAAGCAGGGACCCCCCAGGTTCCGGCATCCTGGCACCTTTCAGGCCCCTGAATCCATACAGCCCATACGCCTCGGAAGCGGCCACCGCCGACAGGAATTCTCCCTTGGGGTCCGCCCATCGATCCAGGGAAGCGCTTGCCACATAGAGCGGACGCGGAGCGATCAGCGCCAGCAGTTCATGCTGGTCAAAGGGTAATTTATCCTCGTTGCCGCCATACTTCTTGAAATTTCCGCAGAACCAGTGCGGGAAACTGCGGTTGATAATCTCCACCGTCTCTCCCAGGGCGCGGCGTGAAAGGGCCGCTCCGCCACAACCGGAATCATTCGAAATGACCAGGGCAAAGCGGGAATCCGACGCTCCGGCCCAGAGTGCCGCCTTGCCCAGGCGGGAATGGCCCAGTACGGCCACCCGGGACGCATCGATACAGGAATCCGTCTCCAGATAATCCAACGCACGGCTCAGGCCCCAGGCCCAGGCGGCGAGGGCACCCCACTCGTCCGGCTCCGGATAATGCTGTCCTTCCTTATAAAATATGCCGTGGACCCCGTTGCGAAACCCATCGTCGAAATCCGGATCGATGTCGCCGCGATAAAAGGTCACTACGCCATAACCGGCCGCAAGAATCCGCTCAAGCGGCCAGCGGGAGGCCTGCGCCCCGCGCGCCGCACGGCTTTCCGGCTTGTCCCTGTCCATGCCGGGGTAAACCCCGTACCGCCGCTGCTGCGCATCCAACTCCGTCATCCGTACGGCCTCATCGGAACAGATACTGTGGTTCCCGTGAAAATTAATGCCCAGAAAGGCGGGAACCGGCTTTTTTGCACCCGCCGGCGTATAGATGAGCAGGTCCATCGCACGGCCTTTCCTGAAAGTGAGGCGCACCTGTTTCCGGTCCGCCAGGCCGCCAAGCACCCCTTCGGCACTTTCCAACAGTTCAGCCTCCGGCTTTTCTGATGCTTCCGGCGCACGGCCGAACATTTCCCGCTCAAACAGGGCGTAGAGTTCCGGACGGCGCTTCGTTTCCCAGACGCGGCGGTTGCGTACGGGACTGCCGTCGCCGCAGCGCATCATCGCCGGCAAGGTAAACTTCGGCACACGGGCCTCGTCGTAATTGACCGTATTGGAGCGCATTCCGAAGTCCGTCACGGCATAGGGGGAGGTATAAGCCGCAAAGGCCGCTTCCTGCGCAGCCTTGACCTGCCCCGGCGTCAGATACAGGGGCATATATGCGTTGCCCCGGACATCCCCTCCGCTGAGCGTGCAGAACCAGGTGGCGGCGGCGATATACCGGCCGGTCAGGTTCAGATGATATCCGTCCCGGTTGACATTGTCCCGGTACCAGGTGGCACGGTAATTCTGGATGGCCGTACCGCAGGGAATGACCTCCAGGCCATAATGCTCCACAGCCTGCTTCGAAGCGTCCATGATGGCGCGGTACATCAGTTTCTGGTCGCAGCCGTAATGGGAATAATTGGGATTCAGCGCATCCTGCGCGTACGCCCATGTCTGATGGAAAAGGAAACGGGAGGCGGACGGAACACCTGCCTTCACATAACGGACCAGGCGTCCCAGCCAGGGTTCATAACTGGCGGAAATTCCGGAAAGGGGACTGCTTTGCTGGAAAGAGACGACATCCCAGCGCTCATCTTTCAGGGCATAGGACAACGGAGTCTTTTCCCGCACCATCCGGATTCCGTCAGTACCGATTTTCCGGTATGAATAGTCCGCGGCGCCGCTTTCCGCATGATTCGCATGCCTTTCGAGCGAACAACCTCCGATATACATATTGCCGATGATATAGACATAACCTGCATCGGCGGCCATTTCATGGAGATTCTGTTCAATGGCATCGACGGAAAAACTGTTTCCTATCGACAATATACGCAGCGTATCCCGCTCCTGCGCAGCCCCTGCAAGTACTGCCAGAAACAACAGGGGAATAAATAATATCCTTTTGATCTTCATGACTCACAAGTTTGTCCTGCGCGGAAAAAGAAAAATATTCGTATCTTTGCACTCCGGCTTGTACAAGCCCGGAACGGTTCCGTAGCTCAGTTGGATAGAGCAACAGCCTTCTAAGCTGTGGGTCGCGCGTTCGAGTCGCGCCGGAATCACTGCTCAGTCGCTGAACTTCGCCTTCAGAAATTCCCGGTTCAAGCGCGCGATATGCGCCACGGTGATTCCCTTCGGACATTCCAGTTCGCAGGCACGTGTATTGGTACAATTGCCAAAACCCAGTTCATCCATCTTCGCCACCATCGCCTTGGCACGGCGGGCCGCTTCGGGCCTGCCCTGCGGCAGCAGCGCCAGGGAACTCACGCGGGCCGCGACAAACAGCATGGCCGACCCGTTCTTGCATGTCGCCACACAGGCACCGCATCCTACACAGGCGGCAGCATCCATGCTCTCTTCCGCCTTGTCGTGGGAAATCAGGATATTGTTGGCATCCTGGGCGGAACCCGTCCTTACGGAAATAAAGCCGCCCGCCTGGAGAATTTTATCAAAGGCACGGCGCTCCACGACCAGATCCTTGATGACAGGGAAGGCGGCGCTCCGCCACGGTTCCACCGTAATGGTGGCTCCATCCTTGAAATGCCGCATGAAAAGCTGGCAGGTGGTCACATGGTCGTCAGGGCCGTGGGCTCTGCCGTCGATATACAGGGAACAGGCACCGCAGATTCCCTCACGGCAGTCATGGTCGAAGGATATGGGATCCTTACCCTCTCGGATCAACTGTTCGTTGAGGATATCAAGCATTTCGAGGAAAGAGGCGTCCTCCTCGATTCCCGCTATATGATATGTCTCGAAATGTCCTTTCGTCTTGGCGTTTTTCTGACGCCATACCTTTACATTGAATTCCATATTATTCCTTGTAATTACGGGTCTTTACCTCGATGAATTCGTATTTCAGGGGCTCTTTATGAAGTTCAGGCTCCTTGCCTTCCCCCTTGTATTCCCACGCCGCCACATACATGAAGTTGGCATCGTCACGCTTCGCTTCCCCTTCCTCGGTCTGGCTCTCCACGCGGAAATGTCCTCCGCAGGATTCCTCCCGGTTCAGGGCGTCGCGCGCCATCAGTTCACCGATCTCGAAGAAATCCTCGAGGCGGAGGGCTTTCTCAAGTTCCTGGTTGAATTCATACTGGCTTCCCGGAACCTTGACGGAAGTATAGAACTTCTCCTTGAGTTCACGGATTTCCTGAATGGCTTTTTTAAGTCCTTCCTCGTTGCGCGCCATACCCACGTATTCCCACATGATATGACCCAGCTGCTTGTGGATGGAATCTACCGTTTCCGTTCCGCCAATCGAGAAAAGCCTGTCGATACGGGCCTGTACGGCACGCTCAGCCTCGATGAATTCAGGGCTGTCGGTATCGGTCTTTGGTTCTGCGAATTTCTTGGAAAGATAATCCCCGATCGTTACCGGAACGATAAAATAACCGTCTGCCAGTCCCTGCATCAGCGCGGAAGCGCCGAGCCGGTTTCCGCCATGGTCGGAGAAGTTCGCCTCGCCGATGGCAAAAAGTCCGGGGACGGTGGTTTGCAGATCGTAATCCACCCAGATGCCGCCCATCGTGTAATGGATGGCAGGATATATCATCATCGGCTCTTCCCAGGGGGAGGAAGCGGTGATTTTCTCATACATCTCGAAGAGATTCCCATAGCGCTCCGCCACACGCTGCTTCCCAAGGCGCTTGATGGCGTCGGCAAAGTCAAGGAATACCGCCTTTCCGGTCTCGTTGACACCGAATCCGGCATCACATCTTTCCTTGGCGGCACGGGAGGCCACATCCCGGGGAACCAGATTGCCGAAAGCGGGATACCTGCGCTCGAGATAGTAATCCCTGTCCTCTTCAGGTATCTGGGACGGCTTGATTTCATGCCTGCGGAGTTTTTCCACGTCCTCTTTCTTCTTGGGAACCCAGATACGGCCGTCATTACGCAGGGATTCGGACATCAGTGTCAGCTTGCACTGCTGGTCTCCGTGGACGGGAATACAGGTCGGATGGATCTGTGCAAAGCAGGGGTTGGCAAAGAAAGCGCCCTTCTTATAGCACTGAAGCGCGGCGGAACCGTTGCTGTTCATGGCATTCGTCGAAAGGAAATAGGTATTTCCGTATCCTCCGGTGGCAATGATGACGGCATGCGCGCCGAAACGCTCAATCTCTCCGGTCACCAGATTCCGGGTAATGATTCCCTTTGCCTGACCGTTGACGAGGACAAGGTCGAGCATTTCATGCCTGGGATAGGATTTCACCGTCCCTGCGGCAATCTCCTTGTTCAAGGACGCATAAGCCCCGAGAAGCAGCTGCTGTCCGGTTTGCCCGCGGGCATAGAACGTCCGGCTCACCTGCACGCCGCCGAAAGACCTGTTGGCAAGGTATCCGCCATATTCGCGGGCAAAGGGAATTCCCTGTGCCACACATTGGTCGATAATGGCCGCACTGACCTCCGCCAGACGGTAAACATTCGCCTCACGGCTGCGGTAATCTCCGCCCTTGATCGTATCGTAGAAAAGGCGATAGACCGAATCGTTGTCGTTCTGGTAATTCTTTGCGGCATTGATACCGCCCTGTGCGGCGATGGAGTGCGCACGGCGCGGAGAATCACTGATGCAGAAGATTTTGACGTTGTATCCCAGTTCGCCGAGCGCCGCGGCTGCGGACGCTCCACCCAAACCCGTACCTACAACGATAATATCAAGTTTTCGCTTGTTGTTCGGGCTCACCAGATGAATTTCCGACTTTCTCCGGGTCCATTTCTCTGAAAGGGGACCTTCCGGAATTTTTGAATTCAGTTTCTCTGCCATATCGATATTTACAATTCAGTCTGCAATTTTAATCATTTTTACGCAGTAAAAAAAGTGTTTTCTATTCTTTCCCCGCCAGCCACTCGGTCGGAGTCTTGCCGAACTGCTTCTTGAAACGGATGGTAAAGTATTTGGGTGAACTGAACCCCAGCATATAGGCGATTTCCGAGATGTTGCCCGAACGGTCTTCAAACAGGCGGCAGGCCTGCTTCATTTTGATCGTTTCGATGAACACGCGGGGCGTCATCCCCGTGATGCCTTTGATTTTCTGGTCCAGGATCGTCCGGCTGATATTCAGTTTGTCACACATCAGGGCCACCCCGAGTTCAGAAGACAGGATATTCTCATCAATGACGGCCGTCGCACGGGAAAGGAAATCGGCATCCTTTTCGGTTTTGGCAAGACCTTCGAAATTGGCGAGGGTCTTGATATATTTCTTTCGCTGGATATTCCGGTTCTCCAACAGGCTCCTGCATTTTGCTTCCAGAACATCGATACGGAACGGCTTCCCGACATAATCATCCGCCCCTTGATTCAGACCGGAGATCTCATCTTCCAGCGTCATCTTGGCCGTCAGCAGGATGATGGGAATGTGACAGGTTTCAAAGTCCTGCCGTAACTTGGCCACCAGGCTCATTCCATCCATCACGGGCATCATCACGTCGCTGATAACGATATCCGGCTGCATGGATTTGGCCAGCGAAAAGCCTTCTGCACCGTCTGACGCTTCGGTAACATTGTAGGAACCACTGAAAATGGCCGTCAGCATCGTGCGCATCTCCAGGTCGTCTTCCACAATCAGCATCGAATAGCGCGTCTTTTCTCCTGCAGGTCCCGTCTCCGCCTCCTCCTTGACCGGCATTTTCTCTGCCGGCGGCTCCGGGGCAATAAATACTTTTGCATCCCCGGTCATCCAATCTTTTCCCAGAGGAAGGTGGATACTGAAAACAGCGCCTCCGCCTTTCTGGTTCGATGCGGAGATGTTTCCGTGATGCAGATTGACAATGCCCCGGCTCAAGGCAAGCCCCAATCCGGTTCCCCGGGATTTCGTCTCAGGATCCTGATAAAAGGGTTCGAATATACGCTTCAGCGAATCCTCGGGAATCCCCTTTCCGGAGTCGGAAAGGGTAATGACCGCTTCTTTGTGCGTGGCATCCTGTTTTCGGATTTTCAACGCCACGGCAATCTCCCCGCCGTCTGGCGTGAATTTGAAGGCGTTGTTCAGGATATTGGAAAATACCCGCTGCATCTGGTCCCGGTCAATCATCGCGGGAACCGGATAGGATGGAAGGGAAAATTTCAGCCGGATGTCACGGTAGTTGGCATATTGTGAGAACCAGTCCCTGATTTCGAGCAGGTAAGCACACAGGTCGGTTTCCACCACGCTGATGCTGGAGTACCCCTGGTTCCGTTTCTCAAAGTCCAGCAATTCGGAGACGATGCGCTCCATCTTCTGGGCATTTTTATAGGAACTCTCGATGTTCGACATTCCCTGGACGCCGGATTTGTTCATCCGGAAAAAGAGGCCGAGCTGGCCGATGACCATGGTTAAAGGCGTCCGGAGTTCGTGGGAAAGATTGACGAAGAAACGCATCCTTTCCTCGTTCTCCTTCTTCTCTATCGCCAGACGCTGCGAAAGAAGCATCCTCGCATACAACATATACAGCAAACCTCCCAACAGGGAAAACGCGAAGACAAAGTAGAAGGCGACGGCGACCCTGGAGGTATACCACGGCTGCAAAACCGTCACCGGGATGGCCTGTTCAGACCACTCCGGACAATAGGCATTATTCGTCACCCTTATCCTCAGGGTATATTTTCCGGGCGGAACATTGTTGTACGAGATGGGGACAGCGGCAGCTTTTTTCACCCACCCGTCATCAAGCCCTTCCAGTTTGTATTCGCAAAAGGACGGGGTGATGCCGGAATAATCGAACTCCGCCATCTCCAGGGAAAAACCGTGACTTTCTTTCGGAAGGACAATGGTGCTGGCCGGATACCGGCTTTCTCCGGCGATAGTAATCCGGTCCGGCACCAGGACGCTGCGCCGGGTCGGGAAAACGAAGGACGTATCCTTGATAGTGACGATTCCGTCCATCCCACCTACCCAGAGGCTGCCATCCTTCCGGGACAAAATCACCCCCTCTCGGGCGGAAGAAATGCCAAGCCCGTTTATCGGAGAATAGTTATAACAGAGTCCGGTGGCCGTATCGACAAAAGAAAGTCCGGTCCGGGTTCCGACAAGAAGGTTGGAAGAGCGGAAGGGCTTGGCGAAATACGTATTGTTGTCCGCGAGTCCCACCGTATTCGCATCGAAAAATTCCACCTTCTGCCCATCGTACAAGGCAACCCCTTCCCCAATGGTGGCAACCCACAGCTTTCCGTCTTCCCGGCAGTGGATGCCAAAACAAAACCTCTTTCCGAGCAGGGGCTCATTCTGCATTCCCTCGGCGAAGGTCCAATGCCATAATCCGTTGCCGCAGATCCACAGTTCATTGTTCCCGTCCACCTGCAGGTCATTCACCATTTCCGAAGGGGGTGACTAAAAAGTCTTAGGACTTGAGGTCATCCTCTTTTTTGTACAAATTCTTCCAGATAAAGGCTGGGCATTTAAAATAAATAGCTATCCTTTTGAAATTCAATCGGATAGCTATTGCTTTTCTGATAAATAAT
>JAFSVL010000076.1 GCA_017445015.1 Bacteroidales bacterium | reverse complement strand
GGAGCACATGAAGGTACATACGCTGAAAATCTTCATGGTCGGCACCCTGAAGATTGAAACCGCGGCCATGGTAACGCCCTACGTGGATACCGGATTGACAGGCGCCACGGCCTTTAATGCGGCACAAGTGGCTGAAATCCTGAAAGAACTTAACGAGGCGGGGCTTGACCTGCACGTCCATACCGTGGGCGAGGCTGCATCCCGCGTAGTGCTGGACGGCGTAGAGATGGCCCGGAAGGAGCTGGGAGATCGTTTCCGCGTGAAGGTTACCTGCGCTCACCTGTGGGTGCAGGACGACGCCGATCTGGACCGTTTTGCCCAATTGGGCGTGACGGCCAATTTTACACCGTGGTGGCACAGCGGCAACGTGGGCGGCAACCCTATCGCTTACTGGCCTACGTTCATCGGAGAAAAACGCGCCCATTCCATGTTCCGCTGCAAAACCCTGTGGGACAGCGGTGCGCTGGTGACCTGGTCCAGCGATGAGGTCTTCTATGGCGATTTCAAGAACTGGAGCCCCTATCTTGCCATGGAGATTGGCATGACGCGTTGGATCAACGAGAAAACCCGGTTCGAGGAAGCCAGCAGAACCGTTGCACCTTTCCCGTCCGAGAACGAGAGAATGAACATTGAGGAAATGCTGCTGGGCTACACCATCAACGGCGCCGTTCAGCTGGGCGTGGAGGCCGCCAAGGGCTCCATCACGGCCGGCAAGGACGCAGACTTCCTGGTGTTCGAGAAAGACCTTCTTACCGCACCGCAGGAAGGCTTCAGCTTCAACCTGCCCAAAGATGTGTTCTTCGGCGGAAAGAAAGTGAATGGATGAGTTCCCGGATTCATTTATCGGAGCATTTTACAAACAGTAAATTACTACGGTTTACACTGCCGTCCATTGCGATGAACCTGTTTGCATCGCTGTATATCGTAGTGGACGGCTTTTTTGTCGCAAATTTCGCGGGAAAATCGGAGTTTGCGGCGGTTACCCTGATATTTCCGATACTGAATATTCTGGGCACCATCGGCTATATGTTCGGTGTCGGCGGTAACGCGCTGGTTGCAAAAACGTTGGGTGAGAACAATCGGGAACGGGCCAACCGCCTGTTTTCCTTGGTTGTGCTGGCGTCTTCCTGTGTGGGCGTTGTGCTGATGGTGCTGGGCTTTGTCTTTATGCCCCAGGTGGCAGGCATGCTGGGCGCAGAAGGGAAACTCCTTGAAAACAGCGTGGTGTACGGGCGGATCTTTATTCTGGCATTGCCCGCCTGGATATGGGTGTATGAGTTCCAGCTTTTCTTTGTGGCGGCGGAAAAACCTCGCCTGGGGCTTGCCGTTACCGTCATCACCGGGCTATGTAATGTTGCGTTGGATGCGCTTTTCCTGATTGGCTTCAAATGGGGACTTGCCGGTGCGGCCGCGGCCTCGGCCTTGACCCAGATTGTGGGGGGCGTGTTCCCGCTCGTCTATTTCAGCCGGAAGAATGACAGTATCCTCAAGCTGGTGAAGCCTGTTTGGGACGGCAGGTCGCTCGTCAAATGCTGCATAAACGGATCCTCGGAATTCATGGAGGAAGCCGCCGCCTCTTTTGTGGGAATCTTCTACAATGTGCAGCTGCTTAAGTATGCAGGCGAAGACGGGGTGGTCATATATGGCCTTCTGATGTATCTCAGCCTTATTTTCTCCGCCATTTTTGTGGGGTATTCCAACGGGATAGGACCGGTGGTCAGCTACCATTACGGTGCGCAGAATCACTGGGAACTCAAGAGTCTGCGGATAAGGAGCCTGAGAATTATCGGACTTACATCCCTTGCGATGTTTGTCCTTTCTGAACTGCTTGCCCGTCCGTTTTCCGCCTTGTTCCTGCAAGATGGAGGGAAGTTGCTCTCGGATGCCGTCCACGCGTTCCGGATATTCTCTTTCGCATACTTGTTCACGGGAATGGCCGTATTCGGTTCGGCCTTTTTTACTGCGCTCAACAACGGGCAGGTATCGGCACTGATCGCCTTTTTGCGCACTTTTGTGTTCGAGCTTGGGGCAGTGCTTCTTTTACCGCTGCTTTTGGGTGTGGACGGGATATGGAGTTCTGTCGTTTTTGCAGAACTTATGGCAGCCGCCACCGGGTGTATTTTTATGGCCGCCCTGCAAAAGAAGTATCACTATTAGCTCTGATCCTTATGTCCGGATTCCTTTTGCAGTGCTGTTCAGAGGCGCAGCAGGACGAACGTCTTTTGCGGGAATGGATTCGTACCCTTTCGGCCGATGCCTCCGGCGGCCGAAAGCCCATGACGGAATATAAGGAACTGACGGTAAACTACCTGGCCGGCGTCCTTCTCTGCGCCCACCCCGTTGTGCCCATGGAGAAAACCCTGGCCAATGTGCACCTGATTTTTGACGTGGGCATGGCGATTTTAAAGGAGAAAGCGTTACCTTTGCAGGATTAACAGAACGGACCCAAATGAGAATAGGAATATTCCGGTACGGCTTTCTGGCCCTGGCGTTTCTCGGCTTTCTTGCCTCCTGCAGGACAGGCGCGGTCCGGGAAGCGCCCACCGTCGAGAAGATTCAGCGGCGGGGGACTGTGCTTGTGGGGACTACGGGGGACTACCGCCCGCTGAGCTACAGGGAGCCGGAGACGGGGACGTATTGGGGATTTGACCTGGATGTGGCAGGAGAGATAGCCAGAAAAATGAAGGTCTCCGTCACGTATGTTCCCACTTCCTGGCCTACACTGACGGCAGACGTGTCGGATACGTCCCTTTTTGACTTCGCCATCGGCGGCATCACGATTACGGATACCCGTCTGGAGACAATGGATATGTCAGAAGGCTACCTGGGCAACGGGAAAACCATCCTCTGCCGAATAGACGACGCCGGGAAGTTTACCTGCCTGGAAGACCTCAATCATCCCGAAGTCCGCGTGATGGTAAACCCGGGCGGTCTGAATGAAAAGTTCGCCAGGACCAACCTGCCCGACTGCACGCTCATCGTTTTCGACAAGAATGAAGCGATTCCCGACCAGGTGGCCGGGGGACATGCCGACGTGATGATTACCGAAATCACGGAGGCCCCCTGGTATGTACGCAATGACAGCCGCCTCTCCGCTCCGCTTCTGGACAAGCCGTTCACGCACGGTGAGATCGGCGTTCTCATGCGGAAAGGGCAGGAGGACCTTCTGGAAGTGGTCAATGCTGCCCTCCGGGAGATGAAGGCGGACGGCTCCCTCAAGGCGCTTCATGAAAAATATGGATTCAAATAAATTATGATTACACTTAAAAAGCATTCCCTGTTCTTATTGTGCTGTGCAGCAGCTTGTTTCGCACTGCTGGTGCCTGCCTGCCAGCCTGACGTCAATCCGGAGCCGAAGCCCGCCCCGCAGACAGAGTGGATTTCCCGTCCGGAAGCCTTCCAGCAAAACTATACCCTGGACCAGATGGTTGTCCTGAGCCGGCACAACATCCGTTCTCCGCTTGTGAGCAAAAACTCCGTCCTGACGCGCCTGACCAACCCCGGTTATCAGTGGTTCCCCTGGGAAGGTCAGCCCAGTACGCTGACGCCCAAGGGAGAGCGGCTGGAGCGCCGGATGGGTACTTTCTTCCATGAATGGCTGGAGAAGAAAGGATTTCTGTCCGATTATTCCGCCGACAGCCATACCTTCCGCTTCTACGCCAACGCCAAGCAGCGCTGCCAGGTAACCGCTACGCAGTTTGCCGAGGCCCTGCTTCCGGGGGCCAAGCCCAGCATAGAGATGAACGTGCCGTTCGACACCATGGATCCGGTATTCAATCCGCAGATCACCAAGATTTCGGACCAGTTCACCGCCAAGGCGCAGGAGGAAATCCGGAATCTATTCGGCGACGACCTCAATGCCGGCATTGCCAAAGGATATACCCTCCTGCAGACGGTGATTGACATCACCCATGCCCCCGCCTACCCTGATACGACCTCGTTCAGCCAATATCCCTCGTCCGTAGGCTTCAAATTGAATGCGGAGCCCTTCATGACCGGCGGCCTCAAAATGGCCTGCACCGTCTCCGACGCCCTTTCCCTACAATATTATGAAGAGCCTGACGAGAAAAAGGCCGCGTTTGGCCATGACCTCACTTTTGACGACTGGGTAACCGTCGCCTCGGTCAAGGAATGGTACGGAGACGTCCTCTTTACCGCCCCTTCCGTCGCCGTCAACGTAGCGCATCCCCTGCTTCAGGTCATTCTGGACGAGATGCAGGACGAGAAACGGGTGTTCACGCTCCTGTGCGGTCACGATTCCAACATCGGCAGCGTGCTCTCCGCCCTCGACGCGGAAATTCCCGACCTGCCGGGTTCTGTGGAAAAGCGCACCCCTATCGGCGGCAAACTGGTATTTGAAAGTTTCAAAGGTGCCGATGGCAACCAGTATGCGGACCTGCTGCTGGTTTACGCTACCGCCGCACAGCTCCGCGCTGAAAGCGCCCTGACGTATGGCAACCCTCCCGCAGGCATTCAACTCAAACTGAAAGGCCTGCATGAGAATGCCGACGGCCTCTATGCCCTCACCGACGTAGAACAGCGCCTCTCCAGTGCCATCAAGGCCTACGACACGCTGTAATCGCGGCACAAACGCAAAAAAAACCGCAATCAGATTCGTTAAGAATCGATTGCGGTTTTTAATGGTGCCCGGGGCCGGGCTCGAACCGGCACGTCTTTTAAGGACACAGGATTTTGAGTCCAGCGCGTCTACCAATTCCGCCACTCGGGCCTGTGAGAGGGCAAAGGTATCAATTTTCTCCAACTTATCAAATTTTTGCCTAACTTCACGGCAGATTTGTACCATAAAAAATCACAGGCCCCAATAAGGGCACATTAAGGTTGTTCTGTGATAGGCGGAAGGTGGAGGACTTCTGCGACCATTTACCCGGACAGGGTTGCGAAGCAACAGGGAGCAGAAGTCTTCCTCCTTCCGCCAGCGGGGGCAACAAGTGCCCATGAGGCAGGTGTTTTAACAAACACGGTGTGCGTATATGTGTTTCAAAAAGAAAATCAAGTTGTATTTGGGCGATGCGCCCGGCGCGCTGAGGCGTCGTCTGCGCTCCTATAAGCAGGTTTTTGTCGTCTATGACGCCAACGTGGAAGCCTGGCTCCCCAAACTGAATCTGCAGGAAAAGCCGGTATATCCCGTGGTCGCTACGGAAGAGAACAAGAATATCAAGACCGCTTACGAAATCTGCAAGTGGCTGCTGGAGCAGGGGGCCGACCGCGACGCGCTGGTCCTCGCCGTGGGCGGCGGCGTGACGACCGACATCGCCGGCTTTGCCGCGGGCATCTACAAGCGCGGCATCCGTTATGCCAATGTGCCCACGAGCCTTGTGGGGCAGGTAGATGCGGGCATCGGCGGAAAGACCGGGGTGAACGTAAGTTCCTTCAAAAATATGATCGGGCTCATCCGGCAGCCGGAGTTTACCTGGATTTGCCCCGCCCTGCTGGGAACGCTCCCGGAGAAGGATTTCCTTTCCGGCAGCGCCGAACTGCTCAAGACCTTCATCCTTGAGGACCGCGAGGCCTACGAAGATGCAGTGGACCTGCTTTCGGCCGGCCGGCGGGAGCCGGATGCCTACGCCGCCCTTATCGAAAAAGCCGCCCGCATCAAGGCGCGCATCGTCGGGAAGGACGAGAAGGAAAGCGGTCTGCGCCGTGTCCTGAACCTCGGACATACCTACGGTCACGCGATTGAATGGTACCAGCATGTCCACGGCGATGAGGCCCCCCTCACGCATGGCGAGGCGGTGGCCGTCGGAATGGTCAAGGCGGCCGGACTCTCCGAGGAGCGCGGTTACGCCGCTCCGGGGCTCGCCTCCAAACTGCGGGACGATTTCCGCCGCTGCGGCCTTCCCGTGGATTTCCCCTGCCCGGAGCAGGACCTGGAGGAAGCGGTCTCCAAAGACAAAAAAGCCGAAGGCGGCAGGATCCAGTTCGTATTCATTGAAAAAATCGGCAAAGTCCGCATCCATAAGTTATGATTTGCACCAGCCTGCAGCATAAGACCCTTGAGGAGATTTTCTGCATTCTCCAGAATCCGTATGTGGAGATGGCGGAAATCCGCCTGGACCTCTGCGACCTCTCTGACAGCGACATAGAAGAACTTTTCAGCGGGGCGGACAAGCCGCTTGTCGCCACCTGCCGCAGTACGGAACAAACGGCGGACGAGGCGCTTCGCCGGCTGGAAATCGCCGTGCAGGCGGGAGCGCATTACGCCGACCTGGAGGTCGAGGCCCCTGTCCGCGTCAGCCAGCGCCTGCGCAAAGTCTGCCGGGAATGCGGGGCGGGACTCATCCGTTCCTGGCACGATTTCTCCGGAACGCCGGACGGAGACACCCTTGAAATGTATGTCGGGCGCTGTCTGCGCTACGGCGCCGATGTCGTGAAAATCGTCACGGCCTGCCAGTGTCCGGAGGATGCCGGGCGCATCCTTTCCCTGTACGGAAAACCCGGCAGGCGCGGCCGCCTCATCGCTTTCGGCATGGGGGAAGAGGGCCGCGATACCCGCATCGAATGTCTCCGCAAAGGTGCTCCGTTCACCTATGCGGCCCTTTCGGACGAGGATGCCACCGCGCCGGGACAATGGCGCATCGACCGGATGCACAAGGCCGTGTATGGCGCCGCGCGTACTTTTTTCCGCAATTCGCTCGAAATGCCCGCATCGAAGAGTTTTGCCCAGCGGGCGATTCTTTGCGCAGCGATCGCGCAGGGCACTTCGCATTTGCGGGGCTATACCCCCTGCGAGGATTCCGAAGCGGCGATTGAAGTGGCGAAGGCCCTGGGCGCGAAGGTACGCCGCGGCCGCACGCTGACCATTACCGGCATCGGTGCCGCCCGGGGCTGCCTCGGCCTGGAAAAACTTCACACGGGGAATTCGGGCCTGCTGGCGCGTCTGTGCATTCCGCTGCTTTCCGTGCTCAACCGCGGGGAAGTGCTTATCGACGGCGGGGAACAGTTGCGTGCACGCCCCATGGAGAGCGCGGCCGACATCATGGCCGCCTTCGGGGTGATGCTGCATCCGGAGTCCTCCGGCAAAGACAGGCAGATCCATCTGCCGCTGCGTCTGCAGGGCCCTCTCATGAGCGGGAACGCCGATATTTCCGGCCGCGGCGGTTCCCAGTTGATTTCCGGCCTGCTGATGGCGCTCCCGCTTTGCCCAAAGCCCTCCCGGGTCTTTGTCAGCGATCCGCGCAGCATTCCCTATATGTTCATTACGAGCGACGTGCTCGCTTCTTTCGGCGTGAAGGTCAGCAGCGAGATGGAGGACGGCATTACCTTCCATATTCCCGGCGGCTGTACCTACAAGGCCGCCGAACTGGACATCGAGGGCGACTGGAGTGCGGCCGCGGCCTTCCTCGTGGCGGGGGCCGTTTTCGGCAGCGCGCAGGTGCAGGGGCTTTCATCGCGCTCGTTGCAGGCCGACCTTGCCATCTGCGATATCCTGCTCGATGCCGGAGCCAGTCTCTCCTCGAGCGAAGAGGGCGACGATATCTGTGTCTGCAAAGGGCCTCTCGAGGGATTTGAAGCGGACTTGAACAACGCTCCGGACCTTTTCCCGGTCGTGGCGGTACTTGCGGCCTTCTGCGAGGGGGAAACCCGTCTGCGGGGCGTCCGGAGACTGCTCGGCAAGGAATGCAACCGGGCGGATGCCATTTCGGAGATGCTCTCCAAGATGGGCGTTCCCGTAAGCGTGGACGGTGATGAAATGCTGATCCGCGGCGAGAATTACTGCTCCCGTATCCTGGGCGGCCGGCTTTTGAAGGGCGGCGCGTTCAGTTCTTCCCACGACCACCGCATGGTAATGGCCCTGACCATCGCGTCGCTCGGTGCGGCGGAGCCTGTCGTCATCGACGATACGGCCTGCGTCGCCAAATCCTTCCCGGAATTTTTTGAGATGTTTGACTAACGGCTATAGTTCCGCGCCGATTTTTTCTATCCTTTCGGCGTACTGCTCCTCGGAGAGATAGGTCTTTTTCGGATTCATCTCAAAGACGCCGCCCCACTCCGGCCCGTCCTGGTATTTGGGGACGATATGCCAGTGGGCGTGCCTGAGCGTATCCGAATAGGCCCCGAAGTTGATTTTGTCCGGATGGAAGGCCCGGGAAAGCGCCTGCGCTACCCGACGGACATCCAGCATAAACTGCACATACTCCGCCTCCGGAATTTCAAACTGCTCGCCCACGTGGTCCTTGTAGGCCACCACGCAGCGGCCGGGATGCGTCTGCTCCTTGAAAAGATACAGGGTAGATACGTTCAGGTCCGCGATTTTGATCATCAGCGAATCCAACAGGGCCTTGTTTTGGCAATAAAGACAATTTTGCGGCATACGTTTAGCAATAAACAACTCCATTATAGTTTGAAATATACAGGAAATGTATATGTAACATCAACGGGCTTCCCTTTTCTCTTACGCCCGATGGGGATTTCCGATTCTCGGCCGCGGCCGGTTGCCGGGCATCGACGACTGATTTTCGATGAACCGCAGTTCCGCTTCGAGCATTTCGAGGCGGAGCATCGGGCATCCGGCCTCGCGGGCCTGCCGCAGCGCTTCCGTATAGATGGACCCGATTTCCATCGGCCGCCCAAGGTCATGATCGACCTTCATGCTGGGGGCATAGGGGGTCATCCCGGCCGTCGTTTCCAGCATCCGGTCCGCATAGCTTTCGTCGATGTTTTTTACGCCCAGCGCCTGTGCGGCGGCAATTACCTCCAGCATCTGCGCCCGGATCAGCGCGGCGGTGGCCGGATGGGCGATCAGCGCGGCCGTGGATGTGTTCAGCGCCACCGTCATTCCGTTGAACGGCATATTCCAGACCTGCTTTTTCCAGCGCGCTTCGAGGTATTCGGCGCTGTCGGCCGGGATGCCCGCTTCGACGAAATCACGCACCACCTCCGCCGCCCGCAGGGCTGCACCCGGGGTGTAGGGCGCGACCGTGAGTTTCCCGAGATCCTGGTGGTCGATGACGCCGGGACGCGTTTTTGAGGAGCCGGCGTACGCCAGTCCGGCGGCAAGGAGCGCCTGCGGGAACATAGCCTGCACCTGCGCTTCCACGCCGATTCCGTTTTCGATGATCAGGACGAGGGTGCCGGGTTTCAAAAGTGGCGGCAGCAGTTCCCGTAACAAGGGGTTGTTGACGGATTTCAGCGCAACGATGACAACGTCGCTGCGGGGCATGGCGGCGCTGTTGTCGTAGGCGTTGACCCGGTCCAGGTGGAAATCCCCCTTCCAGGAATTCACCTGCAGGCCGTGCCTGCGCACGAAGTCATAATCTTTATGCAGGAGGAAGTGGACCTCCCTTCCCGCACGGGCGAGGCAACCGCCGAAATAGCCGCCGACGCCCCCAGTTCCAATGACAGAATATACCATAAATCCTGACGAATGTAGTCATTTTTTTTGTTATCTTCGCCCCTTGATGAAAAAAGGACTTATCTTTCTCTTCCTGCTCGTTCCCCTGCAGGCGCCGGGCCGGGAACGGGAACCCCTCTGGCCCAAAGGGAAAATGCCGGATGCGCAGCCGCAGCAGATTGCCGCCATGACCAGTGAATCCAAGGCTCCGGGATTCAATCCGGACAAGCACCGCATGCCTTATCTGGAGTGGTTCGAGGCTCCGGCGGACGCCGTGGACAAGGATGTATGCATGATTCTGATTTCCGGCGGAGGCTACAAGAACACCTGTGACATGAAACTGATCGACCTGTGGCATGAACGCTTCACGGCGCTCGGAGTCCAGTGCGTCAGCCTGGTGTACCGGACGCCGCGTCCCGAGGGCCTGCCCATCTGGCAGACGGCCTGGGAAGACGGGCAGCGTGCCGTCCGGCTGGTCCGCAGCCAGGCCGCCAGGCGCGGCTTCGATCCGGAAAAGATCGGCGTAATCGGGATGTCCGCCGGGTCGCATCTGGGCCTGCTGCTGGCGGCCAATTCGCAGACGGCCGCCTATGCGCGGATTGACAAGACCGACGATGTTCCCTGCCACATCAACTGGGGCATCCTCAATGCGCCGGCCTATGTGACTACGGACGGTGAGGCGGGCACCCGCTCTACCCGCGAGGGCTATGGGACCGACGTCGCCATCAGCCCCCTGTTCCAATTTGATGAAAAGACCTGTCCGCTGAGCCTTCACCACGGCGGCCTGGACCCCTATTCCCCTAACGGTTCCACGCTGATTTACCGCGAACTGCGCAAGCGGGGGATTCCCGCGGAACTGCACCTTTATCCCGGCAAGAAGCACGGCGCCTACGGCCTGGAACGCGGGATCGAGTTCATGACGCAGATGGGCTACTTCGGCGGACCGGAGCCGGAGGTGGCGCTGATGTCCCGCTTCCCCGACGATTCGGCCCGCGCCTTCTACTGCAAGGAACCCGTCTGGCCGGAGGGGAAAATGCCCGATGCACAGGAACACCAGTGTACGCCTTACATCGAGTGGCATATTCCCGCAGAACGGAAAACCGATGCGATTCAGATCATTTATTCCGGCGGCGGTTACAAAAACAACGATCCGGACGGTTTTGAGGTGGCTCCCGCGCGGCGCTCTCTCAATGCGCTAGGGATGACGGTCGTGACGCTCAAGTACCGCACGCCCCGTCCGGAGGGACTTTCCAAGCATACGACGGCCTGGCAGGATTTGCAGCGGACGATCCGCATTGTCCGCAGCGAAGCGGCTTCCCGCGGCCTGAACCCCGATAAAATCGGCATCATGGGCTCTTCGGCAGGCGGTCACCTGACCCTGATGGGCGTCACGGCGTCCCGTCACCGTTCCTACCGCCCCGTTGACGATATCGACAAACTGTCCTGCAAGGTACAATGGGGAATCGGCATTTATCCGGCTTATGTGCTGAGCGACGGCTTCGATAATCACAATACCGGCGGCGGCAACGACGACACCACCTACATCGGCCCGGAATTCTCCTTTGACCTCGATACCGCGCCGATGCTTCTCATCCACGGCGACGCGGACGGCTGGGCTTCGATGAATTCGGTGCGGGTTTGGGAAAAGATGCGGGCGATGGGCATCCAGAGCGAGCTGCATACCCTGGCCTTACGGCCGCATTGCTTCCAGCGCAAGTCTTCACCGGGTACGGGAAGCTACACCTGGCTCGAGCGCATCGGCGAATATCTGGCCCAAATGGGATGCCTGTAAAGGCCGCTGCGCTCAGTCGTCAACGACCAAGCGTACCGGAGGTAGTGGAGGAACTGGCTGCGGCTTGAGCGCGGCGGGGAGATTTTCCAGACCATAGGGCGCCCCTCCCGGGGCGATGTCCCGCACGGGATCTTCGGGAACGTCACGGGAGAAGAAGTCCTGCGTGCTGAACTTTTCGGAACAGAGAGATTTTATGCGTTTTACGATGAGCATGCGCTGCCAGGCGGAGAAGTAGAAGCGGTTGTCTATCATGCAACTCGTCTTCTCGCTTCTCCAACGGTTGAGTATGGATACGCCTCCGCCCTGGTAAACCCCTATTCTCGCGTACAGCGGATTCGCCGCCGCAAGTGCATCCCTTTCGGAAAGCAGCTCGTCCCAGGGGGTGACGGAGTAAGATGCGGACAGGTTCAATCCCATCGGGACCGTCCACGAATGCGTGGATATGGATGTCGCGGGGCCGGAATCGGCGCTGTACCAGTATTCGTCGCCCAGGCGTCCGAAGCAGTGGCCGCCGAACTCATGGACCAGGGTGTTTCTCCAGTCCCCGATGTTTTGTCCCAGTTCCGCCCTTTCCTCCTCGGTGACGGACCTTGTGCCTGCGGAGGGGTCTTCATCGCTGACTGCGCAGGATGCGGGATAGTTCCATGAAAAATTTCCTTCCGTGAGGGGGACCATCGCATATCCTTTTCCGGAGGAATAGGACCAGCAGATTCCGCCGTAACGCGCATCGTTGATGATCATGAGTACGGGGACTTCGCTGATGTTGTGGGTTCCGTCGGTGATGTCGGGACAGTTGTTGCTGACGAATGAAAAGACCGTGTTGTCGTCTGCTGTCATGTCACTATAGGAATTTTCACCCCATTGGGCTTTGAAGTAGGTGTCCCTGCTCTCGGTCAGGTTGCCGTCGCCGTCCGTGACGCCGGCTCCTGATTCCTTCGAGGCCACTTTCAGAATCCATACATTGAAATGGTCTTTGTAGCTTTTGTAGGGTTCGGTTGCAAAAAGCGCTGCAAGCCCGCTTTTTGCCGCAAGTTCGTATTCCTGCAGTTCGTCCTGTGTGAAGCCCTCCGGAATGACCGCCAGCGTAACGGGATTGTCCAGCGGAGACTCCAGATATGCGACGGGGCTCATGTCTTCGTCCTGGCTGAAATCGTCACCGATGTCCACCGTTCCGATGTCGCAGATCCTGCCCTGTGTAAAGTTGATGACCGCGGATGAATTTTTGGTGATCCGCTCTCCGTCGGCGTTGTAAAATGACATGGAGATGACGCCGCTGCAAGGGATCACGGCAAGGTAATAATCTTCCCCTTCTGTGAACGGGCCTTCGAGCGTGACCGAAGGATAGGATTCATCGCCCTGGAAGGATATGTTGTCGGTGAGGTATGCGTTGCCGTTTCCGTCCGTCATGACGATGGCGTCTCCGCTCAAGGCCCCGGAACCGGCAAGCGTCAGGTATTCCACTTCTTCGGTGGCTTTTCCTTCCATGCGGAATTTCACAAGGGCGAGCAGGTTTTCGAAATGGATGTCCTCGTTTTCCCCTTTGCAGTATGCGTATGAGAGGTTCAGGTCATCCGCGATATTCCCGGCTATGGCCCTCTGAACCGGGGGGATTTCGACCCCGAAGACGTCCGACCCTGCATAGCCCCCTACTTTGGTTGCGGCCGGATACAGGCAGTGTGCAGGGAAGGGAACGGTGTATGCCGAACTGAAATCTGCGCTGGCGCCGCCCGAAAGGGCGGTATATACGGAATGTACATATCCGGAGTCGTAATGCCCGTACATCGTGAAACTGTCCCCGGCGGTCCATAATACCCGGGCCACGCTGCCCTCGCCGCTGATTTCAAGGGAAGTCCTGGACTCCCCGAATCCTGCCGTAACCGCAGATTCCCCCGGAATCGGGGGGAGTGCGGCCAGGGGCTGGATTTTCCTCCAGGCATAGGATACGCTGTAAAAATCCCCGGTCTCCCTCTGGGGGAGTGCGGGCGCAGTGCCTGTTTCCAAACGTGAGCAGGATGCGAGCACCACTGCCGCCATGCAAATACTACACACCTGTCTATTCATCATCCTGTGACATTATAGAAAAACCTGGCTCAATGGTATCAATCGGGAAACTTTCGGTGCTTGCCGAAAGAATCGCTTCCGGCAGGGACACAGGCCATTCCTGGCATAAAGGGGCATTGTACGATTTCACGGCGCAAAGTTAATTTAATTTCACAACTTTCTTTTGTAAATTTGCGGTTTATACGATGATGCCGCAAAAGAACAAGGAAATATTGGATACCATCGGCGCAGCCGGGGACTATAAGCAAGGCTTTGTCACGCAGGTCGAGCAGGAATTTGTGCCCAAAGGCCTGAGTGAGGAGATCATCCGCACCATTTCCGCCCGCAAGGGCGAGCCGCAGTGGCTGCTGGAGTTCCGGCTGGACGCCTTCCGTAAATGGCAGGAGATGACGCCTCCTTCCTGGGGCCATCTCAAATTGCCGGTGATTGATTTCCAGGAGATTATCTATTACGCTGCGCCCAAGCGGGACGAAGACCGCCCTACGGAGATCGATCCCGCCCTGATGGAGACTTTCGACAAATTGGGGATCCCGCTGCACGAGCGCGAGGTGCTCGCAGGGGTCAAACCCAAGAGCAACGTAGCGGTGGATGCGGTCTTCGATTCCGTGTCCGTGGCTACGACCTTCCGCAAGACACTTTCGGAAAAAGGCATCATTTTCTGTTCCTTTTCCGAAGCGGTACGCGAACATCCGGACTTGGTGCGCAAATACCTTGCGAGCGTCGTCCCCACGGGGGACAATTTCTATGCGGCGCTCAACTCCGCGGTCTTTTCCGACGGTTCCTTCTGCTATATCCCCAAGGGCGTGAAATGCCCGATGGACCTCTCCAGTTATTTCCGCATCAACGCCAGCGGCACCGGTCAGTTCGAACGGACGCTCATCATCGCGGACGAAGGCTCGTCCCTCAGTTACATGGAGGGCTGCACGGCGCCGATGCGCGACGAGCACCAGCTGCATGCGGCGGTCGTGGAAATCATCGTCGAAAAAGGCGCCGACGTGCGCTATTCGACGGTACAGAACTGGTATCCCGGCGATGCGCAGGGGCGCGGCGGCATCCTGAACCTCGTCACCAAGCGCGGCATCTGCCGCGGCGAGGGCAGCCACCTCAGCTGGACGCAGGTCGAGACGGGGTCGGCCATCACCTGGAAGTACCCTTCCACCATTCTCAAAGGGGATCATTCCTCTTCCGAATTCTATTCCGTGGCCATGACCGGCAACTGGCAGCAGGCGGACACCGGGACCAAGATGATCCATCTGGGGAAAAATACCCGCAGCCGCATCGTCAGCAAGGGCATCTCGTCCGGGCACAGCCAGAACAGTTACCGCGGTCTGGTGCATATCGCCCCTGCTGCCGACGGGGCCCGCAATTACTCGCAATGCGACAGCCTGCTCATCGGTTCCGACTGCGGTGCACATACTTTCCCGGTCATACGCAGCGCCAACCCTTCGGCGGTCGTGGAGCATGAGGCGACGACCTCCAAAATCAGCGAGCAGCAACTCTTCTACTGCAACCAGCGCGGGATTTCGCCCGAGGATGCGGTGGCGCTCATCGTCGGGGGCTATGCCCGCGAAGTCTTGCAGCGCCTGCCGATGGAATTTGCCGTGGAGGCGCAAAAACTGCTTTCCCTGTCCCTGGAGGGGGCAGTAGGATGAACGGGTGGGTCATTGATCTGGTGGCCTCCGTGCTGGGGCTGACCTGCGTCTTTCTCGCGGGACGCAATTCCAAGTATAATTTCTGGGTAGGGTATCTCTATACCGCGGCCCTTTTCCTGCTGTTTTGGGACAGGAGCCTGTACGCGAACCTTTTGCTCCAGCCCATTTCGCTGGGCATCAATATTCTGGGGCATTATCGCTGGACGCATCCCCGTCTGGACGAGAGAAGTGCGGAGGACGAAACCGCTCTGAAGGTCACCATGCTGGGCTGGGGGGAACGCGCCCTTGCCGTGGGAACCGTGCTGGTTACCGCCTTTCTCTGGGGCTGGGTCCTGGACCGCCTGTTCCCGGCGGACCCGCATCCCTATCTGGATGCAGTGGTGACGATGCTGATCCTGATGGCACAGTTCCTCTCGGCGCTCAAAAAATGGGATTGCTGGGTAGCGTGGCTCATGGTGAACATCACGCAGATCATTCTGCACCTGAGCGTGGGGAATTTCTTTATGCCGATTGTGTGCGGCCTCTATCTGGTGAACGGCTGCTGGTCGCTTTACTCCTGGATGAAACGTTATAAGAACAATGGATAATTTGCTTGAAATAAGAAACCTGCACGCCTCGGTGGGGGACAAGGAGATCCTCAGGGGAATCGACCTGACCCTGCGCCGCGGTGAGGTGCATGCCGTGATGGGACCCAATGGCGCCGGTAAATCGACGCTGAGCGCCGTGCTTGCCGGCCGTCCGGATTTGACGATAACGCAGGGCAGCGTGCTGTTTGAGGGGCGTGACCTGCTTGCGATGGCGCCGGAGGAGCGGGCCTGGGCGGGGATTTTCCTGTCGTTCCAGTACCCCGTGGAGATTCCCGGGGTGTCGATTACCGCTTTCATGAAGGCGGCGATTGGGGCCCGGCGCAAGGCCCTGGGCCTGCCCGAACTGAAGCCCTCGGAGTTCCTCCGCCTGCTCAAGGAAAAGATGGCCTTTGTGGGAATGAAGCCGGATTTCGCCTCGCGTTCCGTGAACGAGGGCTTTTCCGGCGGCGAGAAGAAACGTAACGAGATTTTCCAGATGGCCATGCTGGACCCGCAGTTCGCCATTCTGGACGAGACGGACAGCGGCCTGGACGTGGATGCGCTGCGCATCGTGGCTTCCGGGGTGAATGCCCTCCGTTCTCCGGAAAAGTCGGCCATCGTCATTACCCATTACAAGCGGCTGCTGGACTATATCGTACCCGATGTCGTGCACGTGCTCAAGGACGGGCGTATTGTGAAGACCGCGGGCCGCGAACTGGTGGAACAGATTGATAAACAGGGATACGAAGGACTCGATGGATAGGCTCTATGTCATAGGCCGGGACGTGGTGCCCGCGCAGTTCGGGGTGTTGCCCTCAGATCCGCTGCGGCTGACTTTCGTCGTGCTGCCCGGGACGTCCTGCGCGCTGGAAACGGAGGTTTTGTTGACGGCGCCCCACTGCGAGGCGGACATTGCCGGGTTGTATCTGTGCGCGGGAGATGACCGTTTTTCCCTGAAACTGAACCTTCGCCATGAGGCGGGGGAGTGCCGTTCCCGTCAACTTTTCAAGGGGATGGCTTCCGGCCGTGCCCGCGCCTTGTTTGACGGCCGGGTATTTGTCGCCCACGGTGCGCAGAAGACCTCTGCGCTGCAGGAAAATCACAGCCTCTTGCTTTCCTGCGATGCGAGGGTGGAAAGCCGTCCCCAGCTGGAAATTTACGCCGATGACGTAGAATGTTCGCACGGCGCGACCGCCGGATCGCTCGATGCGCAGCAGCAGTTTTATATGCAGAGCCGCGGCATTCCCCGCGAAGAGGCGTTGCGGCTGCAGAAGATTTCTTTTTTGTCTCCGGTACTGGAAAGACTGCCGGAAAGCCTTGTGGATGAGGTGATTTCCTGCTTATGAAGGCTTTCCCTGCACCTAAACTCAATCTTGGCCTCAATGTGAAGGCGAAGCGTCCGGACGGGTATCACGAACTGGAAACCCTTTTTGTGCCCGTCGATATCTTTTCCGATGTGCTGGAAATGGTGGAGGCGCCCGCGCTGCAGGTGGAGATTCCAGGAGCGGACTGGCCGGTGCAGGAAGATTTGACCGTAAAGGCCTGGCGCTTGCTTTCGGACGAATTCGGTATCCCTCCCGTGCGGATTTATCTGGAGAAGCATATTCCCGCAGGCGCGGGTCTGGGCGGAGGCTCGTCCGATGCGGCATCGGCCCTGAAGTTGCTCAATGCCTTGTTTTCGCTGGGGCTTTCGGATGCTGCGCTCGCTGCGCGCGCGGCCGTGCTCGGCTCCGACTGTGCCTTCTTTATCTACAACACGCCGATGTTCGCGACCGGGAGGGGAGAGGTGCTGGAGCCTTATGCGCTGGATTTGTCCCGCTTTTCCATTGCCGTGGAAATCCCGGAAGGGGAGCGTGTCAGTACGCGGGAGGCGTATGCGGGCATTGCCCCGGCGCCGGCGCCCGTTCCGCTTCGGGAGGCGCTTTCCCGGCCGGTGGCGTGCTGGAAGGACTGCGTTTTCAATGATTTCGAGAAGACGGTGTTCGCCGCGCATCCGCGGATCGGAGCGCTCAAGGAGGAAATGTATCGCCGGGGTGCCGTGTATGCGGCCATGTCGGGTTCCGGCGCCGCGGTTTTTGGTTTGTTTGCCGCATGAACGAAATTTTTTCACGAAGCGCTTTGGCCGCAGGAAGCCCTCAGCTCCCTGTTGCTTCGCAACCCTATCCGGGTAAATGGTCGCAGAGGGCAACCCTGCGGCGATTTACCGCGCTTTGTGACAAGTTGCTGATCGCGCTGCTGTGTCTGTTGGTGTGCAGCGTCGCCGGCGCGCAGACGACCAAGGTGCGCGGTGTGGTGAAAGATGCGCAGACCGGGGAGCCCATCCCCTTCGCGGCGGTCTTTTTCAAGGATACGACCATCGGCCTGACGAGCGATAACGATGGGAAGTATAATCTGGAAACCCGCGACAAGTCGGCTACGGTGCTCTGCTGCCAGTTGCTCGGATATGAAAGTCAGGAGGTGCCGGTGCGTCCGGGCGGTTTTACCGAGGTGAATTTCAAGCTGGTGCCGTCCGAAAACCGCATCAAGGGGATTATCGTCAAGGCGGACAACCGTAAAATCAAGCGCCTGCTGGCGGGGATCGAGGCCAACCGCTACCGCAATAATCCCGAGATGCGTCCGCGATATTCCTGTGATGTCTATAATAAGATTGAACTGGATCTGACAAATGCAAAAGAACGGCTCAGGAGCAAGCGCTTCCAGCGGGAATTCGGCTTCGTTTTCGATTACATGGACACCTCGTCCGTCTCCGGCGTACCGTATCTTCCGGTGATGATTTCCGAGACGGTCACGCGGCGCTCTCACTCCAGCAATCCCGAGGTAAACGGGGAGACGATTATCGCCAACCGCATTTCCGGTATCAATCCGGACGCGAACCTGCTGACGCAGTTCACGGGAAGCATGCACCTGAAGGTCAATTTCTATCAGCCCTTCATCAATTCCTTCGACGTGGAATTTCCTTCCCCCATCCAGGCGGGAGGACTCCTGTACTATAATTATTTCATCATCGATACCCTGCAGGTGGATGCGCGGAAGACCTATAAAATCCGCTATCACCCCAAGGGGGGGATATCGTCGCCCGCCTTCGACGGGGAGATGCTGGTGGACGCGGAGGACTTTGCCCTGCGTTCCATCCATGCCAAGATGGTGCGGGGCGGGAACGTGAACTGGCTGCGGGATATTGTCATCGATGCGGAATATACCCGGCTGGAAGATTCCACCTGGTTCTACAAGAACGACAAGATGTACGCCGATTTTTCGGTGGCGCTGGGAGATTCGTCCAAGCTGATGTCCTTTATCGGGGTGCGGCAACTGGAATATTCGAACCCGGATTTTTCGGAGGAAGTGGTCTATAAAAGTTCCGACGGGCCGGTGAAGGTGGACCGTCAGGCGAATCACAAGGACGAACAGTATTGGGACAGCGTGCGGCCGTATGAACTGACCGACAAGGAGAAGGATATCTACAAAATGGTGGAACAAGTAAAAGACGTACCGCTCTACAAAGACCTGTATTCCATTGTTTATACCCTGGTCAACGGCTACTGGGAAATCGGGCCGATAGGCATCGGTCCGTATGCCAAAGTCATCAGTTTCAACAACCTGGAGGGCGTGCATCTGCAGGCCGGTGTCCGGACAAGCAAGGATTTCAGCAAAAAGCACCGTCTGGGCGGCTGGATCGGTTATGGGTTCCGGGACAAGGAAGTGAAGGGCGGCATAAGTTACGAACTGCTGCTGAGCAAGGAGCCTACGCGCAAGTTTACCTTCGAAGGGAAATATGACCTCCTGCAACTTGGAAGGGGCTCCAGTATCTATACGGACCAGAATATCCTCTCGTCGATTTTCGGGAAGGGGAATGCGCAGCGGCTCCTGCCGGTCATGCATTTTTCCGGCAAGTATGAGCACGAGTTCTCCCCGTCCTGGAATTTCGAGGCGGGAATAGACGTGAAACGTTTTTTCTCCAACTCATTTGTACCGCTCTGGCGGCCTGACCAGACCTGGCAGCGCTCGATGGCCACCAATGAAATGCACCTGATGCTGCGCTACTCCAAGGACGAGACGGCGAACCGCGGGCATTTCATCAAGACCTATGTCCATACCAAATATCCGGTGGTTACCCTGAGCCTGACCGGCGGCATTCCCGGCATACGGAAGGGTGACGTGGGCTTTTTCCGCCCGGAACTGGCGCTGGACTGGAAATTCCGCATCCCGCCCGTCGGCATGTCCAAGATCCACCTCAGCACCGGAATGATTGTGGGCCAGGTGCCCTATCCGCTGCTGCATCTGCATGAAGGGAACGGTACTTTCATCCTGGACAAGAGCGCATTTTCCTGTATGGAGTTCTTTGAATTTGCCTCCGATACCTGGGCCACGCTCTTCTGGAACCATAATTTCAACGGGTTCTTCCTGGGCAAGATTCCCTGGATAAAGAAACTGAACCTGCGGGAGGAATTTACCTTCAAGATGGCCTGGGGCTCCCTGCGCGACGAGAACAACGGCCGCACGGGTTTCGCGCCCATCCAGTTCCCCGCCGGGATGGACAAGATGGGGATGGTGCCCTATATGGAAATCGGGGCGGGCATCAGCAATATCCTGCGTCTTATCCGTGTGGACTTCTTCTGGCGGCTGACCCATCGGGAAAAGGAGGTCGGCGGCGAGATGGTCAAGGCCCGCAACTTCGTCGTCAACGTCGGCCTCGAATTCCGCTTCTGAGCCATCGCGGAGATGACGTCCTCCCCGTCCGCGGGAGCGCCCCTCCGCTCAATATATAATTCGCTCCATCGAGCCCGGCGCAGCGCCCGCGCTGTAGCCGCTGAGCCGCGTATTTGCGAGGCGGTGGTGCCCTCAAAACTGACGGAGTTTTCCGAAAAAATTTTTATTTTTGCGCTATGAGTAAGCGTGATTCCGACATACTCTTCTTCGTAGCTTTCTGTCTGGAGGCTTACAAGAATAAGCACGGGCTTACCGGAGAGGCTGCTTCTTCGCTTTTTGACCGGCATGGAATCAAGCAATATCTCTCCGACCATTACGATGTCCTCCATACCCAGGGAATGCCCTGGATTCTGGAGGAAATTGAAGAAAGGGTAGCGCTATGATTCTTTTTCACGGAAGTTCACAGGAAGTCAGAGAGCCCCGAATCCTCGTTCCTAACCGGACATTGGATTATGGGGTCGGGTTCTATACCACCACATCCGAACAACAGGCGCGCGATTGGGCGCTTCGCAGGATTTCCGGTGCAGGAATCGCGTATGTGAATGTCTATGCGTTTGACGAGACCGCTGCCACACACCTTAAGCGCCGGGACTTCACCAATCCGCCGGAGGAAGACTGGGTGGATTTTGTTTATGCCAACCGCAATCGACGCGACTTCGTGCACGATTATGACCTGGTCTATGGCCCTGTGGCTAATGACCGTGTCTATGCCGCCTTCGCCCTCTACGAGCAGGGCCTTCTCAATAAACAGGAACTTATCACAGAACTTCGGACCTATACGCTTATCGACCAGATGGTCTTTCACACGGAAGCGGCTTTGGAGTTTTTGAAATTTATCGAGGCGAAGGAGGTGCAGCTATGAGGGCGGAAATCACGCAGCAGAACCTTTACCTGATCCTTGCGGGGAAGGCGGCTGCAGTAGCTGCCTTTATTGCGGAAGATGAGCACTTGAGTCCTCTTGAGGCGCTTACCAAGTTCTACGCCTCCGAGACCTACCGCTGCCTGGAACGCGAGGAAACCAAGTACTGGCACCTCGGCCCTGTGGCGCTTTACCAAGATTATTGTATGGCGTAAGCCGGGCAGATGTCTTTTGTCCCATTCGCGGCTGCCTGTGGCCGAAAGGGTTCGGAGCGGTACGCCCCTTCGGGGCTATCCCTCCCACTTCGTGGGTCCCTCCCGTTCATGTGGCCACGGGCGGCCACACCGTCCGAACCCTTCCGGCCCTCCGGCTGAACGCCGCTCCGGGACATTTCCAGCCGAGTGCGGCAAAAGCGTCCGCGGAAGTGCCCCTCCGTTTAATGAAGCAGGGCGCGATTCACTCCGGGGCATCTCCCGCTCCCGCAATTTTTCACCGCGTCCCGCGGTTCCCCCGGACGCCAGGCCGTCAGGGACAGGTGAAAAGAAGTCAAAAATCGTGTTCTGGCGTGCTACCAGCACGCGTGACAGGGAAAAACAAGCGAAAAATCGCGTTCCCGAATGCCGGTGCGATCCCAAGGGCCCTCCCAGCGTACAATTTTGGGCGATATTGTTCGAAGGCAGGTCCCTCGGGGCCCTGGTTCCGTACAAAATCCTGGGCTTTTGTTTGCCGGGATGGCCCTTTAACGAGGGAAGGTTGTCAGCCCTCGTCGGCTCTCGCCATCGGCTGTACCACCAGACGGCAAAGGGCAACGGGCGGGCGCGGAGCGGGCCGCTCCATCGAGCCCGGCGCAGCGCCCGACCTGTAACCGCCGAGCCCGATTGTGCGAGGCGGTGGTGCCGATACAGCTGCGACTATCCCTCAGGGATTACCAGTTATCGTCAATGAAATCCCGGATTCAATTCTTTGCTTTCGGAAAAAACTTTTAAATAAAGAATGCCCGTTTTGCTACCCTATACGCCCAGTTTGTCGGTGATGTCCTTTATATATGAAAGCATGGTGGCGGGCTGCCAATTGCCATTGATTGAGGTTCTGGCCATCTGATAAGAGTCAAGATATGCCATAACCT
>JAFSVL010000075.1 GCA_017445015.1 Bacteroidales bacterium | reverse complement strand
TGACGGAACAAACAACGTCTTCAATGGCTCGAACATCTCCGATGAGATATACACGACCGTTCAGCAGATGTGGACCAATTTCGCACGCTGCGGCAACCCGTCGACAGACCAGATCGAATGGAAGGCGTACTCGGCCGACGACCAGAACGTCTTGGACATTGCCGGGCCTGGCGACATACGTATCAAACAGGGCCTCCTGGTCGATCAGTACAAGGCAGTGCTCCCCCTGGTCGGTTACTACCAGTTCATGGACAAGTTCTTTACGCCCGGCTACCTTTTGGATATCGTCGCCGCGCGCAAGTAGAGTTCCTGGGCTCTGTTATACTCACGAGCGATAAAATTTGCAATTTTAAGCAATCATTTCCAATCATTTCTCGCGCAAAGAAAGGAGCTTTGTACCGTGAAAGAAAAAGTTGACATCAGCCGGAAGGAAACCGCAGGGACAAAAGCAGCCGAAACGCTGATTCTCGGCAACATCATCACCATGGACCCCAAGCGGCCTGCTGCCCGGGCAGCCCTGGTCAAGGACGGCGTGTTCGCCTATATCGGCAGCGCGGAGGAAGCGAAAAAGCTCGCCGCCGCGGACGCGAGGGTGCTGGACTACGGCGGGAACTTCGTCTATCCCGGCTTCATGGACGGACACGCTCATGGAGTTTTTGCCGGTTACCGCGCCGTCGGGCAGGCAAACCTCGCACAGGTCGGTTTAACCACCGACTACGCAAAATACCGCGAGATTATCAAGGACTTCATCAAGGCCAACCCGCAGCGCGAAGTCTACCTGGCCGCGGGATGGGTTCAAAATGAGGAATACGTCACCAAGGCATATCTGGATGAGATTTGCCCGGATAAGCCCTTGATTATGAATACCGGCGACGCGCACTCCTGCCTGCTCAATACCAAGGCGATGGAATGGGCCGGTGTCGATGCGGCGTTCGCAAAGAAATACGGCCCCGCTATCGTGCATGTGGACGCCACCGGCGAACCGGATGGCTATGTCTGCGAGGGGCCTGCCTTCAAAATCATCCATGATGTTCCGGTGACGGTTGAGGAAGCAAAAACCTATATCCTTGCATGGCAGGATTTCGCCCTGGCAAACGGTCTGACTGCCACCGCCTTTGCCGGCGACGATCTTCGGTTCCCGGAGGCTGAGGCCTACTACGAGCTGGAGCGGGAAGGCAAACTGAAAATACGTACCTATGCCAACGTGATCATCCCCGACAATCCCGCGGACCCGAAGGCTGAGATCGCCCAGGTTGTCGAGCAGCGCGCGAAGTACAGCAAAGAATATTACCGCATCATCGGCGGCAAGGTGCTTTTAGACGGTGTGGTCGAAGCGCATACGGGCTGGATGCTTCAGGATTACCTCGACCAGCCCGGTTACCACGGCGTGGAGCGCTTCAACGACCACGACAAGATGGTGGAACTGATCACGGCGGCAGATGCGGAGGGCCTCTCAATCCATGCGCACTCTGTCGGAAACGGCGCGACACACTTCATGCTGGACTGCATCGAGGACGCGGAAAAAATCACCGGCGACAAGGATCAGCGCAATATCATAGCGCACCTGCAATTTGTGACCGGCGAGGATATCCGCCGCATGGCCGAAACCGGCACGATCCCTGCGGTTCCGCCGCTTTGGACGTTGAAGGTACCGGGCGCCTATGAGCAAGAGGTCAAGTATGTCGGTCGGGAATTGTCTGACCGGGCTTACCCGATCAAGTCCTTCTTTGATGCGGGCGCTTACCCTGTCTTCCATTCGGACTACCCGGTTTCCCCGTATATGGATATCAAATTGAGCATTTACATGGCGGAAAAGCGTGCGGCTCCCCAGTCGATCCTGAGCGGAGATACCCAGCGCAACATCGGGGAAGCTATCACCCGTGAACAGTCCCTGCGCGCCATGACCGTCAACGTTGCCCGTCAGTTCCACCAGGAACATCGTTTGGGTTCCATCGAGTTCGGCAAGCTGGCCAATATGACGGTATATGACTGCGATTTCCTGCATGACGACATTGAGAAGGTCGCTGATGCCAATCTCATTGCCACCATCGTGGACGGTGAGGAAGCCTACAAAGCGTAAGATAATATGAAGTGACCCCAGCACTTGCAAAACGTGGATTTACCTGTCATACTGGTCATGAGAAACGCCAAGTAGGATAGGGATTACCACATACAAGGAGGAGTCACCATGACAAGTATAACCTATATTGGGATGGA
>JAFSVL010000074.1 GCA_017445015.1 Bacteroidales bacterium | reverse complement strand
GCATGACCCTGAATATGGACGACGTGACCGAAATCGGCGAAGCAGACGGCTATACCTTCTACCTTTTCCAGGATCCTGACGAAGACATCAGCGCTTTCCGCCCCGAGTTTGCCGAGGAGTTTACGGCTCTGCGGGCCATGGTTCCGGAGATTGCTGCCGGCGCGAAGCTCTATGCCCCCGTAAAGCCCTATGCTGATGTGATCGGCAAGACCCTGACCTTCACAACCACAGACGTCGAAGGCAACCCCGTCACCAGCGAGGAACTGTTCGGACAGCACGAGATCACCATGCTGAATCTCTGGACAAGCCAGTGCCACTTCTGCATCGAAGAGCTGCCTGACCTGGAAGAGATCAACGGCCGCCTTGCCGATAAGGACTGCGCCATTGTGGGCCTGCTGCTTGACGGAGACGACCCTGATGCCCTGGCTCTGGGAAAAGAGATCCTGGCGGAAAACGGCGTTACCTATACCGTGATCGTACCCCCGGAGAATGTTGACGATCTCTTCGATGTTAATGCCTTCCCCACTTCCTTCTTTGTAAACAGAGACGGTGTGGTCGTCGGCGAGCCTGTCGAAGGGAAAATGGTCGATGTCTATGAGCCTGCCATTGACAGCCTTCTTGCCGGCAAAGCGGAAGCCAAAACCGACGGCGTCACGGCCGGGCTGAGTGCGGAAAAGGGCGTCGGCGATAAGGGCGTTTCGGCGAACGATGCCGGTATGTACCGCATCATCGTCCTCGACGAGAACGGCGCTCCCGTGGAGAAGGCAACGGTTCAGTTCTGCTCCGATGTCCAGTGCATGATGGGCAAGACCGACGCACAGGGCCTCGCAACCTTCGAAGTGCCGGAAGGCAACTACACCGTGCATATTCTCAAGGTCCCCGAGGGATACGAGAAGAACCCCGATGAGTTCACACTGCCTGCCACCTACAGCGATTTGAGCATCGTCCTGAAGCTCAGCTGATCAGACGAATCATATTACTTCCAATCATGAGAGGGAGGGGCAAAGCCCCCTCCCTTTCGCCATGATTACGGCGGCGTCGGCGGCCTGCCGCGGGATTCAGGATTTTTTAAGTGTACGGTGATCGGCGGTCGTGATATAATCGAAAGCAGTTCGAGTCAAAAGGAGTTTATCCGTACATGAAAAAAGTAATCCTCGCCATTGCCCTTGCGCTTGCCGTCGGCCTGAGTGCCTGCGGCGGAACCGCCGGAAGCTCACAGAAGCCCGCCGGCAATCCGACGGAGACGCCGTCTACGGTCCCGTCCATCCCTCAGGAGACGCAGTTGCAGATCCTGCAGGCAAACCGCTCAGTCTGGGAATTTCGTGATCCCTATGAATCCCCCTGGTTTTATACCTTTACGGATCTGGACCTGAACGGACGGCTGGAGGTAATCGCGGCAAGCACGCAGGGGAGCGGCGTCTTCACCTATGTCAATTTTTACGAGGTGCGCGCGGACGGCAGCGGCATCGACAACCTTTATCACGCAAATGTGGAGATTGAAGGGCCGGACGACTGGCCGGAGATCGTGCTGGACCGCCTGCCCTGCTACTATGACACGGCGGCGGGACGGTATTATTATCCCTGTGAGGGCGTGACCCACGACGGCTATGCCCACCAGTACTATTCCTGGCAGGCGCTCTGCCTGAAGGATGGAGTGGCGGACTGGGAGCTCATCGCCTCAAAGAACGTGGACTGGGACGAAAACGGAAGCGACACGACCGAGTGCCG
>JAFSVL010000073.1 GCA_017445015.1 Bacteroidales bacterium | reverse complement strand
TTGGAATTCTCTTCGCACACATAGGCAACATCCTGCGGGAAGCCGGAGGGATTCTTGATGGACCACATGATTCCGCATACGTCCATGACATTATATTCGCCCATTCTCTTCACATCTTCCGGCGTAACTTCCTGCAAGTGCGCAAGGGCATTCCGCATGTCAAAATTACCCGTTTCGGCCTGCGCCTGGGCAAAAGCGTCTATCCAAGCCTTGGTGGCGCCGTCACCGACGGAATGGACGTGAACGTTCATCCCGTGCGCGGCCGCCGCCTTGACCAGCCGAACCATCTTGTCATGGTCATCGAATCTTCTTACGCCCTTGTAGCCCGGCTTGTCCACGTAATCATCCAGCATCCACGCGGTGTGCCCTTCCACAACGCCGTCGGCAAAGACCTTGGCGCCGATTACCTTCACATGCTTGCCGTTATACTCCTTGGCCTCCTGCGCAATTCTGTCCATGTCCTCTTCAGGGGTATCGGTATTGTCATTGACGAAACTGCCGCAGAAGGAATACATCTTGAGCTTGCCTTCTTCGTCCAGTTCCTTGTAGGCACGGGGATCATGCCTGGTCAGAAGCTGGTAACCGGCATCATATACACCCGTATATCCGTTTGCAAACGCGTATTGCTGGAAGCCCAGCAGTTCCTTCTTCGCCTGCGCAAGATCCGGCTGGACCCGTCCCACCAGGTCGATGGCGGGCTTTTCGGCAAGCATGCCGTTCGGCTTGCCATTCCCGTCCACATGGATACATTCCGTTCCCCACTGTTTCACGGCGTCTTCATTGATGTCGTAGGCTTCCATCGCCTTGGTATTGACCCACATCATGTGGCCGCTGGCGCTTTGGTTGATCATGGGCTTGTCCGGACAGATCTGGTCCAATTGCCTGGCATTGAGCTGATACAGCAAATCATCGGACCAGCCCGAACCCACGAAGTGCGGTTTATCCGGATTCTCTTCCACATACTTCTTCAGAATGGCCAGGTAATCCTCCGGGGTCCTGCCCTCCAACAGGTTTGCCCTGCCGAACATGATGTTACCTGCAAATCCGGGGTGGCAATGCGCCTCCAGGAATCCCGGATAAATGGAATGGCTTCCATAATCCAGGACCCTGGTCTTGTCCCCCTGGAGTTTCTTGGCTGCCTCCTTGCTTCCGACATAGATGATTTTCCCGCCGGCCACCGCGACAGCCTCCGCATAGGGCTTGAACGCATCCACGGTGATGACATTTCCAAGAATAATTGTATCTGCTTTCATGGTTTCAAGTATTATTTGTGTCTTATTGTTTCTTTTACGTCTTGTTCAATCTCGGAATGCAGTTTATCTACTTCTTCCTTGGTGTAATCGGACTCGTCGAAGCTCTTGGAGAAGGTCACTTTGATACTGGCGAGCTGCCCGGCCGCCCGGCGGTCCCGCCTCAGGTCATGCCCGGTAAGGAGGATATAGTCACAGATGGTATCCCCCATAAACCAGAACAGGACAAAGAAAAGTTCACGCGGAACATCGTCCAGCCCTTGCGAGAACCATAGCAAAAAGCCCGAAAGGACCAGACCGATGATCATAATGAAGAATCGCTTCCTGTGCCGCTTCTCTTCCTTTTCCACCATGCCCAGTCGGTAAGCATAATACTCCTGGATTACCGCGACGATGGTTTCTCTCTCCTCCTCCGTGAGGCAGTCCTCAATGATGTTCAGCACAATGGGGCAATCGGGGGGGAGCACTTCGGCGCCCGATTCAAGATAGCCCGTGAAATCCGGATTCGGGGTTTCGTAGCGCTGGATACTGAGAGGATTGACGATATCGTAAAAAGAGGAAATCTTACACGGGAATGTAGCAATTCCATTATTAATAAAATCCCTGTGCAGCAGCTCATCCATCTGCCCCTTTCTGGACTCGAATAATTTGCCTACTTTCCCTTTCATGGTTATTGGGCCCTATTTTTCCCCGATACAAAACAAGCCACCAGGCCATAGGTAATGGTGGGGCGGATCCAGATTTCCACCATCATATAAGTGCTGGTTTCGTCCGCGGGTTCCAGGAAGATATCGATATTATAGAGCGTGGCAATCACCACATCGATGATGCAGATCATCCACAGATTGCGCTTGGAATAGGTTTTCCACTCCTTGCGGGCGTAAAAGTAGGTAAGCATGAGGAGCATCGTCACAGAGAGGACGAGACACGCCAGATGGATGGAATAATAAGGCAGCGGCGGCGGGAAAAGAATGTCGCGGAGCAGCACCGTGGCACCTACGCAGAGGGAGCACCAATAGTTGAACTGCTGCGTTGTGATACGGTAGCCCCAAAAATACATCCACATCATCACCAGGCAGGCGATATAGAACAGGTTGAGCACCAGTTCGGGCCAGGTCTGATGCAGGCCGAAATGCCATACGCCGTAGAGCATCGTCGCCACGGAAATGACCGCAGCCAAAACAGTGACCGAAATATTGAATATGGTCCCTTTGTCTTTAAATCGTAATTCCATCTCTGTTATCCCTTTGTTTTATCTTCAATAATGTGCAGATCCAGCTGCGGGAACGCGATGGTGATGCCGTTCTCGTTCAGGGTCTTGTAAACGAGCTCCTTGCATCGTTCCACATAGCCGATGCGCTCCGGCTGCAGCACGTACTGCTTCACCAGCACGTTCACGGAACTGTCTCCAAAACCACCGAAACGGATATAGATGCCATAGGTGGGGTCCACCACATCGCGCCCATAGGCATCTTTGGTTTTCAGCGGTTCCAGGCCCTTTACCAGCGCCTCCCGGACACGCTGGAAGTCGGTGCCGTAGGCTACGCCCACAACGATGGTGGTAAGTTCGTAGGCATTATTCTTGGTAAGGTTGGTAAAGTTCTTGCCAAAGAGCGAGGAGTTCAGGAAAGCCACGTTGGTACCGTCGATGGTTTCCACCAGCGTAGTCTGGTAACTGATGTCCGTTACCTTCCCCCTGACCCCGTCACACTCTATCCAGTCCCCCACCCTCAGGCGGCCTCCCATGAGTTGGATACCGTAGATGAAGTTGTTGAGGATATCCTTGAGGGCCAATCCGATACCTGCCGACAGACCGCCCGCGATGAGCCCCAGGGACCCGGTAGGGATATTCAGGGTGACAATGAACAGGTCTATGTACACAAACCATACGGACACACTGATGAGACTGTTTCCCAGCGAGAGGTTGATCTCGTTGCTGCGCACGGTCTTCCGATTGTGTTTCCGGAGAAAACGCCGGTATTCGAAGGTCTGCCACAGGGTATGGATGGCTTTGTTCGCATAACGGAATATGCTGAACATCCCCGTCAGGAACAGGACGTCATAGAGCGATACCCGGAACTCGCCCTGACGGAAGAAGGGTTCTTTAAAAATGGTGCGGTATAAGTCGTCGAATTCGAAGATGTCCAGCGCCCAGTAAATGCAGGCGGGGATAGAGCACAGCACCAACAGCGGAATCAGGACCTCCCGGACAAGGTCATAGAACCAGGTGGCGCTGAACAGCAATTTATCCTTGGCCGCCCCGGTTACATAGGTAATCTCAGCCTTATAGGCAGCAATACGCTTGTCCAGCCGTTTTTCTTTATACAGGAGCGTCAGGTCCCAGATGGAGGCGATGGCAAGGATAAGCGCCAGCTGGAAGTACCACCACACCAGGATAATCAGCGCCAGGAAAATGAAACCGGCACAGGCGAAAGCCGCGGCAATGGCAGTAACACCCAGGGAAACCCAGGCGATGACCTCATCGGTCTTGTCCGCCTTTGTACTGCGCAGCAAATTGACGGAGAGCTGCCAAAGCACCATGAGCAGGAGCAGCGGCGGGAAGAAGAAATTCAAAAAGGCGTTGGGCACGAACAGTACCCTGCAGGTAATCACGAAAAGGGCCGTAAAAACGGTGGGCAGGTAAATCCGGAGACTGTTTTTGAGCCTGTCAGGTTTTACACGGACGAGCAGGGCGGCGGTAATCGCCATGAGAAGCCAGATGAAGGTGTGCATGACGACGATGCCCTTGCGCACCATGTCATCGTTCGTGCTTTCAAAACTAAGGACGACAAAAAGGACACAGGAGAGCAAAAGGGCCAGGTAGCGCCTTTGCTCCCCGGCTACCCGTTGCCCCACCGGTCTGACAAAACGATACAGCGGAAGCAGCAGGAGGGCGGAAAGCCCCCAGAGCACCAGGAAGGCTGCAAAATAAACCAGCAGCCAGTATATCTTGGCGGAGTTGACCAGCTGGTTGTCGCTGGAAATCTCTTCCTGGGAATAAGCGAAATCCTCCTCGGTAAGCGCCTCCCGGAGGAACGACAGGTTGAATTTCTCTCCCATGGTCCTGACCGCCTCCTGCCAATACTCCCGGGGATGGACCAGGATGGTTGGCCATGGGGTCTGCCCCTCGGAAAAAACCTTCTGCGCAAGGATGTTGTAATAATCCCTGGCATACTCGAAGGATTCCTCCATGCGTAGCCGGGCTTCCCGATAGTGGGTACTGTCGGCCATCACCTGCCCGCGCGTCAGGGCATACATTTTAAGGAGTTCCGACGCATACAAAAGACAGGAATCGCGATCCGCCTGACCGCCTTCACTCAGGATAAACGCCGGAACGGATTCGCCCCCGCCGGTCGTATCCTGCATCGCAGCCATAGCGACAAAATCATCCAGCCGCTCCTGCAGGGCCTGGTCCAGGAGACTCTCGTTCTGCATCAGGTGCGCATCCAGCGTATCGTTATGATAGGCCAGGCTGTCAGGCACCACCTCAACCTCCCTGAGCTCCGGAGGAAGGCGGCGCAGGGACTCAATCAGTCGCGCATAGCGGTTGATCTCGACATTCAGGTTGGACACGATACGGTCATAAGGCGTACGGTTCTTATTGAAGTCCTTGAATTCCCGGCTTACTTTCTCCAGCGCATAACTGATATCGAAGGTATAGTCCTGCTTCTGGGAGTACAGCATCAGAGACAGGTCATTGCACTTCTTGACGATATCCACCATACGCTTGTGCTGCGTCTCGTACTTCTTCTGCAACTGTTCCTGCGTATTGGATATCAGCTGATAGTCATGATTGAGTTCCCGCCGCAGGTTGGACAGCGTCATATCCAGATCCATGCCCGTAAACACGGCCAGGGCCGGCACCGTCACGGCAAAAAGAGCCACGAGGATGCCGAAGATTTTTCGATTTTTCATGAAATTATCGCGAATCTGTCCCGCAAATATAATCATTTCTTTGCTACCTTTGCCCTTGACATGAGAAAAAAAACCGCACTGCTATGCGGCCTGCTGCTTTCCGGCGCCTGCGCGCAGGAGGCTGAACCCCTCCGCACGGGAGATCTTGTTTTCGTGGGAATCCCGGCCGGCCGGGCCCCGGACGAAAACGGGATGGACGCGGCCATCAGCGCGGCGACCGGCCGGAAAGACAGCCTGAATTTCATCCATGTGGCCATCGTCGATGCGGACAGCGCGGGCGTCCGGATCATCGACGCCACCGTTCTGCGCGGGGTGGACCGCCGTCCGCTCGACACCTTTCTGCATGATTTTACGTCCGGGGACGGCCCGGCACCCGTATTCAAGGTCATGCGCCTGCGGGATGCGGGCATCGCGGAAGCGGCGGTGAGAAGGGCGCGCACCCGCGTCGGACTCCCCTACGACCTTTCTTTCCTCCCGGACAATGGCGCCCTGTACTGCAGCGAACTGGTTTACGAAAGTTATCTCGACGCTGACGGAAAGCCTATTTTCCCGGCTGCGCCGATGAACTTCAAAAATGCGGAAGGGGAATTCCCCCGGTATTGGCAGCAACTGTTCGAAAGGCTCGGACAGGAAATTCCGCAGGGCGTTCCCGGCACGAATCCGCAGGCGATGTCCGGCGATTCCGCGCTGTATGAAATCAGATTAACCCATAGTCTATGAGAAATATTTTTCGCCTCATCGCCATCCTCGCGGTGATACTCTGCGTGGCCAGCTGCCTGGCCGGAAAGTACCTGTGCAACCGTGTCCTCAAGCCCGAGCCGCACGGCGAGGCCGACATCGAACGAACCCGCCACAAGGCGGATTCCCTGCTTCCTGGCGTAATTGCCTGGTATGACAGTCTGCATCTGGCGGGAATCTTCCGCGACACTACCCTCACCGGCGGCGGGGACTGCACCCTGCACGCCGTCTTTGCCCCGGCCGCCGCCCCCGCGGAAGCACAGGGCACCGCGGTGGTCGTACACGGCTACACGGACAACCACCTCGTATTCCTCTATCTGGTCAAGATGTACCGGGACACGTTCAATTACAACGTGATGGTCCCCGACCTGCATTATCACGGCTACTCCGGGGGAGACGCCGTCCAGATGGGCTGGCTGGACCGCCTGGACGTGGAAAAATGGGCTGAAATGGCGCACGCGCTCTGGAACGACGATTTCATGGTGGTGCACGGCGTATCCATGGGGGCCGCGACGGCCATGATGATGAGCGGAGACTCCCTCCCTCCCTATATCCGCGCCTTTGTCGAGGACTGCGGATACGCTTCGGTCTGGGACCAGCTCAAGGCGAACCTCAAACAGAGTTTCCATCTGCCGCCCTTCCCCGTCCTGCACAGCGCCAACGTGGTATGCCGCAAACGTTACGGATGGGATTTCAAGGAGGCCTCCAGCGTAAAGCAACTCGCGAAATGCGAGCGTCCCATGCTCTTCATCCACGGCGATGCCGACGATTTCGTACCGCTCACGCATCTCCGGATGAATTACGACGCGAAGGTGAACGGTTATAAGGAAATGTGGGTCGCGGAAGGCGCCGTCCACGCCAATGCTTACGCAAAACATCCCGAGGAATACACCCGGAGGGTGCAGGCCTTCCTCGAAAAAGCAAAAACGCTGAATTAAAACTCCAGGTGCAGTTCGTGGGCGGCGATGCTGAATTCCAGGTCGTCGCCCATGTGCTTTCCTATATCATCGGAAATTTTAATGACCTCCTCCCAGGGGTCCTTGGCGCTCATGCGGCAGCGTGAAAGCTTCATCACGATATTCGCCGCCTTGTAGCCGGGAATGCCGGGATCGCAGGTAAGGTTGGTGCCGATGCCGGCGCTGACTTTGATGCGGCCCCGGAAGTAATCGGCCACCTCCCTGTACTTCGGAAAGTCGAGCGCGTTGCTGAAGATGATGATCTTGGTGCGGGGGTCGATGCCGAATTCCTCAAGGCGGGCGATGGTCATGTCTCCGATGCACTTCTCGTCGCCGGAATCCTGACGGAACCCGTCCAGCAGTTTGGCCTGCTTCATGGTCAGCGTCCGCAGGAACGAGGCGGTGGTGAACGTATCCATCAGGGCGGTGCCGAGCGCGCCGTCATAGACCTTGATCCAATCTTCGAGCGACAGGTAATTGGCCCGTTTATAGCCGAATACGCCGCTGTGGAACATCACCCATTCGTGCGGGAAGGTCCCGATGGGGGTCATGCCGTATTTCATCGCAAAAAACACATTCGACGTACCGGCGCACCACTGCGGGCACTTTTCTTTCAGGCGGGCGACAATCCTTTCATGCACTTCCGACGAAAAGCGGCGCCGCGTACCGAATTCGGAAAACAGCATCTGATGGGCGTTTGCCATTTCCAGTTTCGCATCCAGCAGCCGGAGGACCCTGGATTCGTCGGGGACGACGCCCTTGAAACGGTTCCGGAGCTCCGCCACGAGCGCCAGCAGGGGGACTTCGTAAAGCGTGACCTTGAACAGGAAATCCGTCACTTCCATCTGCAGATGCCCCTGCGCGTCGAGCCGGACCTTGATTTTGCCGGGCTCGAAGCGGAACCCCCGCAGCCACTCCCAATAATTGCGGGGGATGTAGCGGATTTTCCCGGTGGCGTATTCGAATTCCGCATCGGTCAGGCGCAGTTCGCCCAGACGGGCGATTTCGTCTTCGAGCGCAGCGAGGAAGGCCGCATCGTACACTTCGCCGCCACGGTCATGGAACTTGAAAGTGCCCTCGGCGAGAGGGTATAACTGGAAATAGGCGTTGGAGGTAGAAAATTTGTACAGGTCGGTGTCCAGGATACTCAGTATCATCGTGGCAAATAATTTTCGCAAAGATAACGAAAATATGTACTTTTGGAGCATGAAGCGTGTTATCGTCGTCGTAGATGAGCTCTACGATTTTATTGAGGGCGGCTCACTCGCCTGCGCCCACTCGCTGGAGGCCGTCGCCGCCACGAAACGCCTGATCGCACAAAACCCGGACACTCCGGTCCTGTTTGTCTGCGACCATCATCCGGCAAACCATTGTTCCTTTGCCGCACAGGGTGGCCCCTGGCCTCCGCATTGCGTGGCGGGCACGCACGGTGCCGAAATCCACGAAGACCTGCAAGCCTTTGTACAGGACGGGCGGGTCTTTTTCAAGGGCTGCGATCCCTCAATGGAACAGTATTCCGGCTTCGAGGGGCGCAACGCCGCCGGACAGGCTCTGTGCGAAGTGCTGGAAACGCTCGCACCGGAGGAGGTGGTCATCGCCGGCATCGCCACGGAATACTGCGTGTACAATACCGTGGTGGACCTTCGCAAGGCGGGATGGAAAGTCGTCATCGCCGAGGACTGCCTCGGCTGGGTGGATGCTGAAGGCCACGCGGAAGCGCTGGCCGCGATGGGCGATTCCGGCACATGAAAATTGCTGATTATACAAAAATCTTGTAAATTTGTTCCTATGAGGTTTTTTAACAAATACGTGCCAGGCAACCGTCAGATAAACAAAGCTCTGCTATGGGAGTTTGATACAAACGATATAGATATTGACAAGTGCAAAACCCTCATAGCCGAAAGAACCATCGAAATAGGTGTATTAGAAGATTTCTACGCCGCTTTCGACCTATTCGGCGGAATACAGGAATTCGCTGACATTGCTAAAAACAATATCACCGGATTGTCGGACAAAGGGCTAAACTTTCTCTGTGTTGCCTTCGGCATAAAGAAAGAAGAAACGAAATGCTACAAAAATCGACTGTTGAGGCAAAAACATATAGGCTGTTAAAGAACCTGATGCAGGAACCGCTTCTTTCTGATACAAGACTTGTAGGCGGAACGTCGCTCGCCCTGCAAATCGGACACAGAAAAAGTACGGATCTCGATCTGTTCTCGACAAACATGCCCGAGATTGAGAGTATCGTAACCACACTTAAAGCTAAATACGGATACACACCCCAGCACATTTCTGAAGAAACAACGATTGGATTCATCGACGGAATCAAAATAGATGTCATCCATCATCCATATAAGTGGCTGGACGACAACATCCAAGAAGACGACATCAGACTCGCAACCAAGAAAGACATAGCGGCAATGAAAATGCATGCCATAACAAATTCCGGAACAAGACCGAAAGATTTTGTGGATATAGCATTCCTGTCCTGTTCTTTCAGTTATGATCAGATTTCTGAATTCACCCTTGACAAGTATCCCCTGTATGATCAAATCATGCTTGACAGAGCAATCATATATTTCGGTGATGTCAATATGGAACTTATCGAAAACATCAAGATGATTGACTTCCAGATGAACTGGGACAAAGTTCAGAAAAGGCTCTTGTCAATGACGGATAAACCCGACAAAGTCTTCTTAAATCCTCCTCTCAAGGCGCACATGTCTGAATAACAAAAAGATATCTACTGCAACATCACGCCAATACGCATCAAAAACAGCGGCAGGAGCCAAAATAAAAATTCGCAACCGTAAAAAAGACTGCAGGCTCGGCGCCGGAACCGGCGCAGAGCCTGCGGAACACTGTCGGGGATGATTTAGAAAGTAAGCCTCAGACCGGCGCCGAAGGCGGGTTTCAGCCCTTCGGGAGTCTGGACATATGACATGGTGGGCGCGAATGACAATTTGAAGTTGCTCTTTTCAAGTTTGTCCATATCGTCATAATACAGGCTCTTGACCTTCGCCACCTTGACGGCATTGGTCAGGGAACTGATGCCGAAAGTCAGGGCCATGGCGGAACCCAGCACGGCGACGACAGCGCCCACGGCCCTGCCGCCATCGCCATCCAGATACGCAGTCATCGCAATACCCGAGACCATCATAACCTCTCCCGCGCCCGTGCAGAGCAGGTACTTGACGCCCCTGCCCGGTTCATTCATGGTAAACTGGGCAAGACCGGGAACCAGCAGGTTGAACCATGCCCTGGAAGGGGAATAACGGGGATTGTCGAGTTTCTTGTAGTCATTCCTGTCATAAAGTTCCTTCAACTTGCCGTAGCGCATGCCGGCCTCCAGTTTCGAGGGGTCGGAGGCATAGAAATCCGATTCCGTGTAGGAAGGTGCCGCGGGAACCACCGGAGTCTCCGGCACTGCCGGGGTGGCCGGGGCGGCCGGGGCTGCCGGGGCGATGTTGAACACTTCGTTTTGGCCGTTGGAATAACGGACGAGCAGGATGTCGGCCCTGCTGATCGTGTAAATGGGGCCGTCCGGATTGTCCGCCCTGCGGTACCTGAGGTCGTTCTGGTTCACCTCCAGAACCTTGGCCTGGATGTCGGAACCGTCCTTCTTGATGATGATGTCCTGGGCAAACAGGGAAACTGCTGAAAAAAGCGTCAGCATCGCTACAATCAACTTTTTCATAGCATCAATGTTACAGGCGGCAAATTTAATAAGAAAAATCGCACTTTACCAGAAAATTTGTTGCATACAAAGAATTAATGACTATATTTGCATCCAAATATTAGTGTGTGCGCACACATTGTCATATTAATAATAGGATATATGAAAAAGATTTCTCTTCCTGTCAAAGAGACGTACAGCTCCCCCTCATGCGTTGAATGCATGCTGGTCGACGTCTCTCTGCTCTGTGTCTCGGGTTATAGGGATGACCTGCAAGACCTCAGTACCCTTGACCTCGACCCTGAAGACTAACCCTTAAATGACGACAAGATGAAAAAGTTATTTGCACTTTTCGTTGCGGGCCTTGCGCTCATGCTTGCGGCCGCATCGTGTTCCAAGGGTGAAATTACCGATGACATTACCACGGAAGAACCCGTAAATGTCATCCCCGAAGGCAAGGTGCCGATGGTATTCACCGCCGTGGCCCAGGAAACCAAATCCGTCATCTCCGGCAAATCCATCCTGTGGGAAGCCGACGACCGGATTGCCATTTTTGACGGCAGCGACATCAATGAATTCACCGTCAGCGGCCTCTCCGACGGGAACAGGCGCGCCAGCTTCAGCGGCGCTGCCGCTCCGGCGGGCGTATATGCGGCGGTCGTTCCCTTCTCCGCGATGACCAATTCAAGTCCTGCGAACAACCGGGTTTCCATCAAAATGCCCAGTACGCAGACCATCATCGGGGACGGTCTGGTGGACTCCGAGGCCATGATATCCACGGCCGTTTCCGACGGAGCGTCCTCCCTGTCCTTCTCCAATCAGTTTGCACTGCTGAAGCTTACCCTCTCCAGCAATGACATCTTCTCCGTAAAACTGATAGGCAACAATGGGGAACCCGTCAACGGAACGAACCACTTCTACTACGATGGCGAGGGAGCCCCCTACGTGGACTTCAGCAACGCAGCGGGAGAGGGTATCACGCTCTATTACAAGGCATCCAAGGATGCGTCCAACAGCGCATTCCCGGCAGGCAGTTACTGCATTGCCCTCTGGCCGACGGAATTCTCCGACGGGTATTCCCTCATCCTCACGGACACTGACGGCAAGAAGAGTCTCCAGCGCACTTCCGGAACCCAGACGCTTGAATGCAACGGCGGACAGAATCTCAGTACGGCCATCGACGGCGGCACCTTCGTGGACTTCGGGGACATCAGGACCGCGGCCGAACTCAAAATGTGGCGGCGCTTCGCGAATGCGGGCGTTTTCGCTGAAGGCGACGTAGTAAAACTCGGCGCCGACATCGACCTCGGCGGCTATGCCTGGACCCCCGTCCCGGAGTTCCTCGGCATCTTCGACGGCCAGAACCATAAGATTTACAATTTTACGGTGTCTTCTGATGCGCAAAATGTAGGATTCATCGGCACCCTTGGATCATCCAAGGGGGAAGAAGCCGTGCTCAAAGATGTCGTTTTCGGTTCTTCGAACGGCAGTTCTTATGACGGAAACAGTTCGATCGAGATTACGGGAGCCAGGAGCGGTTGGACCTACGGCGGCATTATCGGCTATGCGCACAAGAAATCTACAATCAGAGACGTAAAGAACTTTGCTCCCGTATCTGCTGCAACTACGGTAAGCGGCAAGCACGCTATAGGAGGCATATCTGGTTCCGGCAACGGAGGCTCCGGCGCGGGAATTACAATTGCCGATTGCCGGAATTACGGTGCCGTAACAGATAATGCCTCCTGCGACACCGGCGACAATTCAGCCATCGGGGGCATCCTTGGCGCGACCGACGGCTCTTATACCACGGTTTCAAATTGCGTTAATCACGCGGAGGTACATAATTACTGTGTTGGCGTGTCCCGTCTTGGCGGCATCGTAGGCAAGGCGTGGGATGCCCATACCACCATTGATGGCTGCAGCAACGAGGGCGATATCGTCCAGGAAGCCGCTTCCATTACCGACAAGGCATCAAGTTGGGACAATACCGTCAGCGTCGGCGGTGTCCTTGGCGCATTCACGTCGTCCGGCGGCAGCCTTCTTGTCAACAAATGTTCCAATTCCGGGAAGGTCTATTTCAGGACTGAAACCAACGGTTCATACCGCCACGGCTTTGGAGGAATAATAGGGGCAATTACCTATGCGGGCACAGTCAAGGGATGCACCAATTTCGGTAAGCTATATGATGATGCCTTGTGCAACTCACATATTGCCATGGGCGGAATTCTTGGTGTATGCAATACCAAGAATCTGGTTATTACAAAGGCCGATGACGATACGCCCAACACCAATAATGGTGAGATTTTCCATTACAATGTCCACGCGGACTGCGACACCTATATCGGAGGCATTGTCGGCTTGGAGAATGCTGCAACCACCCCGGTTGAATACAGCATCAACAACGGGCGCCTCGTGAGCGATCCCCCCTCAAGCCAGGTAACTGCCAATTATTACACTGGAGGGATATGCGGAACCAGTGCCGGAGTCATCCGGCACTGCACCAACAACGGCTACATATTCACCTGGTCCGGCAGCCTCACTGTCTGGATAGGCGGCATTAGCGGAGGAAAGCTCAAACCTCAGTCGATAAGCGACTGTACCAACAATGGTTGGCTCGGTCCTTACAACACCACCGGGTCTTCGGTCACCGGGGGCATCCTTCCCATTCTTACGCCCAACTCCACCACGGTGAGAGACTGCATCAACACGGGCATGATCACTACCGGAGACTTTTACTCGAACGGCTCCGGCAACAACCCCAATCCCACCTTGAGGACTTTCCAGTCCAAGGATTACTATATGGGTGGCCTGTTCGGTTATGTGGAAGCACCGACGGCCGATGTGACCGTGGCAGAGGGCTGCATTGTCGCCTGCATTTTCGGCCAGCGTACTGGATCGGAAAGCAAAGATACCTACAAAGGCATTATTTGCGGCCAGACCAAGAGCACGTCCTCTACTGGCTACAAAGTTACTTTTGGTTCCGCATCTTCCCCCATTGGGATTGCCAGTAGTACCTCGTTCCAGTACGGAACCAATGCGACCCCGGCTGTGATTACTACAGGAGACGTGATAACGACCAATGCCCTTGCCAATAAATGGCTGATGGGAAGCTCCAGCAAGCTCTACAGTTCTTCAGCCGGCAGCAGCGATACCGGTAAAATTGATTTCAACTATGTCCTTGCCGCAGCCGTTCCGGCAGGGATCGAGTAAAAGACATATTGGAACTTTGCTTCAAAGGCGCCTCATCACGGGGCGCCTTTTTGCTACTCACGTAATTGGAAAAATGTAATATTTTCCCTTTAGAATTTAAGGAAAAGTGTATGCTTAGAAGAAAAATTCGAGATAAACTCATTGATTATCTGACTAATGGCTCGAACAAGATACTTATCCTGGATGGAGCACGCCAGATAGGAAAATCCTATATCATCCGACATGAAGGGCGGAAACGGTTTAAGAACTACATCGAGATCGACCTGATTGAAGATAAAAAAGGAGACCGGATCTTTGCGGACGTCAGGAATAAGGAAGATTTTTATCTGCGCCTGAGTTCTGTCGCCGGAGACAGAATGGCGGGAAAAGAAGATACGCTTGTATTTCTGGACGAAATTCAGGCGTATCCGGAAATGCTCACGCTTCTCAAATTCCTCAAACAAGATGACAGGTACACTTATATAGTGAGCGGATTGCTGTTGGGAATCGCTTTGAACGAGACCTTGTCAAAACCCGGAGGGAAGATCGAGGTCGTCAAAATGTACCCACTGGATTTTGAAGAATTCCTATGGGCGAACAACGTTGGAGACAATGTCATTGCGCACATGCGGGAATGCTTTCAACAAAGAATCTCCTTACCCGAAACCCTTCACAACCAAATGATGAATTATTTTAAAATGTATCTTTTGGCCGGAGGTCTTCCGGATGCCGTAAATGAATTTTTGGAGACACGCAATATCGTCCGTGTCAGAACCGCTCAGAAAGAGGTATATGACCTGTATAAAGGTGATGCAAGCCAGTATGACAGGGAACATAAACTAAAGATTGAACGCATATATGAACTCATTCCGTCATACCTGGAAAACAAAAAGAAACGGGTAAGATACAATGAGATTGAAAATAAAGCCCAGGCACGCGCGGCGCAGTATCAGGATGAATTTGCATACCTTATAAAAAGCGGCATCTGTAATGAGGTCAGAGCCGTCTCCAATCCAAAGTTCCCGCTTCGGGAATCAGAAAGCAAAAACCTGCTGAAACTCTACCTTAACGATATAGGACTGCTGACGATGCTGCTGTATCAATACAACATTTCCGCAATTATGGAAAACTGGAAAAGCATCAACCTGGGGACAGTATATGAACTGACGGTATGCAGCGAACTGTCGGCCCATGGTTTTCCCCTTTACTACTATGACAACAAAAAGAAGGGAGAAATAGAATTTCTGGTGAATGACTTTGATTCGCTCTCTGTCGTACCCATAGAGGTAAAATCAGGGAAAGACTATAATCAGCACGCCTCCTTGAACGTTTTTACGGAAACCCCGGAATATCACATCCGGTATGCAATCGTCTTATCCAATGAACGCGAAGTGCGGCAGACTGGAAAAGTAATCTATCTGCCCGTCTATTTTTCCATGTTCCTGCGGCCTTCCACTCCCCCGGAAGAATTGTTGATTCCGCAATAATATTTTGATTTATCAAAATAATGCGATATATTTGCCAAAGTGTGTGCGCACACATGCAATACATGACAAAGTAAAGAATATGAGAAGCGTATTGAATCCGGCTTTGATCGCACTCGCCGCAGTCCTGATTGCCTCCTGCACCAAGGAAGAACAGGGAGGCGAAGGCCGGCTGTCCGAAATCACAGTCAGCACAGAAGCAACTACAAAAACCACCCTGGACGGCTCCAGCGTACACTGGTCGTCCGGCGACAGACTCATGGTCTTCGCATCCGGAAATTCCACCGGCAGCAGTTTCCGCCTGGGTTCCGGAGCGGGCACAGGCAACGGAATCTTCTACGGGGCTGAACCTTCCGGCGACGGCAATTTCTTTGCGACTTACCCCAGCACCGCCACTTACAACGGTGCCAGCACCTTCACCTATACGCTCCCGTCCGAGGTCAGCTATACAAAAGGCGGCTTCGCTTCCGGGAGCAACCCGATGCTCTCCGCAACCGCAAATTCGCTGGGCGGCTTCACCATGAAGAACCTCTGCGGCGTGCTCAAACTGAGACTTCTCGGCGGTTTTGCCGTCAAGCGTATCGAACTCACTTTCGACAAGCCCGTCTGCGGCCCCGGGACCGTATCCCGCGGGGGCAACACGCTGTCGATGAGCGGCGGCAGCGACAGCTATAAGACCGTCGCGGTGGACTGCGGCTCCGGCGTGCAGCTGGACGCCACCGAGCCCGTGGAGTTTTATGTAGTCATTCCCGCAAACACCTACGGAAGCATGACGGTCAAGGCCTACAAGGCCGAGAGGGAGTACAGCACAAGCACGCACAGCTCCCCTTTCACCATCAGCCGCTCCGCCCAGACGACCATGCAGACCACCCTGCCGGCGCCTCAGCTTGAAGTCCGTCCGGAACTCAAGGTCTGGTCCTTCAACATCGCCTGCCAGAAAAATGACGACAATTCCTCCTGGGGCAGCAGCCACTACTGGAGCAAGCGCAAGGATGCCGTATATGCCTTTTTCAATACGCAGGAGCCGGATATCATCGGCACCCAGGAATGCGAATACCGCCAGAGGGTGAATATCCTGAACAACACTTCCGGCTATGCCGCCTATGGCCTGGGCACCGAATACGGAAAGGAATCCGACGGCGGCAGCGGCTCTGCCTGGGACAAGATTACCGGAAACTACAAAGACTATAATACCGATTCGTCCAACGCCATTTTCTACAAGGAAGACAAGTTCGACGTACTCGACCGCGGGACCTTCTGGCTCTCGTCCAATCCTTCGAGCGTAGGGTCCGACGACGGGCACAACTGCGCCTGGATCAAATTCCAGTGGAAGGAGAACGGTTACGTATTCTATTTCTTCAACACCCACTTCACGGCACACTACACCTCCTCTGCCTATGCCGCCCGCAAGGCGGAGTGCACCGTCCTCTACGACCAGATCAGCGCCATCAATACGGAGCAGTTGCCGATGGTCATCGTGGGAGACTTCAATGCCGCGACCTCCGAACTCTACAGTTCCGACAAGGGCGACACAAGGCTCTCGAACTGGTACTGGGCCCGCAACCAGGACGGAAAGACCTCCAAGACCGACTATCCTACCAGCAACAACAACTTTTCCGTCACCTACAACGGCAGCAGTTGGAGCGACGAGTCGAGCAACATAGACCACATTGCCTACAAGTACTTCTACGAGAACGCCAAGCACGGACTCAAGGCCGGATCCTTCGGGACCGACACCTACGCCTATGAAGGCGTGACCTACATTTCGGACCACTGGCCCATTTACGCCACCTTGGTTTTTGACTATCAGTAATGAAGAAAACGCTTCTCCTCTGTACGCTTCTGCTTGCAGCCTGTTCCTGCTCCCCCGCCCCGGAACGGCCGGAAGAAGCGGAGCCGCTCCAGGACGAACAGCTTGAATCCATTCCGGACGGACAGGGAGTCATTTACTTCTAAAGTATCCATCAATATGCGCTCAAAACATATCTTATCCATCATCCTGCTGCTGGTTGCCGGCACGTTTGCGGCAATGGCGCAGAGAACCCTTTCCGGAACGGTCCGGGACGCGGCGGGAGAAGGAATCCCCGGTGCCGGAGTCATCGTGGCCGGAACGACCCACGGAACCATTACGGGCGCTGACGGGAAGTGGACCCTTGCCGTCAGGGAATCGAAGGTGACCCTCGAGGTATCCTGCCTGGGATATACCTCCGCGACGGTGGAGGTCGCCGCAAACCAGTCCGATGTAGCCGTGGTCCTTCAGGAGGACAACCTCATGCTGGAAGAGACCGTGGTGGTCGGCTACGGCACCCAGAAGAAGGTGAACCTCACAGGGGCGATTACCGCCGTACGGGGAGACGAAATCCAGAACCGTACGGCGCATGACGTCACCAGCATGCTCCAGGGCTCGGTGCCCGGACTGAACATTACGGCATCGTCGGGCATCATGAACGAGACGCCGGACATCAACATCCGCGGCTACACCTCCATCAACGGCGCGAGCCCCATGGTGCTCATCGACGGGGCAGAAGGCGACCTGAGCCGCGTCAACGCCCAGGACATCGAGAGCATTTCCGTCATCAAGGACGGTGCCGCCGCGGCTATTTACGGCGCCAGGGCGGCCTTCGGCGTGATTCTGGTCACGACAAAGGCCGGGGATGAGTCGAAGAAGGCCACCGTACGCTACAGCGGCCGCTTCGGCTGGCAGTCTCCCACCACCAGCACGGACTTCGAGACAAGGGGGTACTGGAGCGTCCACACGATCAACACCTTCTGGGGCGCGCGTTACCCCGGGGAGAGGTATCTCAAATACTCGGACGACGACATGAACGAACTCCTTGCCCGTGTCAATGACGTGACGGAGAACCCGGCCAGACCCTGGGTGGTAGAGGAGACGGCAGGCGGCAGGAAGCAGTGGAAGTACTACGGCAATACGGACTGGTACCATACCCTGTTCTCCGACAACAACCCCGTCCAGCAGCACAACCTTTCCGTAACGGGCGGCGGAAAGAACTTCAAGTATTTCATATCCGGGGCCTATGACCGGCAGCAGGGTATCCTCAGGATCAACCCGGACATCGTCAACAAATACCAGTTCCGGGCAAGGTTCGAGGGCCGCATCAACAAATGGGCGACGATTTCCAACAATACCTCCTACTATGACCAGACCTACTCCTACCTCGGAATCGGAACCAGCAATATCGACAGGGTATTCTCGATGGTCACCGCCCACGCCCTTCCGGTTTTCCCGCTCCGGAACCCGGACGACTCCTGGGTATATTATTCCCAGTATTTCGTGAACAGTTATGCGGTCGGCAACGGCGTACATATCATGCTTTCGGAGAACAAGAACAAGCATATCGAGCGCAAGAACGACTTTGCCAATACAACGGAAATCAATATCACTCCGATAAAACAGTTGCGCATTACGGGGAATTTCACCTTCCGCAAACGCCGGAACCACACGACGGCCCGCCAGACGAATTTCACCTACAAACAGTATCCTGACGACGAGCCCGTGATCAGGGACAACGGCGTAGGCACCAATCAGCTGGACGAGAAAGCCAGGACCTGGTCCTATCTGTCGGCCAATGCCTTCGCCACCTATGAAGACACTTTTGGCGGACATCACGTTTCCGCCGTGGCAGGTGTCAATTATGAGTCCCAATATACCCAGTATCTGGAAGCCATCGGTTATTATCTGATTTCGGACAAACTCAACGACCTCTCCCTCGCCGGAACGGACAGGACGGGCGCCAGCAAGCAGTATATAGACGGAGAACAGAGCGAATATGCCCTCCTGGGCTGTTTCGGAAGGGTCAATTACGACTATAAGGGCCGGTACCTTCTGGAACTTTCAGGCCGGTACGACGGCTCCTCCCGTTTTGCGAGCGGACACCGGTGGGGGTTCTTCCCTTCCGCCTCCGCAGGATGGAGAATCAGCGAAGAACCCTTCTTCGCCCCGGCCAAAACCTATGTAAGCAACCTTAAACTCAGGGCCTCCTTCGGTTCCCTGGGCAATCAGGTGGTAAGCAATTACGCCTATATCAGGAAGATCAGCGTTGAAGACGCCTCCTATGCCTTCGGCGAGGGCGCCCTCGCCAGGACCGCCGGCATATCGGCCCCCAATGCCGGAGACCTTACCTGGGAAACCGTGCAGCAGTATAACGTCGGCCTGGATGCCGCATTCTTTGGCGACCGTCTGCAGTTCACCGGCGAAGCGTACGTGCGCAACACCCTCGGGATGCTGGTTGAAGGGGCCGCCCTTCCGGCGGTTTACGGCGCCAGTGCGCCCAAGCAGAACTCGGCAGACCTGCGGACAAGAGGTTATGAACTGTCCCTTACCTGGAAAGACCAGTTCAAGCTCGGCGGCCATCCTTTCGGGTATTCCATTTCCGGAAATATCAGCAATTACGATTCCTATATCACCAAGTACGACAACAATCCCAACAAAATCGTCTCGGACTACTATGTGGGCCGGCGCCTTGGAGAAATCTGGGGATTCCAGGCCGACCAGCTCTTCGCGACCGACGAAGAAGCCGCGGACTATGCCTCCCAGGTGGACCTGAGTTATATCTTCAGCGGCATGGGGTCCGGATGGAAGGCGGGAGACCTGAAATACGAAGATCTGGACGGCGACGGAACCATCGGCATAGGTGCCAATACGGTGGACGACCCCGGAGACCGCAGGATCCTTGGAAACGAGCTTCCCAGCCTTTCCTACGGCATCAATCTGGGCGTGGACTATTTCGGCTTCGACATCGGCGTCTTCTTCCAGGGTACCGGAGACCATTACTGGTATCCTCCACGCTTTTGCTTCCCTTTCTGGGGCCCGTATTCCAATCCCATGCAGAGCTTCATAAGACGGGATTTCATGAAGGATGTCTGGGACTATGACAATACGGATGCGTATTTCCCCCGGGCCCGCGGCTATATCGCCGAAATCTCCGGCGGGTACCTGAACCGTGTCAACTCGCGCTATCTTCAGAACTGCCGCTATCTGCGCCTGAAGAACCTGACGGTGGGTTATACGGTCCCGCCCAAATGGACCCGGAAAATCGGCCTGGAGAAAATCCGCGTGTATTTCTCCGGCGAAAACCTGGCCTGCTGGTCGCCGCTGTTCAAGCACAGCGCTTTCCTGGATCCGGAGGCGGTCGCCCATGATTCTTCCGAAGCTTACGGCCGCTCCTTCTATCCCTGGCAGAAGAGCTTTATGTTCGGTATCGATATTCAATTCTAAACAGGACGGAAATGAAAAAGATATACAATCTGTTGATGGCTTTCGGCGTCCTTTGCATGGTCTCCTCCTGCGATGATGCCTTGAACAAATATCCGCTCGACGACCTCACTGAAGAGAGTTACTACGAAAATGCGACCCAGCTTCAGTTCTTTACCAACTCGTTCTACTCCAGCATCCTTCCGGACGCGCCTTACGATGAGCAGAGCGACCTTCTGATCGGCAATAATCCCAGCAATCTGCTCCTGAACGGCAGTTTCCGTACGGTGCCGGCATCCGGAGGCGGATGGTCGTGGACTACCCTGCGCAAGATCAACACCTGCCTGGGGAACCTCTACCGCTGCCCGGATCCGGCGGTGGCCAGGGAGTACGAAGCCCTTTGCAAGTTCTTCCGCGCATGGTTCTATTTCGACAAGGTGCAGAAGTTCGGTGACGTTCCGTGGATAGACCACGAGATGGCCTCCAACGAAGAGCAGCTCTATGCGCCGAGGGACAGCCGCGAGCTGATTATGAAGCAGATGATTGAAGACCTGGACAATGCCATTGACGGACTCCCGTCATCCTACGCCTCCGGGTACACTTTCAGGGTGACGAAATGGGCGGCCATGGCACTCAAGGCCAGGGTATGCCTGTTTGAGGGAACCTTCCGCAAATACCATAACGGAGATATCACCCTGTGGACCCTTCCGGCCGATGCCAATCCCCCGGAGTATTATCTGGACCTTGCCGCCGCAGCGGCAAAGCAGCTCATGGATGAGAGCCCGCACTTCCTTTATACCACCAATCATCCGGATTATGACTACCAGAACCTCTTCTCGCAATATGTGGAAGATACCGGGGAGTTTATCCTGGCCATCGATTACGACTACAGCCTCAAATGCTACCATAATGCCACCGGGATGGCCCTGCTTCCCGCCTGCGGACGCAATTCCCCCACCAGGGGCTTCGTCGATCATTATCTGATGGCCGACGGCAGCCGTTACTCTTCCGTGTCCGGATGGGGCACCAAGTCTTTCGCGGACCAGGTCGCCGGAAGGGATCCGAGGCTTCATCAGACCATCCGGATTCCGGGATACAACTACACCGTGCTTACCACGAACAGGGCGATGTTCTGCGATTTGGAATGCACGCTTACCGGCTATTCCCTGAACAAGTTCGTGATGCCTTCGGACAATCTTGTCATGGGCAACGTCAGGGATTATTCCTATAACGACCTGCCCGTGATCCGTCTTGCCGAGGTTTATCTCATCTACGCGGAGGCAAAGGCGGAACTCGGCACCCTTACGCAGACGGACCTGGATATGAGCGTGAACCGTATCCGCAAGCGCGCAGGAATGCCGGATATGAACCTTGCAAAAGCCAATGGTACGCCGGACCCTTATCTTACGTCGGAGGAAACCGGATATCCCAATGTCAGCGGTACGAACAAAGGCGTGATTCTTGAAATCCGGCGCGAGAGGACGGTGGAACTTGCCTTCGAGGGTCTTAGATATGCCGACCTTCTCCGCTGGGCCGCAGGCGAGCGAATCACAAAATGCCTGCAGGGAATCTACTTCCCCGGTGCGGGAGAATATGACTGGGACAAGGACGGAAAGGCCGATGTATGCCTGTACTCCGGCTCCAGGCCTTCTACCGGCGCAACTTTCGTGTATAAGATAGGGACGGACATGATCCTAACCGGTGGCAACAAGGGATACATCAACCCGCGTCCCGCATATACTTTCTCTTTCGATCCGGGAAGGGATTATCTTTACCCCATCCCCATCGAAGAAAGGGTGCTGAATCACAAACTCCTGCAGAATCCCGGCTGGAATGACGGACTTGCTTTTTAACTCAAACCAATCGATAGAATTATGAAAAAGGTATTTTTAGCGCTTCTCGCAGTTTCCGTTTTCTTTTCCTGCGATAAAGAAAAGGAAGGGGGAAAGACCCCCGGCGGATCTTCATCGCCGGCCACTGTCGTCCGCCTGAGCACCACGACGCTTCAGTTTGAGGCCATCGGCGCCCAAGAGCAGACCGTAAGGGTGTTTGCCGACGGAGACTGGACCGCCGAGACCCCTTCATGGATTACCCTGGAACCGGAAAGCGGCAGCGGTACCGTTACCGTAACGGTGAAGGTCAGTGACAATGAGAATGTGGACGGCCGGACCGGCACGGTTGTATTTGCCCCCGAACTGTCCTCTTCCACCAACAAGCTCACCGTACAGCAGAAAGGTGACAATAAAGTGACGATCAAAACGGCACAGGCCCTTGTGCAATGGCTGTCGTCCCTCTCTTCGGAATCCCTTGACGAAGCCCGCCTGGCCGCCGATATCGACATGGCGGGCGTCGCCCTGGTTTCGGCGGAAGGTTTTTCCGGAACCTTCGACGGAGGCGGATATGCCATCAAGAACCTCAGGGCCGCTGGACCGCTTTTCAAGGTGAACAGTGGCACCATCACCAACGTCATGATAGACGGAAGCTGCTCCTTTGAGCCGGATTCCATGGTTTTCGGCGCGGTCGTAGCCCGTAACGAGGGAATTGTCAGGGACTGTATCAACAAGGCCGGCATCACCCGTACCCTGGAAAACGGCAGCCGTCAGAGCAACCTCATTGCCGGCGTCGTCGGCATGTCCGTAAACAAGGAGACCGTCCTGAGCGGCTGCAGGAACTATGGCAAGGTATCTGTCATCGTGCCCGGGAACGGGTCCTTTACTTCACAAGGCGTGGCCGGTGTCACAGCCTATTCTCTTACGGACCTTGACGGATGTGAAAACTACGGAGAGATAAGCCTCGAGGGAGGATATCATACGGGACGCGCCTGCCCCGCCAGGGACCCGGCCGACCCTGACAACATCGAGACGGGTGAATTCTATAATAAGAAGGTGGCCTCGTCTGTCGGCGGCGTTGCCGGCTACATGTTCGGCGCAATGCATAACTGCAGGAACGAAGGAAAGGTCTCCTGGACGGAGAACAAGCTGGAAGGGATGTCCACTTCCCCTGCACGTATGTTTACGGGCGGCGTCGCCGGTTGCTATTTCGGAAGCGTCACGGACTGTACCAATGCCGGTGCCATCGTCGTGAACGCCATTTCCAGCGACCGCTCGGATTTCAAAGGCCAGAACCACCAGCACTGCATCGGCGGCGTGCTTGGCGGCGTGAATAACCCTTCGGACGATGCTCCCAGCAAGAACAGGGGCACTGCGGTCAGCGGCTGCTCCAACACCGGCACCCTCACGATTACCACCTACGCCAGCAAGAGCTGGACCCATATCGGAGGCGTCGTGGGCTGGCCTGCTTCCGACAACGACAACACGACACCTTCCAACTGGGGCGTGATGTCTTCCTGCACCAACAGCGGGGCCATTACGGTTGACGGAACAGGATTGTTCCGCTGCGGCGGCATCGCCGGAGCCACGCCTTATATGGAGTCCTGCACCAATACGGGAAACATCACCATCAACGGTGCAAACCTGGATGCCATGGTAGGCGGTATTGCCGGACGTCACTGGGGATACGCCCAGACCCTGAAGAACTGCTCAAGCCATGCCGATATCAAAGCCACTGTCCCCATCGACGGAATATCCGGACTTATCGGCTGGGTGGGCTGCAAATCCTCCGCAGTCATCGAGGGCGGCAGCGTCTCCGGAAGCTTGAGTGCCGTCAGCGGCTCAAGCCTTGGCATGATCGCCGGCGGCGGCGGGAAGGACGGCGGTACCGTTACCCTCGGGTCTTCCGCCGCTCCGATCGAGGTTTCCGGCACCGTCAACGGAACTGCCATTACAACCTCCAATGCCGAGACGCTTCTCTTTGGCGGCAGTTTTGATAAAACCGATCATGTCATCAACTATGTTGTCCAATAAATCCCCTTTGCTGGTCCTTTCTTTGCTGCTTGCAGGAGCCTTAAGCTCCTGCGGCGGCAAGGAGGACCCTCCCGGGCCCCAGCCCTCCGAAAGTGCAGATCTGCTGGTCTGTACTTTCAACATCCGTTATCCGGAGCCTTCGGACGGAGATTACATCTGGGACAATCGCAAGGACGCACTATGCAAATTCATCCTTACCAGAAAACCGGACATCATCGGCATGCAGGAGGTGGAAAGGGTTCAGGCGGAATACATTCTGTCCAAGGTGAAGGATGAGTATGCCCTGTACGGGATCGGCCGGGAGACGGGAAAGGATATCCTTCAGACGACGAAGGACGAGACGTCCAATACGGTCCTTTACAGGAAATCCCGCTTCTCCCTTTCCTCAAAGGGAACTTTCTGGCACAGTGATACTCCGGACCAGGTGGCGGCAAAGAACAAGGCCAACGACTACGGTTCCTGGCACACCACCCATCCCCTTTGCACCTCCTGGATACGGCTTGCCGACCAAGACAGGACGGGACGCACGCTCTGGCTTTTCAATACGCACTACCAGAATAACAAGAATGCGCCCAACGCCGCTTCCGTGCGAATGCTTGAGAGCAATCTGCATCTGAGCAGGATTCCCCTGATCATTTCAGGCCCTATAGGCCCCTCCTGCAAGGATGCAGTCCTGCTGACGGGAGATTTCAACTGCGCATCCACTACGGATGAACTCCAGAGGCTGATTACCTTCCCCCTGGGCTACGCGCGTGAAGATGCCGTGAAGTCCAGTTTCCGCACCATCAATACCTGCAATGACTTCGGCAAGAGCAACGGCTCGCTCATAGACCATATCTTCTTCTGCGGGCCCTTGAAGGCGCTTACGTATTCCATCGACAGGAGGGATTATGGGATAACCTATATCTCCGACCATTACCCTGTACTGACAGAATTCTCCTATACGGATTAGGCGCTGCGTTTCCTGGCCGCTATCGGCGGAAAAGAAGGGCCAGAAGCGGCTTGAGCTGGCGGGTAAGGACGAGTGCCAGCAGATACACAACGCCCATGACGGCCGTTTTGGCGGCAAAGGACCCCGCCAGCGGAAGTGCGGGCAGGAAGGTGCAGCCGTATCCGGCACAGGCTACGGCTGCCATGACGCCCAGGGCCGGCAGCAGGCCTTTCAGGAAGTCCCGGGTGCGGAAACCGAAGGACAGGTGGACGAGGATATAGAATGTGGCGACAAATTGCAGGTTATAGGCGATGGCTACGTTCCGCGCCACGGACACGATGCTGCCTTCCACCAGACCGGCGATGATAAACGCAACCACCATGACGGCGTTCATGCTGCCGCTCCAAAGCAGCCGCCGGGTATCCCCCAGGCTTTGGAAGATGCTGCCTGCGGAGGACAGGATCATCTGCGCCCACATGGCGAGGGCCATCCACCGGAGGCATGGGATGGCGGAAAGCCACTGTCCGCCGTACAGGATGGGAATGATTTCCCCGCTGGTAAACCAGACAAACGGGGTAATGAATGCACCCAGCAGGGACAGCACGTTCACCACCTGCAAATACTTCCCATAGATATACGCCTTGTCGTTTTGGTGTTCCGACAGGATGGGGTGCAGCACCGGCGTAATCACGTGGGTGAGGTTGTTCACCGGGTACAGCATCAGTTTATAGGACTTGTCGTAATAGCCCAGCTGTGCCGCACCCATTACTTTGCCGATGAGGAGGTTGTCCAGATTTCGGGCAAAGTAGTTGATGAGGTTGAAGCCGAACAGATAGCCGGAGTAGCTGCGGATTTTTTCCAGACTCTCCCGCGAGGGGCGACGGGCCATGGGCGGCCGGGTGGAAAAATAGTTCCAGCTGAAGATGAACACGGCGCTCAGGATGGCCTGCGCCACCAGCGCATAATATTTCAGGCCCATCAGGGCCAGTCCGATGCCTATGATGCCGGAAATGAGGCAGGCGCACAGCATGCGCACGGCTACCCTCTTGAACTTCTTCTGCTTGAGCAGCAGCGCATTGGGAACGACGTTGAGCGTATTGAAGAACAGCTGGAGGGACAGCAGCATGCCCACGGGCACCAGCGCCCGGTTGCCGTAAAAATGGGCCATGGGGAAGGAAAAGAGCGCAAAGGCGCCTATCAGCACAAGTCCCAGGCGCAGCGAAAAGGCAAAGATGCTACCTATATCGTCCCGGCTCAGTTCCTTGTTCTGGATGATGCCGGCGCCCAGCCCCATGTCCGAGAGCAGGCTGAAGAAGGTGGTGAACACCATGCTGACCGCTACGATGCCAAAGTCTTCCGGCACCAGGATACGGGCCAGCGCAGCATTGAAGAGCAGGCCCAGGACCAGCGTGGAATAGCGGGCGGCGGCATTCAGGTAAACCGCGTTCTTGATGGAGGAAGCGGCCATGCGTCAGCGGTTCATCAAATTGAGCAGGACTTCCATGGAACGGATGCTTTCCTGCAGTTTCATCTTTTCCTTCCGGGCATTGCTGCGAAACGCTTTGTCGGTGGATACGTCCTCCAGGTGCAGAATCTGTATCTGAGGGCTGTACAGCAGGGTAAGTCCTTGCTGCAGGCATTCGTAGTGCAGGATATCCTCCTCAAAATAAAGGAAAGTGCCGGGATTGAATGCTTGTTCCCGTACCTGGATGAATTCCTGCGACAATACATAGCAGGAACCGTGCAGGACAACGTCTTTCTGTGCTTGCTGCCAGGGCGTTTCCTGCGGTTGCGGGGCAGGAATGTGGAGAAAATGCTTTTTGATACTCCATTTGAATTGTCTCCAGTCATAGTGCTCCCGTTTTTTCCGGAAGCGCTCCTGGAGTTGCTGCACCTCCTCCCGGGAATAGCCATAGGTCCGTGCAGGATTTTGGTGGACACCGGTGGCAGGATTCAGGATGTCCGGTCCCAGGACGGCAAAAGGCGTTTCCCGGTAAAGGGCTTCTACCTTGTCGGCAAACGCCGTATCCTGAATGAGCACGTCGTTGTTCAGGATAACGATGAACTTACACTGAAAATGCTCCCGCAGGTAGCTGTAGCCAAGATTATTGCCTCGCGCAAAGCCTTCATTCCGAGGGCTTGAAAGCACCGTCACTTCCCGCTGGCCGGCAAAATGGTCCGCCAGCCTCTGGCCGGAGCCGCCCGGGGAGGCGTTGTCCACCACGACGATGTGTTTCCCGCCGGCAATCCCCAGGAGACTTTCCATACACTGCAGCGTCATCTCGTACGCCAGATAATGTAGAACGACGAATCCAATCATTTGACAAGCAAAGATAATGATTTTGCGCCATACTTCACATCCATCACCTTTGTCTTCTTCAGTAAGGGCGGCCGCAGGGCACTTTTGAGCGGAGCGAAGGCGCATCAGCGCCGTACCGGGAGGGAGAAGCAAAGCGACGACCGGGAGGCACCGACCGGAACGGAGTGGAGGTCGCATGTCCCCTGGGGGACCGGTGCGGAGCACCGAGGGGGAAGGAGGAACGACGACCGGAGCGAAAAAAAGGCAATCGCTGACGCGGTTGCCTTTTGAGAGTGGAGGTAGTCGGATTCGAACCGGCGACCCCATGCTTGCAAAGCATGTGCTCTACCAGCTGAGCTATACCCCCGAAAAGAAAAAAGCGAAGCAACCCGAAAAGTTGTTCCGCTTTCGTAGGCCCGCGCGGAGTTGAACCGCGGACCTCCACATTATCAGTGTGGCGCTCTAACCAACTGAGCTACGAGCCTATATAATAAAGAAAGACAAGTACAAGGAGAACAATCAGAATCGCGCTCCAAAAAGGAGGTGTTCCAGCCACACCTTCCGGTACGGCT
>JAFSVL010000072.1 GCA_017445015.1 Bacteroidales bacterium | reverse complement strand
GTTTATGCAAGTTAGTGAAAATAAATGAATTATGAAAATATATCTTACTTCTATGGCAACTTTTTTCGCACTTCTGTCATCGCCCCTCGGCAGGAGGTTATCGCGTAGTGAGGGGACGTTGACTTTTTAAAGTGGACTCTTGTATTAAAAAGTATTGATCGGTAAAAGGGTAATACTGCTTCTGGGCGTTTTCTTCTGCCTTGCCGCCTGCACTCATGCAGGTGATATGCAGGATGTCTTTGCCCTTCTGGAGTATTTCCGCACCCGTCAGGGCGTGTACATCCCCGGAGAGGAATCGCGGGAAGCATCTGATAAAGATTACGTGTGCAGCGGAGAGCAGCGTTTCGTTACCACTATTCACCCTCTTAAGTTTTAGCCAATGAAAAGACTGCTCATAAGTGTACTGCTTTTGACCCTGACTGTGGTTTCCTACGCTCAGTTGTCTCCGGAAATGGATGCATATCTCCGGGAATTCCCGCAGCGTGCGGCATTCAACGTCCATGCTTATGAGTTCCATCCGCTGAAAGATACGCCTGCGCCTAAGGGTTTCAAACCTTTCTATATAAGCCATTACGGCAGGCACGGCTCCCGTTCCCATTCATCAGACCAGCCCTATGCGCTGTTGAAGGGCTGCCTGGAGGCCGCGGCCCGGGAGGGAATCATCACCCCGTCGGGCGATTCACTCCTTGCCTGCGCAAAGCAGATGATTCAGCTCCATGACGGTATGGACGGGCGCCTTACCCCCAGAGGGGCAAGGGAGCATGAACTGCTTGCCAGGAGGATGTATAACCGCTATCCGCAGGTGTTCCGCCATGGGGAAGTGCATGCCATATCATCGGATGTACAGCGCTGCCTGGTGAGTATGGCGGCCTTTACCTCCTCGCTCAGGGCTTGCAAGAAGGACCTGGTTATGACCTGGGACTGCGGTGTTAAATATCAACGCTTTATCACCAGCAACAGCGGCACTGCCATTAAGCGGAAAGCCCTGGATGTCGTCCACGGGCCCTTGACAGACATACCTATTGACACGATGGCCATTTTTGCCAGGTACTTCAAGGATCCGGCCCGCGGAAAAGCGCTGGTGGGTGCAAAGCCCAAGAGTTTTATTTCCGCAATCTTTACCCTCGCCCAGTTTACTGAGGCCTATGATATAAATGAGAACCGCTTCAGCTTCCTGCCCTGGGAAGCCGTCGAAACCGCCTATGCCCGCCACGCCCTCAATTTCTACCTTGCGCACTGCAATTCAGAGCCTTTTGGCGACGAGCGTATGCCGCGCGCCAGGCCCCTTGTCATGGAAATAGTCCGCAAGGCCGATGAAGCCATAGCCGGCGCTCCCGTGGCTGCAGACCTCATCTTTGGGCACGACCTGCCTTTCTTGGCCCTGTGCTCCTATTTTGGACTTGAAGGCTACGGATATCCCAGGCTCACCGCGGAAGAAGCTTACCGGAACTGGAACGGCGTGAAACTCTGCCCCTTTGCCACGAACCTGCAGATCGTGTTCTACAAGAACCGCAAAGCTGAGGTGCTGGTCAAGTTCCTCGCCAACGAGCAGGAAACCCTCATCCCCGAACTGGAAGCATACTCCGGCCCCTATTACAAATGGGTGGACGTCAAAAATTATATCGAAAAAAGACAGACCTGCTATACCATGAAAAAGGAAGAAAAATCAGCCCAGCCCAAGGCTCCGGACTACGCAAACATGGACCCTCTGACCCTCCATTTCGGTTTTACCTCCAAGGATGTGGATGCGGGACCCCTCCGGAATTCCCATCCAGTTCGTCAAACGTGAAAAGAGCGTATTGCTCAGGTAACATGAAATTTAATTTTATCTTTCTGATATATTTATGAAGAAAACCTTGATTATTGCAACCCTAGCGTTGATGTTTTCCGCAATTGCAAGTGCCCAGCCTTATATCATCACCCAGAATGACAAGGACAGGGCGGCGGAGATTGTGAGCAAAATGACCCTGGACGAGAAGATTGAGTTCATCTCCGGAAAAGTGGACGGATTCCACACCTATGCCATCCCGAGGCTGGGCATCCCTTCTGTCAGGATGGCCGACGGCCCGCAGGGCGTGCGGAACAAGACAAACAGTACGTACTACCCTTCGGGAATAGGCCTTGCCGCCAGTTTCAGCCGGGATGCGGCGAAGGGCGTAGGTGACGGCATCGGCTTCGATGCCACGGCCCGCGGCGTAAGGATCATGCTATGTCCCGGCGTGAACATCTACCGTTCGCCCCTGTGCGGCCGCAACTTCGAGTATTATGGGGAAGACCCTTACCTGACCTCGGAGATTGCCCTGAACTACATCCAGGGCATCCAAGATCACCGGGTCATCGCCACCATCAAGCACTTTGCGCTGAATAACCAGGAGTACAGCCGTCACTGGACCGGTTCCGTCGCAGATGAACGTACCCTCAATGAGATCTACTTCCCAGCTTTCCGCAAGGCCGTCGAGAAGGCCGGTGTGGGAGCCGTCATGACCAGCTACAACACCGTAAACGGCGTTCACGCGGCGGAGAGCTCCTGGCTCATCAAAGAGAACCTTCGTGCCTGGGGATTCGACGGCATCGTAATGTCGGACTGGAAGTCCACCTACACCACCCTTGGCGTACTCACGGGCGGCCTTGACCTTGAGATGCCGGAAAATTACACCACGAAGCCGGAGATGGTCAGGCCCCTTATTGAGAACGGCGTCCTTCCGGAGGCCAATCTGGACATCATGTGCCGGCACATTCTCCAGACCTTCATTGCCTTCGGCCTGCTTGACCAGCCTGCAAAGGACGAATCCATCCCCGAGGACTATGAGTATTCCCGTGCAATGGCCTATGATGCCGCTGTCGAAGCGCCCGTGCTTCTGCAGAACAACGGCCTTCTTCCGGTGAAGAAGGGCCGTCTCGTTGTGCTGGGTCCCAATGCCAACACAGTGGCTTACGGTGGCGGTTCCGGCCGCATGAATCCCATTCCCGGAAGGAACATCACTCCTTTCGCCGGCCTTCAGGCACTGGGTAAGAAATACAATGTACAACTCATCGGGGGCACGGAATTTACGCCCGAAGAGCAGATGGCCATCGCAAAGGCCGATGCCGTGATTGTGGTGGCCGGTTTCAACCATGACACGGAGCGGGAGAACCACGACCGCACCTACGCCCTTCCCGAAGGGCAGAATGAACTTATTGCATCTGCCGCAGCGCTCAACCGGAATACCGTCGTCGTTATCAATTCCGGCGGCGAGGTGGATATCAACCCCTTTAAAGACAGCGTGGCGGCCATCATCATGGCCTGGTACGGCGGCCAGGAGGGCGGAAAGGCCCTCGCAGACATCATTTCCGGTAAAGTATCGCCTTCCGGAAAACTTCCCTTCACCTTCTGGGGTTCGGAAGAGAAGAATCCTGCGGCAAAGTACTATCATGAGTTGACGCCGGAGGTGTACAAATCCGGCAAGAGCCCTCGTGACCCGTTCCCGCACGCCATCTATTCGGAAGGCCTGTTTGTCGGCTACCGCGGCGTGGAGAAGTTCGGCGTCGCTCCCATGTTCCCGTTCGGCTTCGGCCTCAGTTATTCCTCATTTGAGTATTCCGGCGGCTCCGTCAACCCCACGGCAGATGGCTGTGAGGTTGTTTTCACCGTCAAGAATATCGGTAAGGTGGACGCGAAGGAGGCGGTTCAGGTCTATGTTGCCCCCCGAAATCCTTCCGTATTACGTCCCGCATTCGAACTGAAAGGCTTCGACAAGAAGCTTATCGCCAAAGGCAAGAGCGTTGAATTCAGGATTCCGCTCAGCATGGCAGATTTTTCCTGCTACGACGTAGCCTCCCACAGCTGGAGGGTCGATGCAGGGGACTACAAAATCCTGGTGGGGGCCTCGTCGGCCGACACCAGGATCAGTCTGGACTTTACAGTCAGATAGTCAGGGCGTTTGTGGATTATTTCGCGGGCCGCCGGCCCTTTGCGGGCCCCTGTCCGCGGTTTCCGCCGTGCCCGGCCATCATCTCGCGCTGCTGTTTTTCAAGCTCGTAAACCCGCTGGATCTGCTTTTGGCTGAGGAACTTGCTGTACTCCTCATAATACTTCCTGCGGATTTGCAGGACTTTTTCATTGCGTTCAAACTGTGCCTTGATGCTCTCTTCGGTTTCCTTCTCGCTCATGGCGTTTTCCTTCCCCTTGTCTTTTACGGGACCGAGGGCCCAGATTTCCTTCTGGCAGGCCATGTAGGTGTCGGTGAACTTGGCGGTGGTCGCCTCGTCGAAGGCCAGCTGTGCGGCAATCTTCTGCGCCTGCATTTTGGCGAATCCTTCGCGCTTGGCCTGGCGGTCGGCAGCCTTGCCGGTATCTTCCTGGCGGGGTTGGGCGGTAAGTGTCAGCGTTCCCAGGAGGGTGAACGTTGCAATAAGAAGTTTACGCATTGTTTTCATGACTAAAGTTTTTTAAGTTGTAATCCGTCTTCTTAGACCTGCCTTGTCGCGAAAAGTAAAATTTGCGGCTACAAATTTTCAAAATCGATGCACTCCAGCACAAACGCCTGGTCTTCGCTGTCCAGGGCATCGAAGGCGGCGAGCAGCTCCTCGTAGGGATCCGGAGTGAAGACCGTTGTGTGAAGGGTGAACAGGAGCGCCAGGGCCGCCGCGCCCGCCAGCGCCCATCCCCACCAGCCGCGCCGGACGGGACGGCCGGGGCGCCGCGTTGCGAGCACGCGCTGCTGCAGGGCCTCCAAACTGCCTTCCGGCAGCGTATAGGGCATTTTCTTGCCGATCTTTTCCAGTTCAGTCATGGTCCTTGATGTATTGAATGATCTTTTCTTTGGCAAAATGATAATTGGCTTTGGCGGATCCGGTGCTCATCCCGGTAATCCGGGCGATCTGCTCGTATCCCAGTTCGTCGTACCAGCGGAGGTTGAATGCAAGCTGCTGCTTGCGGGGGAGGGACAGGATCGCTTTCTGCAGCCGCACCGCATCCTTGTCCGCCCAGTCCGTCCAAAAATCCGCCTGCTGCTCGAAGATGCCGCTTCCGTCCAGCGGAAGGCTTTCCCGCCGCTTCTCCAGCAGGCGCAGCGCCTCATGGGTGGCGATGCGGTACACCCAGGTGGAGAGGGCGCTCTCCCGGCGGAAACGGCCGATGGATTTATAGATGCGGATGAATGCTTCCTGCACCGCGTCCTGCGCATCCTCATGCCGCACCACAAGCCGGCGGACATGCCAGTACACCGGCTCCGCATAGGCCTCCATCAGAAGGGCCATGCCGCGCGATTCGTCCTCCCTGAGGGCTTCCAGTATGCGCTCGTCTCTATCGTTCATCCGGTATTTAGACCGTTCCAAAGACCAAAAGTAAAAAAGCTTTTTCAATTCTGCCATATTTTTGTTACCTTGGCCAGCCTTATAGTAAATTAAAAAATGCGTATCAATTCCTTAAATCCTTCCGGAAAAATAGGCGCCGCCGAGGCGGAAGACCTTCTTTCCTTGCTGACCGCAGAAAATTCCGTTATCGACTTTGCCGCTGTGGATGATATTAATTTCGCCGCGCTCCGCTGCTTCCTTGATGCGCGCCGTGCCGGCAAACGCTTTTCCATCGTCAACGCGGCCGATGCCGTCGCGGAAAAATTCGAGGATACGGGGGTAAGCGTTGTCGTGAACATCAGCCGGAAGCCGAAAGCGCTGGATATGTCCAAATATGAGGTTTTCGGCGAGAGTTTCCTCTCCAAGGCCTACAACAGCGCGGACGGAGATGCGATGATCAAGGTATATGGCGGGCATTTCCCCGCCCGGATGGTGGCGCAGGAAAAAGCGGTGGCGCGTGCGGTGATGCTCTTCGGAATACCCACGCCGCTGGTCGGGACCCTGTATTCCGACGGCGAAAACAATGCGCTCGATTATGAACGCATCCCCGGGAAACGCTCGTTCTCGCGCGTGATTTCGGAAGAACCGCAGCGGCTGGAAGAGATTACCGTGCGCTTTGCGGCGATGTGCCGGCAGTTGCATTCCACCCCCTGCGATACGGCCATATTCCCGGACAGGACCCTGGTTTACCGCGGCGTCGTCGCCCGCTGCGACCGCCTGACCGATGCGGAGAAGGCCCGCATTTTCTCCTTTATCGACAGTGTTCCCGCAGCGACGACCTGTCTGCATGGCGACATGCAGCTCAGCAACGTCATTACCAGCCTGCGGGGGGACATGTGGATCGACCTTTCGGATTTCAGTTACGGCAATCCGATGCTGGATATCGGCATGTGGTATTTCCTTTCCAAACTGAATCCCGAAGAGCGCGTGCAGCATCTTTTCCACCTGGGGAAGGCCGAAATGGACCGCATCTGGGATATTTTCTGCAGGGAGTATTTTGGTGCGGATTCGCCGGAAGCGCTCGCAGAAGTGGAGAAGCGTGTCATGCCCTTTGCCGCCCTGCACATGATATACCTCTGTGTCAACTACTGGTACGAGCCCGGACTTTTCGAGTACGCGCACGCCGTACTGCTTCCGTAAATGACCCCCGTCTTCCTGTTCCTGCTTCTCGGCTGGGCCCTTTCCTCCGTGCCGGACGATACCTCCCTGCCGCCCGAGGTGCATCCCCGGGCGGGGGTGACGCGCCTGCGTCTGGATTCGCTCGGTGTAACCTTCATCGCGCGGAAAAACGCTTACCGGGGCGGACCGGCGGAATCGGCGGATGCGGATATCCTGTCGCCCAAATCCGTGAATGTCAGTCCGGACGGAAGTAAATTCTATGTCAATTCCCTCGAGGGGATGCGGACGGTCGTCTATGATGCCCAAAGCGGCGGAAAGCGCAAAGTCATCCGGCACCGCTTTGATACGGCGCACGTGGCGCTCTGGGCCCCGCCGAGCGGTTTCTTCCCTTTCCGGCATGAGCGGCTCCATCCCGACTTTTTTTCGGGCAAGCCCGTGGAGAGTTGCTTCTCGCACGAGGGCGCCTGCCTGTGGGTGCCCTATTATCGGAGGGATTACGACAAGAATGCCGTGGAACCTTCTGCCATGGCCGTCATCGATACCCGGCGGGATACGATTGTCCGGCTTTTTGAAACCGGCCCGCTGCCCAAGATGGTTGCCTGTTCCCCGGACGGAAAAACCATTGCCGTGACGCACTGGGGAGACAATACCGTCGGGCTTATCGATATTTCTGCCCCGGATATGGCAGACTGGCATTTCCGTGCCTGCGTGGTGGTGGATTACCGGCTCCCGCTGGATTTTCCTGCGGACCAGGCCGTCAACAGGGATATTGGCAGCGGCTATTGCCTGCGCGGGACGCTCTTTTCTCCGGACGGGAAATACCTTTTCGTGTCCTGCATGGGCAGGGGTGGGGGAATCGCCGTGATCGACCTTGCCCAGGGACGCTACCTCGGCAGGCTGACCGGCATGATGTCCAATATCCGGCATCTGATCCTCAGCCGCGGCCGCGTTTATTTGACCATCAATGGGAAAGGCTATGTCCAGAGCCTGAGTATGGCTGCCCTGGAGGAGGCTGCGGAAGGCCTTCGTGCTTCCGGGAAAACGGTGTTCCCGACGCAGGGATGGAAGAGTTGCAAAGTTCCCGCGGGAGCCCGGACGCTGGTCGCTTCGCCGGACGGACGCTATCTTTTCGTGGCCTGCAATCATGACAGTAAAATTGCGGTGGTGGACGCGCGCTCGATGCGGATGCTGGGTGCGGTCGATGCCGATTCCTACCCTGTCGGACTGGCGATTTCGCCGGACGGGAGGCGGCTCTATGCCACATCGCAGGGACGCGGCGGCAGGGGAGGGAATGCCGTTGATATTTTCAGGATTGATTACCGATGAAGCGACTGATGATCCTTTGTACCGCGCTGGCGGTTTTGACTTCATGGGCTTGCGGAGCGCAGGAGGATTCGCTCGTCGTAGGGACGGCGCAATTGGCTGACCGGCTTATCGACGAGGCGGCGGCACTCAAGGGGATACCGTACCGCTATGGTGCGACGGGGCCGAACCGTTATGACTGTTCCGCCTTTACGCGGCACGTGTACCGCCGGATCGGAATTGAACTGCCCCGTTCCGCCCTGTTGCAGTCTCGGGAGGGCAGGGCGGTCGAGGGGCCGTTTACGGAAATGCAGAAAGGCGACCTGCTGTTCTTCGGTGCCCGCCGCAACCCCAGGCGTCTCGGTCATGTGGGGATTTTCATCGCCGCAGACAGTACCGGAAACGACTTTTCCTTTATCCATGTCGCATTGAACGGCGGTGTCCAGGTCAACCGCTATAGCGAGACCTATTACCGTACGCGCTTCCTCGGATGCCGGCGCATCCTGCCGGATTTCCTGACGCCCCAGCCCGCCGATACCGTTGCCGCCCTGCCTTTTGAAGAGGAGTGGACACGGGTCCGGGTCCCTGACACCCTGCTCTTCGCCGCGGGCGATTCGCTTGTCGTACTGCTGGGCGGCGGCCGCTGGGCCTATCTGACGCAAGATGGGGAAGTGCTGCAACCCTCGGCCATGCAGAAACTGGTGCTGGAACCTGACGGCAGCTGGCATACGCTTCCGCTGTCGAAGCACAAGATTCCGTCCCTGCGGCCTTCCGACCCGGCCCGTGCCGCCTCCGCCCCTGGAGAAGACCGGGCGGAGGACCCGCAGCCGCGCTATTATGTCGTCCGCAGCGGCGATTCCCTGTCGCGCATAGCGGCCCGGCATCACGTTACGGTGCAGAAACTCTGCGCCCTGAACGGCTTGCGCACGGACAGCGTCCTGAAGGTGGGACGCCGCCTCCGCATCGATTAAGTCCTTATAATTTTGCAGATTACCAATTTTTATATAAATTTGCGTCCAAAATTTAATCACATAATTTAGTGTGCTATAGCACAAATAGGTACAATGCACAAAACCAAGTATTTGGCGCCTGATGCGGAGGCGCTGGAGATGGGCGTCGGCTCCGTATTTCTTGACGCCAGTTACAACACCGATATCCCCGCCCTCACGGAAGAGGACTGGTCCGACATCTGGTAGAACATGGAGGAAACAGCAATGAAAAAGATTTTAGTTTTTGCGGCAGCCGCAGCGCTGCTTTCCGTTTCCTGCAACAGGGAAGCCTCAACCCCCTCCGTGGGAACAGTTACCAGGACCTTTACCGTCAACGCCCCCGGGGAAGGGGAGGATGCGACCCCCGGCCGTACTTACCTGGACGGCGCTACGGCGGTGCTGTGGTCCGCTTCCGACAAAATCAATGTGATTGCGGCAAACAGCGGCAACCAGTACACGTTTACGCTGAAGAGCGGCGAAGGCACGGCCTCCGCGACATTCGAAGGTGCCCTGCTTGAGGACGATGCGGAAGAAACGGAATTTTACGCCGTTTATCCGAATGTCGCTGTGAAACCGACGGAGTGGTCCAAGGGCCTCATCGCCCTGAATACTGCGGTCAGTGATACGCAGACCGCCGTTCCGGGCGGATATGACCCCGACTTCGGCATCATGACGGCCGTCAGCGACAACGGAACCCTGAGTTTCCGCCACGGCATGGCGTTTTTCAAAATCACCGTAGGGACGAAAGGCGTGTATGCCGTAACCGTGGAGACCTCCAATACCCGTTTTGGCGGGCGCCCCGTCTATGTGGCGGAAACCGGTGTCACCTCTTCCGTGGAGAGTGCCAGCGGGCGCACCAAGGCGACCATCAAGGCGGAAAGCGGTACGCTGGCCAAAGACGGCGTTTACTATATTCCCGTCACCTGCAAGCACAATGCTTCGATAAAGAACCTGACCGTGACCTATTACTTCGACGAAGAAATGACCGAGGCTTCCTCCCTTACGACGGACAAGAAGAAGGACGAGACCCTCGAAGAAGGAAAGGTCTATGACCTGGGCTGTCCCCCTATCAGCGGCGATCCTGTCATTTCGACCGACAATGTCGCAATCAAGGCGGACGCTACGGGCGGCACGGTCGAGTACAGTCTTGTCCGTCCGGTTGCCGGCGGTACCGTCAGCATAGCGCTGGATGCGGAATATGAGAATACGATAGGGAATCTGTCCTTCGGCACTCCCGCCGACGGAAGCGTTTCCTTTACCTGTGACGAAAATACCGAATCCGGGGTGAAGACTGCCAAGTTTATCCTTACCTATACGTATAACACGGATGAAACCGTTACGGCGGAGGCCTACATCAGCCAGGCTTCGGCAGGTGGGGAAGCGACGCCGGTCCATACCTATACGCTTTATGCCAACGGCACCAAGCACGCCAACATCCTTCAGACCGCAGATGGCGGAGAAGGGACATATTTCTCGCTTTCGGAAAAGGTTTCCGGCGTATCGCTCAGCGGTTATACGGGCTATCCCTTCACCCAGCCGGCGGCTGACAATACGGTCAAGGACTTTGCCTACGGCATCAAGATGAACGGCGATGCGGTGGGAACAGGATTTACCACCAGTTCCACCCTCACCAGCACCCTTACCCTGTATCTGGTGAACAAGAATACGGGAACCGCCAATTTCCAGCTTGTCCCGGAAGGCGGCACCGCCGTCAACTATCCCTGCGAGCAGGGCGTTGTCTCCAAGCATGTCATTACTCTTGCGAAGGGCACGGCCTACACTTTTGCCAGAAGCGGGGAACACGCACTCATCTATGCCATCGTCAATGAATATGAAGACTGAAATGAGATACCTTGTTTATGAGGCTCCGCTTTGCGCGGAGTTCGCGGAGGCTCCCGAGCAGAGCCTGCTCGCGGGAAGTTATGTGTCGTCCGAAGGCAATCCCGGCGAGATTATCGAACCGGGTGAGGAATATGTATTATAAAGTACGGAAAGCGATGAAAAAGATACTTTGCACCCTGCTCCCGGCCGCGCTCCTTGCGGCCTCGTGCGCCAGGGAAATCAACGAAAGCACAGTTCCCACTGGCAGCGTTACCGTCACCTTCAACGCGGAGATAGCATCTTCCAGGACGCATCTTCTGGAAGATGCCGGCTGCTGGGTCCCCTATTGGGACGAGAAGGATACCCTTTCCGTCATCCTTACCTCGGATTACAGCAAGCCCTGGTCCTTCGTCAACCAGGCGCAGAGCGGCCGCACCGGTACCTTTACCGGCACCATCGAAGCGACGGACGGGGAGTACACCCTGATCGCGCATCATCCCAAGAAGGACGGACGCGCCGAGCATAACTTCAAGTTCAGGATTCCCGGACAGCAGGCCCTTCCCTCGCTGACGACTTTCGACCCGGAGGCGGACCTTCTCGTCTCCGAACCGGCGGCGCTGAGCGTCGAGGGCGGCAGCGCCGATATCGACGGCATGACCTTCCACCGCCTTCTCGCCCCCGTCAGGATCATCCTTGAGGACGCGACGACCGGAAGCCTCCTTTCCGAAAGGAAGGTCAGCGGCCTGACGCTCACGTCTTCGTCATCCATCCTGACCGGCCGCGTGACGGTCAATATCGATACCCGCGAGATCGTGGAATGGGAGGCCAAGAACAGCCAGCAGTCGGTCAGCGCCGTCTATGCCGGTAATGACTGGGAAATCGACGGCAACTGTGCGGCATACCTGCTGGTGAATCCCGTGACCCTTCCCGCCGGGAGCAGCCTGGCGCTTGACGTTGTTACGGACCAGGAGAACCTTTCCGTCAAACATGTCGCCACCCTGACGGCCGCGCTGCCGCTTCCCCTGAACGAGATGACGACGCTGCGCTTCAAGATCGAAGATGCGGATGTCCACGAGCTCAGCGGCGACGCCGTCACCTGGAATTTCAGCGACAGCGAATGGGACGCCCAGTTCAATGCCGCCTCTTCCGCGAAGGGCAGCAACCAGACCGGCTGGAGCGTCAGTTACGGCGGCCTTACCTATACGGAGGGCAGCAAGAACGGAAAGTGGGATGTGGATGCCAAAACCGGGCTCCGCTATATCCAGCCCAACGGTGCGGGCGACAAGACCATGCGCGTCTTCAGCTTCAATGCCGCACGCGACGGAATTCTGACGGTAAGCGTGGTAAATCCCTCGGCCGGGACTTCCCGCAACGTGATTGCCGAATATGGTACAAACGGCAAATCCCAAAAAGCGATTCCGGACAACGGAGACGTTTCCATAGAGGTCACCAAGGGGAAGGTCTATGTCTATCCGGACAACGGCATCCGCTTCTTCAAGTTCGTGTTCGAGCCTACCGGAGAAGCGGATCCTGAAGACCCTGAAGAGCCTGAAGAGCCGGGAGAGACCACCCTCTGGGATTTTTCCACGAGTGCCTGGCAGACGGAATTTGCAAAGTACGGCACCAACGACACGTGGATAGAACCGGTGAACATTCAATATGCCGGGTTGTCCATTGTCATGCCCAAGGGAAAGTTCCGTCCTGATTGCTGGCAGGCGGCCGATGCCGGCAATGCCACCGACAGTTATCTGAAATTTACCGCCTCTGCTGACGGTGTGTTGAAAGTGAAGGCAAGCCATACCGGAAGTTCTCCAGATGCGACGGCGGCAACACGCGCCGTAACCGTATCTAACGGAGGTGACACGCAGTCCGTGGTGGCCGGCGTTCCGAACAACGCCCCGAAGACCTGCTCTTTCGAGATTGTTGCGGGCGATGTGTATATTTTCAGTACCGTCGGCGCCCTGCGTTTCTACACGATAGAATTTGTCCCCGGGGGAAGCGCCGGACCGGAAAATCCCGATGATCCGGATACTCCCGCCGACGCCGAAGGTGAACTCGACTGCCCGGATCCTCCCGTGGAAGGCAATGTGGAACTGGACAGGATGTACGGCTATGCCCAGGCCGCGGGCGTGACGGGCGGCGAAGGCGCGACGGCGGCCAATACGCTGCATTTCAACAGCGGAAAGGCCCTCCAGACCTGGCTCCTCGCGCGGGCCAAGGCGGAGAAGAAAGGCGACAGCGCCCCCGTCATCATCTGGCTCAGCGGCACCTTCGGCCCCTCCGACGGACGCGATTTCTCGGAAGCCCATCCCTGGTTCGATGTGAAGGAGGTCTCCAATATCAGTTTCTACGGAACGGACGGTTTTGTCATGGACCGCATCGGCATGTTCCTCGTGCGTGCCAAGAACATCATCATCCGCAACCTCAATGTGAACCAGCCCAAGGCAAACAACGGCGCCGACGCCATTTCCATCCAGGACAGCGACGGGGTCTGGGTGGACCACTGCACCTTCACCTCCCTCAACCAGACCAAGGACTACGAGGACGGGTCCACAGATATCACCCACGGTTCCAGGAATGTGACCGTCAGCTGGTGCCGCTATATCAAGACGCAGAAATCCTGTCTTGTGGGGCATTCCAACAGCCAGAGCGGCGACACGCAGATTACCGTGACCTTCCACCACAACTGGTTCGACAACTCGAGTTCACGCCATCCGCGCGTGCGTTTCGGCCGTGCCCACGTGTATAACAACCTCTATGACGGCTGTACCACTTACGGCGCGGGTTCCGCATACGGTGCCAGGGTCCTGGTGGAGTACAATTACTTCGATGGCGTGCAGCTCCCGACCGATATCTGCACCTATCCCGCCAAGGAAGGCGATGTGTCCAACCTGCAGGGTTCCGTGGCTGGTTACCTGTATGCGACGCAGGATGTTTATGTGAACAAACCGCAAAACGCCAGGTCTCCCTACCCCCTGACCAACGTAAGGTACACTTCCTACAACGGAAGCACCATCACCCCGCTCACCTACGCCGACTTCAAGCCCGCCTACGACTACATCGTGACCAGGGCCGAAGATGTGCCGGAAACGGTCATGGCCGGTGCCGGCTATGGGAAACTCGGCTGGAGCGAGGCGCCGCTCGCCGTGAATAACGGAGGCATTACCGACTTTAACGGAAGCGATGACAACCCCACCGATCCGGATACCGGAGATGAGGACGACCCTGAAACTCCCGACCAGCCGGCTTCCGGCCTTGCGGAAGGGTGGAACTGGATCAACAATGGGGCGACGGCTTCCTATGCCCTCGCGGACGGTCAGCTGACGATTTCTTCCACCGGCAAGTGGGAGAGCGGCGCCCAGACCTTCGGCGCGGTGTATCGAGAGTTGAGCGGGGACTTTACCGCCACCGTCAAGCTGGACTCTTTTGTTCCGCAGAAGTCGGGCAATCAGGGCGTGGCCGGTCTCATCGTTTTCGTTAGCGATCCTTCGGCGACTGCGGCGAACCTGGTGTACCTGCTGGCCGGAAAGGGCGACAAGTACTATCGCCGCTATCGTCTGGGCACTTCCGGCGATGCTGCCAAGAGTACCAGCAGCGCGATGTCCGCGCCCGCTACAACCGGCAGCAGCGAGATCTTCCGTATCGTGCGCGAAGGGAATGTCCTCAAGGCCAGTTACTCGCTGGACGGGGGAGAGACCTTCGGTGATGCGTCCACCGTCGATTTCAGCGGAACCATCGGCGCTTCCGTCAAAGTGGGTATCGTCTGTAATTCCTCGGACAACTCCAAGCAGGGCACAGCAGTCTTCTCCGCTTTTACGCTCAACGGCACTCAGACAGCCTTCTGAGCCCCTTTTTTGAATGGCTTGCCATGGGGACGGTGCAGCGGCGCCGTCCCCATTGTTTGTCCATCCGTTGCCTATTGGAAAATTGTAAAAAATTTTTCAACTTTGTCCTGTTATGAAAAAAATTATCATCCTCCTCGCTTCCATAGCGCTTTTATCCGCCTGCTCCTTCTTTGGCGGGGCTCCGAAAGAGAAAATCGTCCTCAAGCACAATGTGGAGATGACAGGTAACGGATTCCAGCTCTTCGCCCTGGGCGCGGATGTCAAGCTGGTGGCCGTTCCCGATCCCGACGACGCGGGGGAATACATCATCAAGGCTACGGTTCCCCTCCGCAAACTTGACGACAAGGTCAAGATCAAGGAAATGAACATCGACCTGAATTTCATCGACGCCAATGCGATGAAGGTCCGCGACGGGTTTTACCTGGTGGCCCAGGATCTGGAGAACATTCTCCCGATGTACAATGAAGGCTCCGGGGTGGAGCGTACGATTGTCTTTGTCCCCGCCGACGGGGCGAAGGACGATTTCAGCGCCAAGGAAGCGCGTGATCTCTTCGAGCGCACGGCTACCCTGACGATGAACGTGAACCTTCCCGTGCCGGCCAAGGCTGAGCCCGCAAAGGGCAGCAGTCCTTTGAACGACCTGCTCGTCAAGCACAATGTTTACGGACGCCTGGCGGCATACGACCGTGCACTTCGCGACAAGGAGAAAAAGCGCGCCAAGCAGATTGAGGACTCTCTTTATGAAACCTGCAAGCAGGTGGACAAGGACCCTTCCGTCCCCAAGTGGCTTGCCGAAAAGTTCCGCGATTACATCGAGGACCGCGAGGATGCCATCGAGGATAAATATTAGTATTCTTTTGTAAATTCACGCAAAATAGCTATATTTGCAACCCCAAGCCACTTTAGCTCAGTCGGTAGAGCAGCGCATTCGTAACGCGCAGGTCGTCAGTTCGAGCCTGATGAGTGGCTCTTCTCCAGACGGCGGCATGTCCGCCGTCGTCCGTTTAAATCCCCATTCGGAAATCTATAAGGCCCATTTCCCGGGCTTTCCGGTGACGCCGGGCGCCTGTCTTTTCCAGATAGCGCTGGATCTGCTCGGCCCGCAGGCCGTGCCGGATACCGTAAAAGAAATCAAATTCCTCTCTCCGGTATTCCCCAAGGCGGAGGAAACGGTCCTCCGTTACGATTTCGAGGCGGAAGGGGAGAACCTGCGCATCAGAATCACGGAGGGCGATACGCTCAAGGCAAGGATGACGATTCATTTAAAATCACAGACGATATGACGATCAAAGACTTACAGCCAGGCATTGTCTGGAACAATTTTTATCTGCTGACGCAGCAGCCGCGCCCTTCCAAGCACGAGGAAAAAGTACGCGCCTTCCTTTTGAAGTGGGGGAAGGAAAAAGGCGTCGAGACCTTTGCCGACGAGACTGGGAACGTGATTATGCGCATTCCCGCCACGCCGGGTTATGAAAACCGCAAGGGCGTGATTCTGCAGGCCCACATGGATATGGTGCCGCAGAAAATCGCGAGTTCCGGCCACGATTTCCTTAATGACCCCATCAAGACCCTGATCGAGGGAGACTGGGTGACTGCGGACGGCACCACCCTCGGCGCGGATGACGGTCTGGGCGTGGCGCTTGCGATGAGCGTCGCGGAGTCTTCCGACGTGCCACACGGGCCGCTGGAAGTACTCATTACCTATGATGAGGAAACCGGTATGACCGGGGCCGACAAGCTCAGGCCCGGTGTTTTGAAGGGAGACATCCTCCTCAATCTGGATTCCGAAGACCAGGACGAACTCTGCATCGGCTGTGCCGGCGGTCTGGATATCGAGGCGGATTTCGCTTATCGGAAGGTGCGTGCGCAGGAAGGATACAAGACCTTCCGCCTGAGCGTTGCCGGCCTGCAGGGAGGCCATTCCGGCATGGATATCAGCCTCTATCGCGGCAATGCGAACAAGATCATCGCCTATGCGCTGCTTCCCGTCATGGAAAAATACGGTGTGAAGCTCGTGCGTTTCAACGGCGGTAGCCTGCGCAATGCCATTCCTTTCGAAGCGGAGGCCGTCGTGGCGGTTCCGCAGGAAAGGCTGTCCGCCTTCAAGCGTGCAGTGACCCGCAGTTTCAAGAATGCCGCCTCCGTATATAAGGAGAGCGACCCGTCGTTGAAGACTTCCATTGAACCGCTGCGTTCCACTACGCATTATATAGAGGACGGAGTGGCGCTCAACATTGTCAAAAGCCTTATCGCCTGCCCGTCCAATGTCATTCGCATGAGCCAGAGCATGCCGGGTCTTACGGAAACGTCCATCAATATGGCCATCGTCGAGACCCGCAGCTCTCATGTGAAGGTCAAGTCCCTGATGCGCAGCGCTATCGACGCCTCCAAGGAACAGTTGGCACAGCGTGTCCGCTGCATCTTCGAGATGGCGGGGGCCAAAGTGCGCACCTATGGCGGTTATCCCGGCTGGGTGCCGCGTCCGGATGCGCCGATTATCAAGTTGATGAACGACCTGCACAACAGGATGTATGGGAAACCCATGGATACCGCCGCTACGCACGGTGGCCTTGAATGTGCCATCATGGGAGCCAAATATCCTCACTGGGAGATGGTTTCGATAGGGCCGACCGTCCGTTATCCGCATTCTCCGGATGAACGGACCTATATCCCCTCGATTCAGAAAGCCTGGGACTTCCTGCGGGAACTTCTCAAGAACATCCCGGAGAAACAGTAAAGGGCAAAGATAACGCCTTTGAGTATCAGATCCGTCGCCATTGCCATCCAGTAGCCTTCCAGGCCGTACCGGGGAATCAGGAGCAGCGAAAGCCCGATTCGTACGACCCACATGCTCAGGATGTTGATGAGCGACGGAACCATTGTATTCCCCGTTCCGATGCAGCAGCCGTAACCGACGATGCTGATGCCGAAGAACAGTTCCGCCCAGGCCTCGATACGCAGACATCTGGCCCCGAGGGCGACGACATCGGGGTCCGTGCTCATCCAGTGCATGATCTGCGGGGCGAAAATCCACATCAGCACGGCGAGTATCGCCATCATCGCCGCTCCGCTGCCGATCGTGATGAACGCGAAGCGTTGCGCCATATCCTTGCGACGGGCGCCCAGGCTTTGCCCTACAAGCGTCGTCGCCGCGTCCTGCATGCCGTATCCGGGCAGGTAGCAGAAGCCCTCGGCGATGATAGCGAAGGCGTTGGCGGCGATGGCGACGGTCCCCAGCGGTGCGATAAGCACTGTCGCGGCGATATAGGCCCCGCGCACGATCAGGTTCTGCAGCCACAGGGGAGCGGAAATCTTCAGGGCTTTGCCGAGGATGGTGTTTGCCGGACTTTCTGCGCCTTCCGCCAGTTTCCATTCCACCTTGAGGCTGCGCTGTCCCAGAAAACGGCGCATGGGCTGAAGGAAGGAGGGCTTGTGCCTGAGTTCCGTACTCCTGCGGAAGGTGTAGGCCATCAGGAAGAGGGCGGAACAGCCGGTGGCCAGCGCCGTTCCCAGCGCCGCGCCGCGGGCGCCCATATTCATCCCGAAGATAAACAAGGCGTTGAATCCCACATCCAGGACGCACATCGCAATGCTGGCGATACTGGGGACCTTGATATTGCCGCTGGCGATGAGGACGGCCTCAAAAAATACGGCCACCTGGAAGAGCGGAAGGGAAAGGGAAAAGATCAGGAAATAGCCTGTGGCGTCTCCTACAATGTCCGGATTGCCGCCAAGCCATGCCGGAAGAGGCTTGCTGACGACCGTCCCCGTCAGGCAAAGGACAAGGCTCAGCACAAAGGTCGCCGCGAGGCCGGCCCGGAGGATCCGTTTGGCCCCGTCATAGTCCTTTGCTCCGCAGCGGTGGGCGATCTGTACGCTGAAGCCCGAAGCGTTCCCGTAACAGAAACTTCCGAAAATCCAGGCCGTGGAACTGACGAGTCCGATGGCGGCGGCGGGGGCGCTGCCCAGCTGTCCCACCATCGCCGCATCGATGTAACTCATCAGGCACATCGCAGCCTGGGCAAGGATGGCGGGAACGGCCAGACGAAAGGTGAGCGAGAGTTGTTCCCTCCCGCTCACTTTTCCTCCCGACCGCAGGCGGTCGAGCAATATTTCCTTCTGATTATTCAGAGACTACCTCGATCTTGATGTCGGCGAAGACGCCGCGATAGCACTTCACTTTACCCTCGTATTCACCGAGTTCCTTGATTTCAGGAAGGGTGATGTTCTTCTTGTCCACCTCGATGCCGGCAGCGCCGAAAGCTTCGGCCACCTGGGCGGCGGTCACGGCACCGTAAATCTTCTCCTGCTCGTTCACCTTGACGGCGACCTTGACGGGAGCGGCGGAAATCTTGGCGGCGTACGCCTGGGCTTCAGCGATATTCTTGGCCTCCTTGTGGGCACGCTGGCGGATGGTCTCCTCCAGCTGCTTCAGGTTGGAAGGGGTGGCCGAGATGGCGAATCCCTGGGGAATGAGATAATTGCGGGCGTAACCGGTCTTTACTTCTACCACCTCGGACGCATCGCCGAGATTGGGGACGTCTTTTTTAAGAATGATTTTCATAGCCCGTAATTATTTAAGAAGGTCAGTAACATAGGGAAGAAGGGCGAGGGAGCGGGCACGCTTGACGGCCTGGGCAACCTTGCGCTGGAATTTCAGGGAAGTACCGGTAATGCGGCGGGGAAGGATCTTGCCCTGCTCGTTGAGGAACTTCTTCAGGAATTCGGCATCCTTATAGTCGATATACTTGATACCCGCTTTCTTGAAGCGGCAGTATTTCTTCTTGCGTACTTCGACGGTGGGAGGGTTGAGATAACGGATCTCGTTGTTTTCTACTGCTGCCATGATTAGTCCTCCTGGGGGTTTTCGGGTTCAACTTCGGCCTTGGGCTGAGGCTCGGCGGCCTTCTTGTTCTTGTTATCCCTTCTCTTCTGCGCGTAGGCGACGGCATCCTTGTCAAGGGCGACGGTAAGGAAGCGGAGAATCCGCTCGTCACGCTTGTACTGGATTTCGAGGCTGGCTACGAACTCGGGAGAAGCCTTGAACTCAATCAGGTAATAGAATCCTGAGGTCTTGTGCTGGATCGGGTACGCGAGCTGCTTGAGCCCCCAATCCTCTTCGTACACGATCTCGCCGCCGGCATCGGTGATGAGCTTGGTGTACTTGGCAACCGCTTCCTTCATCTGGGCATCAGACAAAACGGGAGTTGCAATGAAAACGGTTTCGTACTGTTTAATCATTTTTGTTAGTTGTTGTTATAAGGTTTTTACCCGTCTTCCGGACGGGAGCGCAAAGGTAGTAATTACTTTCGGAAAAACAAAAAGATTCTTATCTTTGCAAATCTCGAACCGACATTTATGGCAAAAATCATAGCAATAGCCAATCAGAAAGGCGGCGTGGGAAAGACCACGACCGCCATCAACCTTAGCGCCGCCCTCGCGGTGCTGGACCGCAGGGTGCTGCTCGTGGATGCGGATCCGCAGTCGAATGCCACTTCCGGCGTCGATTGCGGCGATCTCTCCGGGCTCGCCGGCGGGCTTTATGAGGTGATGACCGGCGCCGTCCCGGCGGAGAAAGCCATCGCCCACAGTTCCATCGCTGCGCTTGACCTGCTTCCTTCCGATATCAATCTCGTCGGCGTCGAACTGGAGATGCTCGATGCCCGGAACCGGGAGGGCATCCTCAAGCGGGCGCTCGCTCCGGTTGCGGACCGGTACGATTATATCGTTATCGACTGCGCCCCCTCCCTGGGGCTGCTGACCGTCAACGCCCTGACGGCGGCATCGTCGGTCATTGTGCCGGTGCAGCCGGAATTCTATGCGCTCGAAGGCCTGAACAAACTCCTGCAGACCATACGGCTCGTGCAGGGCGTCAATCCGGCCAGCGGTCCGAATCCGGACCTGACGGTCGAGGGTTTCGTCATTACGATGTTCGATGGCCGCACGCGCATGCACACACAGGTGGTGGAGGAACTGCGCGAGCACTTCGGCGATATGGTGTTCAATACCATGATTACGCGCAGTATCCGCCTCAGTGAGGCCCCTTCGCATGGGGAGCCCGTCATCCTCTATGATCCCAATTGCAACAGCAGCGTCAACTATATGAACCTTGCGCGGGAGTTGATGGACCGCGAACCGAAAGCATGAAAAAGGAAAGGAAACCGATAGGGAAGGGGCTGAGCGCCCTGTTTGAAGAAATGCCGGCACCGGAGACGCTGCGCGCCAGACCCGTGCAGGAAAGCCCGGAGCCCCTGGATCCGGAGCCCGCTGCCGTGGAAAGTGCGGTCCCGGAAATCGAAATCGGGAAAATCGACGCCAACCCGCTGCAGCCCCGCGACGAGTTTGACGAAGCGACGCTGCGCGAACTGTCCGCCTCCATCCAGGCGATGGGGCTGATCCAGCCGGTGACGGTCCGGCGCGATGGAGACCGCTATCAGCTGATCAGCGGGGAAAGGCGTCTCCGTGCAAGCCGGATGGCCGGGCTGGAACGCATTCCCGCCTATGTCCGTGAAGCGGATGATACGGCCGCGCTCGAAATGGCGCTGGTGGAAAATATCCAGCGCGAGGACCTGGATCCGGTGGAAATCGCCCTGGCGCTCCGCCGCCTGACCGAGGAATGTTCCCTCACGCAGGAGCAGCTTGCGGAGCGTGTGGGCATGAAACGCGCCTCCGTGGCCAACTATCTGCGCCTGCTCCGGCTCCCCGCCAAGTTGCAGCGGGACCTCAAGGACGGCCTGCTTTCCATGGGCCATGCCAAGGTGCTGCTCGGGGTCCCCGACCCGGCCCTTCAGGAGCGGCTGGGGGACGCCGTCGTCTTCCAGGGCCTGTCCGTCCGGCAACTCGAACAGAAAGTGGATGAACTGCTCCGCCCTGCCGTGCGCCTGTCCGACCCTGCGCTTCCTGCGGCTTATCACCAGGTACTCAACCGCATCAGCCGGTATTTCTCCGGAGCCGTGACGGTCCACCGCAGTGCGGCCGGAAAGGGCTCTATGACCGTGCGTTTCCGTTCCGACGATGAGATCGACGCTTTCCTCAAGGCGTTGGAAAGCCTCGCCGAATAATGCGGGCCTTCGGAAAATATCTGCTCCTGCCGCTTGCGCTGCTGCTGATGAGGGCGGCGCCGCTGCGGGCGCAGTTCCGTTCCGAAGCATTTACCCAAAGCTATAACGATGACAAGGCGTCCCCGCGCGATACCTCCGACAAGATGTTTTCCTTCAAGGAGTACTTCGGCGCGCTGGGACACAAGAACACCACGAAGGTGGGTACGCTCTTTGCGGGCTCGCTCGTCTTCCTGGGCAGTTATCAGATTTACAACAAACACTACTGGAAACTCCCCATCGTCTATGGGACGACGCTGGGTGCGCTGGGCGCCGGGACCTATTATCACCTGACGGGCCGGCAGGACATCAGCAAGTGGTGCTGGGTGGGTGCCGGCGTGGCCTACTGGGCAACGCTGCTGGACGGCGTGATTTCCTACAAGCCCAACGACTTCCCGCAGCCCGGAAAGGCGACGATTTATTCCATCCTCTGCCCCGGGGCGGGACAGATTTACAACAAGGAATACTGGAAAGTCCCCATATACCTGGGAGGAATGGCTGCGGCCGGACATTTCTGGGCGCAGAATGAAACGCAGTATCAGCGCTATCGGCGCATCTATAAGGAGGCGACGGATACGGAAGTGCCCTATACCGGGCCGATTCCCGCATCTACTGCGCTCTATTACCGCGATTTTTTCCGCCGCTACCGCGATTATTCCGTGCTGGCGTTCTTTGCCGTGTATCTGCTGCAGATCATCGACGCGAATGTTTTTGCCTATATGCACGATTTTGAAGTAAACGACGACCTGAGCCTGCGGGTGGCGCCTGCAGTGGTCGGCGGTGATATGGATTATGCCTTTTCCGGGCAGCAGACGCCGGCTTTGGGGCTGAGGATGGGGCTGCGATTCTGATATGGGGATCTTACGTCGCATAGGGCTTTGTTGTGCGCTGCTGCTGCCGTGCGGCGCGGCATTCGCGCAGATGGAGGCCATCCGGGCCCGCGTCGATTCGCTGCGTGCCTTGGCGGACAGCCTCGAATCCCTCCTTCCGCCCGAAGCGCCCCTCCAAAGGCCCGCACCCAGCGTGGAGGCCGCCGACAGCCTGTATGACCTCTGGTGCACGAGCCTTCATACGACAGATTTCGACGTTCCCGAAAACATCGATTCCGCCCACTTCGCTTCCCGCGTGTCCGACGAAGTGCTTCTCGCGCGTCTCAAGGCGATGAATCCTGCTTTTGCGCTGCCCTTCAACGAGACCGTCAAGAATTACATGATCGTTTACGCCGAACAGCGGCCCAGGTCGATGGCGCGGGTGCTCGGACTCAGCCCCTATCTGATGCCGATGATGGAGGAGGCGTTCAGCCGCTACGGTCTGCCGCTCGAACTCAAGTACATGTCCATCATAGAGTCCATGATGAATCCGCTGGCAAGGTCGAAAGCGGGGGCTGTGGGAATGTGGCAGTTCATGTATCAGACGGCAAAACTCTATGACTTGAACATCACGTCCTTTGTGGATGAGCGCAGGGATATGGTCAAGTCCACCGATGCCGCGGCGCGTTACCTGCGGGATGCCTACCGGGTGCTCCAGGACTGGCCGCTCGCCATCAGTGCCTATAATTGCGGTATCGGGAATGTGAGGAAAGCCATCCGTCGTGCGGGGACCACCGATTTCTGGTCGGTCTATCCCTATCTCCCCCATGAAACGCGCGGATATGTCCCGGCTTTCGTAGGGGCCTGGTACGCGATGACCTACTACAAAGAGTACGGCCTCGTGCCCGCGGACGTGGGGATGCCGGCCCAGGTGGATACCTTCCACATCCGGAAAAATCTGCATTTCAAACAAATAGAAGAGGTTGCGGGAATCCCGGAGGAAGAGATAAGGATGCTCAATCCCCAGTACATCTGTGACATCCTCCCCGGCAGCGAAGGCCCTTGCGTGCTGACGCTCCCATACCACAGGAGCGCTGCCTTCATGGCTGCGGATCCGGATTCACTCTATGCGCACCGTGCGTCCGAGCTGCTTTCCGAGCAGATTCTCAAGGGGACGGATTCCCCCGGTGCGGCCCGTCCTGCAGGACCGAAGCGCCATGTCGTCAAGAGCGGGGAATCGCTCAGCCGCATCGCCGCCAGATACGGCACCACCCCGGACCGGCTCCGCAAATGGAACGCTTTGAGGAGCGATGTGCTCAAGGTCGGACAGGTGCTCTATGTGGGCGGTTATGCACCGGGCAAGGCTCCTTCTTCGGTTACGACGTCTTCTTCTTACAGCCTCTACGTCGTCAAATCGGGAGACACCCTCTCGAAAATCGCGGCCAAATATCCGGGTATGACCGCAAAGCGGTTGATGGAGTACAATAAAATCGGCGCTGACATCAAGGTCGGCCAGAAAATCAAGATTCCTCAAAAATAATAAAGGCGGGGCCGTAAGCCGGTTTCTGTTTTTAAATCCGTCATTTATCTTCGCAACCTACCCCCCGGCATCGGGCGGGCCGCCCTCATCTGCCGGTATATTTGGTCTTGCAGGATCCGGCGCCGTACCCCGCCGCCATCGCTGACGGCGGTCGTGAGCTCTTGCCTCGCGTTTTCACCCTTGCCTCAAGCGGGAACCCTGCTTGCGGCGGTTGTTTTCTGTTACGGCCTTCCCAAGGTTACCCCTGCCTGCGCTTTCCGCAGCGGACCGCCCTTTCCTGTCCGGACTTTCCTCAGCCTTTCGGCCGCGACGGATCGTCCCGCCTTTATTGGATGGCAAAGTTAAGTTATATTCGCCATATTCGCAACCTACATTCGTGGCGATGATGCTGTCCACCAGTTTTCCGAAGCGGTAAAGCTGGATTTTTCCGCTGCCTGTGCCGCCGTTCCAGAGTTTCCGGTACCGCCGTGCGCCGTCCGGCGATTCGTAGTTCATCAGCAGCATCGTATTCTTGCGGCAACTGATGTCCGTGACCATCCGGTTGAAGAGCGTGCGCTGCTCCACATGCCAGACGATATGCGTCCGGGTCTCCCTGCAACTGAACTTTGTGCGGCAGAAGGTCCAGAACTTGGAAAAATTGAATTCGAAGCCGCGGCCTTCATACCAAAACGCCGACAGTAGTCTCCGCTTCAGGGCGAAGGGCCCGATCTTCGGGCGGACACCGCCGATATCGAAGACGCTGTTCCGCAGCCGCGTCCCTTTTTTTTCACTGCGCAAGTTGCAGGAGGAAAGCCAGATGCGGGGACTGGTAAAGTCGCTTCCCCAGCTTTTGTCCGCATATCCATTGCAGTTTTTGGGTGAAATGATGAACCTGCGTCCGTTCCAGAGCACCTCGCCGCGATATTCGGTCTTCATCCCTTCCGCGTGCCAGAACATCGGGAGGTATCCTGCATTAAAGGACACTTTCTTGTCAATCAGCAGGCTCCAGCTCATCGAACCGCCCTTGCACATCCATTCGGGATGCCGGGAAGCTTCCTCGTCGGTTACGCGGACAATGCCCCGGGTCGCGTTCTCGGTGAGGTAACAGTCTCCGGCCTGGATGCTGAACGGGGTATCCCGGTCCACGTAGATGCGCTTCCAACCGTAGAATTTATGGATCTGTGCAGCGTCGGCTCCCCAGGCGCCCGCCTTGACCATCAGGTAGGAGGGCCTGCGTTTTTCGCGCCGTGCGGAAGGGTGTTGTCCCAGAATGGGTTTTTCCCCGCCGAGTGCAGGGTTGCAGAGGAAGAATTCGATGAAAAAGGATTTTTCCTCACCGGTCCGGGCGTCGTGTCCGGTAAAGGAATGCCACCACCAGTCGTAGCCGCAAGAGGCCAGTTTCCCGTCCAGTTGGACTGCGTCCCGTGTGATATCGTGATGATTGAACATGTTTAAATGAGTTGCGCTGTAAGATCGTAATCGTCCGCTCCGGTTATGCGTACATCAATGAAAGTCCCGACCAGGGCGCCGGGGTCGGCCACTCCTGCGCTGCTGACCAGGATTTCCCCGTCCACCTCCGGACTTTCGAATTCGCTGCGTCCCACCAGCAGGCCGTCGCCAAGCGCATCGACGAGTACCCGTGCGGTGCTTCCGACGCGCGCTTCGTTGCATTCGCGGGAAATGCTTCGCTGCAGGTCCATCAGGGCATCGAGCCGCCGCTGTTTCTCCCCGGCGGGGATGCTGTCCGCAAGATGCGCCGCACCCCAGGTGCCCTCTTCTTCCGAATAGGAAAAAGCGCCCAGCCGCTCGAAGCGGGCTTCTTTGACGAAATCCAGCAGTTCGGCGAATTCCGCTTCGCCCTCGCCGGGATGCCCCACGATCATCGTGGTCCGCAGCGCGACGCCAGGGACTTCGCGGCGCAGCCTTTCGACCAGGGACCGCGTCCAGGCGCCGCTGACATGGCGGTGCATCGCGCGCAGTACTTTGTCGGAAATATGCTGCAGGGGAATATCCAGATAGCGGCAGACCTTGGGATTCGAAGCCATCCGCCCAAGCACATCGACGGGGAAGCCGTCCGGATGCGAATAGTGGATCCGCAGCCGACCGATGCCTTCCACTTCGGAGAGGGCGTCGAGCAGGCGCCCGAGCGCGCGTTCTCCGTACAGGTCCAGACCGTACCAGGTGCTGTCCTGCGCGATGAGCAGCAACTCCTTCACGCCTCCCGCCGCCAGGCCGGCCGCTTCTTCCACCAGCGTCTCTATGGGAACGGAGCGGTGCCTGCCGCGGATCGAGGGAATGGCGCAGTACGAGCAGCGGCGGTTGCACCCTTCGGAGATTTTGAGATAGGCGTACGGCTGTGGCTTCATGCGCCGGGAGGTGCTGCCGTCCGCGTCCCCGGAAACCCCGAGCCAGCGCAGGACAGGATTGAGCCTGCGGGCGCCGAACCAGGCGTCCACCTCCGGGATAAGGGAGGGGAGTTCGCGGACATAACGCTGCGAGAGGCAGCCGAATACGGCAATCTTACCCACCTTACCCTGCTTTTTGCGCCCGGCATTGGCGAGGATGCAGTCAATGGATTCCTGTTTTGCATCGCCGATGAAGCCGCAGGTGTTGATGAGCAGCGTATCGACAGGCTCGTCACTTTCCTCCCCGCTGAATTCGAAATCAGAATCCGGCAGGCAGGAAAGCAGGTGCTCCGTATCGACGTCGTTTTTGGAGCAGCCGAGCGTGATGACCCTAATTTTCCGTTTGCTCTTCATCCTCGAAGTCGAGGGACGCAAACTGTACGAGTTCGTTATACCAGTCTGCGACCTTGCGCATGTGCGAGACGTAGAAACGGTCCGCGTCGTAATTCGGGATGGCAGCGGCGAAAAGGGCCTTCAGGGTGGCGTCGTCGGATTTGGAACCGGGGGCGGCCGCATCGCCCAGATGGGCTTTCAGTGCGAGAAACACCTCTTTGAGCGGCATTTCTCCTTCGGAAGTATAGATGGAAATGTCCGCGAGCGTGGAAATACGGCTGCGGGCGTCAATGACGGTGCGTTTGCCCTCGGAAAGGGTTTCGGCGATGGCGCCGCCACGGGCCTGCGCCACATAACGATAAAGTCCGTGATGTCCGGAAACGGACAGGATTTTTGCGAGATTGGTTTTCATAATTTTTTTAAGAATTCTTCGATTTTGGCATGCAGCGCTTCCAGGCTGCCGTCATTGTCAATGATAAAGTCGGCGCGGATACTTTGCGGCGACTGGGCTGCGAGCCGTCCGGCAGTCTTCGGATTGCGTTCCAGTCGCTTTTGGAGCGGGGCGCGCACAAGCAGGATTTTGTCGTAGAGACGGCGGAACTGGGTTTTTTCCGCGGCTATTGCCGATTCGATGAAGACCGTATCGGCCTCCTGCTCCATGCGCCAGGCCTCGAAATCCCGGATGACTTCCGGAAACACGACGGCCTCAAGCGCCTCGCGGCGGCTGCGGTCGGAGAAAATAATGCCGATCTGGGCGAAAGGCAGTCCGATCGCTTCCTCGATGCGTTCCACCAGCCCGGGGACGGAAACGTACAGTCCCTTGGTGCGGGAGTCGCTGTCGTAAACGGGGAAGCCCTTGGCCGACAGATAGCGGCAGACCTCGCTTTTCCCGCTGGCAATCCCCCCTGTGACCAGTACCGTCTTCATCGCTCATTCGGAAATTTCAATGCATTCGCAGACCTGGGGTACGATGCGGCAGTCCAGTACGCTGGCGGGCAGGTTGTCGCAGTGCAGGATGCAGGAGCCGCTGCGCGTCTGTAGGAATTCATCGTAATCCGCATAGACGACCGCCTGGTCCACGGGATTTGAAGACAGCGGGAAAATGCATTTGAGATGCAGATGGACGGTAGAGGGCCGCAAATGCATCTTCACCCCGGGCGGAACGCCGCGCATCTGCACGGCAACCTCTCCCTGGAGTTCGACGAACCGCGTCAGTTCGATATCATAGGACACATGGTCGGCGGAAAGCCGGATTCCGGAAGGCTTTTCCAGTTTGACGGTTCCGTGCACGGACTTGCGGAGATCGCTGTGCGCAATGTTCCGGGTATAGATCGCGTCGATATCGTCCACACGCCACCTGTCGCCGAAGATCAGGACGGAATCCGGTTCGAGCGCGATATCTCCGCGCAGGATGTATTGGGGCTTGAAGGACAGGGACCGGCTGGCGCGTACAGGCACCTTGCGGCTGTATTCGGGTTTGAAGCGGACCTGCAGTTCACTGGAATTGAACCGTTCCACCACGCTCGCATTTCCGAAAATGTCCGAGGAATATTTCATGAGGTCCGCCGCCGACACGGTGAAGACATCCCCTTCGCGGTGCACCAGGTCTTCCGCCCGGAAAAACACCGTGACGACGTGAGGCCGTGCCATCCAGATGAGGTGGAATCCCGATGCGCGGATACGGGCGGTCACTTCGACCTCGGAACTGCTTCGCAGCGCCCTGCCTTCCAGGTTGCTCTCGGCCACGACGCCTATGCTCACCTGGTCTGTATAGGTGAGCGACAGGTTGTGCGCCAGCCAGATGCCCATCGAGAGCAGCAGGCAGAGCAGGAAGGGGCCCCAGGATTTCACTGCTTCTTGTCGGAAGCGGGAGCGTCAGGTGCGGCGGTGATGTAGTTCTTGTCCACGCGGAGTTTGACCTCGCCGTCCACCTTGATCAGCACGGTGCGGTCGGTAACTTCCACGACTTCTCCGATGATTCCGCCGTTGGTGAGGACTTTGGTGCCTTTCTTCAGTTCATTGCGGAACTGTTCGATCGCCTTTTGCTGCTTGCGCTGCGGACGGATCATGAAAAGCCACATCACGGCGAAGATGAGCACCATCATCAAAATAAAGGAAAGGCTTCCGCCCTGGGGCTGTGCCGCAGTTGCGGCCTGGAGAACAAAAGTCAGCATGTTCATCGTTTAATATTTATTGTAAGAGTTTGTCCAGTAATCCGTTGACGAATCCGCTGCTCTCCGGGGTACTGTAGTACTTGGAGATTTCAACATATTCGTTGATAATGATGTTTTTCGGCGTGCGGGGGAAGGCTTCCGCCTCGGCGAGTCCGCAGACGATCAGGGCAAGGTCGGTAGCGCAGATGCGGTCCAGGTTCCATTTTTTCGTGTGCTCCGAGACTTGCTCCTTGTATCGGTTGAATCCGCTCACCGCCTGTCGCAGCAGGGAGGACGTGAAGTCCCTGTCGCTCTCGGCGGCGGGGCGCTTGTCCATTTCGCTCTTGTAGAGCGGCGGCAGCGTCCATTCCTTTCCCTCGCCGAGCGTCTGCATCGTCCTGATGGCACAGCGCAGGGCATAGGGGAGTTCATCGCTCCAGTTTATGGACAAATCTTCCAGGATGGCGTCGAGTTCCGGATTGTCCTCCAGCAGCGGATAGATACGTCCCCAAAGGGCGGCGTCCTCGCGCAGGGAATCCTCCCCGGAATCCATGTAGGCGGCGAACCATTTCTGTTCGCGGACTTCCTCATAGAGATGGCGCAGAAAAGCGTCGTAGGGCTGCCAGCTGAGTTTTTTCTTCTTGATGATGCGCTGAAAATCAGGATCTTCCGCAAAAAGGGCGGGAATGCGGTTGCGCAGGAATTTCAGGTTGGGGTTGCGTTCCTCCGGGGTTGCCGAAAATTTGGAACGGGAGGCTTCGATACGTGTGGATGCTTCGTCGGTCAGCGGTCCGGTGAGGGTCAAAAGCAACAAGTACAGGTCCCTGGTAGCCTCGCAGGAGCGTTCCAGCGCCTTCCCTGCTTCTTTCAAAGACATCTCCGGGTTTTCCGTCAGCGCGTAAATCATCTTGAAAGTCTTCACGCGGAGAATTCGTCTGTTGAGCATTTCAAAAAACTAATCAAATAAAATTTTATGCAAAGATAGTCAACTTATCGAGAAAAAAACTATTTTTGCAATGATTAACAATTTAATAAGTAAAGCGATGTACCGTGAGGACTACGACTCCTCCGCCTTTCGTGAGAGAAATGCGGACGATGTTTATTCCAAACCCGTGAGGGCAGGGAAACGCACGTATTTCTTCGACGTGAAAAGCACGAGGGGGAACAACGACTTCTACCTCACCATTACCGAAAGCAAGCGCCGGACGAACCAGGACGGCAGTTATGCTTACGACAAACACAAGATATTTCTCTATAAGGAGGATTTCGAGAAGTTTGCCGAAGGATTCGCCGAGGTTGTGGACTACATTAAGAACCAGTGCTTCGGCGGTGAGATTCCCCATCGTTCTGAAGAGGAGGAAAATTCGCAGGTGGAGTTTGAGGATTTGTAGGGGGAGTGGCGGCGATACTTTTGAAGAATATTTCTGTCGGTGACGTCCGCAGGGATTTACTGATAGAAGGAGGAATCATCAAGCGAATAGAGGCGGCCGGGGCCTGTTCCGGCTGGGATCTCGCAGGAGATCTGGAATCCATGGACTGTGGCGGAAAGGCTGCGGTTCCGGGTTTTGTGAATATGCACGTCCACGCGGCGATGTCGTTGATGCGGGGAGTGGGGGAGGACATGAAGTTCCACGACTGGCTCTCGCATGTCTGGCGTCTGGAGGAGAAGATTGACCCCGAATTCATCTATTGGGGAGCGAAGGTGGCCTGTCTGGAGATGATCCGGACGGGTACGACAGCCTTCAATGACCAGTACTGGCACTCTTCCGAAACCCGCCGGGCCGCGGCGGAGATGGGGTTGCGCTGTGCCCTGGGCTATACGCTTCTGGACGGGTTCGATGAGAGGAAGGCCGCGCTGGAACAGGCCCGGGCCGAAGAAGATTACGAACTTTACGGGGACTGCCCGGTCTATGTGCTGTCCTGCCATTCCATTTATACCGTCAGTGCCGATACGCTGTGCTGGGCTGCGGATTTTGCCCGCCGTCGCGGTATCCCCCTGCATATCCATGTTTCCGAGACGAGGAAAGAGGTGGAGGATTGCAAGGCGGCCCATCACGGACTGTCTCCTGTCGAATATCTGGATTCGCTGGGCTTTTGGGGACCGGATGTCATCGCCGGCCATTGCCTTTGGCTTTCGGAGCGCGATGTCCGGCTTTTGGGCGATGCGGGCGTTACCTGCGTCCATAACATCAACTCCAATACCAAGCTGGCCTCCGGCTATCGCTTCCTCTATAATGAATTGCGCGATGCGGGGGCGAATGTCTGTCTGGGTACGGACGGCTGCGCCTCTTCGAACAATCTGGACATGCTGGAGGCGATGAAAACGGCGGCGCTCGTCCAAAAGGCCTGGCGCGACGACCCTTCCGCCCTTCCGATTCCCGAACTGATGCAGTGCGCATCGTATAACGGTGCCAAGGCGCTGGGAATCGATGCCGGCCGCATCCGGGAAGGGGCGCTGGCGGATATCGCCATTGTCGATACGGACAATTCCTTCTTTCTGTCACCGGCTCCCTTCGAGGCAAATTTTGTGTATTCCGCGCATTCCGACTGTATCGATTCCCTCATCTGTAACGGCTGTTTCGTGATGCGGCACCGCGAGGTTCCCGGCGAAAGGGGGATTCTTGACGCCGCCCGTGACGTTTTACGAAAAATCTGTGCCTGATGAAAAGACTTTTCCTCCTGCTGGTTTTTTCCCTGCTGCTTGCCGCCTGCGGAAGCGGAAAGGTGCGCCGGTACGGTGTGGAGGTCGTCCGTACCTATCCTCACGATACCGGAGCGTACACCCAGGGGCTTTTTTTTCATCATGGCGTGCTGTATGAAAGTACCGGCGAATACGGTGCGTCTTCTTTCCGGGAGGTGGAACTTGCAAGCGGGAAGCCGCTCCGCCGCTTCAATTTTGACGCGCAGTACTTTGTCGAGGGCTCCGTCATGCTGGACGGCAAACTCTATATCCTGACCTGGACCAACAAGAAGGCTTTTGTCTATGACGCCGATTCCCTGCGTTACCTGCGCACCGTCCGTTATCCGCGCGAAGGCTGGGGGCTTACGACCGACGGGCGCTCGCTCATTGCCAGCGATGGAAGCAGCCGCCTCTATTTTATGGACGGCGATTTCAAGGTGCGGAAAACGCTCCGGGTGACGCTGGACGGGAAACCGCTTCGCCTGCTCAATGAACTGGAGTGGATTGACGGCCGTATCTGGGCGAATCTCTATACTTCTGATGTCATCGCCATCATCCATCCCGGCAGCGGCAGGGTGGAAGGCCTGGTGGATTGCAGCGGCCTGCTCGACCCTTCGCTCCGTACTCCGGACACGGATGTCCTGAACGGCATCGCCCTTTCCCCGGACGGGAAAATCTATCTGACCGGCAAAAACTGGCCCCTGCTCTTCGAGGTCCGGCTAAAAAGGCGTTCCTCAGAACGCCCGGCGGAGACCGGGACGGAGCGCGCAGCGCGATGTCGGTAGGTCGGGAGCCGCAGGGGTAGCGAGCGGACCGCGAGCGGGTAAGGGGGCAGGGCCCCCTAAAATTGGCCGACGCCCGCTGTCGCAGCGGGCGTCGGTGATTAGTTAGTAGTATATTACCTTATGAGAAGGTTAATTATTGTTGGTTAGAAGCCCTTACAGAAGTAAGGTAGAGTTGTTGTTCTTTTTCTGGGAGCAAAGGTACGGCTTTTTTTTAAATCTGCAAGTATTTTTCGGAAAAATGTTAAAAAAATATTTTTTGTTTTTAAAATATTTTACTAACTAAGCCTTTTCTCCGTCAAAAAGCAGCCCCGGGCGCAGCCTGCGCGTCCTTTCGAGCGCCTGCTCGTCCTGCCATTCCCGGATGCTCTTAGGGTTTCCGCTCAACAGGACGTCGGGAACTTTCCATCCGTTGAATTCGGCCGGCCGGGTATAGACGGGCGGGGAAAGGAGGTTGTCCTGGAATGAGTCGCTCAGTGCGGAAGTCTCGTCCGTCAGCGCGCCCGGAAGCAGCCGGACAATCGCATCCGTCAGCAGCGCCGCGGGAATCTCCCCGCCGCTCACGACGTAATCCCCCACGGAGATTTCCCGGGTGACGAGGTGTTCCCGGATGCGGTGGTCGATGCCCTTGTAATGCCCGCAGAGCAGGATCAGGTTCTGTTTGAGGGACAATTCGTTGGCGATGGCCTGGGTGAGGATTTCCCCGTCGGGGGAGAGGTAGATGACCTCGTCATACCCGCGTTCTGTCCGGAGCTCTTCAATCATCCGGAACACCGGTTCCACCCTCATCACCATGCCGGCATCGCCGCCGTAACTGTAGTCATCAACGTTCCTGCGCGGCCCTATGCCATATTTCCGGAGATGATGGACCTGGATATCGACGATGCCCTTCTTCACCGCACGGCCCACGATGGAGTGGGAGAGCGGGCTTTCAAGCAGTTCCGGGACGACGCTTAAAATATCGATTCTCATTCCTTTTTCAGATTTGAGGGCAAAATTACCAAAATCTCCCAGAAAATTAATATATTTGTGGACTATAACTTATTTACTTGATATGGAAGAGAGCAAAATCGAATTTCAGACCGAGCGAATTGAGCAGTCGGAACCTCAGGTCCAGCCGCAGTCCGCAGCGCAGAACCTGGCGGACAAGAGTCTGGCCGAGCTGTCAGATTTTTTCCAGGAACTGCGTACATCCGCGGATGCGATGATGCGCTCCAAGGAGGCGGAAGCGGTCAAGTCCGCATTTTATAAACTGCTGCTGAAAATGCGCGAAGCCGCACCCAAGGGGGTGGAGACGCCGTTTGAAGGCGTGGAAGAGAATTTCAAGGCGATGTATGCGGATTACAAAAAGGAGCGTGCGGAGTATAACCGCAGGCAGGAGCAGGAACGCGAGCAAAACCTTGAAAAGAAACTGGCCATCATCGCTGACCTCAAAGCTTTGGTGGAAGGTCAGGAGGATGTAAGCACTTCCTTCCCGGCGCTGCGTGAAATCCAGAACCGCTGGCGCGAGGCCGGGCCCGTCCCCGTGACCCGTTTCCGCGACATCAACGATACCTACCAGTTCTTCATCGAGAAATTCTACGATATGGTCAAGATCAACCGTGACCTCCGTGACCTGGATTTCAAGAAGAACCTGGAGGCCAAGGAGGCCTTTTGTGAGGCAGCCGAAAAACTCGCCGAAAACGAAAATGTCGTTTCCGCGTTCCACGAACTTCAGAAACTGCATGAGCAGTGGAAGGAATACGGTCCCGTCGCCAAGGAGGTGCGCGAGGATATCTGGAACCGCTTTAGGGCGGCAACCGCCGTTATCAACAAGAGGTATCAGGCGCATTTCGAAGGCGTAAAGGAAGAGCAGACGAAGAATCTGGAGGCCAAGACGGCGCTTTGCGAGGAGGTGGAGGCCATCGCCGCGATGGATGTGACCACTTCTGCCGAATGGAATCAACTTTCAGCCCAAATTGCTGAAATTCAGGCAAGATGGCGTAGTATCGGATTTGCGACCCGGAAGGAAAACCAGAAGATTTATGAGCGTTTCCGCGCGGCCTGCGATGCTTTCTTTACGCGCAAGCGGGCGTACTTCAATGCCTTTAAGGGCAGCCTCAGGGAAAACCTGGAGGCCAAGCAGGCCCTGGTGGACAAGGCGCACGAACTGAAGTCCAGTACGGACTGGAAGAGTGCGACGGACCAGTTTATCGCCCTTCAAAGGCAGTGGAAGGAAATCGGCGCTGTCCCCCGCAAGAAATCTGATGAACTGTGGCAGAATTTCCGTTCCGCCTGCGATGAATTCTTCGCCGCCCGGGATGCCGCCCGCGAAGCCGCCCGTCCCAAGATGCCGGCCCGCGGAGAGCGTCCCGCCCGCCCGGCCCGCAGTCCCAAGGATGTCTTGAACGACAAATTCAAGGCGCTGCAGCAGGAAATAGCAACTTACGAGAACAATATCGGCTTTTTCTCTCTTTCGTCGAAGGGATCCCCGCTTATCGCCCAGATGCAGGAACGCATCGACAAGGCGAAGGCGGAGCTTCAGAAACTTGAAGAGCAGATCCGCAGGAACGAAACCGAGGGAGGAGAACAGTAATGGATAAGAATTCGGTTGTCGGCTTTGTGCTGATCGGTCTCATTCTGGTCGGCTTTACCTTTTATCAGTCGGGACAGGCGAAGAAACAGATGGAATGGCAGCGCGTGCAGGACAGCATTGCGCTGGCCAATGCTCCGGTCCCGCCTCCCGTTCCGGCGGATACGGCCTCTGTGACGACAGTCGCGGGGCAGGATACTCCCTCCGCCTGGCATCAGGTGATTTACAAGGATGCGATGCTGGAGCAGGCGCATTCCCTTCCCGATACGGTGGTCGTCCTGCAGAATGACGTGCTGCGTCTGGAATTCACGACGCGCGGTGCCCAGCCGCTCTCGGCGCAGATTCTCAATTACCGCAATTTCGACAGTACCTCCCTGTTTATCTTCCGCGAGGGCGGCAGTGCGCTTTCCGCCAGGGTTTATGCCGGAGAATACATCGCCACCAAGGATTTTACCTTCGCCATCGCCGAGCATACGGACAATTCCCTCGTGATGCGGCTGCCCTTTGACGGAGGCGGATATATCGAGCAGCGTTATACCCTTGCCGGGAACGACAGTTACCAGTTGCTTTCCAACCTTGCGTTTGTGGATATGGACGACGTCATTCCCCGCAATGTCTCTTCTTTTGACCTGGATTACTCCGTCGTCATCCCCAGAATGGAAAAGGGATTCAAGAACGAGTCCCAGTATTCCAAGGTGGACTGGTACTTTGACGGGGACAAGAAACCCGGTGAGATGGGACGCGGACGCAGCCATTCCCGCCGTATCGACTCCCGCCTGAGCTGGTTCGCCTTCCAGCAGCAGTTCTTCTCGGCGATTGTCCGTGCTCCGCAGGAATTCTCCTCCGGGGAACTGGACGTTCACTTCTTTGACCAGGACGATGACAGCCACAATCTGATGGCATGCACGGCAAACATGCGGCTGGACCTTGCCCGGGGCAGCCGGGTGGATGTCCCGTTGGAGTTCTACTTCGGCCCCAACCACTTCCAGACGCTGAAGTCCTACAACCAGAAGTATGAGAAGATCATTCCCCTCGGAGGCTGGCTCGTGGGTTGGTTTACCCGCTACGCCATCATTCCGATGTTCAACTTCTTCAGCCGCTTCATTTCCAATTTCGGCATCATCATCCTGCTGATGACCCTCGTCATCAAACTGGTCGTACTGCCGTTTACCTACAAGTCGTTTTCCTCATCGGCGAAGATGCAGGCCCTGCGTCCGCTGATGGAGAAGATCAATGAAAAATATCCTAAGCAGGAAGATGCGCTCAAGAAGCAGCAGGCCACGATGGACCTCTATAAGCGGGCCGGCGTGAGTCCGATGGGAGGATGCCTTCCCACGCTGCTGACCTTCCCGATCCTCTGGGCAATGTTCCGCTTCTTCCCGGCTTCCATCGAACTGAGGCAGCAGTCTTTCCTGTGGTGCAAGGACCTCAGCGCCTATGATTCCATCGTCGATTTCGGGACGCGGATCCCGCTTATCGGAGACCATCTGTCGCTCTTTGCCCTGCTGATGGCGGCCACCATGTGGCTCTATTCGCGCCTCACCGTACAGGCGGCGGGCAACGATCCCAATGCCGCCAGCATGAAGTTCATGAGCGTATGGATGATGCCCATCATGATGTTCTTCATCTGCAACAGCCTCTCTGCGGCGCTCAGTTACTATTATCTGCTTTCGCAACTGATTTCCATCGTCGAAATCTTCATTATCAAGAAGTTCTTCGTCCATCCTGAGGATGTGCTTGCCAAGGTGGCGGCCTCAGAGGGGAAACCGCTGCCTAAGAGCAAATGGCAGCAGCGGCTGGAAGAAGCCCAGAAGATGCAGCAGGCCCAGATGAAACAGCAGGCCAGGAACCGCAGATGATTGCGGAAGCCCTGCATACGATTTTAAAGGAACTGCCGCCCCGCGTCAAGCTGGTGGCAGTTTCCAAATTCCACCCCGCCGAAGCGGTCATGGAAGCCTACGGCGCCGGCCATCGCGTCTTTGGGGAAAACCGCCCGCAGGAGCTGAAAGCCAAGGCGGAAACCCTCCCCGCCGATATCGAATGGCATTTCCTGGGCCATCTGCAGACCAATAAGCTGAAGATGGTCCTGCCTTATGCTTCCCTGGTGGAGTCCGTCGATACGCTACATCTTCTGGAAGAAATCAACCGCTGGGGTGCCGCGAACGGCAAGGTGATTCCGGTGTTGCTGGAACTGCATATCGGTGCGGAGAAAACCAAGCAGGGTTTTACTGAGGAGGAGGTGCTGGAACTGCTCTTCCGGGCGGATTCGTTCCGCTTCATCCGCTTTTGCGGCCTGATGGGCATGGCATCACATACCGATGAAGAGGATACCATCGATGCCGATTTCTGCCGTATCGCTGATTTCTTCGCCTATCTGCGGGATCTGTTCCCGGAACTATCCGATTTTTGCGAATTGTCGATCGGCATGTCCGGCGACTGGCGCATTGCCCTGAGGCACGACGCCACCATCGTGCGTATCGGCACCGCCATTTTCGGCGAACGCGCCTGACGGCCATCAGCTGCGGGAGCCGGTTTTTTGTCGTCAGGTCCGGCAACCCTGGCATTTTGGGCCATTTTTCAGGAGGTTGCCGGCCCCGAGGGACCGCAACCCCAGAGAAAACTGCCTTTTTCTTCCAGGTTGCGGTCCCCATTCAAAAAAGTTTTCAGATTGAGTTTATCCAGTGATGCCTAACGTTTTAGTTCCGCGATGAAGTCCCGGGGAGTGAGAAGCGCCATGTCGTGGAGGGCGAATCTCCGCTGAAGTGGTTAAAGGCATCCATGATGGTGCTGTAATTGAATCCGCCCAGGTTCAGGTGACGGAGCATTCTGCGGAAGAATTGCTCGAATTGTTGAAAAGGGCATCCGGAACGCTGGGCGATGTATGCGGCATCTACAAGGCTTTGCGTTGAAATGAAGCCCTTGATGAATCCCGTCATAGCCCGGAGTTCTTCGCCGGTTTGGAAAAATGTAAAAAATGCGCCATCTTTGCCATTGCTATCTATCGGGGATGTTCGGTTTTGACAGCATCGACGGTGGAAGGTAAGCACGCCGGGCGTCGGAGGTTTGCCCGTTAATCTCAGCCTTCAAGCCATTAACTGGCAACTACAACTATTCGTACGCTTGCTAATCTCAGGGAGATTGAGCATTAACCGGATCCGCCAAGGCTGCGGGACTGGCGTATATCCCTCCGGGCTTTAGGCCGGTTATGACCGGATCAAGGGGTATCATTCAAACCGGACGCACGGAGCCGCCGCCCCCACGCTCCGCCAAGATCAGGGGATAAGGGAACGGCAAGGGTGTCCTTCCTCATCCGTTCTCCGACAATCAAAGGAGGAATAAGCGTGTAGAAAGCTTTTTGCTGCGTTGTTTGGACGGCGGTTCGACTCCGCCCATCTCCACAAAGGGGGTGACTAAAAAGTCTTAGGACTTGAGGTCATCCTCTTTTTTGTACAAATTCTTCCAGATAAAGGCTGGGCATTTAAAATAAATAGCTATCCTTTTGAAATTCAATCGGATAGCTATTGCTTTTCTGATAAATAAT